>JBDKID010000021.1:0-62967 GCA_039797295.1 Pseudomonadota bacterium | reverse complement strand
GATAATCGCCATTTGCGGGGCGTTTTTAGTGACTGCCAGCATCCACGGGAATTGTTCGCGTTTGATGGCGTTTAGCTGGCGGCGTAAGCTCATTTGGTTGGGTTTGGGCTGGGTGTTGTCATCCTTCCACGCGGCGTATTGGGTTTGCCATTCTGCCAATGCCCAGTTATAGGCAAACCGCGCCGTGCCAGCGGCTTTCGCAAGGTAAGTCGCTTGTTTGCTGCTTGGATTGAGGCGGATTTTATGGCTGATGATCATGGTGAAAAGGATGCTGTACAGCGTGATACTTGTCTAATCGGCGGTGTTTTTACTGCTGTTATTGACTGACAAACGGCAACGCTTTTTAAAACCTATCCAAAATGGATAATATTGGATAGGTTTACGTAGGTTTTATGGTAACTGTTTCAAACCCCTCCCATTAACTTGCCCCTGACTCCTCGTCAGTTCTTTACTCAGAAATGCGGGTAATGCCCAACATCTTCAGAATGGATTTTTCATAGAATGGTTCGGAAGTGCCTTTTTTCATTTTACGGATAAAGTACTTCTCGAACGCAATTTTCGCCATGTGTACCCACACGCCTTTTTTGAACCAAGCCACATTACGCGGCGGTAACTGCGGTAATGCCACGAATGCAGCACCCGTGTCACCCATGTCTGCTAAGCATAATGCATTCCACGTTGCTTTGGTTTGCGGCTCTTTACCGTCTAACTCATCCGCAATATTGCGCACTAACGATGACACCATTGACTCAATCATGTAACCCGTTTTCGGCGCACCCGTTGGCACAGGGGTGGCTTCTACGGGCGGAATGGCAATGCACACACCGGCTGAGTAAATATTCTTGTATTTAGGGCTGCGATGCAATTCATCCACAATCACAAAACCGCGTGGATTGCACAAACCTTCCACTGCCGCAACCGCATCCACACCTTTGAACGCAGGCAACATCATCGCGAAATCGAAGTCAATTTCGTGCTCTTTTTCCACTTCACCTTTCGGCGTTAATTCCGTCGTGAATAACTTACCGGCTTCTACTTTCGTGGTTTTCGCATTCACAATCGCATTAATGTGATGATTGCGGAATTCAGATTCCATCATACCTTTGGAATCACCCACGCCACCCAACCCCAAATGCCCAACATACGGTTCGGATGATACATAAGTCATTTTGTATTTATTGCGAATGCCGCGCTTGCGTAAATCCGCATCCACAATAAAGGCAAATTCATACGCCGGACCAAAGCAACTGGCAAATGGCATTGCGCCAATCACAATGTGACCAGAACCTTTTTCCAGCAGTTTTTGATAGGCTTCATACGCCAGTTCCGCGTGATCGATGCTGCAAATCGAATGCGTATGACCGCCGTGCGGCCCTGAGCCTTGCACTTCGTCAAAGAACAGTTTGGGGCCAGTCGCAATCACGAGGTAATCGTATTTAACCGTCTGCCCGTCGCTCAATGCTAAGGTATTATTAACGGTATCAATTTTCTCACAACGCGCCGCAATAAATTGGATACCTTTGGCATTGAGGTATTTTTCGACTTGAAAGGTAATATCAGCGCGATTACGCCACCCCACCGCCACCCACGGATTGGACGGAACGAATTGGAAATAATCTCGCTCATTAATAACGGTAATATCATGCTCTTTACCGAGCGTTTCTCTCATTTCGTAGGCGGCAGGCATTCCGCCTGTTCCAGCACCTAGAATTACAATGTGAGCCATTCGTGCGAACTCCTAAACTCAAATTTTTTGCCGACATACGCAACAAATTGTTTATTTTGCAAGCGTTTATGAGCAACCTCTCCAAGCTAAGCATAACACCATACTTTACTCAAAAGGTCAATTTTCTAATCAGATAACTAGGCAGTCCCCCAGACTAAGCTCATAATAAACACATGGCAAACTTTGAAATTTATTTAGTGGGTGGCGCGGTACGCGACCACTTATTAGGCTTTCCCCAAAAAGATCGCGATTGGGTGGTAGTGGGTGCAAATCCCGCCGATTTATTGCAACGCGGTTTTAGACCCGTGGGAAATGACTTTCCGGTATTTCTTCATCCGCAAACGAGTGAAGAATACGCACTTGCCCGCACGGAACGCAAAACGGCAGCAGGCTATCACGGCTTTCAGTTTCAAGCATCGGCGGATGTCAGTTTGACGGATGATCTTGCCCGCCGCGACTTGACCATTAATGCAATGGCACAAGACGCAGACGGCAATATCATCGACCCGTACCACGGGCAGGCTGATTTACAAGCACGTTTATTGCGCCACGTTTCGCCCGCCTTTGCTGAAGACCCCGTAAGAATTTTGCGCGTCGCACGCTTTGCCGCGCGTTTCGCCCCTTTTGGCTTTACGGTTGCCAGCGAAACCCTGCAACTCATGCGCGACATGGTGACAGCGGGTGAAGTGGATGCACTTGTTCCCGAACGGGTTTGGCAGGAAATGGTTCGCGCCTTGGCTGAACCCGCCCCCGAATATTTTATCCAAGTATTGCGCGATTGCGGCGCGTTAGCCGTGCTGTTTCCCGAAATTGACCGCTTGTTTGGCGTGCCACAACCCGCGAAACATCACCCAGAAATCGACTGCGGCATTCACACGCTAATGGTTTTGCAACAAGCCGTGAAACTCAGCCCTGACCCCGAAGTCCGGTTTGCCGCGCTCACCCACGATTTGGGTAAAGGTTTAACGCCTGCCGATATTCTACCCAGTCACTTTGGGCATGAAGCCGTCAGCCGCCGCTTAGTTAGCGAATTATGCGAACGCTTGCGCATTCCGAATCGCTTTCGAGAATTGGCGGAACACGTTGCCGCCTATCACACGCACATTCACAAAGCGTTTGAATTATTGCCGAAAACCCTTTTGCGCGTGTTTGAAAGCACGGATGCATTCCGCAAACCCGAACGTTTTCACCAATTGTTATTAGCCTGCGAAGCGGATTCGCGCGGACGTTTAGGTTTTGAAGATCGTGCTTACCCGCAGGTGGAGTTTTACCGCGAATTATTAGCCGCGTGTTTGGCAGTGGATGTGCAAGCCATTATTCGTGACGGTTTCCAAGGCATACAGATTAAAGAGCAATTGCGGGCACGACGACGCGGTGCAATCCGTGTGACTCGTCAAATCATTAAAGCACGCCAAAAAGCAACTACGCTGGCGTGAATCCGGTAGCGATGGTGATATGCCATCTTGATATTCCAGTGGATTGACCGCATATTCGGATAGAGGAAGATTATGCGTACAACAGCAGAGGAATGATGCATGACTGAAGAAAAAATTGCCAATTTTGGCATTGGTCAGGTGATCCATCATCGCCTATTTAATTATCGTGGTGTGATTTTTGACGTGGATGCGGGTTTTCAAGGCACAGAAGAATGGTTTGACAAAAACGTCGGGGCGAACAATACGAGTAGCAAAGATGAGCCGTGGTATCACGTTTTAATTGACCAAGACGGGCGCATTGCTTACGTGGCTGAACGTAACTTGGAAGTGGATCGCTCCGATGAACCGGTAGAACACCCGTTACTGGAGAATTTTTTCTCTGGTTTTGATGGCGAACACTACCATGCACGGCAGATACTGAATTGATGGATGGTTTACAACACCTAAGCCCGTTGCTGGCACAATCCGATTACCTTGCCGCCTTTTTAGTCGGACTGTTGGGTGGTGTGCATTGTTTAGGCATGTGCGGCGGCATTGTTAGCGCATTAACGTTTAGCCTACCACCTGCGCAACGCGGTTTGCGCTTATTGCCATTATTACTGGCGTACAACAGCGGGCGAATCGCTGGTTATGTCACCGCTGGTGCACTAGCAGGCGGACTCGGTGCAGCATTCTTATCCTTAGCAGGCATTGAGGCACTCCGTCATACCCTGCAAATCTTTGCCGCAGTGTTCATGATGGCATTGGGTTTGTATTTAGCCGGTATTTGGTCGGGGGTAGCAAAAGTCGAAAAAGCGGGGCGTATCGTGTGGAAACACATCGAACCTTTCGGGCGACGTTTTATGCCCGTGGATTCCCCCGCGAAAGCCTTACCACTCGGATTCGTCTGGGGTTGGTTGCCCTGCGGTTTGGTTTATAGCGTGTTAATTTGGACATTATCCGCAGGCAGTGCAACCAAAGGCGCGTTATTAATGCTGGCATTTGGTTTAGGCACATTACCCAATTTATTACTGATGGGCGCGGCGGCGGCAAAATTAGCGACCTTAACCCGTAATCGTAACATCAAACATTTTGCCGGTTTATTGGTCGTGGTATTAGGCGGCGTATTATTAGTTCGTGCTTTATCCCTTTATTAAAATCCAATATTTTTAAGGATAAAGCCAAGCCGTTAACCACAAGCGAATGCGTAAACCCCAACTGGAGGTTAAACCCACTTCGCGGAATCGGATATTACCTTTAGCATCCAATACATAAGTGGTCGGTACGACTTGAATACCGTATTGATTGGATAATTTCCCATCTTCGTCCGCAATAATTATCCAATCGCGTAAGTTTTCACGTTCCACGTAACGCCGTACATCATCCGCTTTGCCGGATTGAAACGCGACCGTCAGCACTTGCCACTGTTGGTCTTGATGCAAAACAGAAATACTGTCTTGCTCCAAATGACACATCGGACACCATGTCGCCCAAAAATGGAGCAGCACAGGTTTACCACGGTAAGCTTGCAGATCAATGGTTTGCCCATTCAATGCGGGGTAGGCAAAAGTTGGTGCAGCACCATCCAATAAACCATGATGTTGCCACAAACGAAACCCCACAATCAGCAATGTAATCATCACAATGTCTAACAACCAGCGTAACCAACGCCGTGGTTTAGGTTGTGCAGCATTTTCCAAAGGATTCACAGACATAGGTTTGTTTATTTAATCCAGAATGTGCGCATCATAACACAGCGCGGCAATAAGCGAAAAAGCTGTAATACCCATTAAAATACCGACATTTTTTATTAAACAATCACGATTATTTTATGAATTTCCCACAAAAACTCTGATGATCATTCCGTTATCCACAATGATCATCAGAACAAAAAACAAACACTAGATAAACCGCACGTTACGACATTCCATTAATCTGTTTTTTATTGACAATCAACAGATTTAAGTCAATGATTGCCTAGTTAATATGCACCAACGAAGTGCAACCAGATTTGCTTAATATTTAAATAAAACATTAATAACAATAAAACAATCTGAGGTTCCCCAAGATGAAGGATTCAAAACATCCGTCAGCACAACCCCATTCACGCGCTCGCCAATTACAACAACTAACAGCACCCAAACTCATGAGGGCACGTCCTTCCGCGCTGGCTTGGAGTGTCCGCGCCGCACTCGGTATTGCCTTGACCTCCGCCTTAGTTGCCCCAGCTTTTGCGGAAGGGACAAAACAATGGAGTCCAGATGCTAGCGACTATTCCGCGCTCGGCGTGGTAGAAACAGGCAGTGGTTCTGCAACCGTCTACCCCTTTGCAGGTTACGGGCAACCAGCCGATAACCGTTTATACATCCACATTAATGACCCAGCCACCGAACAGATTCACATTGGTTTGTCTGAACTCGAACGCGGCATCGGCGGCACTGCCAACGTTACCTATTATTTCCGTATCGTTGCGCCGGATGGCACAGTGGTTCACGGACCTTATGCGGTCGGTGGTGCAACCGGTAATGCGGTTAACTTAAGCTCACACGCCACCGCAGCGGCTGGCCCTAATACGGTTAATGCTAGTGGTTACAACGCCAGCGGCATTTGGACATTCGACCCCGCCACAGCAGGCAAAGGTGCGGGCGATTACTACATCGAGTTCGACTTAGACAATAATGCGGGAACAGTCGGCAGTTATAACTATGTCGATAGTGGTTTCTCATATACCGAAAATAACATGAGTATCCGCTGGTTCGACTTTACGGTTGCCACCAAAACGTCCCCGCAAGCGATTGATGGGCGGGTATGGTCGAAAAACTGGGGTGTGCGGGCAGCTAATCCCACGACCTATGCGGCGAACCCGTTTGCGGAATCCTTCGACGGCGCATTGTATGCTTATGACAGCAATCACTTCGTCACCAAAGTCGACTTTAATGGCTCAGGTTTGCGCCCCCTGCAAGGGCAGTTTTCATTCAATGACACGGGGACAGGCACAACAGGGGCAAAAGATACCGACCGTAAGTCGGTCATGAATGCCAATAAAACCACCCCTAAACACCAAATCTTCCTGAGCCAACCTGACCCGAATATTTACCCACTCGGTGTTGAAGGGCAGTTACAAAACCTACCACTAAAAATTGATAACATTAACAACACCACCATTACGGTTGAAGTGACGCAACCCGGTAATGCCGAAATCGTGTTAGACATTAATAACGATGGCGTTTATACCACTGGTGTGGATCGGCGTATCTTTGCCACCTTAGTCGCGGGCGTGAACCAAATCGCGTGGGATGGCAAAGACGGGGCAGGTAATAAAGTCACTAAAGCCCAGTTCCCTATTGCAACGCTGTTATCTTATACCCAAGGTGAAACCCACTTTACCGCGTATGACGTAGAAGGTTTGGACAACGGCTTCCACGTTTATACACAAACTACGGGTGGCTTGACTGGGCCAAACCTCTTGTTCTGGGATGATAGCAATATCACCCAACCGTCCGGGGCTGCGACCACCACACTGACCAATACCGATACCGGTGCAACTACGCGCCAAACGTGGAACTACGTCTCGGCTGACTTCACAACGGGTTATGGTAATGCCAATACCATTAATACTTGGTGGTATGCGCACCGTGCTTACCAAACCACCTTGCTGGTAGCCAATAACAATCCGCCAGTTGCCACGAACGATACGGGCAGTACCAATGAAGACACGCCGCTCAATGGCTCGACGGTATTGAGTAATGACACGGATGCCGACGGCGATACCTTAACCGTTAATACCACACCAACCGTCCTGCCCACTCACGGCAGCGTGGTGTTGAATGCCAATGGCACGTATGTTTACACGCCGAATGCGGATTTCAACGGTACCGACACCTTCACCTATGAAGTTTCAGACGGTAGCGGCGGTACAGCTACCGCAACCGTCACCATTACCGTGAATCCGGTGAATGATGCACCCGTTGCTAACGACGACACGGGGACAACGGCGGAAGATACTGCATTAAACGGCACAACCGTGCTCAGCAATGATACCGATGTGGATGGCGACACGTTAACCGTCAATACCATACCCACGGTCATGCCCAGCCACGGTAGCGTGGTGTTGAATGCAAACGGTACTTACACTTACACACCCAATGCCAATTACAACGGCACGGATACTTTCAGCTATCAAATCAGCGATGGTAATGGCGGCACGGATACCGCCGTGGTTAACTTAACCATCACACCCGCTAACGATGCACCAGTAGCGACGGATGATACTGGCACAACGGCGGAAGACACTGCATTAAACGGCACAACCGTATTGGCGAATGACAGCGATTTGGATGGCGATACCCTCACCATCAATACCACGCCAACCGTTCTGCCAACCCACGGCAGCGTGGTGTTGAAAGCGGATGGCACTTACACTTACACACCAAATGCCGACTTCAATGGTACGGATTCCTTCACTTACGAAATCAGCGATGGCAATGGTGGCAAAGATACCGCCGTCGTTACGATTACCGTTACCCCCACCAATGATCCGCCCGTCGCGATGGACGATACTGCCAGCACTAGTGAAAATACCGCGCTGAATGGCACAACCGTACTTAGCAATGATACGGATGTGGATGGCGATACCCTCACCGTTAACACCACGCCGATTGCCGCCCCGACCCACGGTACACTCACGCTGAATGCAGATGGTACTTACACCTACACGCCGACGAATAATTACAGCGGTACGGATTCCTTCACCTATGAAGTGCAGGATGGCAAAGGCGGCACGGATACAGCCGTGGTTACGATTACCATTGCTGCGGTTAATCACGCGCCAGTGGCGACCAATGACAGCGCGACGGCTACCGAAGATACCCCACTCAATGGCACAACCGTACTCAGCAATGATAGCGATCCCGATGGCGACACGCTGACCGTCACCACCACGCCGACCGTTGCGCCCACTAATGGCACGTTGGTGCTTAATAGCGATGGTACTTACACTTACACACCAAACGCCGACTTCAATGGCGCGGACGCTTTCACCTATGAAGTAACCGATGGCAAAGGCGGCAAAACCACTGCCACCGTGAGCATTACCGTGGCGGCAGCGAATGATGCGCCAGTTGCCAGCGATGACACCGGCACAACGGCGGAAGATACCGCGCTGAATGGCACAACCGTACTCAGCAATGATACGGATGTGGATGGCGACACTTTAACCGTTAACACCACACCAACCGTGTTACCCGCGCACGGTTCAGTCGTGTTGAACGCGGATGGTACTTACACTTACACACCAAATGCGAATTACAACGGTACGGATACCTTCAGCTACGAAATCAGCGATGGTAAAGGCGGTACGGATGCGGCAGTTGTCACCATTACCATTACCCCTAGCAATGATGCTCCGGTAGCGAACAATGACACTGCCACCACGCAAGAAGATCAACCGCTGAATGGCACAACGGTGTTGGCGAATGATTCCGATGTGGATGGCGATACGCTGACGGTGAATACCACGCCAACCGTGTTACCCACTAACGGTACGGTGGTGTTGAATGCGGATGGTACTTACACTTACACGCCGAATGCCAACTACAATGGTACAGATACCTTTACCTACGAAGTCAGCGACGGCAACGGTGGTAAAGCGACCGCCACTGTCACCATTACGGTAGGCGTACAAAACGATCCGCCAGTTGCGACCGATGACACCGCCACCACCAATGAAGATACCGTGCTGAATGGTACAACCGTGTTGGCGAATGACACCGATGCCGACGGCGATACCCTGACCGTGAACACCACACCAACGGTTCTGCCGACCAATGGCTCAGTCGTCTTGAATGCGGATGGCACTTACGCTTACACACCGAATGCCAACTTCAATGGTACGGATTCCTTTACCTACGAAGTCAGCGATGGCAAAGGTGGCATGGATACGGCAGTCGTCACCATTACCATTGCGGCGGTGAATGACGTGCCGCTTGCTAACGACGATACCGCCAGCATTACCGAAGATGGCGTACTCAATGGCGCGAACTTGTTGGGTAACGACAGCGATGCCGACGGCGATACCTTAACCATTAACACCACGCCAACCGTGTTACCCACTAACGGTACGGTGGTGTTGAATGCGGATGGTACTTACACCTACACACCAACCGCGAACTTCAATGGTACGGATTCCTTTACCTACGAAATCAGCGATGGCAAAGGTGGCACCGATACCGCAGTCGTCACCATTACCGTCACGCCAGTGAATGACGTGCCAGTTGCCACCGATGACAGTGCCAGCGGTACGGAAGATACCGTGCTGAATGGTACAACCGTGTTGGCGAATGACACCGATATTGACGGCGATACCCTGAGCGTTACCACCACACCAACGGTTCTGCCGACCAATGGCTCAGTCGTCTTGAATGCGGATGGCACTTACGCTTACACACCGAATGCGAATTTCAGTGGTACGGATTCCTTTACCTATGAAATCAGCGACGGCAACGGCGGTAAAGATACCGCTGTCGTAACCATTACCATTGCTCCAGCCAATGATGCGCCGCTTGCCAACGATGACACCGCTACCACCAGCGAAGATGGCGTGCTCAACGGCACAAACTTGCTGGGTAACGACACGGATTTGGACGGCGATACCTTAACCATTAACACCACACCAACGGTTGCGCCCACTCACGGTACACTGGTGATTAATGCGGATGGGACTTACACCTACACGCCAGCCGCGAACTACAACGGTACGGATACTTTTACCTACGAAATCAGCGATGGCAAAGGTGGCACAGATACCGCTGTTGTAACCATTACCATTGCACCAGTGAATGACGCGCCAGTCGCCACCGATGATGCGGCAACAACGCCAGAAGACACCGTACTGAATGGCACAACCGTGTTGGCGAATGACAGCGATTTGGATGTCGATACCTTAACCGTAAATACCGCGCCGACCGTTGCACCGAGCAATGGCACGCTGGTATTGAATGCGGATGGCACTTACGCTTACACGCCGAATACGAATTTCAGTGGCACGGATACTTTCACTTACGAAGTTAGCGATGGTAACGGTGGCACGGATACGGCAGTCGTGACCATTACCGTGGTCGCAACTAATGACGCGCCAGTGGCAACGGATGACACCGCCACCACCAACGAAGACACGCCACTCAATGGCACAACCGTGTTGGCGAACGACAGCGATTTGGACGGCGACACGCTAACCGTGAATACCGCGCCGATTGTTGCACCGACCAATGGCGCATTGGTGCTGAAAGCGGATGGCACTTACACTTACACGCCGAATGCCAACTTCAATGGCACAGACACTTTCACCTACGAAGTTAGTGATGGCAAAGGCGGCACGGATACTGCCGTCGTCACCATTACGGTAACAGCAGTGAATGATGTTCCAGTCGCAGCGGATGACGCCGCGACCACCACCGAAGATACCGTGTTGAATGGTACAACCGTGTTGGCAAATGATGCGGATGTGGATGGCGATACCTTAACCATTAACACCACACCAACCGCCGCGCCAACCAATGGTACGGTAGTGATTAATACGGATGGCACTTACGCTTACACGCCGAATGCTAACTTCAATGGCACGGATACGTTCACCTACGAAATCAGCGATGGCAAAGGCGGCACGGATACTGCAACCGTTACCATTACCGTAACAGCGGCGAATGATTTGCCTGTCGCAACCGATGATGCAGGGACAACAGCGGAAGATACCGTATTGAATGGCACAACCGTGTTGGCGAATGATACGGACGCGGATGGCGATACCTTAAGTGCTAACCCTGTACTGATTGCTGCCCCAACGCACGGTACGGTGGGTTTGAATACCGATGGTACTTACAGCTACACACCTAACGCGGACTTTAACGGCACGGATAGCTTCACCTATGAAGTGCAAGACGGCAAAGGTGGCACGGATACTGCCGTCGTTACGCTGACCGTTACCCCAGTCAATGACAAGCCAGTAGCGAATGACGACACGGCAACAACCAAAGAAGATCAACCACTGACTGGCACAACCGTACTCGACAATGATACGGATGTGGATGGTGATACCTTAACGGTTAATACCACGCCAATTACGCCACCAGCGAACGGTACATTGGTGTTGAATGCGGATGGTACTTACACCTACACGCCGAATGCCAACTTCAATGGTACGGATACGTTCACCTACGAAATCAGCGATGGCAATGGCGCGACCGCTACCGCGACAGTCACCATTACAGTGGGTGTGGAAAATGACGCGCCGGTTGCGGTGGATGACACGGCTACAACCAATGAAGATACTGTACTGGATGGCACAACGGTCTTAGCAAACGATACCGATGCGGACGGCGATAAGTTAACGGTTAATACCGCGCCTATCGTTGCGCCGAGCAATGGTTCATTAGTATTGAATGCGGATGGTACTTACCATTACACGCCAAATGTTAACTTCCACGGTACGGATACCTTTACCTACGAAGTCACCGACGGCAATGGCGGCATGGCAACGGCAACTGTCACCATCACCGTCAATAGTGTGAATGATGTTCCCGTGGCGAATGACGACGTGGCAAACGTTACCGAAGACACGCCATTCACGGGTACGACGCTGTTGGGTAATGACACGGACGACGATGGCGATACCTTAACCATCAACACCACACCAGTGATTGCGCCCACGAACGGTACATTGGTGATCAATACCGATGGCACTTACACCTACACGCCGAATGCCAACTTCCACGGCACGGATACCTTCACCTACGAAGTCAGCGACGGCAATGGTGGTAAAGACACCGCAGTGGTCAATGTTACCGTAACTAGCGTGAATGATTTGCCCGTAGCAACGGATGATGCCGCCACCACCGACGAAGACACGCCCGTTACTGGCCAATCCTTGTTGGCGAACGACAGCGATGCCGACGGCGATACGCTCACCCTTAACACCACGCCAGTCGTGCCGCCAGCGCATGGTGCGGTGGTGATGAATGCCGATGCTACTTACACCTACACGCCGAATGCCAACTTCAATGGTACGGATACCTTTACCTACGAAGTCAGCGACGGGCAAGGTGGCATCGATACCGCCGTCGTGACCATTACGGTGAATGCGGTGAATGATGCGCCAATCGCCAATGACGACAGCGTAAGCATTTTGGAAGATACCGTACTCAATGGTTCAAGCGTGTTGGGTAATGACACGGACGTGGATGGCGATACCTTAACCGTGAATACCACACCAACCGTTGCGCCAGCGCATGGCACAGTGGAACTGAAAGCGGATGGTACTTACACCTACACGCCAGCCAAAGATTTCAATGGTACGGATACCTTCACCTACGAAATCAGCGATGGCAACGGCAGTACCGATACCGCTGTCGTGACCATTAACATTACGCCAGTCAATGACGCGCCACTGATTACCTCTGACATTAACGTGACGTTTGCAGAAAACGGTACGGGTACGGTATTGGATGTGCAGTCCACCGATGACAATGACGCGGAAAGCAAAGGTCTGACCTACAGCTTACAACCATTGTTGGATGGTGCGGTGTTTAATATCGACCCTGTAACCGGTGCGATTACCTTCAAAACCCCACCGAACTACGAAGCGCCGCAAGATACCAATGGCGATAATGCTTACATCGTCATGACGCGCGTGTGCGACAGTGGCAACCTGTGTACTGATCAAGTGGAAGTCATTGTGGTCACGAATGTGATCGAAACCCGTCCGCCGATCATTACCAGTACCGTGGTGAATACGCCGGAGAATCAAAACTTTGTTACCACCGTTGCCGCCACTGACCCTGATGCTGGCGATACACTGTCCTTCTCGATTAATGGCGGAACGGATGCCAGCTTGTTCATTATTGATCCAAGCACGGGTGAATTGCGCTTTGTCACCGCGCCAGACTTTGAAAATCCCGTCGATACGGACAAAAACAATGTCTACGATGTGGTGGTCAGCGTTTGGGATAATACCGCGCCAGATCACATTGACTCACAAGCCCTGAAAGTCACGGTCACGGATGTGCAGGAAAATACCGCGCCAACCATCAGTTCCGATGGTGCAGGCGATACCGCCAGCTTGTCCATTACCGAAGAAGAAACCGCTATTACCACCGTGCAAGCAACGGATGCACAAAACGACACGCTCATTTACACCATTAGCGGTGGTGATGATGCTGCCTTGTTCCAGATTGACCCAACCACGGGTAAGTTGAGCTTCAAAGCCACACCAGACTTTGAAAATCCAGCGGATGCGAATAAGGACAATCAGTACGTTGTCACAGTGAAAGCGCAAGACCCACTCGGTGCAAGCGACACGCAAACCATGATGGTTGGCGTTACCAATGCACCGGATATTCGCTTGCAAGTGCGTGGTTTCTTAGAAGGTGCGTATGAAAGTTCCACAGGCATGATGCGCGACAGTCTGCGTAGCTTAGCCTTGTTACCACTTGCCCAACCGTATAGTGCTACCCCATTCAGCTATGCGGGTACAGAAGCCACCAATGAGACGCAACTTGCCGTAACGGGTAATGATGCGCCCGTCGACTGGGTATTGGTGGAATTGCGTGATGCCACCAAACCTGCGACGCGCATCGCGGCAATCACGGGTCTGTTACAACGCGATGGCGATGTGATGGATGCGGCAACGGGCAGCACAACCTTGGCGTTGGATAAAATCTCCGCTGGTTCTTACTACGTCACCTTACGCCACCGTAACCACTTAGCGGTAACTACGGGCGCGGCAGTTGCCTTGTCTGCAAGCACTCCGGCATTGATTGATTTCACCCAAGCCGCGACAGTGACAATGGGCAGTAATGCACGTTTCATGGCTGAACCAATCGCGCTGTTGTGGGCAGGTGATGCCAGCCAAAACGATACCATTATTGCCAATGGCCCTAGCAATGACACCAATGTCGTGCTCGGTGCGGTTCTGACTGACCCCAATAACACCTTGGTGAATAGCAACTTCCGTTTAGGCGGTTATGCGGTCACTGACTTGAACATGGACGGTCAAACCATTTTCGCAGGCCCTGGTAATGACATTAACTTAATGTTGGGTAACGTTTTATTGCACCCTAGCAATAGCACGACGGCTGCTAACTACATTATTAACGGCTCATTACCGAAATAATTCTTACGAGCATTAACCCTTTAACCGTGACCCGACTGCACCAAAGTCGGGTCATTAACAACAACAGCAGCTAAAACAAGAACTCATCAGTTCTTAAACAACTTCAACCATTTATCACCCAAAAATGTCAATAAATCGGATATAAGTTACAATCGAGCGATTATAAATCGGGCCAACGACAATAAATATCCAGAGGAATAATGAATGAATACTAATAAGTCTCTCCGCCATTTGATTACGATTACAAGCGCGTTGGCATTAGCCATCACCGCTGGCAGCGTTTTCGCCAAAGGCAAAGCCAGCCATGAACAAGCCGCTGAAACGACTGAACAAACTGCTGTTACCAGTTCCGAACAAGCTGCCGTTAATACTGCCGCACAAGTTTTAGAATACAAACTCGCGCTGGCTGAAGATGGCAAAACGTATCAAGTTGTGATGAAACCATCCGCCACACCAAAACCCGACCTGAGCTTGACTGGTCAAGTTACCATGAAAGTTCCACATGGCAGTAAATTCAAAGTTGCCGGTTTAATCAGCACAGTTGAAGGTTCTAACTGGGTGGAAGCGTCGCGCGTTGAAGCTCCGAAAGAAGACGCTAACAGCGACTACATTTCGTTTTCTTTCGTGGGTTTGCAAGGCAGCAGCGCACGTAACTACGCTTGGGAAGTCGATAAAGAACAAGTCATTTTCAGCTTCCAAAATGAAGGCGGTTGCGTGGATGGCGTTAGCTTGATGGCTAATGATGACCCGTTCAATGTCGCACCAAATTCTGCGAATACTAACCCCGGCAACCAATTCACCAATTTAGGTTGGGGTGCGGTTAGCGATAATAATTACAAAGGCAATTACGGCGACCCTATCGCTTGCCCTAAATAACGTTCACTAAAGACAATTTGTTCCGTGCCTGCGGGTTAGTTTCCCCACTAACCTAGCAGGCTATGCGGATGCCGCCGCTCACTAATTATAAAAATCATGCAGAGAGAGTCGAATCATGCAGTCCAAAAAACTCCGCAAGTACCTAGGACTTAGTGCCTCGGTGTTGCTGTTGGCAGGCAATAGTGCCTGGGCAGCGCAAACCTTGGAATACAGTATCCGTTGGAGCACCACGGATGACCGTTACCACGTTTACATGAAACCTAATGCTACGCCGTCCCCGAAAGACATGAGCATGACGGGACAAATCACTGTCCGTGTACCGCACGGTACAGGTACAGATTCCTTTACAGTCGATAACCCACAAAGTGCTATTACCAATACCCTGTGGAATAACGACTCCCGCGCTGATGCGCCAACGGAAGACTCCAATGTTGACTACATTTCTTTCAGCTTAACCGCGATTAAGTCCAATGCATTCGCTTGGCAAGCTGGCGTTGAGCAAGAAGTGTTTAGTTTCCGTAACAGCGCGACCTGCTTAGGAGCAGTTGAGTTAATTAATAACGCCACTGACCCGTTCAACCAATTACCGAACTCGGTGAATACCAACCCCGGCAACCAATTCACCAACTTAGGTTGGGGTTCATCGGCGGAAAATAACTACCTCGGTAACTACGGCACGGCTGCCGATTGCCGCGAGAGTAACGATACGGACGGCGACGGCATTAAAGATGGTGTCGAAACCCAGATTGGTACTGATCCAAACAATCCAGACTCCGACGGCGACGGCATTAACGACGGTACTGAAGTCGGCAATGTCACTTCACCAACTGATACCGACGGCGATGGCAAAATCGATGCGTTGGATAGTGACGACGATAACGACGGCGTTCTCACCAAAAACGAAAACTACAATGGCGGCACGCCAGCCGACGACGATACCGACAAAGACGGCAAACCCGACTATTTGGATACCGACGATGACGGCGATGGTGCGCTCTCTTCCGCAGAAAGCAATGACCCGAATGCCGACGGTTCACCAGCCGATGCAAAAGACACAGATGCTGACGGCACGCCCGATTATTTGGACGCAACCGACAGCCGCCCTGATGGCGATAACGACGGCGTAAAAGACGCGGATGACTTAGACGACGACAACGATGGTATTTTGGATACCGCCGAGGGTAATGGCACGCTGGATACCGATAAAGACGGTAAACCGGATAGCCTCGATACCGACAGCGATGGCGACGGCGTACTGGATAGCATCGAAGGCAATGATGCCAATCACGATGGCAAAGCTGACATCACACCATTAGGCAAAGACACCGACAAAGACGGTTTGGACGATGCGTTCGATACCGATAATGGTGGCAGCACAGTCTCTTTACCTGACCAAGACAAAGATGGCCTACCAGACTTCCAAGACCGTGATGACGACGGCGACGGTTTGCCAACCAGTGCAGAAGATGCGAATACCGATGGTGATAAAAACCCATCCACCAATTTGACCGACACCGATGCAGACGGCATTCCGAACTACTTGGATACCGACGATGACGGCGACGGCAAATTGTCCAATGCGGAAAGCAATGACCCGAACAAAGACGAATCCCCTGCCGACGCGCTGGATTCCGACGGTGACGGCAAACCGGATTACTTAGACGCCAACGACACGGATGGTCCATTAGCTGACCCAGACGGTGATGGCGTAAACAATGGTGACGAAACCAAAGTCGGTACTGACCCGAACAATCCAGACACCGACGGCGATGGTATTGACGATAAAACCGAAATCGGTGCTGATCCAAACAAACCAACCGATACGGATGGCGACGGCAAACCCAATGCCTTAGACACAGACGACGATAACGATGGCGTTCTGACCAAGAACGAAAATTACAACGGCGGTACACCGCTGGATGATGATACCGACCAAGACGGTACACCAGACTACTTGGATACTGACGATGACGGCGACGGTAAATTATCCAAAGATGAACAAAACGATCCGAATGCGGACGGTTCACCAGCGGATGCTGTCGATGCGGACGGCGACGGCAAACCGAACTACTTGGATGCGAATGACACTGATGGCCCGAAAGGCGACCCAGACGGTGACGGCGTAACCAACGAAGACGAAACCAAAGTCGGTACTGACCCGAACAATCCAGATACCGACGGCGATGGTATTGACGATAAAACCGAAATCGGCACAGATCCAAACCAACCAATCGATACGGATGGCGACGGCAAACCCAATGCCTTAGACACAGACGACGATAATGATGGTGTTCTGACCAAGAACGAAAACTATAACGGCGGTACACCGCTGGATGACGACTCCGACAAAGACGGTACACCAGACTACTTGGATACCGACGATGACGGCGACGGCAAATTATCCAAAGACGAGCAAAACGACCCGAATGCCGACGGTTCACCAGCGGATGCCGTCGATGTTGATGGCGACAAAGTGCCAAACTATTTGGATGCGAATGACACCGATGGCCCATTGGCTGACCCAGACGGCGATGGTTTGACCAACGAGGAAGAAACCAAACTCGGTACTGACCCGAACAATCCAGATACCGACGGCGATGGCTTAAGTGATGGCGTGGAAGTCAATAATACCAAAACCGACCCGCTGAAAGCCGATACCGATGGTGATGGTTTGTCCGACGGTACAGAAGTTAACACCACCAAAACTGATCCACTGAAAGCGGATACCGACGGTGATGGTTTGTCTGACGGCGATGAAGTCAATACCACCAAAACCGATCCATTGGTAGCGGATAGCGATGGTGACGGTTTATCTGACGGCACAGAAGTCAATACCACCAAAACCGATCCGCTGAAAACCGATACCGATGGTGACGGTCTGAATGATGGTTTGGAAGTCAACACCATTCACTCTGATCCAACCAAAGTGGACACGGACGGTGACGGCATTCCAGACGGCACGGAAGTCAATACCACCAAAACCGACCCAACCAAAGCGGATACCGACGGTGATGGCTTATCGGATAGCGTGGAAATCAACACCACTAAAACCGACCCACTGAAAGCCGATACCGACGGTGACGGTTTATCCGATGGCGATGAAGTCAACAACAGCAAAACCGATCCGCTGAAAACCGATACCGATGGCGACGGCGTTGATGACAAAACCGAAGTTGGTGCAAACCCAGCATCCCCTACCGATACTGATGGCGATGGCAAAGTCAACGCTTTGGATACCGATGATGATGCGGACGGCGTACTGACGGCGAACGAAAACTACAACGGTGCAAGTCCAACGGATGACGATACTGACGCGGATGGTACACCGGATTACCTCGATACCGACGATGACGGTGATGGCGTATTGTCGAAAGACGAGCAAAATGACCCGAATGCCGACGGTAGCCCAGCGGATGCAGTTGATTCCGACGGCGATGGCAAACCTGACTACTTAGATGCGGTCATGGATGCAATCAAGGTCCAAATCAAAGTCATGTTGCAAGGTGCTTACAACAGTACCACCAAGCAAATGCAAGACGACTTGCGTAGCAAAAACCTGTTGCCAAGCGCACAGCCTTACAATATCGGCAGTATCAAATACGCTGGTAAAGAAACGGCTCTGGCATCTTTGCTGACCGTGACGGGTGCTGATGCGCCAGTTGACTGGGTGTTGGTCGAATTGCGTGATGCGGCTGAACCGAAAACCATCGTTGCACAAACAGCAGCATTGGTTCAACGTGATGGCGATGTCATGGATGCCGCAACCGGTAATACATCTTTAATGTTTACAGGTTTGAACCCCAACAACTATCACGTCTCCATCCGTCATCGTAACCACTTGGGTGTGATGACAGGTGCAGCGGTTGGTTTGACGGCAACTACAGCAACGTTAGTTGACTTCACCAAAACTGCGACTGCGACTTACGGTGCTAATGCTCGCTTTACCACTGGCACAACAGCCTTGTTGTGGGCAGGTAATGCGAACCTCGATACCCGTGCCATTGCAAACGGCCCGGCAAATGACACTGGTGTGATTTTAGGCGATGTGTTACTCGCAAAAGACAACACCTCCGTCAGCACCAACTACCGTCTGTTGGGCTATCAGCCAACGGATATTAACATGGACGGTTACACCATCTTTGCAGGCCCATCGAATGATGTGAACTTGCTACTGGCTAACGTCTTGTTACATCCGACCAACAGTACGACCAGTGCCAACTACATTATCAACCAACAAATTCCTTGATAATGTGACAGGCTCGGTTCAGGTTACAGGCAGTTAGCTGCCTGTAATCTGTACAACTCGTCCAGCTAGAAATATAAAAATGAATGGAATACTAAGCTCGACTCGCCATTATTGGACTTCGCCACTCTACCTCATGCTAACAGTCTTGTTGGTAGGACAAACCGTAGCTGCGGCGGATGAAGGCGTGGAGTACCGTATTGAATGGAAGCAAACCGATAACCGCTATCATGTGTTTATGCGCCCGACAACCACACCTGATCCCGACTTAAGTCTGACAGGACAAATCACACTGCGCGTTCCACATGCGGAAACAGCTTCACAATTCGTCGTACAAGACATTATTGCCAAAACAGACACCAGTTGGAATGTCGGCGCAGTGGTGCGCTCGCCTCCCGAAGACACCAGTGTCGATTACTTATCCTTTATTTATAGCCCGTTTAATTTTCGGGCATTTGCGTTTGAAGCGGGTGTAGAACAAGAAGTTTTCAGTTTCAAGAATGGCGGTGCGTGCCTCGGTTCAGTTACCTTAATGGACAACGCCACCGACCCGTTTAATCAGCCACCCGCAGCACCGAGCAATTCCGCCGGTACGAATCCTAGCAACCAATTTGCCAATGCAGGCTGGGTCAATGAAAACGATTACGTGGGTAATTATGGCACACCAGCAACCTGTGTGAACGTTTCAGCCAATCATGCTCCTAGCGTTGTCGATGACAGCATTAATGTCGCGGCGGGTAGTTCGACCACGATTAATGTGCTGGCAAACGATACCGACGCGGATAATGACACCCTCAACATTACCCGTTTTACCCAAGGTCAATACGGTAAAGTAACCCAAAAAGCCAATGCCTTGATTTACACGCATACTGGCACGGGTACGACCGATAGTTTCACTTATACCGTTTCCGATGGGCAAAGCACCGCCACCGCCACCGTGAATGTCACCATTGATAGCACTACCAGTGGCTGTGCGTTAACGCCAAGCAATCCGCAAGCGAATCAAGTCTATTACCGCATTCACTGGGATAGCACGGATCAACGCTACCATGTGTACATGTACCCCGGCAGCGTGCCATCGCCGAACATGAGTTTAACCAGCCAAGTTACGCTGAAAGTCCCGCACGCGACCGAAACCGACAGTTTCACCGCCAGTGGGATTAAAACCAATGTCAGTGGCGCAATCTGGACAGAAAGTTCGCGCGTCAATGCCCCGAATGAAGATGTCAGTGCGGATTACCTATCCTTCAATATGAACCTGACCAATGCCAATCTGTTGGACTGGCAAAGCGGCAAAGAGCTAGAAGTGTTTAGTTTTGCGAATAGCCATGCGTGCTTGGGGGATGTCAGTCTGATGAATAACCTGACTGACCCGTTCAATACCCTGCCAAATTCGGCAGGCACAAACCCCGGCAACCAATTCACCAACATAGGTTGGGGTTCGGCCTCTATCAACAATTACGCGGGTAATTACGGCTGCGCAGCAACCTGCATTGACTTCACCAAAGATACCGATAATGACGGACTCACCGATGTGCGTGAAGCCGAATTGGGAACTGATCCCAAGCAAGCAGATACGGACGGCGACACATTAAATGATGGTCAAGAAGTCAATATACAAACCAATCCACTCAAAGCGGATGTCATCAAACTGCAAATCAAAGCTTTCCTGCAAGGCACATACAACAGCACCACGCAGTTAATGAACGACACGTTACGCAGCAAAGGGCTGATCCCCGCCGCACAACCGTATAACGATGCCACATTTGCCTATGCCGGAACGGAAACGCTCAATCCGGTGTTACTGGATCAAACTGGCAATGATGCACTGGTGGACTGGGTATTGGTTGAATTAAGAGCAATGGATAATCCCAGCACCGTGAAGTTACGCATGGCGGGCTTGATCCAACGCGACGGCGATGTGGTCGACAGCAGCGCGGGGTCAAATACCTTGATGTGGGCTGGCGTAGAACCGGGCAATTATTACGTTGCCTTGCATCACCGTAACCATTTAGGCGTGATGACCGCTGCTAGTATAGCGTTAGGCAGTAACACAGCATTGGTCGACTTTACCCAACCCACCACCCTGACGTATGGCAAAAACGCTTTAACCAGCAACAAAAGTGTACCCGTACTGTGGGCAGGTAACAGTAATCAGGATGGACGTATTATCGTCAGTGGACCTGCCAATGATGTCAGTTCGGTATTAGTCGGTATTTTGTTTACGGATGCGAACACGTCGACCAGTACCAACTACAAACTTGAAGGTTATCAAGCCACCGATACCAATTTGGATGGTATTACCATTTTCGCAGGCCCTAGCAATGATCTGGATTTAGTGCTGGGGAATGTGTTGTTGCACCCCGTGAATACCACATTCAGTGCAAATTACATCGTCAACCGGCAAGTGCCTTGATGCAAAAACAGGGGGGAATACTGCATTGCGTGATGGCGGCAGTATTCTTGTGAATCAAAGTTTTTAATGAAAACACGATAGAATCGGTAAAAAAACATGAAAAAATCGATCAGTCAAGCAGTATCCAGAGGGCTAGTATTGCTGGCATTAATGCAAGCGGGGCAATCCGCATTTGCCGCAACGGATGGTGTGGAGTTCAAAGTGGCGTGGAGCAGTGCGGATAACCGTTACCATGTTTACATGAGACCAACGTCTACGCCAACACCGAAAGACATTAGCATGACCGGGCAAGTGACTTTGCGCGTTCCTCATGCAACGGGTACGGATAAATTCACGGTAGCGAATTTGCAGTACAAAACAGGCACAACATGGTCATTCAGTTCGGAAGTTGATGCACCGTCCGAAGACACTTCTGTTGATTATTTATCTTTCACTTACAGCCCGATTAACGTGTTCGCATTCGCCTTTCAAGGCGGGGTAGAACAAGAAGTTCTGAGCTTTGCCAATACAGGTAAATGTTTGGGTAAAGTGGAATTATTGGAAAATAATACTGACCCATTCAACCAGCCACCGGAAGCTCCCACGAACTCGGCAGGCACTAACCCCGGCAACCAATTTGCCAACACAGGCTGGGGAACGAGCGACGATAACGACTACCTTGGTAACTACGGCGGCGCGGCAGATTGCACATCCACCAGCAATACAGCACCAACCGCGAACCCTGATACCGCCACCACGACCACGGGTAGTGCGATCAGTGTCGATGTACTCGCTAATGATACCGATGCTAATGGCGATACCTTAAGCATTGACAGTTACACCCAAGGCACTAGCGGCAGTGTTACCCTCAATGCTGGCAAACTCATTTACACACCGAATGCAGGCTTTACCGGTACGGATACCTTCACTTACATCGTTAGCGATGGTACGGATGTCACCAGTGCAACTGTAACCGTTACAGTTGCAGCTCCTAGCATTGTGACGGCTGCTGCCGATACGGTAACAGTCATGGCAGGTAGCACCGCGAATACGCTTGATGTATTGGCGAATGATACCGTTCCCGTTGATGCACCGATTACCGTTGCCATCTTGACTGAACCGCTACATGGCACAGCAACGGTTAAAAACAATCAGATTGTTTACGTACCGAATACCGAATACACCGGTACAGATACTTTGGTGTACCAAATCGCGGATACAAGCGGCAATACTGCACAGGCCAACGTTACCATCACGGTTAAAAGTGATGTTACACCAACGTGCCCAACCGCACCGACTGCACCAGAAGCGAGCAAAGCTTACTACCGTGTGGCGTGGAGTAGCACGGATAAACGCTACCACGTTTACATGTATCCGGGCAGCATACCGTCACCGAACAATTTGACCACCGCCCAAGTCACGCTGAAAGTGCCACATGTTGCGGGTACGGATCAATTCAGCGCGACGGATGTGCAATCCAGCTTCACTGGCTTAACGTGGAGTAACTCTTCCAGTGTTGCCGCACCGACCGAAGACAAGACCGCAGATTACCTCTCCTTCACTCCTGCAATCAGCAATGCCAAAGCAATTACTTGGGCAGATGGTCAAGAAGTGGAAGTTTTCAGCTTCAGTAACGCTGGAGCTTGTGCAGGCGATGTGAACTTGCTGGAAAACAGCAGTGACCCATTCAATCAACCACCCGAAGCTCCGGCGAACTCGGCGGGAACAAACCCCGGCAATAGTATTACCAACTTAGGTTGGGGTGCAGCCGATGCGAATAACTACGGCGGCAACTACGGTTGTCCGGCAACGTGTACCAGCACACCGACAGACCAAGACACCGACGGTGACGGTTTACTGGACAGCGAAGAAACCCAAATCGGTACTGATCCTAGCAACCCTGATACCGATGGCGATGGCGTTAATGATAAAGACGAAGTGGGTTCTGATATTAGCAAGCCAACCGATACCGATGGTGACGGCAAAATCAACGCGCTCGATACAGATGACGATGGCGATGGCTTGTTAACCAGCAAAGAAAACTACGGTGGTACACCACAAACCACGGATTCCGATAAAGACGGTACGCCAGATTACCTCGATAAAGACGACGATAACGATGGCATTCCAACCACTGATGAAAAACCGGATACCAATGCAAACGGTACGCCGGATGATGCCGTCGATACCGATGGTGATGGTACGCCGGATTATTTGGATACCAGTAACACCGTTGTGAAAAGCGTTGCTGTTCCAACACTCTCACAAGTGGCACAAATTTTGCTTTCCCTGCTGCTTGGTAGTGTCGCGTTAAGAAAATATACCCGTTTTAGCAAAGACTGAATTAATTGCTGAAGCAATGTATTAATGAGACAAAGCTTATCCTGTTGGTATTTTCGCAGCAGGATAAGTCAAATCTGTCACAAAAATACAACTTGCATTACGTGTATTATCCTCTTAGCCTTACACACACTGAGATGTGAGGTGAGTATTAACAGATCATTTTTCCGGGCTTTCACGACGAAAATCAATCTATCTGAAACTTCAGCCCCCCAACCTAGGGCTTTCTATGTACATTTACAGATAGAGACATCTACAATAATAAATACCTTCCCCGCGAAAAACGATTGCCGATAGTCTTCAAATGTAACTTGTTAGGTTGGATCAGAGTTGAGGGTCAAAATGAAACAGATTAAACGGGCACTAGCCCTAACAGCATTGTTTCTTGCATCGACTACATCAGTAGTTAGCGCAGCAGACAAAGTAGGCGATTTTTCGTTCAAAGATGTGGATGGTCAAGCCCATAAATTTTCGGAATATCGCGGTAAATGGGTCATCGCAAACTATTGGGCAACGTATTGTGGCCCTTGTGTCGCTGAATTACCTGCCTTAAATAGCATTGCCAAAAAGTTTAAAGATCAGGCCGTTGTCTTAGGTCTAGAAGCGGGTGAAACACCGCTGGCTGAATTAAAACAATTCGCTGAGCAGAAAAAGCTTACCTATACCGTTGCACCGACACAAGATAGCACTATGTTTTCAATGGGTTTACTGTACGGTGTACCCACAACCTTCATTATTGACCCACAAGGTCGTATTGTAGATACCCACATGGGTGCAATCACCGCAGCGCAATTGCAAAACTACATTCGCAGCAATGACGATAATGCTGCACAAGCCAAAGATAAAAAAGCGGACGGCAAGGAAAGTAAACAAGCCAAAGAAAGTTGTGACACTGGCGTTTGCTAAGCAGCCTACCACCGGATTTCGGTAGCAGTCTTAGGTAAACACAAGCCCGTGCAGAGGAGCATGGGCCTGTGTAGTTATTAGCACTGGTTTTACAACTAGCTGAAAGTTATTTCAGGCGTAAGCGTTGACCAGGAATAAGACTGTAATTCGGTGCTTGTAAGTTATTCAGGCGGATAATGTCTTTCCAATACACACCGGTATTACGCATGACTTGGAATACCGTGTCGCCTTTTTGTACGACATAACTATCTCCGCCACTGTAACCACTACTGGTACTACTACTAGAGCTACCTGTTGAACTGGAAGGATAGTTATAAGTACTGCTACTCGTGTTGCTGCCGCTTTTTGGCGCAACATAGTCATAATAACTGCTACTACCACCCGTAGAACCACCTGACGAATAGTTACTGCCACTGCTATAACCACCACCGCTGCTGTAGTTACTACCCGTTCCTGTTGAGCCAGATGAATAATTACCGCCAGTAGAACCGCCATTGTTATAGTTATAGCCTGTACCGCCATTGGTATCGTAACTATAAGTATTGGCTGTGCCAGTATTCGGCTGAGGGTTATAATAACCACCACTGCCGCCACCGTTATAACCATTGTTATAGCCGTTATTATAACCATTGTTATACGTGGTTGTTGTGCCACCGCCACTCCCTGCCATACAACCATCGCCGTGGTGATGCGCTAAGCCTTGTGACGGTAAAACATGCGTATGCGTTTTGCCACAATGGGTGTGTGTAACTGCATTACGGTTCACAGTTGTGGTGGTAGTGCCACGATTATAATTGTTATAGCCTGCTGATGAACCGGGGTATTGCCAATAAGGATTCGGAGCGCAAGCTGCTGTCGTCAGTGCGACCAAAGACATCGCAGCCGCCAATTTAAGTTTTTTCTCCATGAGTTTTACACCTGTGTTATTAGGGCTTAAGGGATGTGAAGACACTCACAATTTTTACTTTACTAGCCGGACTATATATCAAATCTAAGAAAATATTTCCCAATAATCAAATATCGTTCACTTTACGCTCACTAATCAACGGTACGAACTGCACCGCATCTGCCGTCACGGTTTGGTAAGTATCCGCTGTTGTCCGAGTAATAATTTGTAATTGCTGACAAACGGTCTGTTTTCCGACCGGAATTACCAAGCGTCCACCAATCGCAAGCTGTGCTAATAAAGCGGGTGGCACCACCTCCGGTGCGGCAGTTACGAGGATCGCATCGAACGGTGCTTCATTCGCCAACCCCCAACTACCATCACTGTGAAAATGGCGAATATTGCGATAACCCAACGCGCGTAATAACTCACGACTGCCACGATACAAGGCTTCGACTCGTTCCACTGTCAGCAATTCCCCCACTAAGGGAGCAAGAATCGCCGCTTGATAACCCGAACCCGTGCCCACTTCCAACACTTTGCGCGGCGGCGTGGCTTCACCTTCCAGCAATAACTCGGTCATTTTCGCCACAATATACGGCTGGGAAATGGTTTGCCCATAACCAATCGGCAAGGCAACATCTTCATAAGCACGACTGGCTAACGCTTCATCCACGAACAAATGACGCGGTACACGGCTCATCACGAACAATAACCCTTCGTGACGAATACCTTGTTGTTTTAAACGCTCTACCAAACGATTGCGCGTGCGTTGTGAAGTCATACCAATCCCCACCACATCCAACGCGCGTCCAGTGTCGCGTCCCACATCACGTTTTGGCATGGCAAGCCTCCAACCAAGTTGCCGTCGTGGCTAAAGCGCGGTAACGGGTTAAATCCGCATGAAGTGGCGTAATTGACACAAATCCAGCTTCGATAGCCTGAAAATCCGTGCCTTCCCCCGCATCATCCGCCGTACCGACTTCACCGATCCAATAAATATCGCGTCCACGAGGGTCTTGCGCACGAATTACCGGTTCAGAACGGTGACGATTACCCAAGCGTGTTACTTTAAAGCCACGAATTTGCTCCCACGGCAAATCTGGCACATTCACATTCAAAATCATGCTGCCTTGATCGGGGTAAGCAGCAAGGTGTGGCAATAATTGCAAAGCCACTTGCACCGCACTGGCGTAATGTTGCACCGCCCTTCCCCCATGCTGTGCCGCCAAGGAAATGGCGAGAGCTGGATACCCCAGAAAACGCCCTTCCATTGCCGCCGCTACCGTGCCCGAATACAACACATCATCACCCAAATTTGCCCCTGCGTTGATACCGGAAATCACAATATCCGGTTCATTCACGTACAATCCCAAACCAAGGTGTACGCAATCCGTCGGCGTACCGTTCACGCTAAAAAATTGCTCGCCGTGCGTGGTCAGACGCAAAGGATTACGCAAGGTCAACGAATTACTCGCGCCGCTGCAATCCTGATCGGGAGCGACCGTGATAACATGCGCCACTTTCGCCAATGCCTCGCGCAATCGGTTAATACCCGGTGCTAGAAAGCCATCATCATTACTGAGCAGTATATTCATGAGTACCAAAGAATCTTCTTTATTTCGTGAAGCTATGCAGGATGTTAAACCACTGCGCCTGATCAATCATGCTCCCCATCATAGCGCAAAACCAGCCATCCTTCCGTTGAAGACGCTCGAAGACGAACGCCAAGTCATTAAAGACATGATGTCCGATGCTTATGACCCCATCGATATTCAGCCCGGCGACATGCTGAGTTATTGCCGCCCCGGTATTCAAAATCGCGTGTTTCGCAAACTACGCATTGGGCAATACCGTGTCGCCAGTGAATTGGATTTGCACGGTTTGAATGCCCGCCAAGCCAAACAAATTCTGTTGGTGTTTTTGCACGATGCCCACCCCGGTTTCGGCGAATGCGTGCGCATTATTCATGGTAAGGGTAATCGTTCGGATCACAGGGGGCCGGTCATTAAAACCAAGATTAACAATTGGCTAAGGCAACACGATCGTGTTTTGGCATTTCACTCCGCTCGTCCAGTTGATGGGGGGACGGGAGCGATTTATGTACTGCTTCAACGGTAATTTTTTCCCATTGCTCTGCTATACTAGCAACATCATCCCAAAATTATGATTAATAAAACATCGGAATGGGCAACACATGAAGCGTTTAGCGATTACCCTGACAGCCTTATTCGCCACTGCCGTGCAAGCAGATTCAGGCAGTTGGCAAGATATTCCCAGCAATGCGCAAGCACGCGCCACCACAACCACCGATACTGCCAATAGCACGAGTGCGCGACTGCAAACTTACCGCTTGCTCAGTGTGGATGAAGCATCCCTAAAAAACCAAATTTTATTGGCACAGACGGACAGTAATACGATAAACGCGCAAGCAAGGGGCGCAACCACCACCATTTCCCTGCCGTTGCCAGACGGTAGTTTTGCCGAACTCATTGCCACACCCACGGAATTACTCGCCCCTGACATTGCCGCTGAACATCCCGATATTCAAACGTGGAAGGTGCAAGGCGCGGATGGCAAAGTCATTAGCGGGGTGATTGATTTCACCACGCTCGGTTTCCACGCCATGTTGGACATGGCGAATGGCGATACCTTATTCATCGAACCCCAAGACGTGAATGGCACGCGTCAATACGTCAGTTTCAGCAAACGGGCAAATGCTGAAGCCTTCCGCCATGATTGGACCTGCGCTAATCATGACAACCTTGAAAGCTTCCGTCCTGATCTCACCGCAGCGCGTAGTGCTACCGCCGCCAAAGCGGGTGAAACGCTGAATACTTACCGCATTGCGATTGCCGCGACTGCTGAATACACCGCAAAATTTGGTGGGCAAAGTGCCGCATTGAGCGCGATTGTCACCACACTCAACCGTGTCAATGAGATTTACCAACGTGACTTATCGATTCAATTCACATTGGTCAGTGGTACTAATCTGATTTACACCGATGCGGCTTCCGACCCGTATACCAATGGCGATGCTTACAAAATGCTTGAGCAAAACCAGAACAATCTTAAGGAAGTGCTGGGTAAAGAGGGTTACGATATTGGACATGTCTTCGCCACAGAGGGTGCTGGCTTAGCCATTGTCGGAGCATTGTGTAATGAGGGTTACAAAGCGCAAGGCATCACCGGCATGGCTGACCCACAAGGCGAGGTTTTCGCCATTGATTACGTTGCGCATGAAATCGGGCATCAAGTCGGCGCGACTCACACCTTTAACAGCGCGACCAATAATTGTGCTACACCCAATCGTCAAGCGGCAACCGCCTATGAACCGGGTAGCGGCAGCACCATCATGGCTTACAGCGGTATTTGTGGTAGCGATAACTTGCAAAGCCAAAGTGATGCCATGTTTCATGCCGCATCGATTTCACAAATCATTGCTTATGCGCATAACGGTGACGGCGCAAGCTGCGCCAGTCAAACCACGCGCGTCAATAGCAACCCTGTCACCAATGCAGGTAACGATTACACCATTCCCGCCGCAACGCCATTCTTACTCAATGGCAGTGCCAGCGATGCGAATGGCGATACCGTTAGTTATTCGTGGGAACAAGTGGATGCGGGCACGGCTTCCAGCGTGAATGTGGATAAGGGCGATAATGCCTTGATTCGGGCGCATTTACCCAGCAGTTCACCCGTGCGTTACATTCCGCAACTTTCCGATCTCACCACGGGGGCACAATCAGCGGGCGAATACTTGCCCGTTACCAATCGCACCTTGAATTTCCGCTTGCAAACCCGTGATGGTAACGGTGGTACGGGTTTTGATGACATGCAAGTCACGGTTTACAACACTGGCAACCGTTTTGCCGTCACCACACCATCCTCGACAACGCTGTATCCGGGCGCACTTCAAGCCGTGAATTGGAATGTCGCAGGTACTAACCAAACCCCGATCAATTGCAGCACGGTGGATATTGCACTTACCACCAATGCAGGCAGCACGTTTACCAATTTACTCAGCAATACCCCGAATGACGGTTCGGCTGCCGTTACTTTGCCCTACACATTGGGTAGCGATAACTTCATCCGCGTCAAATGCAGTAATAACATTTTCTTCGCGCTGTCGGCTTCAACCCCAGCCGTCGCCAGTACAAGCTCTAGCAGCGACAATTCCGGTGGCATTAGCACGGGCGGCGATTCGAGCAGCAGTGGTGGCGGTGGTGCAATACCCTTAGAATGGTTAGTACTCGCTGGCGCGGCAGCCACATTCCGCCGCCGTCAAGGACGTTCACGCCGCCGTTTTGCCCAACAAGGACTCAGCCAAGGAGTTACCCCATGAAAAAAGCCTTACTCGCCGCCGTTTACGTGTGTTGTGCCAGCACCATTGGCGCGTGCCACGAACCCGTTGTCCCTGATAGCGGCACGAAACCCACTGGCGGTGGTGTGCATATTCCATCTGCCAGTGAAATCTCAGCGGATAAAGAACGCTATTACGCGCAACAACTCCCGATTCTACAAGCCAAAAATCCGGTAGCGGATGCACAGGCCGCACTTGCCAAAGGCGAACGCTATTTCCTGTGTAATGCCGGACGCAGCACCACCGTACCCGGTATCGACGCGGATGCTTACGCTAAAGCCAGTGCGCATTGCCAAACGCAGTGTTTGGATGGTGTAACCGATGCGATTTACGGCGAAAATCACCGCCGTTACTTAGCGGTGGCTTTGGATTATTCGGCGCGATGGAATCAAACCATGTTACCCACCTGTCAATAAGCCCGTTTCGATAAACTGAATTTATTAAATTTCGATAAATTTATTGAATGACTGATTAATTCATGATCTGATGTCCCCACTCATCACAGGAGAGTCGGGGCATGTTGCGATTCTGTTTAGTAGCCGTTGGCGTGCTAATCGCCATGGTCAGTACACCCAATGTTTGGGCAAATAGCCCGCCAACCACCATTACTTTACCCTTGCCCGACGGCACTAGCACGCAAGTCATTGCCGAACCCGTCGACATCCTCACCCCTGCTGTAGCAGCACGTCACCCTGACATTCGTGCGTGGCGCGTTACTGGCGTGGATGGCAAAACCGTGGATGGGCAATTGGATGTCACCGCAACGGGTCTTCATGCCACATTGAATATGCAGAATGGCGATACCTTATTCATCGAACCTACTACCAAAGCTGCACGCACTTATCGCAGCTTCAGTAAGCAAGCGCATCCGGCATTGTTCCAACACCGATGGCATTGCGCGACTCATGACGATACTGCGGATACTGCGACTACTCATACGCCACCGGTTTACGCTGCGGCGCGGCAATTTGCGGCGAAATCCGCCAGCGAAATCCACCAATACCGTTTAGCCATTGCCGCAACGGGCGAATACACCGCGTTTCACGGTGGCAAACAAGCCGCTTTTGCCGCGATTGTCACCACCGTGAATCGTTTAAATGCGATTTATGAACGTGAAGCAGGCATTCGTTTCGTGTTAGCCAGCGATGAAAATGTGATTTTCAGCGATGCCAATACCGACCCTTACGATGAACAAGACGTGCCGCAAAGCATGGCAAGTAACCAAACCGTGCTCGACACCATCATCGGTAATGCTAACTACGATGTGGGGCAAGTCTTTTCCACCGCCAGTGGCAGCGTTAGCGGCATTGCTCGCCTGAGCAGTGTGTGCGATAACACCAGCAAAGGCATGGCAGTCAGTGGCTTAGCATTACCTGATGCCAATAGCAGCGCGTATTACGTCGACATTGTGGCGCATGAATTAGGGCATCAATTCAGTGCGACGCATACCTTTAATAGCGTGTTGGGCAATTGTGCCACCAATCGCAGTGCGGCGACGGCTTACGAAGTCGGCAGCGGTAGCACGATTATGTCGTACAGCGGTTTGTGTGATACCGACAATGTGCAAACCAATAGCCATGACTTTTTCCACATTGCCTCGCTGAATCAAATCCAAGCCTTTGCCCATACCGCAGGCACAATCGCCGATGCTTGCGCCACCAAACTCACGCGCAACAATAACGCGCCGGAAGTCGATGCGGGTAATAATTACACCATCCCTGCTGCAACCGCTTTCACCTTACGCGGTACTGCCAGTGATGCAGATAACGATGCTTTACGTTATTCGTGGGAACAAATCGACAGCGGAGCGGCAGCCAACGTTACCGAAGACACAGGCAATAATCCGCTAATGAAAGTGCTCGCGCTCACTAACAGCCCCGTGCAAACTTTTCCAGACCTACCAACCTTTTTGCGGGTTGGTTATCAACGTGGGCAAATGTTGCCATCCACTACTCGCAGCATGAAATTCGCCCTCATCGCCCGCGATGGCAAAGGTGGTGTGGATTACAACACCATGCAAATCAATGTGGTGGATACAGGTTCGCGCTTCACGATTACCCAACCCACCACCACGAATTTAGCCGCTGGCGATGTAAACGTGCAATGGAATGTCGCCAATACCAATCAAGCCCCGATCAATTGCGCGGCGGTAGACATTGCCTACACGCACGATGGCACGAGCTTTAACGATTTACTCACGAATACCCCCAACGATGGCGCGGCGGATGTCACCTTACCCGCCAACATTAGCGGCAAAACCTATATCCGTGTGCAATGCAGCGATAACATTTTCTTCGCACTATCAGGTGTGAACTTCCCCGTGGCAACAGCCAATCTAAAAGATGACCCCACGCCAGATGAAACCAATTTAAATACCGGAAATACTGCCGCCATCCCACCAACCACGAATAATAGTGGGGCGGGATCAATGCCTTTATCGCTGTGCTGGATCGCGATGTTTGCCCTGTACCGTCGCTGGTACAAGGCAAAATAACCACCATAAAATAGATGAAGCTCGTCGTTACGCCGCCGTCAAAGTCCGCACGCCATCCACGCCGCCTAAAATCAGCACGTCGGCTGGACGAATCGCAAACAAGCCATTGGTGACAACGCCGGGGATTTGGTTGATGCGGTTTTCCATTTCCACCGGATTGAGGATTGCCAAACCGTGTACGTCGATAATGATATTGCCGTTATCAGTGGTAAAACCTTGGCGTAATACCGGATTACCACCCAATTTCACCATTTCGCGGGCGACTAAAGCTTGCGCCATCGGGATTACTTCGATAGGTAATGGGAATTTGCCCAAGGTTTGTACCAGCTTGGTATCGTCGGCAATGCAAATAAACTTGTCGCTTGCACCCGCCACGATTTTCTCGCGCGTCAATGCACCGCCGCCACCTTTCACCAAATGCAAATGCGCGTTGGATTCATCCGCGCCATCCACATACAGCGATAATTGCCCCGCTTCGTTCAAATCCAGCACGCGAATCCCGTGCCCTTCCAAACGCTTAGCACTGGCAATCGAACTGGCTACCGTCGCATCGATTTGGTGTTTCATACCCGCCAGCAAATCAATGAAATGATTGGCGGTCGAACCCGTACCAATACCCACAATCATACCCGGTTCAACGTAAGCCAATGCAGCCTGCGCCGCCGCTTTTTTCATAGCATCCTGATTCATGCGTATCCTTAAATAGTCTTTACGATCAAATCCACAATCTTTCAAAATAACTGCCATCTGACAATCGGTAAGCAGAAAAATCTCGTGTATCAACCGTGAGTATTTTCCTGTTTGGCAAATAACGCCACTAAAAATCCTGTATCAACCCAAGCGGCGGTGTTTGACACACAATTTCTCCCAAATTTGGCGTTTTAAGGGATCAGATGGTGCGACAGCAAGGTTTACAGCCCCGAACAAATCCTGCCCTAACTCATAAGGCGTGCGGCTATCCGTGGTTATGACCAACCGCTGATACAATTCGCGTACTGCTTGACGTAGCAAGTCATGCGTATTCCGCCCCATCCGTTTGGCGGCGACTTCTAACATTTGCTGCTCTTCTGAAGGAAGTTGTACTGAAAGTGCCATGATGTTCAACCTGAAATCCGACGATGAAGCTAGTTTAACACTATTAACAACACCAACAAGCCAACATAGCAGCGACACTAACAGTCGTTTTCAAGGGGAGGTTTGCCTATACTGACCGATTCTACAGGCACAGCCTCTCAAGTGAAAATAAAGTGAAAACCATGAGCAAATCGCTGATCGAACGTATTCTTACCGCCCGCGTCTATGACGTGGCTATCGAAACCCCGCTGGATCGGGCGCGTAGCCTGAGTACACGGCTGGGTAATGAAATTTTCCTTAAGCGCGAAGACCTGCAACCCGTGTTTTCTTTCAAACTGCGTGGCGCGTTTAATCGCATGTTCCGCCTCACACCGGAAGAACGCGCACGCGGTGTGGTCGCTGCTTCGGCAGGCAATCACGCGCAAGGTGTTGCGTTATCGGGCACGAAACTGGGCATTAAAACCACGATTGTCATGCCGAAAACCACGCCAGAAATTAAAGTGCGTGCGGTGCAAGCATTTGGCGGCAATGCGGTATTACACGGTGGTTCTTACGATGAAGCTTATGCCCATGCCCGCGAATTGGAACAAAAACAAGGCATGACGTTCGTGCATCCGTTTGATGATTTGGATGTGATTGCGGGGCAAGGCACGATTGGTATGGAACTGGTGCGCCAACATCCTGACCCGATTGACGCGATTTTCCTGTGCGTCGGTGGCGGCGGTTTGGTCGCAGGTGTCGGCAGTTACCTGAAATATTTGTACCCGAACACCAAAATCATTGCGGTGGAACACGAAGAAGCCCCCACGTTGTACACCTCGTTACAAGCGGGCGAGCGCGTGTTATTAGCGCAAGTCGGCACATTCGCCGATGGTGCGGCGGTGAAACTGATTGGCGAACAAACCTTTGCCATTGCCAAACATGTCGTCGATGAAGTGATTTTGGTGAACACCGACGAAACTTGTGCGGCGATTAAAGACGTGTTTGAGGATACCCGCACCCTGCTCGAACCCGCAGGTGCGCTCTCCGTAGCAGGCATGAAAAAATACGTCGCAGAGCACAACTTACAAGGCAAACACTTAATCGCGGTTGCCAGCGGCGCGAACATTAACTTCGACCGGATGCGCCACGTTGCCGAACGTGCCGAACTCGGCGAAGGACGTGAAATGTTGTTGGCAGTAACGATTCCCGAACGCCCCGGCAGTTTCCGCGAATTCTGCCATGCAATTAGCCATCGCCCGATTACCGAATTCAACTACCGTTACGCCGATGCGCGCGATGCGCAAGTTTTTGCCGGAGTCAAAATCGCTGGCGGCAAAACCGAACGCGAAACGCTGTTGAAAGATTTGCGCGAGAAAGGCTATTCCGTGACCGATTTGACCGATAACGAAGTGGCGAAAATCCACCTGCGTTACATGGTCGGCGGGCATTCCAACGGGGCGCAAGACGAAGTGCTGTACCGTTTTATGTTCCCTGAACGTCCCGGCGCATTGCTGCATTTCTTAACCAGCATGAGCGCGGGCTGGAATATCAGTTTGTTCCATTACCGCAATCACGGCTCGGATTTCGGGCGCGTATTGGTGGGAATGCAAGTACCGCAAAACGAACGCACCGAATTCTGCCGCTTTTTGGATGAACTGGGTTACGAGTATTGGGATGAAACCGAGAATGCTGCTTATCAACGGTTTCTAGGCTAACTAAAGTTAATTACGAAAAGTGTGATATGCATCAACTTAGATAATTGATCATCTTTTGCACATAACTTATGCTGGGAAAGCCATCTATTGCGAGAAACTTTCCTATGTTATTAAAACATTTCCGGCACAAGGCACTGTTGACAACCATCAGTGCCTTACTGTGCAGCACCGCTATTCCAGCATCGGCTACCCCACTTGAAACACATATCGCAGGCACGCCGCTGGCGATGAGTGATTTACCTACCAGCCCATTGCGTGCCCAAATCGCCGCCTTACCTGCCTCAATACAAACACAAGCATTAGCACGCTTAAGCCGGGTGCAACTGAGTAAAGCGGATTTATCCCTGTTTAAGGTTGATCCGCAAGGTAATATTTACGTTGTTGATTCTTTGCTACGCCCCCCGCCACCGTCTGCGGAATATCAAGCAGCCCATGCCAGCGAAGCAGCTCCGACCGCGAGTCTCAGTGAAAGCGAAACCTTCGCCTTGCACAGCAAGCCGGGTGCGACCAATGTGGTTTACCTCGATTTTAATGGGCATACCATTACCAATACGGCTTGGAATAGCAGTTATGGCGTAACGTCATGGGCAGCTCGTCCGTATGACATGGATGGCTCACCAACCACATTTAATACTACCGAATTAAGCAATATCACCAGTATTTGGCGACGCATTGCGGAAGATTACGCCCCCTTCAATGTCGACGTTACCACGCAAGAACCAACCACACTCACCAACACGACGGGACGTATTTTAATCACACCTGGTACGGATCAAAACGGTAAGTTATTACCAGCAGGCAATGCTAGTGGTGGGATTGCGTATGTCGGCGTTTGGGGTGCTAGCTATTACCCCACCTATTCGCCAGCCTTTGTGTATTCCGACATGCAATACAATCAACCGGATTTTATTGCGGAAGCAGCTTCTCATGAATTGGGACACAATCTAGGTTTAAGTCACGATGGTGCGACAGGATTAGGCTATTACGGCGGGCATGGCTCTGGTTATGTCAACTGGGGACCGATCATGGGGGCAAGCTATTACATCCATCAATCGCAATGGAGTAAGGGCGAATACACCGGCGCGAATAATACCCAAGATGACGTTGCGATCATTACCAACAAACTAACATTACGCACCGATGATCACGGCGACACGGCGGCAAACGCCAGTACACTGAGTATTTCCGCAACGGGTAGCGTTGTTTCGACCACGCCACAAGATGACCCTGCCAATGCGAATCCGGCTAATAAAGGAATTATTCAATCCCGCACGGATGTGGATGCGTTTGCTTTTGATACCGCAGGCGGCACTGTAACCCTGACCGCAACACCAGCTCGCGAAACCACTAACACACGTGGCGGTAACTTAGACGTTCAAATCGTCTTGCGAGATAGCTTGGGGAGTTTGATTGCCGATAACGATTTAACGGATGACAGTCACGCAACCATCAGTACCACACTGGCGGCTGGACGTTATTATTTGTTCGTTGAAGGGGTTGGTAATACGGTTACGCCTTACACCGACTACGCTAGTTTAGGGCAATATTTTATCAGTGGTACGATCCCACCCGATACGGGCGACGTTGATCTTACTCCCGATGCTTTTACCTTTACGGATCAAACTGATGTAGCCCGTTCAACAGTATTAACATCGAATAGTGTCACCGTAACAGGCATCGAAGCGGCTGCACCGATTAGCATTACTAACGGCGAATACAGCATTAACGGTGGTGATTACACCAACGCGGTGGGAACAGTTGCCAATAACGACACTGTAACCGTGCGTCATACTTCATCCGCGAATTATGCCACTATCACCGATACGACGTTATCGATCGGGGGCGTTTCCGACACCTTTAGCAGTACCACACTTGCTGCCCCCATTCCTGCGACCTTAACCGTTACCAAAACTGGCACAGGCACAGTAAGCAGCACACCGACGGGTATCAATTGCGGCACGGATTGCGCTGAAGACTTCATCAAAGACACCAGCGTTACATTGACCGCCACCCCTAGCTCTGGTTATGTACTCGGTAGTTGGTCAGGTGCTTGCAGCGGCACTAGCAATACTTGCACCTTAACAATGGATGCCAGCAAAACCGCTACCGCCAACTTTGTGAAAGCTTACACACTTACCCTCAATAAGTCGGGCAATGGTTCGGTGGTCAGCACCCCTGCGGGCATTGATTGCGGTACAGACTGTTCCGAAATCTACAATAGCGGCGCATCCATCACGCTCAACGCAACACCTGATAGTGGTTACGCTTTTGGCAGTTGGTCGGGTTGTAGCACGGTAAGTGGCACAAGCTGTACCGTCAGTATGACAGCAGCGAAAACCGTTAATGCCACTTTCAAACCGTTATATGCCTTAACTGTCAGCAAAACTGGCACAGGTTCTGGCACGGTCACAGGTACAGGCATCAGTTGTGGTACGGACTGTACTGAAAACTACGCCAGCGGTACGAGTGTTAAACTGACAGCAACGGTAACCACTGGTAATAAGTTCACTGGCTGGTCAGGTGCATGTGCAGGTGTTACGACCTCGTACTGCACAGTGAGTATGACGGAAGCTAAAACCGCCACCGCGAACTTCGACATCATTACCTATGGCTTGACGGTAAACAAATCCGGTAACGGTAGCATTACGGGTACGGGGGTTGATTGCGGCGCGGATTGCACCGAAAGCTATAACACTGGCACGAGCGTGGTACTGACTGCCACGGCGGATGCAGGCTATCGTTTCTATAGCTGGTCGGGTTGTAGCACGGTAAGTGGCACAAGCTGTACCGTTAACATGACATCCACTAAAACCGTTACTGCAACGTTCAAACCGATCTACACCTTAACCATTACCAAAACTGGCACAGGTTCTGGTACGGTCACAGGTACGGGGATTAGCTGTGGTGACGATTGCACCGAAGACTACATTGGCGGTACAAGCGTTAAACTGACAGCAGCGGCAACCACTGGTAATAAGTTCACTGGTTGGTCGGGCGCATGTGCAGGTGTTACCACATCATACTGCACAGTGAGTATGACGGAAGCTAAAACCGCCACCGCAAACTTCGACATCGTTACCTATGGCTTGACGGTTAACAAATCCGGTAACGGTAGCATTACGGGTACGGGGGTTGATTGCGGTGCGGATTGCACCGAAAGCTATAACACTGGCACGAGCGTGGTACTAACTGCCACAGCGGATGCAGGCTATCGTTTCTATCGCTGGTCGGGCTGTTCCACAACGAGTGGTACAAGCTGTACCGTTAACATGACATCCACTAAAACCGTTACTGCAACGTTCAAACCAATCTACACCTTAACCGTTACCAAAACTGGCACAGGTTCTGGTACGGTCACAGGTACAGGCATCAGTTGTGGCACGGATTGCACCGAAGACTACATTGGCGGTACAAGCGTTAAGCTGACAGCAGCGGCAACCACTGGTAATAAGTTCACTGGTTGGTCGGGCGCATGTGCAGGTGTTACGACCTCATCTTGCACCGTTAGTATGTCAGAAGCTAAAACCGCCAGTGCGAACTTCGACATCATTACCTATGGCTTGACGGTAAACAAATCCGGTAACGGTAGCATTAGTGGCACGGGTATTGATTGCGGCACGGATTGCACCGAAAGCTATAACACTGGCACAAGCGTGGTACTGACTGCCACAGCGGATGCAGGCTATCGCTTCTATGGTTGGTCGGGTTGTAGCACGGTAAGTGGTACAAGCTGTACCGTTAACATGACATCCACTAAAACTGTTACTGCAACGTTCAAACCGATCTACACCTTAACCATTACCAAAACTGGCACAGGTTCTGGCACGGTCACAGGTACAGGCATCAGTTGTGGCACGGATTGCACCGAAGACTACCTGAACGGCACGAGCGTAACACTCAGTGCAAAAGCAGATAGCGGCTCACGTTTCACGGGTTGGAGCGGTGCATGTAGCGGCACTAGTAGCTGTAAAGTCACACTGTCGGCGGCAAAAGATGTAACAGCGACATTCACCTCACCGTAACACTCAATTGACATCCATAAAGGTTTAAGAAGATTCGGGTGCAGCTTACGCTGCACCTGCCAATGCTGCAAAACCACCATCAAAACTGCGCGGCAATAGCCACTCGTGTTCGATGAGGGTTAATTCGCGCCATTCCCCTGCTGGCAATTCCGCATCTAACGGCAAGCCGCCGATGCTTTCCCGATGCAAGCTTTCCACACGATTTCCCACCGCAATCAACATGCGTTTGATTTGATGGTACTTACCTTCACGTAAGGTAATGCGTGCTTGTTGGTTGGGCAAAATCTCAATTTCGGCTGGCTGCGTCGGGTGCTTTTCACCGTACAACTGAATGCCATGCCGTAATTGTTCCGCCGCTGCTTCGCTAAGTGGTTCGGCTAACGTCGCCACATAGGTTTTCGGGACGTGCTTTTTCGGCGACATTAAACGATGCGACCAATCGCCATCATTGGTAATCAGCAACAAACCCGTGGTGTCTTTATCCAATCGTCCCACCACATGCAGGCTGTGACGATGCGGATGCTCAATCAAATCCAATACCGTGCGATGCGCCTGATCTTCCGTGGCACTCACCACACCAGCAGGTTTGTGCAGCATGAGATAAATCAACCCCGGTAAGGTAATCGGCTCGTGATCGAGCAGGATATTCGCATACGGATCAATATGGGTTTGAGGTTTAATAATCCCCTTGCCATTGACACGCACGCGCCCCCAACGAACCCGTTTTTGTGCATCGGTACGCGACATACCCGTTGCTTGACTGACAAATTGGTCTAAACGCATCTATTTAACAGCCCCTATTGCATCACCTTGAATCCACTTTTCGAGGGTTTTCTTCCCCTCATAACGTGCCAAGAACCAGCCCGCACCAAAATCGCCATCTGCACCAGCTTGCCAATCCAACAAAGTCACCTTGTCGCCTTTAATGACGTACATTTTGGTTTGCGCAGCGGCTTTCGGTTTATCATACAGCACAGCTTTATCGGTAATCACCACGCCATGAGCATCCGGCAACGTTTCTGCCTTTTGTTCTGCTTTTGCGTCATCACCGACCACTTTATGCCCCACTACTTTTCCGACTGGATTCTTGAACGTGTAATAATCCCAAGCACCTTCCGTGCCAACCATTTGGGTATCAATCGCAGGATACAAACGCCCTTTGTCGACACGATAGGTAGTGGAATACCACTTAGGTCCATCACGTTGCGCGGTATGCAATTCCTTAGCACTCACATTCAACGAGGGATTACTAATCGCTTCATTGAATTCACTGAACTGCTGTTTGGCTTTATCCCATAAAAACAAGCGGTAAAATAAATTCACCCCGCCATAACCATTACCATTCAGCATCGCAACATCTTGTAAACCATCGAAATTGAAATCGCCTACTTGTGCCAAACCAACTTGATGTGCATCGCCTGCCGCATCTTCCACATCCGCTTTTGTACTCAGATTCTGGGACTTTTTATTGGGTAACGTTGCCATCACTTGATCACCCGTGATAGCAACCGTCACCGTTTTGCCTTGTTCCGGTGCAAGCTTAAAAGGCAAGGTTTGCTGTTCCGTCAAGCCATCGTCCGCCGCTTGCGTGACGCAAGGTATGAGGCTGAATAACAAAAGGACACTCGCCACATTTTTGAACATTTTCATACGCTTTCCCTCACTCGACCGTAAAACCCAATCATATCCCATTCAAGACAGTTTATTGCTACAATGCCAAAGCATTATCAAACAATAACAATAAAGGAAACGCCTCATGCAACTCAAAGAGTATTTGCGCATCTTAGCCACTCGTGACGGCTCTGACCTTTACCTCACCGCTGACGCGCCACCCGTCGCCAAATTCCAAGGCAGCCTCAAAGCGATTGATAAAGTGCGTATGACCCCAGAAATACTGCACGACATGGCGTACAGCCTGATGAATGCCGAACAGCAGCAACAATTCGCCAATAAACCCGAAATGAATCTGGCAATCAGCGAAGAAGGCATTGGGCGGTTTCGCGTCAACATTTTTAAGCAACGCCACAAAATCGCGATGGTGATTCGTAACATCAAAACCGATATTCCCGACGCGGATAAACTCGGTTTACCCGACATTTTGAAGAAAACCATTCTCGAAAAACGCGGGCTGATTCTGTTTGTCGGCGGGACGGGTTCGGGCAAATCGACTTCACTCGCCGCACTGATTGATTACCGTAATCGCACCACCGATGGGCATATCATCACCATCGAAGACCCGATTGAATACGTTCACCCGCACAAACGTTCGATTGTGAATCAACGCGAAGTTGGCGTGGATACCGACAGTTACGAAGACGCGCTGAAAAATACCCTGCGCCAAGCCCCCGACGTGATTTTGATTGGCGAAATCCGCGCACAAGAAACAATGGAACACGCGCTGGCTTTCGCCGAAACAGGGCATTTATGCCTTTCCACCTTGCACGCCAACAACGCCAACCAAGCCTTAGACCGCATTATTAACTTCTTCCCCGAAGAACGCCGCCACCAATTGCTGATGGATTTATCGTTAAACCTCAAAGCATTTGTCTCACAACGCCTGATTCCCACCATCGACGGCAAGCGCGTCGCGGCAATTGAAATCCTGCTCGGCACGCCAATGATTCGCGATTTAATTATGAAAGGCGAAGTCCACGCCATCAAAGAAATCATGGAAAAATCCGAAGAACAAGGGATGCAAACCTTCGACAGTCATCTGTACAAACTGTATGTAGCGGGCAAAATTTCACTGGCGGAAGCCCTGCGCAATGCCGACTCCCCCAGCAATCTCAAACTCAAAATCAACCTTTCCGGCGGCGTTGCCAAACCCAAACCCGCCGCGACGAACACGCCTGCCGAGGCTGGAAGTAACGATAAACCCGCCGACGACTTCATGGCAAAATTGACCATCGAACCCAAACCAGAGCCGGAATTAACCTAATGTTCGTGGCTTATTGAGCTACCGTTACCAGCCGCTTACGTTAAGTCCGTGGCTGGCAATTAACGACGCAATACCACTACATTGGTTTTTAAGGTTTGCAGCAAATCGCCGTGTTGATTACGGGTTTCGGCGGATAATGTCACCATGCCTCGGTCGGGTTTGGATTGGGAATGGCGAATCGCCAGAATTTCGGAATCGACCTGCAAAATATCATCGGGGCGGGTTGGTCGTGGCCACGCAATCTCCACACCCGCACCAATCAAGCCATTACCAAACGGTATGCTCGCTACCAATAAGCGCATGGTGATTGCTCCGGTGTGCCAACCGCTGGCTGCCAAACCATTAAAAAACGTATTGTGCGCGGCAATTTCATCCAAATGGAACACTTGCGGATCAAAATCCGTCGCAAATTCAATAATCTGCTGTTTACTCAGTGCGTAAGGTTCGCTGCTGAAACGTTGCCCAACAAACAGGTCTTCGAGGAATAAAGTGGGTTGCATGGTCGCTCGCTTAACTAAGATTTGTGAATCGCCCATTATCGCCGCACAATGCGCAGAAATCACTGCGGAGTTTCACAGCATGTTTCATTCCTTACGTCACCCCCAAGTCTTAGCCGTTACTTTAGCCGCTGCGGGCATTTTGATGGTGACAATGGGCATCCGCCAATCGTTCGGGTTGTTTATTAAGCCGATTGGTGCGGATACGGGCATGAGCGTTGCCACGATTAGCTTCGCGCTGGCGGTTGGGCAGTTAATGTGGGGTGTGATTCAGCCGATTGCAGGCATTGCGGCTGATCGTTTCAGTTCGCAACGGATTTTAATCGTCGGTTTGGTGCTATTGGCGACGGGTTGTGCTCTCACACCATTGCTGCAAACGGGTTTCGGTTTGGTGGTCAGTTTGGGATTACTCGCAGCGATTGGTTCGGGCATTGGCAGTTTTTCGCTCTTGATCGGCGCGGCAGCACACCGTTTACCGCCGGAATCACGCGGCATGGCTTCAGGGGTAATTAACGCGGGTGGCTCGTTCGGGCAATTCATTTTCGCCCCGATTGTGCAAAAGCTGATTCAAGCCTTGGGCTGGATGGGAACATTATGGGCTTTGGCTGGCGTTGCCCTCGCCGCTTTACCGCTGATTGGCAAACTCACCAGCGTACAAACACCCAGTAACAACTCTGTCGACGATGGCACGAGCTTGCAACAAGCGGTATGGGCTGCCTTCAAAAACCCTAGCTATTTATTGCTGCACGCGGGCTTTTTCACTTGCGGCTTTCACATTGCGTTTTTGGTCACGCATTTACCCGGCGAAGTGAATCTGTGCGGTTTACCACCCGATGTCGCCAGTTGGTCGTTAGCCATCATTGGTTTGGCGAATATTTTCGGCAGTTTGTACGCGGGTTCATGCGTGGCACGTTACCGCAGCAAATACATTCTCGCCGCCATGTACGGCTCACGCGCTTTGTTGATTGCATGGTATTTACTCACGCCGCGCACCGAATGGAACTATTACTTATTCGCCGCTGGGTTGGGCTTTACTTGGTTAGCAACCGTACCGCCAACCGCCGCCATTACCAGCAAATTGTTCGGCACGCGCTATCTGGCAACGCTGTTCGGTTTAACCGTGTTATCGCATCAAATCGGCGGATTTTTCGGCGCGTGGTTGGGTGGAATCAGCATTACGCGGTTTGGCGATTTCACTTGGATGTGGTACGCAGACATGGCTTTGGCAGGCTTAGCGGCATTACTGAATTTGCCGATTAAAGAAGCCCCGATTAAGAAACAAGCAACGGCAAGCTAACACACGGTAACGACAAAACCGATGGCTTATTCAAGAAACAGCCGTTAAACACAAACTTGTTTTTAAAACTGTCAGTTTTTACGGAGGGCATTTTCAGGCAGTCAGAAAATAGATAAGCTTAATTTTAAGCCTTCATCCAGTGCTGCTATTTTCTTGTCTGGCAATCTGCCGACCTTCTCTATCAGAAACGATTTATCAATTGTTAAAAGTTGTGAAACATTAATAACGGATTCTTTTGAAAGGTCTGAATCTCTTTTGGCTAGGGAAATATTGCCCGGAGCATTAGCCAATCGTAAGTTTGATGTCACCACCGCAACAATCACCGTTTGTATTTTGCTTTGGTTAAAAGCATCGGCTGAAATGATTACGACAGGTCTTTTATAACCCAGCTCAGAACCTCTTGGTTCTTCAAGCGAAGCCCACCAAATTTCTCCCCGTTTCATTACCACTCCTCACGAGGAATGGATCTAAGCTGCATTGAATACAACTCGTCGTCTAAGTTAGCAGATTCTTCCCCATAGATTCTATTCAATGTCTCTGTAACATTGATAAATCTTCTGGACGCTATGTATTCTTCAAGAGCTTTAGCGTAAAGCTCACTTCTGGATATACCAAAGTGATGAGCAAAAAGCTCAGCAGCTTGAAAAATCGGATCAGGTATTGATATTGCTGTCTTCATACGATCTAGGGTATGAAAATAGTCATACCTTGTCAAGCGTGCGGAATACCAAACAATCCCCCTAAAAGCTGGCCTTAATCCATTAACACCAGCTCGTTCTATTATTTAAATGATGGGGTGGATCACATGCGTTCCATCACGCCAATGCCCAGCAAGCTCAAGCCCGTTTGCAGGGTTTGCGCGGTTAAATCGGCTAAACGCAAGCGGCTATTGCGCACGTCTTGCGCCACGCCATCTTTAAGGATTGGGCAGGCTTCGTAGAAACTCATGAAGTTGCCCGCCAATTCGTACAAATACGTACACAAATGGTTGGGCAAGCCTTCTTTTGCCACGCTGTCGGTAGCTTCGGTGAATTGCAGCAGTTTCATCGCCAAGGTGCGTTCTGCTGCTGCTTGCAACGTCAGTGTGGCTTGTGCGTCGTAGCTTTCCACGCGGCGGAAGATGCTTTTAATCCGTGCGTAAGCGTATTGCAGATACGGCGCGGTATTGCCTTCAAAACTGAGCATGGCATCCCAGTTGAAGATGTAATCCGAGTTGCGATTTTTGGAAAGGTCGGCGTATTTCACCGCACCAATGCCGACGGTATGCGCAATGGCGTGGCGTTCGGCTTCCGATAATTCAGGGTTTTTCGCGCTGACCAAGGCAAAGGCGCGTTCTTCGGCTTCGGCTAAGACTTCCACCAATTTGACCGTGCCGCCCGTGCGGGTTTTGAATGGTTTGCCATCTTCGCCGAGCATATTGCCAAACGGCATGTGTTCGAGCGCGACTTCAGGGCGCACGAATCCGGCTTTGCGAGCCAAGGTAAACACTTGTTGGAAATGCAACGATTGGCGTGCATCGGTGAAATACAGCACACGATCCGCGTTTAACACGCCGCTACGGTAACGCAATGCCGCCAAATCGGTGGTCGCGTACAAATAACCGCCACCCGTTTTCTGCACAATAATCGGGGTAATGCTGCCGTCTTTGTTCTTGAATTCGTCCAAGAACGCACATTGCGCCCCATTGTCTTCCACCAATAAATCTTTGGCTTGTAAATCGCTGACAATTGTTGGCAAATCAGCGTTATACGCACTTTCCGGCTTCACATCAGCACGGGTCAAACTCACACCTAAACGTGCGTAAACTTCTTCGCAGTGATGCAGCGAAATGTCGATGAATTGCTGCCACAGTTGCTGGCATTCCGCATCGCCAGATTGCAATTTCACCACGTAATCGCGGGCAGCATCGGCGAAACTCGGCTCATTATCGAAACGCTGTTTGGCAGCGCGGTAGAAGGTTTCGAGATCAGCAAGCTGCGGCGCAACACCGCTTACACCACCATGCTGTTCTGCAATGCTAACCATGTGCGCAATCAACATGCCGAATTGCGTGCCCCAATCGCCAACGTGGTTTTGACGAATCACGCTATGCCCCTGAAACGCCAGCACCCGTGCCACCGCATCACCAATAATGGTGGAGCGTAAGTGCCCAACGTGCATTTCTTTGGCAAGGTTAGGGCCGGAATAATCCACCACGATGGTCTTATGTTCCGTCGCCGCCGCGTCAGCTTGCTCAGCAGTCAGCGCGTGCGCCAACCAGCCGTTTTTCAGGTGAATATTGATGAAGCCGGGGCCTGCGACTTCAAGCTTTTCCGCCATATCGGACAAATCCAGTGCTGCAAGCAAACGGGTAGCGAGTTCGCGGGGATTGGTTTTCAACTGCTTAGCAGCCGCCATGACACCGTTGGCTTGGTAATCACCAAACTCAGGGCGGGCGGAAGGTTTCACGATAGCGGTGACGGTTTCAGGTGCGCCCAAAGTGTGTAGCGCGGCAGTTATACGATCATCAAGCAGTTGGCGAATATTCATAATCCAGTTATCGACGCTTATCCATTAAACAGCGGATTGTAGCTGGAACTGCCCTTGAGATTAAGAGCACAGCCATTAAACACCCAATGGAACAGGTTTTAGCCCAAAAATCGACCGTAAATCCTACAAATAAGCACGCAGGATGCTGCAATGCAAAAATAATTTCACCAAAATAATTTTTTCAGTTACCATTAAGTTGGGTTAGGCAACTGGCCCATATTTCCTCCTAGCGGTTTGGGGCGATTTTTTCGCCCCATTTTTTTGCCTATCTTTCAAGTGCTTTGCCAACACACAAAACCACACGTTACTGCCAAAACGCTGAATTCTTCAGCGAGTTTCATGCAACTGCAACAGACACACCTGACACCATCACGGCTGCGGTTTCGCTGCTACGGGGACAAATAAACTCGCGCGTTGCGTTTCTGGCAATACGTATTTCACGCCCATTTGCGCGTTACCCAACACCACATCACCTGTCTGGCTTAGCACACTGAGTGCCAGTTGCTGCCCATTATCCAAATGCAGGGTGACTTTCGCGGAATCCTGCGGTGCAGATGCCGCATCCCACGTTTCCACGCGCATGGCATCCGCTTCTTGCCACTTGAATAAAATATCCGCGTTATTCGCAAAACCAGTGGGTAAGGTCACTTGCACCACTTTGTGATCCGGCGGGGCTAATTGCAGTGCCAATAAATCAGCCGCTTCCCCCGTCAATAAACCGAATACGGCTTCGGATACCAATTTGATCTTACCCGCGTGCAACACATAACGCTTATGCGACACCGGATTATCCATGCCGAATACCAAGGTTTGATCATTCAATATCAGTGCAGCATTACCCGGTTTGAGTTGGTAAGCGGTTAAATCTTTACCCGTAGCGTCATAACTGGTTTCCACATTCTCGTCCAGCAAGGTGAATAATTGCACCATCCGCGCGGGATTCACCACACCATTTTTGGGCGCAAGCATCTGCCAATATTCCCCTTGTTTCACCAGCCGAATGTGTTCATGAGTGGTCTGATCCAAGGAACGGCTAATGGTAATTTGCTGAACGGCTTCCTTACTCAGCGGCACTAACTTGTCCGCCACTGCTGCGGGTTGCTGTTGTTGCCACCAGACCCAACCGCCTAAACCCGCCACGATCAGCAGCAATAAGCCATTCAACCATAAACGTCGAATTTGCGTACTCATTAGCGTTTTCTCCGTCGCCACCAAATCCATGTGCCCGTACCGATTAAACCAAGCGGTAACACCACCAAGAATACTCCGGCAATCACCACCGCACTGACTTTATCCAAATTCAGTTGGGTATCGGGCGCACGCCCAACGGGTACAGCCAATAACTGATCATCGGCACTTAACCAATTGAAAATATTGGTGGCTAAATCCATGTTCGCCACACGCCCCACGAAACTGTTCACCATGAAATCGCTATCACCCACCACCACCACGCGCTGTTCACGCAACTTGGCGGTATCGGCTGGATTGGCTTTCGGCATTTCCAACTGGCGCGTTAAGGTCACGCCAATCGGCAACGGCCCTTCTTGATCATTACTGCCCTCATCGAATTTGACATTACCTTCCAACACTCCGCTGGTTTCGAGCCACGTTGCAGGCAAGGTATTGAGGAATTCATCGGCTTGCCACGCCAACGCTCCGGTTTTTTCGCTGGCTTGCGGATCACGCGCGATCAACGTGGCAAAAGGGAATAGCGTTTGTAAACCCGCCAGCTTGTCGACAATTTCGCCTTTACCGTAATCAACAATCGGCACAACTGCTGGGTGATTAATGCCTAACATGGTGTGCAAGGCTTCATTCGCATCAATCACCGTGCCGTCGTAAATTTTCAGCCCCAATAATGCTTCCAACGGTTGTAAGCCGTGCAAACCACCGGGGTCTTGTAACCACAGCAAATTACCGCCCTGTTCGACGTACTTTTTCAGCACATCCACTTCACCCGACAGTAAATCCTGCTGTGGGGAGGCAATCACTGCAAAACTGGCATTTTGCGGAATGCCTTGCGCCCGCACCAAGTTATGCGGCTGGATTTTAAAACCCTTGCGCTGTAACTCATCCATTAACTGCGACATGCCAGTGGATTCCGTGGCTAAGGGTTGGCGTTCGCCATGCCCTTCTAAAAACACCACCAAGCGTTCACCATTGCGGCTCATGCGCTGTACCGCATTCATAATCACTGGCTCTGTCACCGCCTCAATGACTTCGCTGCGTTCGCCAAGGTGAATCGCCAATTGCCCAGCGTAATCAATGCCATCTTGTTTGGCTCGCGCGGGGTCTAAATCGGGGTTAACGAATTCCACACTGGTATCCGCTTTTACCCGCTGGTATTTCGCCACCAACTTTTTGATTTGCGCTTGTAAACCGGGGTCGTCCGGTATGTAAGCGATGAATTTCAGGGGTTTATCCAAGGTGCGTAATAACGCTTGCGTCGGGGCGGAAAGGCTATTGCGGTTGCCAGCCGTCCAATCCGCCGTCACCGTAAAACGATTACCGACAAAGCCCAATAAACCCAACATGGCGATGAACAAGACATAGAACAAACCATTTTGCAGCCCTAACCAACGGTGGGCAGTTTTACTCATTTTCAATGCTGAATACTCCGTCCCGTTACTTAGCCTTGTAGCCGATCATTGTCGAGTTTGCGCATGGTCAGAATTAAAAACCCGCCAATAAACAACAGGTAATACACCACATCGCTGCTATCAAACATGCCATCCAAAAACGACAAGAAATGCCCGAAATGCGATAAGTACACGAACAATACACTACCCGTGCTTTGCGAATTCCCAGAAATGTACAGCACCACCAAAAACAGCAACAAACCAAACGTTGTGACTGCCGCAATCACGGGCTGACGGGTTAAGGACGATAAAAACAAGCCAGCCGCCGCAAACGAGGCCAGTAATAACACCAAACCTAATACCGCAGCGGCTAATCGCCCCCAGTCCAAACTGGTTGCCCACGCTAATGACAGCGGCATTAAACTCACCAAGCCCACCATCAGCAGAATAAACAGCAACAAACCGCAGTATTTACCCAGCACGATTTGGGTATTGGATAACGGCGAAGAAGTCAGCAGCGGTAAGGTTTGATTCATGCGTTCTTCCGCCAATAAGCGCATGGTCATCAACGGCATGACTGCCAACATAATAATGCCCGCCCACAAGTACAAAGCCGCGACGACTAAATCGCCCACGCCCGGTGGATTTTCCATGCCAGCGGTTTGCGGTTGCACTTGGGTCAAATAGTCATCCAACCCCAGCAAAAATACCCATGCCAGAATAAACAACACCACCGCTAATACGCTCCACGCCAATGGCGAGACGAACAAACGGCGAAATTCCATTAAACCAATGGCTAAGCCTGCTTTCATGTTGCCACCTCCGCTTGACTGATTACGGGTTCACGGAAGATCAATTCAAAGAACACCTGTTCCAACGAGGTAATGCCTTCCAAACTGTCGTTAAACACGGTTTTACCCCGATTCAGAATTTGCACACGATCACACACCGCTTGCACTTCCGGCAAAATGTGCGTGGAAAGAATAATGCCGTGATCTTTACCCAATTCACGGATTAAGCTGCGAATTTCAAGGATTTGAATCGGGTCTAAACCCACCGTGGGTTCATCCAAAATCACCACGGCAGGATTGTGCAAAATGGCTTGCGCAATACCGACACGCTGACGATAACCTTTCGACAAATTACCGATGAGGCGCTGCCCCACCGCTTCGATACCACAACGTAAGCTTGCCTGTTCCACCGCTGCTTTGCGTTGCTTAGCAGGAACATTGCGTAATTTCGCACAATAATTCAGGAATTCCAGCACGGTTAAATCACGGTAAACTGGTGGTTGTTCGGGCAAATAACCGATTTGCTGTTTTGCCCGCAAAGGTTCATCCAGCAGGTCAATGCCATTAATGGTGATTTCGCCCGTCGTCGGTGCAAGGTTGCCCGTGAGCATTTGCATGGTGGTGGATTTACCCGCACCATTCGGCCCTAATAAACCTAACACCTCACCTTTACGCAGCCAAACGTCCACCGCTTGAACCGCCGCATGATCATTGTAAAAACGTGATAAGCCCGAAGCTGAGATTAACATTTGCTCAGATAATGAAGGTATGCACAAAGTCATGTATTACCAGCTCTTTTATTAGCCAACCAATTATCATTAGTTATTTATAAAAAACCCAAAAGATATTCTATAGTCATTTAGGATTGATGTTTCGATTATATCGAATAGACTGGGAAGATAGTAACCACGCGCACATTACCAAACGCTTACCTTACGCTATGATGGCAAGCACCTAGTAACTTGGTAACATTAAATGGCGGCGGATACTGCATACACTGCTAAGTATGTAACCAGATGCAGGCTATTTAGGGTTAGCCCAGCAGGTTACGGAGTGTGTGCGATGTATGTGTTAGTACAGGACTAGAAGGGCTTTCAGAGGGACAGACTGCATGAATACGACCGTTGATCGGAGTTGGTTCTTGTTGACCAGCAAACCACAGAAAGACGACTTAGCGGAACTTCACTTGCGCAATCAAGGCTATGAAGTTTACCGCCCATTGGCGCAACGTTTGCGGCAACGTCGAGGCAAAATGATTGCCACCATTGAATCGCTATTCCCACGTTATTTATTCATCCACCTTGATTCTGGGGTGCATGATAACTGGGCACCGATTCGTTCCACTAAAGGTGTGCAAGGCTTTGTACGCTTTGGCATTGATCCCGCTCCCGTACCATTGAACTTGATTACCAGCTTACAAGCGCAAGAATCAATGTTGGGCGCACGCGCGATTGACCTTGACCGCTATCACCACGGCGATAAAGTGCAAATTACTCAAGGCCCATTCCACGGTTTGGAAGCGATTTTCCAAAAATACGATGGTGAAGAACGGGTCATTGTTTTGCTGAATATTCTGCACAAACAAACCAAACTGGCGTTATCCCCAACGCAATTACGCGCGGCTTAATGGTTTAACATGCGCCCGCCATCCACGGGTATGACTTGCCCTGTAATGTACGGGGCATCACGTACCAAAAACAGAATGGCTTTGGCGACATCTTCCGGGCTGCCTTCGCGTTTGAGGGCAGTTCGGGCAATCAATTCTTCGTGTAAATATTGGTTAACAGGACTGTCAGGGTACATAATCGCCCCCGGTGCAACCGCATTCACCCGCACTTGTGGCGCGAGTTCCCGTGCTAACGATTGCGTCAACATCCATAATCCAGCCTTCGCCGCGCAATACGCCGGATAATTTTTTAACGGTCGAAAACTGTGAATATCCACCATGTTGACGATGCAACCGTGTTGTTCCTGCAAATACGGGGCGGCGGCTTGCGCCAAAAATAACGGCACTTTCAAATTCGTCCCCAGCAAATCGTCGAACTGCGCTTCCGTAACCGTTGCCAAGGGCGTGGGGTAAAAAGTCGAAGCGTTATTAATCAACACATCCAGCCGCCCGTAACACGCAGCCGCTTGCGCCACCAACGCTGGTAACTGCACAAACTGCATTAAATCGCCGTGCAATAACTGGCAGGATTCAGCACGTTGCGCATTTAATGCGCTTTGAATGGCTTGCGCTTCCGTGGCGGAACTGCGGTAATGCAACACAATATTCGCTCCGGCAGCGTGTAACGTCCGCGCTGTTACCGCACCCAAACGCCGTGCCGCACCCGTAATCAATACCGTTTTGCCTGTTAAATCGCTGCTAGTGCTCATGTCTCGCCTTTGTTCTGTTAAGCTGTGATCTTTTCCTGAACCACAATCATAACCTGACATGCGTTTTACCGACACCTTACCCATGCCCGCGCTGGAAGCCCAAATCCACAGCCAACAACTGACCGCACGCATTCGCCAAGCCATACAAGACGCAGGCGATAGCATTCCATTTGCGCAATTCATGCACATGGCATTGTACGAACCGGGTTTGGGTTATTACGTTGCGGGCTTGCGTAAAATTGGTAAGGACGGCGATTTCGTTACCGCCCCTGAAATTTCCGCACTGTTTTCGCAATGCCTCGCCAATCAATGTGCGCAAGTGTTGCATGAACTCGGTGGCGGCGATGTGCTCGAACTGGGTGCTGGTAGCGGCATGATGGCGGCGGATATTTTGATGCAGCTCGAAAAGCTCGAATGCCTACCGCGACATTACTACATTCTTGATGTCAGCCCCGAATTACGCGACCGCCAATTCCACACCTTACAACGCAAAGTCCCGCACTTGTTAGCACGAGTAACGTGGTTAGATAGCTTACCAGCCCAACCCTTACGCGGCGTAATCTTGGGCAATGAAGTGCTGGATGCCATGCCCGTGGAATTATTCCGCATTATGGATGGTGAAATGTTCGCACTGGCAGTCAGCGCAAACGACGAAGGCTTTGCATTCGTTACCGCAGCCCACGCTCAACCATCGCCCTACCCAGCACTCCCCGATCATTACACCTCCGAATACAACCCCGCCTTGCCCGCATGGTTGCAAAGCGTGGCGGATTGTTTAACCGCTGGCGTGGTTTTGCTAATTGATTACGGCTACGAAGCCCGCGAGTATTACCACCCCGAACGCAATCAAGGCACATTGATTTGCCATTACCAACATCGCGTGCATGACAATCCGCTGGTATACGTTGGTTTGCAGGACATTACCGCCAGCGTGGATTTCACCGCCGTGGCGGATGCGGGTTTGGATGCGGGTTTGGAGCTGTACGGTTACACCACGCAAGCCATGTTTTTAGCCAGTAGCGGTTTGGAACAAGCCTTTCTCGCAGCCTTGCAAGCACGTCCCGAACAACAATACGCACTCGCACAGCAAGTACGCTTACTTAGCCTGCCATCGGAAATGGGCGACCGTTTCAAGGTAATTGCCTTGGGCAAAGATTACCATTCCGTTTTAATGGGCTTTCAACTGGACGACCGGCGTTATCGTCTGTAAGCGTATCGCCTATAATCCATCCACTAAAACATGACACCAAAGGATATGCATGGATATTATATTGCTGATTAAAGCCGCCATTATGGGTTTGGTGGAAGGCGCGACGGAATTCCTGCCCGTCTCCAGCACCGGACACCTGATTTTAACCGGCGACCTCCTCAACTTCATGACACCAGAAAAACGCGGTGTATTTGAAATCGCCATTCAATTAGGCGCGATTTTGGCTGTGGTATGGGAATACCGCACCCGCTTTATCAGCACCTTCGCGGGCATTGGGCGTGATCCGGTAGCAAATCGCTTAATCATCAACCTCGCGATTGCTTTCTTACCGCTGGCGATTCTGGGTTTAGCCTTCGGCAAAATGATTAAAGCGCATTTGTTCGCCCCCGTTCCCGTGGCGATTGCGTTCATTGTCGGCGCGTTCATTATTCTGTGGGCGGAAAAGCGTGAACACAAAGTCACCATTCCCACCGTGGATGACATTCGCCCCATCGACGCGCTGAAACTGGGTTTGGCACAAGCTGCCGCGCTGATTCCGGGAACTTCACGTTCCGGCGCGACCATTATCGGCGGTTTGTTCTTTGGCTTATCGCGTAAAGCAGCGGCGGAATTCTCATTCTTCTTAGCCGTGCCCACCTTGGGCATTGCATCTGCTAAAGAAATGATCGAATCCCGCCACTTATTCAGCATGGATGACCTCGGTGCGTGGATTGTCGGTTTCATCTTCGCTTTTATTAGCGCGATGATTGCCGTGCGGGCTTTGATTCGTTACGTCAGCAACCACGATTTCACCGTGTTTGCGTGGTATCGCATTGCCTTCGGTTTGATTGTCTTGATTACCGCCTACAGCGGATTAGTGGAATGGACCGTCCACTAATCACCTAACGCTTAGGCACGGGTTGTGGTGTGGTTAACCACTGCAACCCGTTGCGCATTGCTTTACCCGCCGGAATTTCCAAATAAAAGTGGGTAAAGTGCGAATACACCAGCACAATCGCAGCGGTTAACGCGAAAATCGTTTCCGCTGTCATACCATTCTGCAAAGCCAAATGGCGCAGCACCATAATCACCACCAAGTGATTCAAATACACTGAATACGAAATATCCCCCAAATAAGACAAACGCCGTAAACTGCGACTAAGCCAGCCGCTTTCCAGCGCGAATAATGCCACCACAAACACCGCAATATACGGCACGAATACATCCAAACTTGCCGGACGGTTCGGGTAACTCCACACCAATGCCAACGCAATGACCACGCACACGATTTCCAACGCCGTACCAAATCGCTGTAAGCGCGTATCGTCGCGGTAATAACGGTACAAACGGTAGGCGACAATCCCCAGCATAAACGACGCCATGCCGCGCACTAAACCACCATTGATAAAGCCATAATCGTTTTCATTATGAATATTCAAATTGCCGTGATTAATGTACAGCATGATTAAACTGAACGTCGCCAACAAAAACAATACGCTGCTGCGGGTTTGGCGCGTAATCAGCACAATAAACAGGATATTGACAAAAAACTCCACCGATACCGACCACGACGGGTAATTCCACGTCAAACCGTGCGGATTCAGCCCAATATTGTGTGTCATGGTCAGGTTTTGCAGAAACGTGAATAACGTGCCATCGGGAAAATCCGGCATTACCCAATACATTAACCAATGCACCACGGTAAACACCAACAACGTAAACAAATGCAGCGGATACAAACGCGCAATACGATGATTAATAAAGGTTAAAGTCGTAACGGGTTTCTCGCTGTACCAATAACGGTGTACCAAAATAAAACCGCTCAACACCAAGAAAAAATCCACCGCCAAATAACCCATGCCACCTAAGACATGGAAATACACCACCCACCACGCCGCAATGCCACGCAACGCATCCAAGGCCAAAAACCGCTGCCCACTACTTACCTGCTGTTCCATACCTAAGCCCTACTACTTAGTCCCTGAAAAAATGCCACCGCACGCACACTCAATGCTTGCACTTGCACCACCGAATGACTGCCGCTGGCGGTGTCTTTGCGAAATCCAATCCGCGCTACCGCCAATCCCGCGCGTTCCCAAAAGCGTTGCAACGCAGGCGTATGCGCGTAACTGACACTTAAATAATCCGCGTCACTAGCCGCAGCGAATTCGCGCAAATGCGTGAGTAATTGCGCCCCTAAACCCTGCCCCTGATACGCTGGGTGCACGGCAATACGCATCACCCGTTCACACACCAATCCCGCCGCTCCCGCCATTTGCGCGTGAAAGGTTAAAGTTTGCGGCACTAAATGCCCGTGCGGACGGCGTTTTCCCGCCTGAATCGCGGCGGTTAATTCCGCATCCAACCCACCTTCTCGCGACAATAATGCCACCGCCACCACGCATTCCCCCGCCATTAACACATGCACCGATAAAGCAGGCGCATCCAAAAGCTGGCGTAAATCCGATGGGCGCGTTTGGTAATGCGCGGCGACTAACAAGCCAAAGATTTGCCGCAGTAATGATTCGTTATGAACCAACGCATCGCGGTCGAGTTGCTGGTAAATGGTACGTGGGAAAAAAGGTGCTTGATACAGTTCGGCGTCGAGTAATAAAACGCGGTTGATGAAAGTTTCGAGTGGATCATTCGCTGCCCACCGTATCGGCTGGGTGAGGCGTAAGGCGTGGTAAGCTGGGTAACGTTCCGCCAATGCTTGCTGGAAGCGCAATACAAAGCCGCGTCCGCTGCCTTCATAGCCGTGAATCGTCGTGGCAAACACACAACGCGGGTAATGCATCAGCATTTGCAGCAGCAAGGGAATGGGAATCGCGGCGGCTTCATCCACCAATAACACATCCGCTGCGGGCAAGGTTTGCAGCAAATCATCCGGTGCAATAAACGTCGGCGTAAAAGCAATATCCGCATGTTTAAACACACTCACGACCGTGGCTTTGGCGGGTGCGGTGAGTAATACACGTTGCCCTTGTTGCAATAACTGGCTGGCTGCCATGCCCAATGCTGCCGATTTACCGCGCCCCCGATCCGCCGTCAGAACCACTGGCGCAGTAGCAGTGACAATTTGCGCCACCACTTCTGCTTGTGAATCAGACGCGGTTTCAGTTTCCAGCATATGACTTGAAACCGCCGAGTATTCCTGTAATAAGCGTACAAATCGCTGCAAAAAGCGTCCGTTTACTTGTTCGAGCGTGTAAGGGTATGGGGTAAAGCGTCGGTAATCAGGGTCGGGGAACATTGCCCACGCAGCCAACGCTGGTGTGAGTAAATACAACGTGCCACCGCCGCGCAATGTACCGGATAAAGCGGCGAAGGCATTCACATCCAAACCGCTGTGCGCATCCCACACAATGGCATCACATTCTTGACCGAGTAAAGTATGGGCTTTTTTTGCCGGAATGGCTTGAGGTAAGCAGGGATGCGTACTGACCCACACACACTGCGCGACTGCGCCAGTGGAAGCAGCGAGCAGGGCTTGGACTTGGGTAATGACTTCGCCCTGCTCACCGGATAAGACTAGAAGCTGTCTACACTGCACTCGAACCAGATTCACCAGTACGGATACGAATCGCTTGCTCGACAGGCATGACGAAGATTTTACCATCGCCGATTTTGCCAGTATTCGCGGCTTTTTGTACCGCTTCAATCACCATATCGACTTGTTCGGCTTTCACGACGATTTCCAGCTTCACTTTCGGCAGGAAATCGACCACGTATTCTGCACCACGGTACAGTTCGGTGTGACCTTTTTGACGACCGAACCCTTTAACTTCGGTGGCGGTCATGCCAGTAATACCGATTTCGGTTAACGCTTCACGCACATCGTCTAATTTGAATGGTTTGATAATCGCTTGAACTAATTTCATGGATCCTCCTTAAATGGAACACTCTTTATATTCATCCAACAGACAAGCTAAATGGGCAAGTTTTTACGCCAAGCTGACGTAATGGGATAACGCCAATCTTTCCCAAACCCACGCTTGGTAATCCGTACACCGGGGGCTGCTTGCCGCCGTTTATACTCACTCAACAATACCAAATTCACCACGCGCCGCACGGTACTTTCCGCGAATCCGGCGGCAATAATGTCGGCAATCGCCTGATCACCTTCGAGGAAACGCTGCAAAATCGCATCCAATTCATCATAAGGCGGCAAGGAATCCTGATCCACCTGCCCCGGCGCGAGTTCTGCCGACGGTGGGCGATCAATGACCCGTTGTGGAATCGCTTGCCCTAAGGTATTGCGATAAGCACTCAACTGATACACACGGGTTTTGTACACATCTTTCAGCGGGGAAAACGCCCCCGCCATGTCGCCATACAGTGTAGCGTAACCGACCGCACTTTCACTTTTATTACTGGTGGATAACAACAATTTACCGTGCTTGTTGGACATCGACATTAGTAATGTGCCGCGAATCCGCGCTTGCAGGTTTTCTTCGGTCACATCCGCCGCTTTGCCATCGAATGCCGCCTGCAATTGCTGGGTAAACGCTAAAAAGACCGGCTCAATCGGAATTTCCCGATAACGCACGCCCAACCATTGCGCTTGCGCCGCTGCATCTTCGACACTCATCGCAGCGGTATAACGAAACGGCATCATCACCGCTTCGACATTTTCCGCACCCAACGCATCGACTGCAATCGCTAAAGTCAATGCAGAATCTATGCCACCCGACAAACCCAACAATACGCCGGAAAAGCCATTTTTACGCACATAATCGCGCACGCCGATCACTAAGGCGCGGTAAACATGGGCATTTTCGCTAGTATCACCGTTTACCGCGTACAGCGCGTCCGACGTTGCAGCGGATTCGCCGAGAACCCAATCCTGCACGAATACGCCGTCACGAAACGCTTCGGCGCGGAACGTAATGCGCCCCGAAGCATCCAGCAACATGGCATCGCCATCGAATACCAGTTCGTCTTGCGCCCCCACCAAATTGGCATACGCAATCGGGCAATGGTATTGCCGCGCTTGGCGTTGTAACACAGCGGCACGTTCCGCTGGTTTATCAAAACGATATGGCGAAGCATTCAGCACGCAAACCGCTTGTGCACCCGCCGCCATTACCGCTTGCATCGGTTCATCGCGCCAAATGTCTTCGCAAATCAGAATCCCGACGGCAATACCGCCGACATCCACCACCAGTGCTGCATCCCCAGCGGTGAAGTAACGCTTTTCATCAAACACGCGGTAATTGGGTAACGCTTGCTTGGCGTATTCACCAATGACTTGCCCGTTTTGCAACACGCACGCCATATTGCGCAACACGCCATCCCGCACCAAGGGCGCACCGATAATCACGGTAATGCCTTGTGCCTGTGCCGCCACGCTTTGCAGCGCGGTTGCCATTTGTTGCTGAAAATCAGGGCGCGACAGCAAATCTTCCGGCGGGTAAGCGGATAACACGAGTTCGGGAAACAGGATGAGATCAGCCTGTTGCTGTTTGGCTGCGGCAATGGCAGCGTTCACCTGTTGCAAATTACCTTGTACGTCACCTACACACACATTCAATTGGGCAAGGGCAAGGCGCAATGTCGGCTGGTCGATTCGATTGTTCTTTTGCACGATGTCATAAAACGCTATTGTTACAGTCTCAAGACTATACCTGAAAAGGACGCATCGCATCATGTCCCGCATTATTTTTATTCTTGTTTTGCTGGTAGTCGGGTTTGTGCTGTTAAAATCTCATCAGCGCAAGCAATACTTACGACAACAACAGAAAAATGCTTCTGGGCAAACACTAAAAAATACCCGCATGTTACGCTGTGAACACTGCGGACTTTATGTTCCAGAGGCAGATGTCATTTCTCAGAGGGGGAAATACTTTTGCAGTCTGGAACACGCGAAACAACATTTGACCAGAAGTTAGTACCGGTCTTTCTCCACGAAGACCCGTGGAACCTCTTGCGTTTATACCATGTCTACCGCTTAACCCTCGCCGGAGCATTGCTCGTTGCCTTGGTGCTGGAACACGGTCACATCCAACTAGGGCAATACAAACCAGAATTGTTCCAATGGCTCACTGGCTCGTACTTAATCATTGCCGTGATTAGTAACCTCACCTCGTACTTTCAATGGCCGGACTTATCGGTGCAAACCGTGTTTTTCGTGCTGCTGGACTTAGGGATATTGCTAGGGCTGATTTACTCCAGTGGTGGATTGGATGGCGGCTTTGGCATTTTATTATTAGTACCCGTACTGATTCCCTACCTTGGCAATCCGGGGCATGTTTCGCTATTGCTCGCCGCACTCACGGGCATCATTTTGATTGTCATGCAATTTTGGTTGGAAGCCAAAGGCATTGCCGCCCAAATCAGCGTGGTTCACGGCGGTTTAATTGCCCTATCCATTATGCTCGCCAGTTGGGTGAGTAACCGTTGGATACGCAAAGCCAGCGCGGTTGCCACGCTCGCCGAACGCCGTGGTGTGGATTTGGCGAACCTCTCACAGCTTAATCAATCCATTCTCGACAAACTCGAATCCGGCATTTTAGTGGTGGAAGGTTCAGGCGCGATTCGCCACATGAACCAAGCCGCGTGGGAAATGCTCGGCGAACCGGGTAACTGGCGCAGCAAACCGCTGCAACAATTCGCCCCCGAACTGGATCAGCACTTACAGCATTGGTTAATCAAAATTTGCCCGCGCGTAGCCAGTTTTGACATCCGCCACCAAAACACCACCGAAGTCCGCGCACGTTTTTCGCAGTTGGGCACGCACACACGCCGCGCCACCATGATCAATCTCGAAGACACCACCGAACAACGTGAAAAATTACAAAGCGTCAAACTTGCCTCGCTAGGTCAACTTACCGCCAGTATTGCGCATGAAATCCGCAATCCACTCGGCGCAATCAGCCACGCCGCGCAACTCATGGGCGAATCACCGAATCTGGACAAAGCCGATACGCGCTTATTGCAGATTATTCAATCCAATGCGCGACGCATGAACCTCACCATTGAAAGCGTTTTGAACCTTTCGCGCAAAAAAACCCCGAACCGCGAACGTTTAGCCCTCAAACTGTGGCTATACGAATTTCGCAAAGACTTTATTCTGCAAAACCAGTTACGCGAAGACCAAGTTAGTCTGTTCGTTGAACCCGCTGATACCGTGATTGAGTTTGACCCCGCGCATTTGCATCAAATCATTTGGAACTTGTGTCGCAATGCCCTGAAATACGCGCATAATGACCCCAAATATTTACAATTGGATATTCAAGGCGGGAATCCCACACACACCCGCGATATTATGCTGAATGTGATCGACAATGGTCGGGGCATGACGGATGAACAACGTCAACGTCTGTTCGAGCCATTTTTTACCACCAGCACGCAAGGAACAGGTCTAGGGTTGTTCATGTCGCGTGAACTCGCACTCAGCAATGGCGCAAGCCTTGAATACGTTGCCTTGCCGACTGGGGGAAGCTGTTTCCGCCTCGTTTTCTCGCGCAATCGCTAAAACAGTTATAAATAAAAACAGTTAAAAGCAAAAACGCATTACTACAACGAATTATTAAAATGACCGAACAAACTGTACTCATCATTGATGACGAACCCGACATTCGGGAACTACTCGAAATCACCTTATTGCGCATGGGGTTGGATACCGTCACGGCTGGCAATGTCCAAGAAGCTTTGCAAAAAATTGAGCAACACCATCCCAACCTCTGCCTGACCGACATGAAACTGCCGGATGGTAATGGCATTGATATTGTGCGGTATCTGCAAAAAAATCACCCGCATACCCCCGTTGCCGTAATCACCGCGTTTGGCAGCATGGATACTGCTGTCGAAGCGTTGAAAGCTGGGGCTTATGATTTTGTCTCCAAACCCGTCGACTTACCGAAACTGCGCGAACTGATTCAAACGGCGTTGAAACTGTCGGCGATGAAAAGCAAAAAGCAAGCCTTTGCCGACAACAATGAAACGCACGGTAGTAGCATTTTGGGCAATTCACCCGCGATGCAACAACTCAAAGGCACAATTGTACGCCTTGCTCGCAGCCAAGCTCCGGTCTACATCCACGGCGAATCGGGTAGCGGTAAAGAACTCGTCGCCCACCAAATCCACTTACAAGGTTCACGCGCTAAAGCCCCATTCATCCCCGTCAACTGCGGCGCGATTCCTGAAAACCTGATGGAAAGCGAATTTTTCGGGCACAAAAAAGGTAGCTTTACCGGCGCGGTGATCGACAAACAAGGCTTATTCCAAGCCGCCAACCGAGGCACCTTGTTTTTGGATGAAGTCGCCGATTTGCCGCTTACCATGCAGGTCAAATTACTGCGGGCGATTCAAGAAGGCGCGGTTAAACAAGTGGGCGGTTTGGAAGAAATTCCAGTGGATGTGCGTATCTTAAGTGCCACCCACAAAAGTTTAGAACACGAAGTCGCCGCCGGACGCTTCCGCCAAGATTTGTATTACCGTCTGAATGTGATCAAACTCAAAGTGCCCCCCTTGCGCGAACGCCAAGACGACATTCTGCTGCTGGCGGATTTCTTTCTGGATAAAATCGCTAAACGTTGGGAAATGCCACCGATTCGCTTATCACCCGCTGCACGTCAAGAATTACAAGGTTACAGCTTCCCCGGTAATGTACGCGAATTGGAAAATATCCTCGAACGCGCCAGTACACTGTGTGATAACAACACCATCCAGCCCGACGATTTACAATTACCTGTTCATAATGAAGCATTTACCTTACCCAGCTTCACACCACCACCAACCCTTACCGCCGCGATTACGTCTACCATGTCCACCCCGAAATGGGACAGTTTAGAACCCGAAAAGCTGTTGCCGGTGGAAAAATTACCCGCATGGAACCCGATTAATGAGGACGAAGAACGCGCCTTGATTGTCCGAGCATTAGAACAAACGCGCTGGAATCGCACCAAAGCGGCGGAGTTGCTGGGCATGACTTTTCGCCAATTACGCTACCGCATTCAAAAATACGGGCTGGATGAGGGGTGACACTGCCCTGTCAGTTTTTGACACAAGCGTGGCACAAGTCGGCACTAAGCTGCTGAACACAAGTGACGCAAACACCGCATATCCGCAAACAATACTTCGGACAGTTTAGATATGATTAAAAAATAGGCAGGAAGCATCCAGTGTGGGAAGATGTTGTCAACCACGATAACAACCCCTCACCCCAG
>JBDKID010000020.1:0-69621 GCA_039797295.1 Pseudomonadota bacterium | reverse complement strand
GTGTTCCGATACCAGGCGTTGGTAACGGGTGGATAGGCGCTTATCAACACCTTGAAGGTTTTTTTTGGATTCATCCCCTAATTATCAAGAAATCGGGGGGATTTGTGTAGATACTTATGCTTTAGGCGGGGGAGGATGTCAACCGTTGTTAATAAAAATTATGCAGTTTTGGCTAAAATTTTTATTAATTCAGTTATGCTGGTCACAAGTTGATTAATGACTCGTAGTGAACTTTACCCGCTGTATCCGGTCTGTATGGCTATCGATAACACGAGGGCTAACATAATGAAACGCTTACTATTACTGGGAATGCTGGCATTGGGGATCAGCGGTTGTGTCACGCCAGCAGTCAGTACGGTGGATTCCAGCACCACGGGCAGCACGGCGAGTAAACCGATAACAGGGGCTAATTCCGAAATGTATTTCTTGGCGAATCGCGATTTATTAGCGGCGGAAACCAAATGGCGGCAAACCCAACCCGCGAATTACAGTTATACCTTGCAACGTTCGTGCTTTTGTACGCCAGAATTCCGCAAGCCGATTGCGATTGAAGTGACCAGCGGTCAGGTGCAAAAAGCCACCTTAGTGCCTGAAGGGACATTATTGCCGTGGGAACGTGGGGAAGAAGCCTTGACTGTCGAAGGTTTGTTCGATGTGGTGCGCAAGGCGATTGATACCAAAGCGTCGCGGATTGATGTGGAATACGACAAGACTTACGGCTATCCGACTTCGATTAGCCTTGATCCGCACACGGAGTTGGCGGATGACGAAATGTATTACACCGCTACCGAGTTGAAAGCCGTGGAAAAGGTCACGCTGAGCAAAGCGAAAAAAGTGACCAAGAAAAAATCCAGCAAAAAGTAAACTCCGCTTAACATTATAAAGGCGTAGCTTATTGCGCCTTTATAATTGCACACGCTGTGACGTGCGACGTATTAGAATGTGGTTTAAGCCAACAACTACAAGATGTTAAGCCCCATGCCGCAAACCACCGAATTGTTACACACGCTGAAAAAGCTGCTGAAACGCCACAATAAAACCTATCTGGATGTCGCTGAGCATTTGGAACTGTCCGAAGCCAGCGTTAAACGATTGTTTTCCGAACAAAATATTTCCCTGCAACGTCTGGATGCGATTTGTACCCTGTTGGACATGGAAATTTCTGACCTTGTGCACGAAATGCGCGACGAACATGCCAAACCCATCAGTGAATTGAGTTACGCGCAGGAAAAACAGATTGCCGATGACCTGCATTTGCTGTTGGTCACGGTGTGTGTGTTGAATCGTTGGAGTTTGCTGGACATTACCCAGCGTTATCAATTTAGCGAGCCGGAAGTGATTCGCCACCTTGCGCACTTGGATCGTTTGCATATCATTGAACTGCAAGCGGGGAATCGGATTAAGTTGCTGATTGCACCGAATTTTAAATGGTTGGATGATGGTCCTATAATGCAATTGTTTCGCGCGAAAATTGAAACCGAGTATTTCCGCACCACCTTTACCAAAGACAGTGAAAAACTCTTGGTTTTAAATGGCATGTTAAGCGATGCGAGTAATGCGTTGTTTCAGCGCAAAATGCAGCAATTGGCGAAGGATTTTGACACCCTCAATAAAGACGATGCCAGTTTGCCGATTGGCGAACGCAATGGTTCGACGGTATTGATTGGCATCCGCGATTGGGATTACGAACGCCTGTTTGGTGGGCAACGCAAGGATAGGAATAAATGATAAAAGCATCTTCTGGACAAAGTAATCGTCTGTACACCCACGGATGGGAGGATTACGAGCTGCTGGATGCCGGTAATGGGCAAAAGTTGGAACGCTGGGGCACGGTCGTGACGATTCGCCCAGAAGTGCAAGCGTATTTCAAGCCGGAGAAAACCTTGGCGGAATGGCAGGCGATGGCGCATTGGCAGTTCGTGGAGGCGGATCACCAAAGTGGTGAATGGCGAGCATTGCAACCCGACGCGCCGACTCGTTGGGAAATCCGTTACCGTTTTTTGCGTTGCCAATTGGAGTTAACCCGTTTTAAACACCTAGGGTTATTCCCCGAACAGCGGGTGAATTGGGATTACATTATTCAGCATTTGCCGGATGAGGGACGATTCCTGAATTTATTTGCGTACACGGGTGCGGCTTCGTGTGCGGCGCGTTATACCGGAGCGGAGGTTTTGCACGTTGATTCGGTAAAGCAATTGATTACGTGGGCGCATACCAATATGGAACGCAGCGAATTAGCGGATATTAAATGGATACGCGAGGATGCTTTAAAATTCGCAGAACGTGAATTGCGCCGTGGTAAACGATATGACGGGATTATTATGGATCCACCCGCTTGGGGTTTGGGTGTGAAAGGTGAAAAGTGGAAGCTGGAAAATAAACTCACCGAATTGATTGAAGGCGCACAAGGTTTGTTGAATAAACGTGGTTTCCTGATTTTAAATACCTATTCGCCGAGTATTACTTTGGCGGATATTACCCGTTTGGCACACCATTATTTTCAACCCCAACAATGTGAGATTCGCGAATTGTGGATGAAAACCACCACGGGTAAAGAGCTTTACTACGGCAATTTGCTGCGCGTGTTGAAATAATCGTAAGCATTTATAGTGGTGATGAGTGATTGCTGCATTCTCTCATCACCACTGTTTGGTTTACATTACGGGATTAATGATGGTATCACTGGGGCAGCAGCGGTAGTTTTGCGCCTTATCGAGTAGTTCAATTTCACGTTTTAATTTTTCATTTTCCAAACGTTTGCGTTCTAGTTCTAATTGAATCTCTTCTTGTAGTGTCGGTTCGCAAGTATTGCAGTCATCTAAGTAGCCTTTGACTAATACCCCCGGTGTTGGGAGAATTTCTTCTCGCTCCCAGCTTAACGCTTGGTTGATTTTTTCGGTTGGTTTTCCGGTTGTTGCATCAAGTAAGCCGATCAATGCCAATTCTTTATCTAATTGAGCCAGTGCCGCGCTGTGCACGGTATCCGATAATGTTGGTGTCAGTGCTAACTTATTATTGTTTGCCAGTGTTATCTCAGCGGTTGTGTGTAGTGTGGTGGCGTTGAACTTTATGCTGCTATTGAGTTTTGTTAATGCGCTCGTGCGTGCCATTTCTTCAATGGCTAAACGTTTAGGATCATCCGCACGGATGACTTGCGGCATAATGGAAACACCGCCAGATGTATTAACAGGTAGGCGTTGTTTTACTTGTATGAGCAAGTTTGTTTCGGCAATGCCGCGCTCGATAGCAACTAGGCTAAAACGAATTTTTTGAATTTTATTAATTTTGTGGAAAATGTAATTTACCGCATGACCGCGATTAGCATTTTGCAGGGTACGCGAGGACGATTCAAAATGGTCGGCTGATTCGCCCTCTTTGTGTTCGCGTGTGTCAACGACTCCCATTGAAGTGCTGCTCGCTGCGCGTATACCTGAGGCAATACTGGATGATGCGGCGGCGGTGTATTGTGCAAGATTATGTGCGAGATCAAAAGTTGATTTCGAGCTGTAGCTACCACCACTACCGCCACCACCTAAACTGAAATCAATAATGCCAATATCTATGCCAAAGCTGCCACCACCGCCGCCGTTCGCCCAGGATTCTTCATAAGAATTTTCACTGTGTTCTTGTTCGGTAATGGTGAGAGAACTCATGGCTTTTGCCATTGCAGCGGTGTAGAAAGATTCTTCGGAAGTGGTTTCATGCCGATAAGATAATTTGGATTCAGCATCGTATGACCAACGTGAATGGCGGTCGCTACAGAACATGCGTACTTGTTCACCTGGCAATAAAGTTATGGAATATATCGGATCACCTAAAGCCAATTCACTGGACATGCGTTCTAAGCGAAAATGTAATACCACTTCAGCTTTTATCGTATCCCGATGGTTATTCAAATGAACATTATACGGCACTCGGTAACGAATATTGATATTGTCAGTGGCTTCACGGTTTTGTAATGTGGAATAGCAATTTCCATTCGCATCTTTTGCTTCGATAATGGCTGACATATTATGCTCCTACGTGTTGCTTAGCGTTGATTAATGGATGTAACTCACATTAATTGTTGTTGTATGCTTATACTGTAGGTATTTGGTATGGGATTGTGTTAGGAGTATTTTGCAGAACTTTGGTAGTTTTTGCAGATTTTTTTGATATTGAGGGTTGTTGCGTTATTTGCTGGAATGCTGTTGGCGTCTTGCCTATGATTTGTTTGAAAAGTTTGGAGAAGTAAGAAACATCGTTAAAGCCTGTTTGAAATGCAATGTTGGAAATGTTTGCGTTTGTATGTTTTAATAAATCACAGGCTTTTTGAATGCGATAGTTAATAATGTATTCCCGAAATGTTTTCTGTTGCTCATGTTTGAATATGCGACTGAAATTACTAATGCTCATATTACAAAGTTTTGCCACAATTGCTTCTGTTATTTGCTGATTGTAATGCATGTCTATGTAACTTGTGGCTAGTGCGGTTCGTTGTCGGTAGTTTTGTTGAAAGCTTAATTCATTAGGAATATTGATTGTAAGGCTTGCATGGTACAGGGTTCTATGGTTTTGGTTATTTCGTGTTATGCTTTTGATGAGTTCGGTTGGCTGAATTGGGCTGATTAGGTAGTCATTAATTCGACTCCTTAAAGCCCAAATTGCGAGTGCTTCAGAATGGTATTGCGTAATCATGATTAGCGGGATTTCAAAAAACTGCTGATGGATAATGCTGAGGGTTTGCAATGAAATCACATCAGGACGGTCAAATTCAAAAACCAGTATCTGTGGGTGAGTGGTTTGAATAATTGATGGTATATCAATGATTTGATCTATCATCTGAAGCGTGTAGTTATCTGCAATGAAACAACTTGAACTGGTTACAGTTCGGTTAAAACGTAGGTCAGCCCATAAAATAGAATGCAAATACATTTGCGTTATCCTCGATAATCCTTCGTTTCTTATGGGTATTATGCATTATTTGTATAATGAATTACCTATATCTGCCAGTGGTTTCTTCTTGAATTATTTGATTATTCAATCAATATGGTTTATTGGTGTGCGAATCATGTTAGTGCTGTGTTATGTGTCGCCCGAATGTGGGCATACCAACATTTTGGGCATAATGCAGTATGATGTGTTGACTTAGTAATCCAGTGACTGCGTGGGGCATCATGAACAAAAGACTGAATCTTGTAATGATGGCGATGGTATGTGTTATCGCGTTGTTAACTGCCTGTACGAAAGAGCAAGCCGCTACGAAACCACCTGCGAAAGACCCCGAAGTCGGTGTCGTTACCCTGCAACCGCAAAATATTAGCCTGAATACCGAACTTGCGGGGCGCGTGGTGGCTTTGCAAGTGGCGGAAGTGCGTCCGCAAGTGAATGGCATTATTCAGGAGCGTTTGTTTCAGGAAGGCGCGTTGGTGAAGAAAGGTGCGCCACTGTATCAAATCGACAGTGCCACTTACCAAGCTGCTGTCGACACTGCACAAGCGCAACTTGCCAAAGCCAAAGTCAGTGTGGAAGCGGCACGGCGCAAAGCCGACCGCAATGCCCAATTTAATTTGGTCGAACAAGGTGCGATGAGCCGTACGGTGGCGGATGATCAAATTACCACGCAAAAACAAGCCGAAGCCGATGTCGCTGTTGCCCAAGCCGCACTGAAAGCTGCGAGCATTAATCTGGCTTACACCGAAGTCAAAGCCCCGATCAGTGGTTTTGTGGGGAAATCGAGCGTGACCGCAGGGGCATTAGTCACTGCCAATCAAGCCAGTGCGTTGGCGACGATTCAACAGCTTGACCCGATTGCAGTGGATATTACCCAAGCCAGCACGCAAGCCAATGCAGCGGCGCAGGCGGCGCAAGCCATTACCTTATTGCTGCCGGATGGCAAACCGTATGCGCATACTGGCAAGTTAGCGTTTAGCGATTTAAGCGTTGATCCGACCACCGGCACGCTCACGGTGCGGGCGCAATTCCCCAATCCCGATAAACAATTGTTACCCGGTATGTTTGTGCGGGCGCAATTGGGGGCAGGGCAACGCACGAATGTGTTACTTGTGCCGCAACCCGCCGTGAGCCGTAATGCCACGGGTGCGGCAACCGTGTGGGTGGTGAAAGCCGATAGCACGGTGGAAAAGCGCGTGATTCAAGCCACGCAAGCCCTGAAAGATCAATGGGTGGTGGACGATGGCTTAAAAGCAGGTGAACAAGTCGTGGTCGATGGGCTGCAAAAAATCAAAGCGGGTGCGAAGGTCAAACCTGTACCAGTGAAGGAATAAGTTATGTCAGGTTATTTCATTGACCGTCCGATTTTTGCGTGGGTAATTGCGATTACGATCATGTTGGCGGGGGCATTAGCGATTCCCAAGCTGCCGATTTCCCAATACCCCGACATTGCGCCGCCGACCATTTCGGTGAGTGCCAGTTACCCCGGTGCATCCGCGAAAACCGTGGAGGATTCGGTAACGCAAATCATTGAGCAGAAAATGACGGGGTTGGATGGTTTGCAATACATGGCTTCCAGCAGCAGTGCGGCGGGAGCGGCAAAGGTCGACCTCAGTTTTGCAGCCGGTATCGACCCCGATATTGCACAAGTCCAAGTGCAGAATAAGCTGCAATTAGCCCTCACGCAGTTACCGGATGCGGTGCAAAAGCAAGGTGTGCGAGTGACGAAAAGTTCCACGGGTTTTTTGCTGGTGCTGGGCTTTATTTCTGAAGATGGCAGCATGAGCCAGACCGACATTGCTGATTACCTTGTGACCACCATTCAAGACCCGATGAGTCGCGTGGAAGGCGTGGGCAGTACGCAAATGTTTGGTGCAGCGTATGCCATGCGCATTTGGCTTGATCCCTTCAAACTTCAGCAATACCAACTCACCACCGCAGAAATCAAAACCGCGATTCAAGCACAGAATACGCAAATTGCAGCGGGGCAATTGGGTGGTACGCCCGCCATGCCGAATCAGCAATTGAATGCCACGGTCACGGCGCAATCCCGCTTGCAAACGCCGGAACAATTCCGCGCGATTGTGCTGAAAACGGCTACTGACGGCGCGGTAGTGCGTTTGGGTGACGTGGCAAAAGTCGAAATGGGCAGCGAAAACTACGACGTGATTTCGCGCTTCAAAGGCAATCCCGCCTCCGGTTTAGCCATTACCTTAGCCAGTGGTGCGAACGCGCTAAGCACGGCGGAAGCGGTGAAAGCCAAACTCGCCGCTTTAGAGCCGTATTTTCCGGCAGGTTTGAAAGCGGTGATTCCGTATGATGCCTCGCCGTTTATTAAGATTTCGATTGAAGGCGTGGTTCAAACTTTGCTGGAAGCCATCGCGCTGGTATTCGTGGTGATGTTGGTGTTCCTGCGGAATTTTCGTGCCACGTTGATTCCCACCATTACCGTACCTGTGGTGTTGCTCGGCACATTTGCGGTGCTGTCGTTAGCGGGGTATTCGATCAATACCCTGACCATGTTCGGCATGGTGCTGGCGATTGGTTTGCTAGTCGACGATGCCATTGTGGTGGTGGAAAACGTCGAACGCTTAATGCACGAAGAAGGGCTTTCCCCGCGTGATGCGACGCGCAAATCCATGCAGCAAATCACCGGCGCATTAATCGGCATTGCCTTGGTGTTGTCGGCGGTATTCGTGCCAATGGCTTTCTTTGGCGGTTCGACGGGGGTGATTTATCGGCAATTTTCCATCACCTTGGTGTCGTCAATGATCTTATCCGTGGTGGTGGCGTTAATCCTCACGCCTGCGTTATGCGCCGCATTGTTAAAGCCGCCGAAAGTGGTGGGGCATTCCCCAACGCCAGATACACCAACACCACCCGTAAAAAGATCGTTATACCAACGCATTGTGCAGGCTTTAATCCTCAAACCATTACGTTACTTGTTGGTTTACGCGCTGATGGTGGGTTTGATGGGCTTTTTGTTTACGCGCTTACCGACTTCGTTTTTGCCGGATGAAGATCAGGGGATTTTGTTTGTGCAAATCCAATTACCAGCGGGGGCGACGCAAGAACGCACTTTGAAAGTGATTCAGCAGGTCGAACAGTATTTCCTGACCGAAGAAAAAGACGTACTCGCGAGTTTATTCGCGGTGGCGGGCATGGGTTCGGCGAGTAGCGGGCAAAACGTGGCGCGGGCATTCGTGCGCTTAACCGATTGGTCGAAACGTCCGGCAGCGGACAAATCCGCACAAGCCGTTGCGGCGCGTGCAATGGCAAAATTGAGCAAAATCCGTGATGCAAAAGTGGTGGCAATGGCTCCGCCAGCGGTACGCGGTTTGGGTAATGCGGCGGGTTTCGATGTGCAATTGCAAGACCGTGGCGGATTGGGGCATGAAGCCTTAATTGCCGCCCGTGATGAGTTCGTGAAAAAAGCCGCGCAAGAACCACGCTTAACGGGCGTGCGTCCGAGTGGGCAAGATGATACCGCACAATACCAGCTCGACCTCGATGTAGCGCAAGCCGGAGCATTGGGCGTTACGGTGGCGACCATTAATGACACGCTATCCACGGCATGGGGCGGGGTGTACGTTAGTGATTTCATCGACAAAGGGCGAGTGAAAAAAGTGTATGTGCAAGGCGCGGCAGACAGTCGCATGTTACCCGACGACCTCAATCACTGGTATGTGCGCAATGCATCCGGCGAAATGGTGGCATTTTCCGCGTTTGCCAAAGGGCGATGGGTGTACGGTTCACCGATGTTAGAACGCTTTAACGGCATGTCAGCGGTGCAAGTGACTGGTGCGCCCGTGGCAGGTGTAAGTTCTGGTACGGCACTGGATATTGTCGAACAATTCATCAAAGAACTGCCGCCCGGCATTGGCTACGAATGGTCGGGGATGTCGTATCAGGAAAAAGCTTCCGGCGCACAAGCCCCATTCCTCTACGCGATTTCCATGTTGGTGGTCTTCCTCGCGCTCGCCGCTTTGTACGAAAGCTGGTCAATACCGTTTGCGGTTATGCTCGTCGTACCGCTCGGCGTGGTCGGCGCATTGCTCGCCACTTACACACGCGGCTTGAGCAACGACGTGTATTTTCAGGTCGGCTTGCTCACCACCATTGGCTTGTCGGCGAAAAATGCCATTCTGATTGTCGAATTCGCCAAAGAACTCATGGAACACGGCAAAGGGCTGATCGAAGCCACCCTCGAAGCAGTTCGCATTCGCTTACGCCCGATTCTCATGACCTCGTTCGCCTTTATCTTGGGCGTATTACCCTTGGTCATTAGCACGGGGGCGGGTTCAGGCAGCCAACATTCCGTCGGCACGGGGGTAATGGGTGGCATGATCGCCGCGACATTGCTGGGGATTTTCTTCGTCCCCGTATTTTTCGTCGTCGTGATGAAAATGGTCGGGCGGGGGAAATGATGTATTGTGGCTGACTAATGCTACCATTCATTAGCAATGTCGGTCATGAGTCAGCCCCAAGTTGCAAACGTTGACGTAACGTTTCCAAATCACGAGGGAACAGTAGTCGCTGAAACAACTTTTCTTGAAGTTGTGTTTCAGGTACTTGTCCAAATACGTCGTTCATGTGTGGGTAAATGACTTGTTTCCAGAAGGTTTTGCCGTGTACCCAATGACTTAGTTGTTCATCGTGAGGTAATTGTTGGACTGCGCTCAGACACTGCTGAAAGTCGGCAAAGATACGTTGTGGTTCGAGCAGTTCATCCCAGTCTGCTAAAACACGGCGAATTTCACCATCATCCTGCGCAGTAATAACGCTGCTTTCGGCAGCAAGAGCCTCCTTAAAACCGCGTGCACGTAATCCCGACCATAAAGGTGTAATCACTTGCCACAGTACCCCATGCCGCACATAGGCTGGCAACTTATCAAGGATTGGTTGGGTAAAATCCGTTGCACCACCAGCAATCTTGATTGTTTGTGATGCTGGTAATGCCTGCCAAAGTTCTGCGGGATTAATCAGGTAATTTTCCATACACCAGCGGGGTAATACCACCAAATTGGGTAGGGTTTGAGTCTGTGAGTCGATTTCTGCCTGACTCCATGTATCGCGATCTACCATGCCAATCCATGTCGGCTCAACGTTTAGCACTTTTAATACTTTCTGTTTATTGCCAGCAATAGCAATAACCCAGCGTTGTTCCCACGTTGGACAGTGATTCTTGAACAGAGTGGTTAATACAGCTTTATCATCTACCCCTTCAACAATCAGAGCGCGTTTATTTTGTGAGCCAATTTCACGTTCACGGATTTGTTTTGCTAACGCTTTCCCACTCATGTTTGGCTTTCCATTCCCAGCAAAACTCGCTGACCGATGGCTTCATAACGATTCCAAACATCGGGAACATGAGAGGTAATCAACAGTTGCCCGTCGCGTTCAGCTACCATGTTTTCCAATTGGGCAAGGAAACCGGAAATGAGGGAGGGGTGCAAGTAAAGGTCGGGTTCGTCAATCATCACGATTCCCCCGCGCTCCATCCAACGGTCAACCATGTAAAGCTGGATTAAAACTTGGTGTTCGCCTGATGAAAGTTCGTCAATACCGTGAGTGCTCCCATTAGCAAGTTTGACGCGCAGGCGATTCTCACCGAGGATCACTTCTTTAAGGATTTCTTTGCCAGAAAGGAATCCGTTCATGTTATCGACTAGCTTACTGAAACGCTCGTCTGAAGCGATTTTCATGGTCAACAATGCTGACTCAACTTGCCCATCCCAATTTTCGGTAGCGCGATAGCTACTTAACCAACGTTGTTCCATGTTTTCTGGTCTAATTTCGCCTAAACCGTGTTTCGGCGTTACCCAGCGGCGTTCTTCAGCATCCAGAAACAGAATGTTGGGTGATTCACTCGGCTGGGGTGAAACCAGCATTTTTTGCCGCGCCCGCGTCCACTCGTTTAACCAAGCAATATTTTGAGGCCAATGGAAGGATGTTGTATTGATTTGCCCAATAACTGTAGCATCTTTATGTTGGTCAATTAGCTTTCCTACCCAAGTACCAGACTGTCCCCAAAATAATAACAGTGTTGATGTATTAGAAAACGGCAATGTCTCCAACACCAATGCTATTCCCCCGCAACGTTGCAGCCATTGGTTTTCCATACTGTTTGCTGGGAGAAATTTGCGGTTATGCAGCCAATAACCGAATGCACTCCATAGCATTGCAACACCACGTAATAGCGTAGATTTTCCGCAGCCATTTGCACCACTAAATAGGATGCGGGTGGCTGTTTCATCACTCCAGTCATCACGGAAGTCAAAACTCTGCGTCCCCAATGCGCCAAATTCGTAGGTATGGATAGCGCGGATTCTCATGCGAACCTCCATGAAATCATGACAAGTGATTGATGCAGAAGTGGCATTACTGGGCATTCCTAGTTCTGTTGGCTTTGTCACAGTATAGCATTATCACTGTACTACACGGTGCGGTGTAAGAATTCTCCTTCCCGCACAACAGTTATTTATGAAGACCAAAATAGTATTAGTTTTTGCTACCTTTAGCCTTACCGTTTTCAACTTCTGCGGTTGACGTTGCGTTCGCTGCGACCTGTTGCGTAATCTGCACTTGTCGATTGAACAACGTTAATAAAACAAGCCCCCAGCAGCAGAGGTGTTCCCCATGAATCCGAATGACACATTTACCTTGCCGAATTCATCCGGTTGGTTGTTTTTTGTAAAGCTAACATTTGCGATTGCATTAGCGGCAATGGCGGCGTTTGTTTTCTTTATGGATGGCAGTTTATTGGTGAAAGGTTATTTGGCGTTGAATTCGCTGTTTCTGGTCAGTTCTACCATTATGTTATCCAAAACTTTACGCGATGAGCACGAAGCACAACGTTTGTTGAATCGCATTAATGAAGCCAAAACCAATAAAATCCTCAAAGAATTCGCGGAGTAGTGCCATGATGTATTTAATTGAAAAGTTAGCGACAGCCATTCGTGGTGGAACACGCGAGGTTTTAGAATCCGCCGTTGATGCCAATGCTTTACGCATTTTGGCGCAAGAGATTTACGAATGTGAAAGCCGTTTACGCGAATCCAAGCAGCATTTAACGCAAGTCATGGCGGATAAATTGCGCTTGCAACGGGTATTGGAGGCGAATCGTTTACGCATTGTCGATAAGGAACAGGCGATTCGCACCAAGTTGCAACACGGCGATGATGCTGCCGCGATGCGTTTAGCCGATGAGTTAGCGCAATTGGAAAGTACGTTAACGCAGCAACAACAGCAGCACGAACAATTGCAGGATTACGAACAACGTGTGCTGCAAGCATTGAAGAATACGGGCTACAAGCTGGAACAATACCGTGCAGAATTGCGCATGGCACAGGCAACGCGCCACGCTCAACAGGCGGTGGGGCAGTTATCACGGCATAGCCATTACCAAGCGGATGGTTTTGCGCGGATGCAGGATTCGTTGGAACGTGTGAAATCACAGCAACAATATTGTGCGGATCGGCTGCAAGCGGCGGAACAAATCGATGCGTATTTAAACGGCGAACCGTCGGCACAGGAACAACGCCAGCACCAAGCGGCGAGTATTTTGGCGCGTTTGCGCACCGCTGGTTAGCTGTTATTAACGTTGGCAAACATCCGGTATTTGTGCTTCAAATCGTTTGCAAATATCGGCCTTCGTTTGCGGGTAAATCGGCTCACCATTTTCTTTATAGTAATCCATTAATAAGTAATTACCTAAATCCTTGCTGAAATAATACGTTTTACCTGCTTCTAGTTCTACCTGTTGCCGCGCTAAATAACGTTTTAACCACACTTCCAAACGTTGCCGATTGGATAGCTTTTGCTTTTTTCCATTTTCCAACGTCAAATAACCGCTACCATTGATCCAGCTTCGCCAATATTGATTTTGGAGATGTGTATGCTCTGCATTCCATTCTTTGTCAAAATAATCTCCGTGTAATGACTGGAGGTTTTCACCTATTTTATTTGTAGTAAATGTAATAAGTTGTTGTTTTGATAAATGTAAAGGTAATTTAACGCTAAGTTTTTGTTGACTAATCTCATGAGTAATTATGCCACTTTTAGAATCTGAATATTTAGCAGCTTCTTCTTTTGATGAGTATTGCGGTGATAAAATATTAAGCTCGTTATCTTTTATTTGATAAAGTAATCCATTGGTATTTGGATAATCGAAAACACCTTCGGCAACTGACCCTATATTTTTTCTTATCCAATAAGGATTCCGATATTCTAATGTGAAGTAGCCATTAATGTAATTGTCGTTTGTTATTTCAATGCCATTCCATCGCTTATTGTCTTGAAAAAGTAATAAGTCTATCTTTTCACCATTAGCATGGCTATCATTTGGATCGTATGCCCAAGTATTATAAATTCTAGCATCATTCCTTGGTGATGCAGACACAAAGTTAAATAAAGCAAACTTAGAAACAAAAGATGATGTGCTAGGCTTATGTGATAGCATGATAGGAAAGCCATTATGCCATTTAAAGACAACTCTACTTAAATCATTATATCGATAACACTGATGTTTTTTTGATAGAGACTGTTCACTCACAATGGATGCATCCATTGTGAGAAATGGCACGGGAGTAATAAATTTTTGGTGTTTACTTTCCAAATACCATTCTATACTTGATTCATTGCTATCTGTGCATTCTTCCAACCATATTTTATTAAATGCTTTTAATGAAACATGCTTAATCGGAAACGTTGATTCCTCTGCTTTAACAGAGGTAATCAACAACATTAACAGGAGAAATTTGTGCAAAAAATAAACATGCTTCATTTGTGGGTTCTTTCGAGAAATGATTCCCTTTCTTTGCGGATTAATCCATAAAGTTCTAAATGAAATTATTCAATAATCCCAAATCAATAAAGGGATGTGATTAATTTATGTATACTACATGGAAATGAATATCGGCATCTATAAGTTGCAATTTCACTATCCATTATTGGTTGGTATGTCAAGTAATTATTGATTGTTTTTTCTAGTGAGGAAATTTGGTTTAGGCGTATTTTTTCGTTTGATTGTATACATGATTCAATAGACATTTCTTCATTATTAGTGCAGTAATAAACGGCATCCTTTATAGAAACAAATGTTAAAGTTCTCTTGTCTGCATCATATCCAACTACACGTTCAAAGCTGTCTACTCCAAACTTACTAAACAATACATTATCGTAGTTAATTGTAAACTCACGACGATCTGAAGGTAGGTGATCTTTGTACTTCTTCCCCTTAAAGAAGATAGTACGCAGTTTTTCATCTTGACCATTTTGGAATAATATATTAACAATTAATTTATCAAGTAAAGCTTTATCACCATTGATATTAATCAACTCCGAATCAATATCAAGCTGCTGCTCACTTCTATCGATGGAAAATAATAAATATGCTACTCCAAGTAATAAATTAACAGCGATTAAACTAGTTAAGATATATTTCATCAGCAATGGTATGGTCATTAAATTTATTTTGATAGGGTTCTTGAGTTTTTTTGCCATTTATATAAACCGCCATAGGGTTGATATTAGCAGTTTTAGTAAATATTGCTTCCAATCCTTCTCCATCATTTCCGCCAACCATATAAGTATATGATGTGCCTTTTTCTGCAATATCGAAGCCACTTTTCCAAAATTGTCTGATAATTGAAGATGATCTTTTATTTGGATAAAAAGAAGGAAATGAGTAAGTGGTTTGTCCCCATAATTCTACATTTCTAAAATTTGGATGCATAGATAGCTTTTTAATGAAGGGATTACTAGGATAAGCAGAATTGCAGCCATATACAATAAATCTTTTAGTACTATTCGTAATCCAGTTAAAATCAATTGAAGTATAACCTTCTAAAGACATTTGATCTCTATAAATCAAATGTTTATATTGAGTAGTATCTTGAGAACCTATCGGTCCATCTTCTTTTCCTGAGTGAGAGAAAATCCCAATCTCTTTGGTATAAGCATAGTTTTTTCCACCGTATTTGTTAATATAACGAAGAATAGTCTCTCGCATCTCCGCAAGGTCTTGGATTGGAATAGAATGAACTTTATGTATTTCGGGATTAAAATTTTTTGCATGTTTAATGTTGTTAATTCGTGTTTGAGATGCTTCATGAAACATTTTATCATCTAATCCATCATGTTTAACATAACCAGTTATATAAAAAATCAAAAATAGTTCTTTGCTTTGATTTTGCAATGAATTAGTTCGGCTATTTTCTAGTGACTCTAGAGTTTTTGACGATTTGCTTGTCATTATATTTTATCTCTAATAATTAGATTAATTAGGCTTTAATGTTCTTAATCTATCTGTAATAATATCAAGTTTTTCACCGTATGTGATTCTTTGCTTTATATTATCTAGAAAAGCCGAATCTTTCTTTAATGAGGTTTGTGAGTAGAAACTTATTAATATACAGTGTGCTGCTAATTCATCAGTTTTAAATCCGAGATTATCAGCAATTTCTAAAGCTTCTCTAGCTCTGAGAAATTTATCACCTATTGATAAGTTAAATTTATATCCATCTTCTTCAAGCTCGTTGATGAATCTTTGAATGAAAAACTCATTAAAATAGTCAGCATCAGGATTGGGGTCTGGAATTAAATTAGCAAGTTCTTCAGGCTTGAGCAGCCATTTAAGCATAGCCGCCCGTCGTGCATTGAGATCAGTACCTAAATCATACAACGGCACAATACTACCGTTTCTGATGGCAATGCGTTTCATGGTGAAACTACGGATAGCGGTTTCTTGTAAGTCAGCAAGCCGTGTATTAAGGAAAGTAGTAGAACTGGTTTGTAATGCTGCTTTTGCTTTTTGCAGCATATCCAATACCCCATAAGGTGCAGGGTCACGCTGTTCATTACTTGGAGCTGGTAAAGGGCTATTAGCTTCTCGTTGACCAGTAGAATATTCTTGATAACGCAAATTTAACCATGCCACCATTTGATTATAACCCCAAGGGTCATTAGCTTTGAAATTGGCGACTGTCCATTCACTGCATTCTTTAAAATATTGGTCGTAGTTGAAATTGTTTAGTCCAACACCAATTTTACGAAACTCTTTCGGTAAGGCTTTACGCAAATCTTCAACTGTAATCGTTTCAACTGTGCCACTCAGTCGGATAACACGGTTGCCACTGTCAGAGACAGTGCCGTAATTGACACTATTGCCCGTTGCAAAGTTAAAGATGCAGACTACGCCATCGTCTGCCATGTTGCCACCAATGCGTAATGGAAAAAGGCGAATACGCGGTGGCTCTTGAATTTGCGTAGGGGAAAATACAACTTCATGCAGGGTATTACCTGTAATACTGCCAGAGAGTACGCCAGCCAATGAAATAGCATGTGCACCCTGTACAGTAATATCATTACTTGTGATATTAGCATTACGGCATAATCCATCACTCATAAAAATGCCTTGCAATGGCGCACGCGGAGCATAAACCTGACAATTTTTGACAGTTGGATTTTCAAGAATTGTTCCCACCATCTGATCTGCTAATTTGATTTTCGTAGGTTTACCTTGTGCGTCTGTCCCATCTTTGTATTTAGGTGGTGGAATAAGCTGAATAGCATCGCGATGTGCCGTATCATAAATACGAGAATCATTAATATTTAGATTATCTAATGTGACATTGTGATTCCAAATACGCACGGCATCTGTTTGATTCACACCTGAATAGTTAATTGCTTTGTTGGCAAAAACAAATGTTTGATTTCCTGTCGGAGTAGTCGGAAGAGGCATTCCCCATTGACCTGATTGGCAAGCAGTCGCAATAACCAACCAATCCGTTATTGTGGATTGACAAGTTTCTTCATCGAGGATGTACATATATTCATTTAATTTACCGTCAGGTGCACTCCAGTAATCTTTACTGTTGGTTAGTGACTGCATTTTAGGTTGATACTCAGTAACTAATGCTCGCGCTTCTTGTTCAGTTTGCCTAAAACCTGCTAACTGAGCTTCAGCAGTCGCAATTTTGCTGTCAATTCCAGCAGGGGGATTAGCTGAAGCCTTAAGCTTCTTCATGTTGGCAATATAGGTATCGTAATTATTGGGGGATGCAGGATCAAGATATTTTTTGACATTTTGTAAATCCTCATTTGCTTTTTTTAACATACGGGCGCAATGAGCGTAAAATGTGTATGTTCTGATAGTGGTGTCAACCATAAGTATTTCCCTAGTAAGGAATTGTGGTGTAGTTGTTCGAGAGGTTGAAATAACCTTTCGGCAGTAAATATAAACCGATAGTCTTTTTTTTTTTCAAGTGAAATCGATTGAATTTTTGCAAAAAAAGTAAAGACTCACTATTTATGTACTATTTTCATGATGTTGCTAATAACGGAGTATTTTGATGCACTATGCCCAATCTCATAGAATTTTAATGATTGCTTTAGCGGTTAGTTTGTCGGAAGTCGCAGGTTGTGCTACTGACACAGGTAAAACAGCTATCCCGAATACAGAAGCCAAGGAAGAGTATTTATTGCCTCCATTAATGGATGTGATTAATCTCGAACTGGCGCAAAAAGATTTGAAATCCACGACGTATTCATCCCCTAGTTTACCTGTGTTGCCCATACCTGCATCAATGAAAATGGTGGTGTTAGCACAGGAGCAGATTCAATCAACCTTTAATAGTCTCGCGCCAGAGCAGTTAGCGCAGTGTCAATTTCTAGGGGTGAAAGTGGAATTGGATGATAATCTCAAAACGTCAGAATGGCTTTTTACCACGGATAATGTTTGCACCCACCTGAAAGTTAATCAGAACAAGCCCTTCTGGGTATTGTCACAAGTTAATAATGACAAACCAAGGGTATTGATTGCAGATCGTGCTTTCCAAGTCAGAATATGGCAGCAAGAAACGGGTAACGCCATGCGACGAGTTGCTGTGATGACAAAGGCTACAGCCCCTAGCCATTACACGAAACAGCCAATGGATGTGCAGTGCCACGCTAGTTGGGTCAATAAAAACGGAACTTACCAGCGAGTTCGAGAATTTGTAGAAGTCTACCGCGAAGACCCAATGAGCAAAGGCAAAAACTGGGAAGTGGTAGAAGGACAAGACCCGTATGCTGCTGTGGATTCGCGCTTTGAATGCAACTGAATCTACGCAATTTTGATACCAGTGGTAAGCAGTGAACAACGCCAGCGCCAAGCGGCGAGTATTTTGGCGCGTTTGCGCACCGCTGGTTAGCCACTGGTCTGATACTGGAGGCGTGCTGACAAATGTCAGCATGACTTTGCACCACTTTCGTTACAATTGGGACACTAAATTTTTATGAAAAAACGTTGTGGTGCTTAAGATGAATCAACAAGAAACGGATCAAACCCAATCAGCGGATGATGAGGTAATTGCAAAGGGTGTTGAAACTTTCGCCGTGTTACAGGCCAGTTCGGAAGCGCAAGATGCTCAGGTAACAGCGGCAGAGGATATTTTAGAGCGTGTGCGTCCGGCAGACAGTGAAGCGGCGTTCAAAGCGTTGGAAGCGATTTTAGACGGTGCGTCACCGGATGATGCTGCCGCGCTGAAATCCGCGCTGTTACGCTGGCAGAAGTTTGAAGCGCGGATGCCAGTCAGCCCTGATGATGAGTTGGTGGAAGATTGGCGCACGGCGGTGTATCCGTACAAAAATCGCCTGTCACGCAAGAGTTACGAAAAGCAGAAATACCACTTACAAGTGGAATTACTCAAACTGCAAGCGTGGGTAAAAGAGACAGGTCAGCGTGTGGTGATCCTGTTTGAAGGGCGCGATGCGGCGGGTAAAGGTGGGGCGATTAAGCGTTTCATGGAACACTTAAATCCGCGTGGGGCGCGAGTTGTGGCTTTGGAAAAACCCACTGAAATGGAACGCGGGCAATGGTATTTCCAACGTTACATCCAGCATTTGCCGTCAGCGGGCGAAATCGTGTTAATGGACCGTTCGTGGTACAACCGTGCCGGTGTTGAGCGTGTGATGGGTTTCTGTAACGAGCAAGAATACCTCGCCTTCATGCGTCAAGCTCCTGAATTGGAACGCCATTTGGTGAATAGCGGTGTGCATTTGATTAAGTTCTGGTTCTCCGTCAGTCGCAAAGAACAACGCCGCCGTTTCAAAGAGCGTGAATTACACCCGCTCAAACAATGGAAACTCAGCCCGATTGACTTGGCATCTTTGGACAAGTGGGATGAGTACACCAAGGCGAAAGAATCCATGTTCTTCCACACTGATACCTCCGAATGCCCGTGGATCATTGTGAAGTCTGACTGTAAGAAACGTGCGCGGTTGAATGCGATGCGTTATGTGTTGAATAAGATGGATTACACCGGCAAAGACATTCGCAACGTTGGGCAAACTGACCCGCTCATTGTTGGGCGAGCCAGTTTCGGTGTGGGTAGTAACGGTTAAACCTTAATGGTATTAACGTAAGCGCAAGACTTGCCCGACATTCACCCCATACGGGGCGGGCAGGTCGTTTAAACGCACCAAGGTTGTTACGGGTACGCCCGTATTGCGCATGATGGCATAAACCGTGTCCCCCGCTTGCACGGTGTAGCTGCTGGCAGCACGGGTTTTGCCGGATTTGTTGGCTTTGCTAGTGCTTAATGCTTTACCCGTTAAGTTTGCTCCGGCATTCATGGTCATTGCCATGTTGCTGGTCATGACAGCTTTTTGTACCGTAACAGCATTGTCTGAGCGTGCCGCTGTTTTCCACAAACGCACTGAGGTTTGGCTGCGATTGCCCGTTTCCGCGACGGGTTTTAAGCTGGTGTTAGGTACGGCATTCGCCAGCTTGAGGTCATCTGTATCATTTGGCACATTGCTGGATACCCCGATGAATTTGTTGAGAGCCGTGAGCACTTTATTCACATAACCGGTATTGGGGATGCGTCCGCCGACGCTGACATTGCCTTCGCCCGCATTGTAGGCGGCAATCGCGCGGTTGGTATTGCCTTGGTAGCGATCCATCAAGCTGCCAAGGTAACGCGAGCCGCCGTGAATGTTCTGCCATGAACTGTAACCATCACGGATATTAAAACGGCGTGCTGTACCCGGCATGAGTTGCATTAAACCTTTTTCGCCGGATGAACCACGCGCATTGGGTTGGAAACAGCTTTCTATGGTAATCACCGCTTTCACGAGGCTGGGGTTAACGTCGTATTTTTGCGCGGCAGTGTGAATCGTATTGTGATAGGGAGCTGCTTTCGCAGCTAAGGTTGCGGGGCTGAGGTTTTGGCAGCCACCGCCCGTGCGCGGTTTCGCCGCTTTGGTTTTACTGGGTTTCGCAGGGGAAGCAGGGTTTTTACTGTGTCGATTGACATGCCCCGCGACGGCTGGTTGTAAAGCATTCATAAAGCAGAGACAGGTACTGGCTAGTATTGCACTAGTAAGCGGTTTGGTTGTTAATTGCATGGGGTTTCTTAATCTGTTGTTAGTGATAAGCGGTAAAAAACAATAAGTATAGGAACAATGTTTAGTCATGTGCTTGAAAAGATGCCAATAAAATCCATCAATTGACAGTTCTTGCGCATCCCTTTAGGCTCAAACCTCATGATTAACGCTTAAGGATAGGGTATGAGCGACGTAAAAATCGGCATTATTACTGCCTCCGACCGCGCCAGTTCCGGCGAATACGAAGACATTTCCGGCATGGCGATTGTGGATACGTTGAAAGCGTATTTGCGCACGCCGTTCACCACGGTTTACCGCTGCATTCCCGACACGCAAAGCGAAATCGAAGACACTTTGCGCGAATTAGCTGACCACGAACAATGCTGTTTAATCGTGACCACGGGTGGCACAGGACCCGCACCGCGTGATGTTACCCCCGAAGCCACCGCAGCGGTATGCCAGAAAATGCTCCCCGGTTTTGGCGAAATGATGCGCCAAGTCAGTTTGCAGTATGTACCCACGGCGATTTTGTCGCGTCAAACCGCTGGGATTCGCGGGCAATCGCTGATTATTAACCTCCCCGGTAAACCTGCGTCGATTCGCCAATGTTTGGATGCGGTATTTCCCGCCGTGCCGTATTGCATTGATCTCATTGGTGGCGCGTATTTGGAATGCGATGAAACCGTGATCAAAGCGTTTCGCCCGAAACAAAAATAACCCAAACCCCTTAGGATGCAGCCATGACAGCAATGGATTGTTACACGCCGAAGACGCTTTTGAGTGTGGCGCAAGCGCAAGCACGGATTATGCAAAGCATTACGCCCTTAACACTGTGTGAGCGCGTTGGTTTGCGCGAAAGTTTAGGGCGAGTATTAGCGCAAGCCGTATTGGTACGCACGCATGTGCCGTCGCAGCGCAATTCCGCAATGGATGGTTATGCGTTTTGTTACGCGGATAGCCAAAACTTTCCTGCATTGCAGGTGGTGGGAACAGCATTTGCCGGACATCCGTTGCAGGGTGAACTGCAAGCGGGGCAATGCGTGCGCATTATGACGGGTGCGGTTGTGCCGGACGCTTGCGATACCGTGGTGATGCAGGAACACGTTACCCGCGCCGATGAACTCATTACTTTGCAAAAATTGCCCAAAGCGGGGGCGAATGTGCGCGGCGTGGGGGAAGATTTACGCGCGGGTGAGGCGTTGTTAATGCGGGGGCGCAAAATCACCGCAGCGGATTTGGGTTTACTCGCCTCACAAGGTATTGCCGAAGTGGATGTGTTGCGGCGCGTGCGTGTGGCGTTTTTTTCCACGGGTGATGAGTTGAAAAGCCTCGGTGAAACGTTAAACGACGGCGAAATTTACGACAGCAACCGTTACACGCTGTATGGCATGTTGGCGCAATTAGGGGTGGAAATACTGGATTTAGGACGCTTACCCGATCAAATGGATGCCATTCAGCAAACCTTGCGCGATGCCCGCCGTTTAGCCGATGTGGTGATTAGCAGCGGGGGCGCGTCGGTGGGCGAGGCGGATTACATTGCCGAAGCATTGCGCCAAACCGGAGCGGTGGATTTTTGGAAAATCGCCATGAAACCGGGCAAGCCCTTGGCGTTTGGGCGATTGGGTGACGACTGCTTATTCTTTGGTTTGCCGGGTAATCCGGTGGCGGTAATGGTGACATTTTTGGTATTCGTGCGCTCCGTGTTATTGGCATTGATGGGCGAAGTTGTCACCAACGCGCTCACTTATCCCGCGATTTGCACCACACCTTTGAAAAAATCCGCCGGACGTACCGATTTCCAACGCGGCATTTGTCAGCAACAAGCGGATGGAACTTGGCAAGTGCAAAGCACCGGAATGCAAGGTTCGCACATCCTCAGTTCCATGAGCGCGGCGAATTGTTTAATCGTGCTGGAACAAGAACGCGGCGCGGTTGCCGTCGGTGAAACTGTCACCATCATGCCACTGATGGGACTGCTATGAAGCAGTCCTCCTGTTAAGCAACTTTTTCATTATCGATATAAGTTTTATAGTCAGGTAGGTTTTTTATGTGTGCATGGAGTGGTTGATTAGCATGGCATTTAATACATAAGACATTTAGGTTTTCACGGCTATCATCAAATTTCAAACCATTCTTGTGGTGTACATGAAGCCATTTTCTATTATTCGGCTCGGATAATACGACACCACAGTCCTGACATTGCCAATTTAATTGTATCTTTAAATCTTCGCTCACTTTTGAAAAATCGCTATTATATATATTTAGTGGTGCAGTGAGTGAGTCATATTTGGGCTTTTGTGCATGAAGTGACACCGGGTATTTTTCAAAAAAACTATCCAAATTAAAGTTTTTGACAAATTCTAATCTGGTGTTTTTCGCCCAGTTCATGCTGAATTTATTAAATTCCAAATGAGTTAAGCAATTTTGACAGACTAGCAATTGCATTGTTTCATTTTGTACATGAGATGAACGAATGATATTGACATTAAATTCACCATTCGTTCTTGTGGAAACGACATAACGTTCAAAACGTTTCTGCTCTCGCATGTCTTTTAATGTACGGCAATTTGCGAGATGATATTTAGGGTTGGTTTTCTGTGCACCATAGGCAGGTATATCTCTGATATAAAGAATAACTCTCGTGTTTTTATATAACAGCGTCCCATCATCATGAACAACTAAATCATTTAATGATATTTCCAAGCCATCTTTAGACGTAAGTTTTTCTAATTCAGCTTCAGTCAATGATTCAATTTTTAGTGTTTTTTCCAATGTGCCATAGGTATCCTTGGGTATACCCATTTTTTCTTTGATGTGATGAAACGGTATAAAATGATAAAAATCTGGTAGTTTCATTATTGTACCATCTTAAGAATTTCAGAGATTTTGGCATCAGCGTTAGTTCGCACTCTGAACTCTACTCGTTGCGATCCATCTTTATTTTCCGTACCATCAGTATTATAAATTAACTTGGACGATGATAAACCATTAGCAGTTAAATGTGATTTTAACCATAATTGTTGTTCTTTCAATTGGTTAAGAGTCAGTACATATTGTAGAGTAGTTCTTGTGCGAGCTTGAGAAAGTGCCATATTTAAAAAGTAGGCTTCATTTGGATTAGTACTACCTGCCCAAATACTTGATGTGTGTCCTTCAATCCTAATTTCTTCAATGGATTTTTTGTATTTTTTGTTGCTAAGTATTCTTATATATCGTGGAAAAAAGCTGTCTAAGATACTAATAAATTGAGGTTTTAATTTTTCTTGACCATTATCAAATAAAATATTTGGTTCTTTAAATCTAAAGGTTAAATCTTTATCTAGCTCAGCCCCCCATTTGGCTAAATCATGTTGAAACTCGTCATTTAAGTCAGTATACAACTCAGATTTCATTTCGTCGTAAATAAACGCAACGTTTTTAACTTTTTCTGCATTATTTTCAACTTTGACCATAAATATAATGGCGATCAACATGAAAATCATCATTAAGCCAGTCATTAAGTCAGATAATGGAATCCAATGTTCTTCTTTTAGCTCAAGAGCTTTATCTTTAGTTAAGATTTTGTTGAGCGACATTCTATATTCTCCGTGAAATATTAACAATGTCTTTCAGTTTTTCCGTTAGCGGTGTGTAATCACTAACGAATTTTTCTGACAAAGCTGCAAGTTGTCTGCCCAAACTTTCTAATGATTTTCTTAACTCTTCTGATAATGCAGCATCTAATACTGCAATTTGTTTATTAGTCTTCTCCGTTAAGTTACCGATATGTTTGTTGAAATCATTGTTGAGTTTAGTCAATTCTAGCCCTGTATCTTGAATAGTAGATTTAATTAGATTTTTATTTTCAACTAATGCCTTGTTAGTTTCTATTTGACTTAGCTCCAAAGCATTTTTCAACTGATTTGTCAGGTCGATAATTTTATTTTCTACTTCAGGTAAACTGCTTGAAGCTGCATTTAGCAAATTGGCGAGTAGTTTTAGTGATGTGTTTAGCTGGGTTTTTTGTGTTTCTAACGAGTGCAAAATATTCGATAAATCATTTGCTGTTTTGGTAAAGTGTTCTGATTCAGTGACTAATTTCTGATAACTGTCAGACGCAGACTTCATTAAGTCGATTGTTGTTTTTTGTACTTCAATACTCTTGTCAATATGATTTTTATATTCTACTTGCCAGAGTAGAATTTTACCTACTGCCTTATTAAGTTCTCTAAAATTATCTCCAAACTGATCTGTTAGTTTATTGTTAAAGTCTTTAATGACATCTCTTAACGCCTCGATTAGAGCTTTAGAACCCATTTCCGACATTTTTTGCAATGACTCTTCTTGTGCTTTTTTCAAAGCGTCTAAACGGTCATTGCTGTCTTGTCGAAGTAGTTTTAATTGTGAAACTAATGTGGACTCGTCCTTGCCAACCAATGAATTTTGAATATTTTGTAGGAGTATGGCTAAGTCGTATGCGGTCACATCTTTATCTAGCGTGTTATTGGTAATATTTTTCTTAGGTGGTATGAAAAAATAACGAAATTTAAGTGTTAATGCCCCACCTACACCAGCAACTGACCCCCAAAATGCGGTTTTTAAACCATCTAGTAATGCAGGAACACTTTCTTCAATATGGGCAGTATCGAAATCTGCTAACCCAAGCGCAATACCAACAAAAGTAGCAAAAATTCCCGTAGTAGTAAGAATGGTAGAACCATACGCTATTGTTTTTTCGGTATATCTCAAGTGAAAAAACATCGTTAGCAGTATCAGTCCTCCAAGGAAAATACTCGTATGTAGAGGAAGATGAATGAAGCCCATATAGACATTCCAATATTGCAAATATTTACGATAAACGGTGTTAATTTACCCTGTTTAATTGGTAATTGCTATATTTATCTACATTTTTAAATGAGGAATGGGATGTAACTATCTGATAATGATAGGTAGTGAAATGGTAACTATCTTACCGCTGACTGGTTTGTTGTCAGTATTGAAAATGGTCACGCTATCCGTTTAACTTGAACGTGACCATCATTGTTAAATCACACTCAGTTGAGGAAGGTTTTCAATTCGGGGACGCACGAGCCGCAATTCGTGCCTGCATTCAAGCACCGCCCAATGTCTTCGACGGTTTTTAAGCCATGTTCGGCGATGGCTTTGCGAATGGTGTTTTCGCCGACATTAAAGCACGCGCACACGGTTCGCCCTTTGTCTTCGCCTGCGACGGCGGGTTTGCCTGCGAGTAGGCTGGCGCGGTCGGCGGGTTGCAAGGTTGCTTGCGCGAATAAACTCACCAGCCAGTCGCGTGACGGCAGTAATTCAGCGGATGTGCTGACAAACAAACAGCTTTCCAATTGCCCAGCGACGAATTGCGCGGCGCGGTAGGTATGGCGGGCTGCATCGTCATATTCGACCCAATCCACGGCGTTGGCGTCTGCTTCCAACAATTCCCGCGCGGCGTGTTGCCAGTTGTGCGGTTTTACGCTGCCGGACATTTCATAACGCCATGCTTGTTCGACTTTCATGCACGTCCAATACGCGGCATTTGGTTCTAACTGGCGACGTGAGAGCAAAAAGCCATGCCATTGCGCGTGAAACGGTTTGATTGCGACAGTGGCGTGTTTGGATTCGGGCTGACCCGAAATCGGATCGGTGACAGGCGGAATCAGTTTGCCCACCCCTGCTGCACGACTAAATTGCGCACTCCAGTGCATGGGGGTGAACAAACTGCCGCGCTGTTGACTCCGACTCGTTTTCACTCTGAGCAACAATTCGCCGTAAGCGTTATGCACGCTGGCGAGTTGCCCATCTTGTAAACCTTGGTCGCGGGCATCGCACGGGTGGATTTCCACATACGGTTCGCTAATGTGCGCAGAAAGTCGCGCCGAAACGCCCGTGCGTGTCATGGTGTGCCAGTGGTCGCGCACCCGTCCGGTATTGAACACAAACGGGTATTCGGCAGTGCGAATGGATTGCGGCGCACGCGGGGTCACGGCAATGAATTGCGCTTTGCCCGTGGCGGTGAAGAATTTGCCATCCGCAAACAGGCGCGGCGTACCGCTTTCATTCGCGGCGGTAACGGGCCATTGCGTTGGTTGCAAGGCATCGTAAGCGGCGGCGGAAATGCCTTGCCACGCGCTTAAGTTAAAGCAGCGTCCGCCCGTGTTTTCAAACGCAGACAAGGCAACGTGTTCGCGGAACACATCTGCGGCGGATTGATACGCAAAGTATTCGCCAAACCCCATTGCCTGTGCCACATCGCGCAAGATTTCCCAATCTTGTTTGGCTTCGGCAGGTGCGGGTAAGAACGGACGTTGGCGCGTAATACAGCGTTCGGTATTGGTGACAGTGCCATTGCGTTCGCCCCACGTCAGCGCGGGTAAACGAATGTGGGCGTAATCCATTGTATCGGTATTACGCACGCAATCGGACACGACCACTAACTCACATTTTTCCAAGGCGCGGCGTACTTGGTCGGCATCCGGCAAACTCACCACGGGGTTAGTCGCCATGATCCACACCGCTTTGACGTTGCCCGCTTCAATCGCTTGGAATAAATCCACCGCTTTTAAGCCAGCTTGTTGCGCCATCACGGGGGATTGCCAGAAACGTTGCACCAAATCGCGGTGTTCTGGCTTATCGATGTCCAAATGCGCGGCGAGTTGGTTGGCTAAACCGCCGACTTCGCGCCCGCCCATTGCATTCGGTTGTCCGGTAAAAGAAAACGGCCCCATTCCGGCTTTGCCAATGCGTCCGCTAAACAAATGGCAGTTGATAATCGCATTGCCTTTATCCACGCCGCTGGAGGATTGGTTGATCCCTTGCGAGAACACGGTAATGACTTTTTCGGTTGTGCCAAACCATTGGAAGAATTGTTCAACATCCGCCACTTCCAAACGGCATTGTTCGGCAACGCTAGTCGCATTCGGCGAACTGGTGACAGCGGCGGCAATCGCAGCATCTAAACCTTGGGTCGATTGCGTTAAAAATACAGCATGTTGTAAGCCTTGCTCGGCTAACGATACCAATAAGCCATTGAATAACACCGCGTCTGTGCCCGGTGCGATTCCTAAATGCAGGTCGGCTAAATCGGCCGTTTGCGTGCGGCGCGGGTCAACCGTTACCACTTTCAGGTTCGGGTTGGCTTTCTTGGCTTTGACCATGCGCTGGTACAAAACGGGGTGACACCACGCGGTATTGCTGCCGACCAATACGATCAAATCAGCGGCTTCTAAATCTTCGTAACTGCACGGCACTAAATCTTCCCCGAACGCGCGTTTGTGCGCGGCAACGGCAGACGACATGCACAAGCGGGAATTCGTGTCGATATTCGCCGAACCCATGAAACCTTTCATGAGTTTATTGGCGACGTAATAATCTTCGGTAAGTAATTGCCCGGATACATAAAACGCCACGGCATCCGCGCCGTGTTCGGCAATGATCTGGGAAAAACGGGAGGCTACGGCGGACGTAGCGTCTCCCCAAGATACCCGGTTGGCGTTAACTTCCGGGTATAACAGGCGTTGCGGATGGTTGAGTGTATCCGCCAACGCTGTACCTTTGGAACACAACCGCCCGAAATTGGCGGGGTGTTCAGGATCGGGCTTAACCGTTACCGTCCCTGCGGCATCCTGTTGCACCAGCACGCCACAGCCGACACCGCAATAGGGGCAAGTGGTTTTGGTGGTTTGGGTTGTTTGCATGACTTTATCCTTCGTTTAAACCCGACTAATGTTTTTAATTAGTCATCGGTAATTGCAAGTAAACCTTGCCCGCTTCCACTTTCACTGGAAACACATTGCTACAACCTTCGTCGGGAGCTAAGGCAGTGCCCGTGGTTAAGTCGATTTTCCAATTGTGTAACGGGCAAGTGACGGTATGACCGTGCATAATGCCTTGCGATAATGGCCCTTGTTTGTGTGGGCAAGCGTCACGGATGGCGTAAACCTGATCATCACTGCCACGGAATAGCGCAATGTCCATGATTTTGGTTTTAATCAAGCGCGAACCCAGTACCGGAATCTTGTTTAATTCCACCACTTCAATCCATTTGTTCATGGTTACTTCCTCTCTAGCGGTCTTATTGTTCGATCATAATTGGGGCAAATTCGTCGGCGCGTGCGCCATCCGCGATTTGCTTCCACGGGTCGACTTGGGCAGGTACTTGTGATGTTTTGAAGCGTTGGTACAAGGCTTGGCGATTCGCTGCATCTTCCACCACCGCTTGTTTGATTTTGTCCAAACCGACGCGCTCAATCCACGGCGCGGTACGTTCTAAGTAATGCGCATCTTCGCGGTAGAATTGTGTGAATGCACCGCAGTATTCTTTCACTTCTTCTTCGGTTTCGACTTTGCACAGCAGGTCGGTAACGCGCACTTTAATACCGCCATTACCGCCGACGTGTAATTCGTAGCCGGAATCCACGCACACCACGCCGAAGTCTTTAATGGTCGCTTCCGCACAGTTACGCGGGCAGCCGGAAACAGCGATTTTGAATTTGTGCGGCATCCATGAACCCCAAGTAAGGTGTTCGAGTTTTACGCCCAAACCGGAGGAATCTTGTGTACCGAAACGACACCATTCACTGCCAATGCAGGTTTTGACGGTGCGTAAGGATTTGCCGTAAGCGTGACCAGAAACGAAACCCGCGTTGGATAAGTCTTTCCACATCAACGGCAGTTCTTCTTTCTTGATACCGAACATGTCGATGCGTTGCCCGCCCGTGACTTTCATTTCCCGCACTTGGTATTTGTCGGCAATGTCGGCGATGTCGCGTAATTGTTGCGCAGTACACATGCCACCGAACATGCGCGGCACGACGGAATAAGTGCCGTCTTTTTGGATATTGCCGTGTACCCGTTCATTAATGAAACGCGATTGTTGATCGTCTTGGTATTCGTTAGGGAACGCACACAACAGGTAGTAGTTCAGTGCGGGGCGGCAAGAGGAACAACCGTCGGGGGTTTTCCAGTTGAAGTGTTCGCGTACCGCTTGCATGGTGGTTAAATCATGCTCAATGATGCCGTGACGGATTTCATCGTGGTTGTGGTCGGTGCATTTGCACAGCGGTTTGCTGGCGGGGCTGGCGGAATATTCGCCGCCCAACGTGAACGCGATTAAGGATTCAACCAAGCCAGTACAAGAGCCGCAGGATGCCGAGGCTTTGGTGTGAGCGCGAACGTCATCCAGCGTGAACAGCTTTTTTTCGGAAATCGCCTTTACGATGTCGCCTTTGCACACGCCGTTACAGCCGCAAATTTCGGCATTATCTGGCATGGAAGCCACGCGATTTTCACCCGTATGCCCTGCATCGCCAACGTGATGTTGTCCGAACAAAATGGTGTCGCGGAACGCGGAAATGTCCGTGCCGTCTTTCAGCAGTTGGAAATACCAACTCCCATCAACCGTGTCGCCGTACATCACCGCACCGTGCACGCGGTTGTCTTTCAGCACTAATTTTTTATATACGCCGGAAGCTACATCGGTGAACACGATTTCTTCGGTGGAATCGTCGCCAATGAAATCGCCAGCCGAGAATAAATCAATGCCCGTGACTTTCAGTTTGGTGGAAGTAACCGTGCCTTCGTAAGCCGCCGTACCGATTTTCGCCAAATGGTTCGCCGCGACTTTGGCTTGCTCGAATAAAGGCGCGACCAAACCGTAAGCAATGCCACGGTGTTGCACGCATTCGCCAATGCCGTAAATTTTCGGGTCGGTAATGGTTTGCAGCGAGTCATTCACCACAATGCCGCGTTCGCAATGCAAACCAGCGGCTTTGCCCAATTCGGTATTGGGTTTAATGCCAACCGCCATCACTACTAAATCGGCGGCGATTTCAGTACCGTTTTTGAAGCGTAAACCTGTTACGCGCTCATCGCCCATGATTTCAGCAGTGCTGTGTTCCATCAGGAACTTCATGCCGCGTTCTTCCAAGGATTTTTGCAACATGCGGGCAGCGGGTTTGTCGAGCTGGCGTTCCATCAGAATGTCGAGCAAATGCACGACGGAAACGTCCATGCCTTGCTTCATTAAGCCATTCGCGGCTTCTAAACCAAGTAAGCCACCACCGATAACCACGGCTTTTTGGTATTTTTGTGAGGCTTCGAGCATGGTATCCACGTCTTTAATGTCGCGGAAACCAATCACCCCCTGTTTGTCAGCCCCCGGAATCGGCAGGATAAACGGCAATGAACCCGTCGCAATAATCAAACGATCATACGGCGCGACCGTGCCATCCGCTGCGATGACTTCGCAACTCGCACGGTTGATTTGCGTAACCTTTTTGCCTTTGTGCAGCGTGATGCCATTATCCGCGTACCACGCATCGTCATTGAGGATGATTTGCTCAATGGTTTTTTCGCTCGCCAACACCGGGGAAAGCATAATGCGGTTGTAGTTCCCGTAAGGTTCTTCGCCGAACACGGTGATGTTGTAAGCATTCGGGTCTAATTTCAGCAATTCTTCGAGGGTACGTACGCCAGCCATGCCATTGCCGATCAATACCAGATTTTCTTTGCGCATTACGCTTAATCTCCTAAAAACAAAAAAGCCCTGAACCTCACCGCCAATTAAGGCTGAGAGATTCAGGGCTTCGTTACCCAATTCATGTTGTCGTCACGCAACGCCGCGTGGTGGACTGTGCCGCGCCCCATCGCCGTTGACGAGGTATGGCATCAATATAAGCGTATTCAAGCAAAAAACATGCCAGTGTTTAAACAGTTTATTTACAGCGAGATAGCGCGTTCCGCCGAAAATCATGCAGCACTTTATTTGTGCATCATTGTGCGTAATGGTTTTATTTTGGTGCGGTTATGCCTGAAGGCTGTCGCTGGATGACTGTGCCTCATACTGTGCCAGATTTATGACTTCTCAGTGGGTAGTGGGTGAGGCTTATGCGATTTGATACCGTGAGTTTTTGAAAAATCTTCCTTCTTATAAGGAAGATTTCAGCTAAAATAGCCTCATGACTAAGAAAGAACTGCTGAAAACCCTGATTCGTGACTTTCATTTGCGTGAAATTCCCGCACTTAAGCCGCGTGCGCTGCAAATTCCGCTGCATTTGAACAAAATTATTACGCTGATAGGTGTGCGGCGCAGCGGTAAGTCGTCGATTTTGTTGCAAGCGATTGGTAAGTTGCGAGAAAGCGTGCCGCGTGAGCAAATTTTGTACCTGAGCTTTGAAGATGAGCGCTTGGATTTAAGTACCTCGGAGCTTGATTTGATTATTCAAGCGTACCGTGAGTTATACCCTGATCTCGATTTGTCTCAATGTTATTTTTTCTTTGATGAAATCCAAAATGTACCGCAATGGGAGTCGTTTATTCGACGTTTGGATGATAGTGTGTCGCGCCATTTGTTTATTACGGGGTCAAATAGCAAGTTATTGGGCAGTGAAATTGCGACGGCTTTGCGCGGGCGAACTTTGCGTTATGAAGTATTTCCATTGTCATTTGTGGAATACCTAGCATTTCAGGGTATTGGGGTTGATTTACACTCATCTCAATCGCTGGTTTTAATGAATCGCGCTTTTGAAATATTTTTGAATCAAGGTGGTTTTCCCGAAGTTGCTTTATTGGATGACCGTAATGCTGCCGAAATCGGGCGTAAATTATTGACTGAGTATTTCGACGTTATGATCTACCGTGATTTAATCGAACGCTATCAAGAACGCAACGTGCAAGCATTAAAGTTTTTCCTGCGCCGTTGTATTGAAGGCGTTACTAGCCCATTATCCGTTAGCAAAGTCCATAATGAACTCAAATCGGCAGGATTTCGCATTGGCAAAGACGCTTTGCACCATTATTTGGATCAAGCTAATGCCATTTATTTGCTGCAAATTGCTTACAAATACGATCCATCATTAGTGAAGCGTGAATTGGGCGATAAAAAAGCCTATATCGTCGATAACGGTTTAATCAGCGCGTTGAGTTGGCGAGCGGGGCAAGACAAAGGCAAGTTATTAGAGAATTTAGTGGCAATGGAGTTGCGCAAACAAAGCATCGATTTATTGTTTGTTAAAGGCACGCAAGAATGTGATTTCGTGATGCAACAAACTAATGGTACGTTATTGCCAATGCAAGTTAGCTACGAACTCGGCGACCTCATAACTCGTGAACGTGAAATCGCAGGTTTAATTGCCGCTTGCCGCTTTTGCCAAGTGCAACACGGCATTATTCTGACTATGGATGAACAAACAACCCAATGGCAGGTAAATGGCATTACTATTGATGTGCTACCTGTTTGGAAATGGTTGCTTATTAGCGAATAGTTGTTTGCCTGCGGTAAACCATTGCGTGAGTTTGCGTTGGGCGTCTTGGGCTAATAAGCCGAATAATCGCCATGCATCTTTGCCGTCTAGGTTGGCGATGGGTAGTAGGTGAATCGCGGCTAATGCGCAACTGATATACGCCATAAGGAGTAATAACGGACCTATCAGCGGAATGTCGGAACAGAGGGTATTGCGCATGATCCAGATCAGCAGGAGCGCGATGATGATTTGTGCCAGACTGCCGCCCCACGCAATTAAGCTGGTTTGGTACGCGCTGCGTGGTGTGGGGTATTCGCTCCAAGTGTGGAACAGGGTGAGGTAAATATTGCACGGTGGGCAATCCAAACAGAAGGCAATGCAGGCGTGTCCGACTTCGTGCAGTAACATCATGCCCATGTAGCTGAGGACGACAATCACGGCAGTAATTGGGGTGTGGCGTGCAATGATCATGACGCTAATCGCCACGACGATGATAGACCAGTGAACATGGACAGGTGCGCCAAAAAGTGTGAGTTTATAAATTCTGGCGTAATCGCTCATAAAAATAGTGCGGTATGTCAGTGGGTTAAGTTTTGTTTAATCCATTGAGCATAGCAATAATGCAGCGATTTGTTGGGAATAATGGGCGAAAATTTTTCACCCATTATTTATTTTTGGCGGAATTATAATAATTTTTGACCGGTTTTTTCCCAGTCTTTCATGAAGGCTGCCAAGCCTTTGTCGGTTAAGGGGTGGTTATACAATTGCCACAAGATTTTCGGTGGCAGAGTAGCAACGTGTGCGCCAGCCATTGCCGATTCCAGTACGTGGCTGGGGCTGCGGATGGATGCTGACAAGACTTGGGTGTGCAGTTCGGGGTAATTGTCGTACATGTTTACGATGTCACGAATCAATTGGCTACCGGATTCGCCCACGTCATCCAAGCGACCAATGAATGGGGAAACGTAAGTCGCGCCTGCTTTCGCTGCCAATAAAGCTTGCACCACGCTAAAGCATAGGGTGACGTTGACCGCTGTGCCTTCGGCTGACAGGGCTTTACAGGTTTTAATGCCGTCCACGGTCAATGGCACTTTAATGCAGACGTTAGGCGCGATATTACGCAGCACATCCGCTTCTTTCAGCATGGTAGCGTGGTCGGTGGCTAATACTTCCGCGCTGACGTGACCGGGAACGATTTGGCAAATATCCCGCACCAATTCCACGAAGTTCTTGCCAGAGCTGGCGACCAATGACGGATTAGTGGTGACGCCATCCACCATGCCAGTTTCAACCAACGCACTGATTTCGTTAATGTCACCGGTATCGACGAAAAATTTCATAATATCTCTTCCTTATTGCTCTCATTGCTTAATGCCAGCACGCATTATAGTCAGTTTTTGGGATAAACCCATGAGAGCAATTGGATTAAACCAGTATCTAGTACGACATGTTGAGCAGTGGGTATAGTACCGCTGCACCAGCAGTACGCTACTGCTGGTTTGATTGGCTATTAGCGAATTTTGCCCGTAATACTTACGGTTGCTTTATCGCCAGCGGAGATCGTTAAACCATGCGCGACGCAATCAAAGAATGTGTGGCTGGTGGTAAACGTGACGGATTGCTTGGTCGTGTCGTTGGTACAGATCACTTCGTGTGGGGTTAGGCGGGTAATGTTGCCATTTAAGCGCAGTGGTATGGTATCCCATTCACAAATGTAGCTGTGGGTTGTATCGGCATTCAGATCGTTCCACACACCGCCAGCCGCCATCCACATTTCGGTCACGTTCTCATTGCCCGCTGTATTATTGGGTTCGCCAGTGTTCCAGTTGCTATAACCCCATGCTTCATGGGTTGTCCATTCCCAGAAGCCTTCGGTGGTTTCATCACTGCCGCCAATCCATGCAGCAGGAACTGCAATGGAATATAAATTTGTCTGTATCCAGCTATTTTCATTGGCTGAAGTAATGCTGGCTAAATGGGCTGCTTTGGCAGTGCAAGCAGTTTGTGCATCGTGCCAATTTAATGCTGTGTCAAAACGTTGATAAGCATGATTGTTCTCAGGATTTATACGATTATTGCTATCCGCATAGACACTGTTCATGGTCATTAATGATAGTGCAAGCAATGGAAGTGTGTAGTTCATTTTGATTACCATAACTGACTGATTAATATTGTATAGTGCATTAGGATTTATTTCCCAATGCACAAATAACATCACTTCTTTACGTGATGATGGAAGGTATTTTTTACTAGGAAAAACAATATTAAAAAATAAACTGTATATTTTCAAATCAAATAAGGGTATATCCAAAATGCTTTGCTGATTATTTTTATAATGATTTATGCACTGCGTTGCATGGCGACCAGTAATCCCATGCCTACACCCATCAAACTGGCGGCAATGAATAGCGGGCTTTGGTAGCTGTGGGTCATGGTTATTAAATAACCCGTCATGGCGGGGGCAATGATTTGCGCTACACCATAACTCAGGGTTAAACGCGCCATAGCTTTGGCGGGATTCGCGGGGTAAAGCCGCCCGATGACGGTGAGGGTGAGGCTTACAATGCCAATAAATGTCGCGCCGTATAAGGCTGCACTAATGACGGCTAATGCGGGGTTTTGGCTGAGGGCTGGCAGTAAAATTGACACGATTTGCCCTGCAAAAGCGTATTGCAAGGCACGCATATCGCCGATCCGCCGTGAAATGCGATCCCACACGAAACAAGCGGGGGTGGCAGCTAAACCGACCAATACCCAGACCCAACTGCCCCAACCATTCAGGCTTGGAATTTTTTCCACCATTGCTACGGTGAAAGTGGCACTGACCACAAAGCCGAATCCTGCACAGAAATACGCCGCAATCATCAATATCAGCCAGCGGCGATTGGGGGGCGGTGGTTGGTGGGTGGTTTGTGCATTTGTCGCGGCAGGGGCGGGTAGCCATAACCATGCTGGAATAAATAACATTGCCCCCAATGCTGCGAGTGCTTGCCATTGTTGTGCCCAGTTCAAGGGGATGGCGAGCATGGCAACCGAAGCCAAACCCGATACCAAAATCCCCGCGCCAATCCCGCCAAAATGCACGCCTAATTCGGGGCGATGCCCATTGCGAATCAGCCAATTCAGCATTAAGCCAGAGCCAATCAATAAGCCCGCCGCGCTGCTTAATCCGGCGAGGTAGCGCAAGATTGCCCATGTCGTCATGTCTTGGGTAAACGCCATGCCCGCCACACTGAGCACCGCAAGGATTAAACCGCTGCGATACAGGCGGTATTTCACCTGCAAGCTGCTAATGGATGCGGCTAATAATGCACCACTCATGTAACCCATGTAATTAAACGTTGCTAACCAGCCGCCCGCGACTTCGGTGAGCCACGTTTCGGTGCGCATTACTGGCAGTAACGGTGTGTAAGCAAACCGTGCTAAACCGACTGTCAGAATCAAGCTACAGATACCCGCGAACAAGACTTGGCTGGTGTGATAGGAACGCTGCATTACCCTAGTTCTCCTCTCAAGAATTCAGCCACAGTCTAAACAGGAATAGGAGCAGTTGTCGCGCGTTTTTGTTGCTAGAATAAGGGATAGTTAATGAATTTAAGATAATCCAAAATGCTCATGTTTCGTTGCACAATTTCTTCGGCGATTTCGTTGGTTTTATTCGCAAGTACCGGTGTGAGTTACGCGGCAGATGCTCCGGCTTGGCATCAGGTGGCTTACACAGTGGCGGCTAAGCCGTCGTTGTCCAAATTGGCGGATAAGCAATACGCTTTGTTTGAGTTTTTCCTGAAAAATTCTTTGGAAGGTAAGGGAAAAGCTGATTTTCTGAAAGTCAGTGCGCGGGTTCACAATAAAATCCAGTGGCGCGATGACGATGGCACGAATATTTACAATGAAGGCTTTCGGCGTTCGTATGATTTCGTGAGTAACATGGATTTGCGTGGAATGCCCGATACGGTGATGTTAATTCCCTACCTTGAATCACAATGGCATGGAAAAAAAGGTAGAAAATCAAATGACTATGGTTATTGGCAATTTGTGCCAGAAGTGATTAAAGAAATTCAAACGTTGGATTATGTTCCTGCTGAGATTCGCAACGGTGATATTGATGCGGTGCGAGAAGACGCTAAATTAAGCACGGAAGCTGCGCAAGTGCATTTACATCGTTACCATTTTTACTTTGCGAACGTAGCAAAATATGCCGAAAGTGATGCGTGGTTATTGACGTTAGTGGCATTTAATTGGGGTGCGGGGAATGTCAAACGCATGATGGCAGATTTGCAAGCGGAAGGTATTGAACCGAATTTTTCTAATTTTTACCATCGGCTTTACACCACCTATCAAAAAAACAAAGGCGACCGTTCCATGCGTGCGGCTGTCGAATACGTCCCCAGTTTGTGGAATATTGCACAGTTAATTAAGAAGGCAAATTAATAGGCTGCGCTGCGTAACACTACCGTTATGCGGTAGTTTGCAGCAGATCGGTAAGCTTTGTGTTAGGCTGCGTCCACAATAATAAACAACAATAAAGTGGTGATTTCCGTGGCAGTTTTTATTGCACACAATCTTGCCAAGCCAGCACACATTTTTTTTCCGCATTTGAATGAGGTATCGCTGTCGCCGTTTTATGGTCGTCAGCAGGCGATGCGGCAATTGAATGCCTGTTGTGCAGCCGAGGCAACGTTAATCTGGTTACATGCTCCAGCGGGTACGGGAAAAACCACCTTGTTACGTCATTGGTTGGCGCGTTGTGCTGAAGCGCGGCAATGGTGGAACATGGATGTGGTGTACGGCTGGGAATTTCCTCAAGTGACGATGCGGCATTCTGCCCAAGATTTATTGAACGAGTTTTTGAATCACACCCTACATTGGTTTGGTGTGAGCGTTACGAGTACGCAGACTAACAGCGAAAAATTAACCTTATTACGCCAGCGTTTACAGCAACAGCGCGTCTTTCTATTGTTGGATAATGTTCCACCTGACTTATTACGACCAGTAATAGCACGGCAAGATCACGGTTGTTTCTGCACGGAATTGTTACAACCTTTGCATAGTCAAACCTTCGGTATGTGTTTAGTCAGTACACAACAAGCGGTCACGGATGATTGTGGATCGGTGGTCAAGACTCTCGAATTAGGCGATTTATTGCTGGATGATGTGGTGGGTTTGTTGCGCTACAAAGGCATTACCGCACGCAGTGAATTATTAGCCAGTGTGGCGCGTACCTTTGGCAATCATGCCCTGACTTTAACGCTGTTGGGTAATTATCTAACGCAAGCCTGCGACGGTGATTTGCGGCAATTGGACACCATTCCGATTTGGATGGACCACGATGGCGAAGGGCGACATACGCGCCGTGTGTTAGCGGCGTATGATAAATGGTTGGCGAAAACGCCGGAACTTGCTTTGTTGTACTTACTCAGCTTGTTCCACGATGCGGTTGCACAAGATTTGTTGAATCATGTCTTGCAAGGCATGATGCAAGCGGGTTCATTTCTTAAGCGTAAACCTGTACCCACATTACTCAAGCCTTTGCGCGGCATTAACCAGAAAAAACTGTTGCTGATTCAACAACGTTTATGCCAATTGAATTTGGTGCATTTGAATGCGGATACCAAACACTTGCGGATGCATTCCTCAGTACGTGAGTATTTCGCCGCGAAGTTTGAAGCGCGTTGCCACCATTCCGAAGCGTGGGATGTGTTGCAAACCATTATTAACCAAGGTGAACAGCAATTGGGGCAACCGTTGTTACGGCTGTCGAATGCATTTTCCTTGGCGGATGTACAAGCCTTGTCGAACATTGTGCGTAGTATGCCACCGCCCGATTTACCGATCTCCAATGAATCCCAAGAACAGTTATTGGAACAGTACGTTGCTGCAAAAAGTTGGCAACAAGCAACGCACTCGGCTTTGCGTTTGTATGAGTATCAATTAAAACGTGGGGATGTGCGCACCGCTTTGCATTATGTGCGGCAAAGCGTAGCGTATGCGCATCTCAGCGGTAATGCCCAGCATTTGCAACAAAACATGCAGTTATTAAATAACCTATTGCAGAAGCATCCGTAAGCAGTGGTCATTACTGACCACATGCTGCGTGCTAAATGCTTTAATAAGCCGCTGGGGTTGTACCCGCTGCGATTTCTTCCAGCAATAAGGTTTTGCCTTTCATGCCCGCCGGTTTGGGGATGCCCATTAATTGCAGAACGGTAGGGGCAAGGTTGCTCAAGCCGCCATCGGTGGACAAACGCCAGCTTACTTGGTCGATGACCAAGCATGGTACAGGGTAAACTGTGTGCTGGGTATTGGGTTCGCCGCTGAGTGGGTCAATGTATTCGTCGCAGTTGCCGTGGTCGGAAGTCAGGATCACGGAATATTCGTGCGTCATGGCTGCATCCAACACGCGCCCGACTTCACGGTCTAACGCTTCTACCGCTTGTACCACTGCATTGCCGACCGCTGTGTGACCCACCATGTCGCCATTAGCGAAATTCACCACGATGAAATCGTAACCCTTAACCATGCCTGCAATGGTGGCATCCGCGACTTCGGGTGCGCTCATTTCCGGTTTCAGGTCGTAAGTTTCGACATTCGGGGAAGGAATGACTTGGTGTGCTTCGCCGTCATATGGGGTTTCGCGCCCGCTGTTGAAGAAGAAAGTAACGTGCGCGTATTTTTCGGTTTCTGCACAATGGAATTGGGTTAAACCCGCTTCGCTAATGGTTTGCGCGAGGTTGGTGGTCGGGCGATCCGGCGGGAACATGACAGGTACGCCGTATTTGCTGTCGTACAGGGTAATGGTGGTGAGTTTCACGGGTTGGAAATCGCCACGCTCAAAGCCTGTAAAATTCGCCATTGCCAAGGCTTCCGAGGTTTGACGCGGGCGGTCATTGCGGAAGTTGAAGAACAGCACTGGGTCGCCGCCTTGGATTAAATCGGCATTCGGCATAATGCGCGGTTTAATGAATTCGTCGGTTTCACCTGCGGCGTAAGCGTCATCAATCGCGGCAAGTGGGTCAGCCGCTGCGACACCTTGCCCTAATACCAGCGCGTCCCACGCCAGTTTGGTGCGTTCCCAACGTTTGTCACGATCCATCGCGTAGAAACGTCCGCTAATGGTGGCGATTTCACCGCCTGTTTCTTTAATCGTGTCAACAATACGGCTCACGAAAGGACGCGCGGCTTTCGGTGCAGTATCGCGTCCGTCGGTAATCGCGTGCAGTACAGGTTTCACTCCGGCGGTGTGGCACGCCTGCATCAGCGCGACAACGTGGTTAATGTGGCTGTGTACGCCGCCATCGGATAACAAACCAATCAAATGCAGCGGACGATTCGCAGCTTTGGCGGCATTCAGCGCGTCGCATAACGCGGCATTTTCAAATAAGCTACGATCTTCCACCGCATCGTCAATGCGTACCAAATCTTGTTTCACTACCGAACCACAACCGATGGTCATGTGCCCAACTTCGGAGTTACCCATTTGTCCGTCCGGCAAACCCACGGAACGCCCAGAGGCTTGCAGCGTGCTGTGTGGGTTACTGCCGAAATAACGGTCTAAGTTCGGCGTATTGGCTTCGTATACCGCATTGTATTTTTTGCTGGGGTTTACACCGAAACCATCCAAAATTACCAGTAGCGTTTTGCGGCGGGGCACAGTTGTTTGTTTCACAGCAACCTCAGTCATGCGTTCAATTCAATTAATTACTTAGTAGGCGGTGTTTGGTCGTTTTCAAGACGCTGGAAATCCGCTTCAGCCTGTTTAAATTCCAACTCGGCTTGTGTGTCCATTGTCACGTCATGTGCTTCTTTTTCGACGCGGAAACGTTCTAAATGTTTGTCGAAGGTTTTGCTTAAGAATAAACCTAATTCAAATAACAACCAGATCGGTACGGCCATCATGGTTTGCGAGACGACATCAGGTGGCGTGAGGAACATCGCAATCACGAACGCACCGACAATAATGTAAGGGCGGGCTTTAGTGAGGGTTTCGACACTGACCACGCCCATGCTGATTAGCAAGATCGTGGCAACCGGTGTTTCAAAACTCAAACCAAACGATAAAAACATGGCTACGGTGAAATCCAAGTAGCTGGCAATGTCAGGGGTCGGGTTGACATTTGCAGGCGCGAAAGCCACGGCAGCTTTGGCAATCATGGGGATGACAAAGAAGTAGGCAAATGCCATGCCGACGTAAAATAACCCAACGCTGGATAGCAATAACGGCGTAATCAAACGTTTTTCGTGTTGGTATAAGCCCGGCGCGATGAATCCCCAAATTTGGTAGAAGGTGTAAGGCAGCGTAATCAGGAATGCCACCATTAATGCCAATTTGAAGGGGATTAGAAATGGCGACGCAACCCCAATCGCAATCAATTTCTCACCTTGTGGCAGGTGGCGAATCAGCGGGTCGGATAGCCAATTATAGAGGTCTTGCACAAACGGTGTGAGGAGAATGAAGACCGCGACTAAAACAATGACAATGCGTAATAGCCGATCTCGCAATTCAATTAAATGCTCAAGAAAGGCTTTAAACCCAGCTTCGGGGGTCATGCCATCATTTGGGGTCGTCATGTTGCTGGAGTTCCTTGCGTACCGTGTCTTCGACTTTGTGGGCTTTCTCTTCCATCATGACCCGCAGGTTGCGTAACTCTTCTTCCTGCTTATACAGCATATTGCGCAGTTCTTCGGTGTGGAGTTCACGTTCAATGTCAGCGCGAGTAGTGGCAACAAAGCGGCGGATTTTACCGACCCAATGCCCGACAGTGCGTGCTACGGTCGGTAAGCGTTCTGGGCCGATGACTAATAATGCCACGACCCCCACGACCAGCATTTCGAGAAAGCTGCTTTCAAACATGCGCTATCCCCAGCGGGTTGTATGAGCGGATTAAACTTTGTCTTTTTCTTTGGCTTCTGAATCAATCACACGCCCTTGAGGTTGTGCGGCTTGCGTTGATTGTGTTGGCTGTTCGCTCGGTGCGGCATCATCACCATCTTTGACGGCTTTTTTGAAGTTTTTGAACGCTTCACCTAAATCGCCACCGATGTTGCGCAATTTCTTCGTGCCAAACAGCAGTACAACAATGACCAAAATCAGGATTAATTGCGTAGGGCCAAAATGCATGGTTCATACCTCAAAGTTAAGATGGGCGGTTGGCTTTTTCGACCAAACCGGACATACCAAAGCGACGTGCCAATTCATTTAACACATCATCGGGGTGTAAATTTTGTTGTGCCAGCAAGACGAGCGTGTGAAACCATAAATCGGCAACTTCGTACACGATTTTGTCTTTTTCACCGTCTTTGGCAGCCATCACGGTTTCGGTGGCTTCTTCACCAATTTTCTTCAGGATGCTGTCCAGCCCTTTGTGGTAGAGCTTGGCAACATAAGAACTGTCTGGAGCTGCTTGTTTGCGGGCTTCCAGCACTTCGGCAAGTTGGGTCAGTACAGTATCATTCATCATGGGCGGCATTATATCGGATAACCATCATAATAACAGGGTGCTAATTCTGTGTTTTGGCGGCGTAGCGGTGCATTTAGGTTTAGCGCAAACACAGTTCAACTAGCGCGGTTTAAACAGATCAGTTTAAACGGTGCATTTCCACGGGTGACAGTTGCGTGCCGACACCGTGCAGCAGATTAGGCATTGTCCAATCCGAGTGTTGCGCGGCATCTTCCAACAGTTTGCAGAACAAGTGTAACAAATCGCTGGTGAGGTTCAGACTAACCCCTTGTTTATTGATGTTGTGCAACGATAGAAAAAACGTGCCATCGGATTCACGGCGAAATGCGGACTGCGTAATCAACAACGGTGCTTCACCCAGCGGTAACACGCTCATGTCGCGAAAACCGGTATCAAAACCGACTTTGCTTTTGGCAATTTCGTGTTCAAATGCCACCACCGCATGACGCGCACTTAAGGAGGTTTGGCGCGTAGCAATCGGCGAGGAAAACAGCGCGTCTTGCAACACCGGCCACAAGCGTAAGGCAAAGCGGCGGGTGAGCCAAAAGCGGAATTCTTCCTCTGCCACCGTATTCATGCGCAATAAAATACGGTCTTCTTCCTGCACATAACGCGCCTGAATTTGTGCCGGTGCTGCCATTATTATTACAACCTCATCTCAATGCCTTGGTCTGCCATGAATCGTTTGGCTTGCCCGACGGTGTATTCGCCGAAGTGGAAAATGCTGGCGGCTAATACCGCATCCGCCCCACCTTGTAATACACCATCAGCTAAATGCTGCAAATTGCCCACACCGCCGGAAGCAATCAGCGGAATGCCCACGCGGTCAGTCATCGCTCGCACCAAACCCAGATCAAAGCCCGCTTTCGTGCCGTCACGATCCATACTGGTGACGAGTAATTCGCCCGCGCCGTACAACGCCATTTTTTCCGCCCATTCGACGGCATCAATGCCCGTGCGTTTGCGTCCGCCGTGGGTAAAGACTTCCCAACGCTCTGGTTCGCCTGCTGCACTGACTTTTTTCGCATCAATGGCGACGACAATGCACTGCGAACCAAAGTAATCGGTAGCTTCGCGTACCAATTCGGGGTTGAAAACCGCTGCGGTATTGATCCCGACTTTATCCGCACCCGCGTTTAACATGCGGCGCACGTCTTCGAGTTTGCGAATCCCGCCGCCGACGGTCAGGGGAATGAATACTTGCGAGGCAACCGCTTCCACCACATGCACGATGGTTTCGCGGTTGTCGGAACTGGCGGTAATGTCGAGGAAAGTGATTTCGTCCGCGCCTTCACGGTTGTAACGCGCGGCAATTTCCACCGGATCACCTGCGTCGCGGATGTCGACAAAGTTCACGCCCTTAACGACGCGCCCATTGTCCACGTCAAGGCAAGGAATAATGCGTTTAGCTAAACCCATGTTATTTCACCGCATCCACGTATTGCTGTGCTTGAGCCAGATCAATCGTGCCTTCGTAAATCGAACGCCCTAAAATCGCGCCCATAATGCCGGAATCTTCCACCGCACACAGGGCTTTAATGTCGTCCATGTTGGTGACACCGCCGGATGCTACCACCGGAATACTAATGCTGGACGCGAGTTTGGCGGTTTCTTCGACGTTTACGCCTTTCATCATGCCATCGCGGGCAATATCGGTGTAAACAATCGCACTGACTCCGGCTTGCTCGAATTGTTTTGCCAATTCAATGGCGGAAACAGAAGACACTTCCGCCCAACCGTCGGTAGCAACCATGCCGTTTTTCGCATCAATCCCGACGATAATGTGACCGGGGAATTGTTGGCATAAATCAATCACGAATTGCGGTTCTTGCACCGCTTTTGTACCGATAATGCAGTATTGCACGCCTGCTTCTAAATACGTCGCGACGGTGGCAGCGTCGCGAATCCCGCCGCCAATTTGCACTGGAACATGCGGGAAACGTGCCGCAACAGCGCGGACAACTTCGCCATTGACTGGTTTTCCGGCAAACGCGCCATTCAAATCCACCAAATGTAAACGGCGTGCGCCTGCGTCGACCCAGCGTTGCGCGACATCAACGGGGTTGCTGGCAAATACGGTGGTGTCGTCCATGCGACCTTGGCGGAGGCGTACACATTGACCATCTTTTAAATCAATCGCGGGAATCAGCAGCATAATCTCATCCTTGGTTGGGTTGCTGTATCCTACCCCAAAACCCGCGTATAAGTCACAGGATTGACAAGGAGTAAGCCATGTTCGGACTATTTGCACACACAAAATCCATTGCCATGCCGCGTGCTGAAGACGCACCAGCGGGACGCGCAACAGCCATGCCCATTACCAATCACCATTATGTGAAAGGCACGTCATTGCAACCACCTTTTCCTGAAGGAATGCAGCAAGCGGTGTTCGGTTTGGGCTGTTTTTGGGGGGCGGAACGCAAGTTTTGGCAATTAGATGGCGTATATAGCACTGCTGTGGGTTATGCCGCTGGTTTCACGCCCAATCCGACTTACCATGAGGTTTGTAGCGGTTTGACGGGGCATAATGAAGTGGTGCTGGTGGTTTTTGATCCGGCTATCGTTGCTTACGAACACTTACTGAAAGTGTTTTGGGAAGCGCACAATCCGACCCAAGGAATGCGTCAAGGCAATGATGTGGGGACGCAATACCGTTCGGGGATTTACACCAGCGATGCGCAACAGCAAGCTGCCGCCGAAGCGAGTTTGGCGCGTTACCAATTGGCGTTGGAAGACGTGGGGTATGGAGCGATTACCACCGAAATTTTACCACTAGCCACTTTCTATTATGCCGAAGATTATCACCAGCAATATTTGGCAAAAAATCCGGGTGGTTATTGTGGTTTGGGTGGTACAGGCGTGACATGTGGTTGATGGTCGTGAAAAAACCAACCCAGCCGGTTGAGGGACTATGTAGCTGGGTTGGTTACAGAGGAAACCCGTGTATTATGGGTATAGTCTGGTACAGATTACTACCATCGCACGGCGATAAATTGTAAGGAGTTGTAACAGTGCAAGTACTGGTAAAATTTGTTAAAAATGATTTTTTCTTAATTTCTTGTTTGAAATTTAACAGTTGTCTGCGGCTTCAATAATACTTTGTAGGGTGATGAATTGATCAGCGTTCAATAAGCGACGATAGAGATTAAAGCAAGTGGTGTGATACTTAAACTGACAAAAATGCACGCCCCGTAAAAAATACACAGTCGCTTAAACACTTTGCTTTTTCCTTGTTAATACTAATGACTTTAAGTGTTTGTACATTAGCAGAGCAATAAAGGTTTTGTGCAGGAAATTGTAACAATACTGTAACAAGGATTTTATTTATTATCTAAAAACCGTGTGATTTCGGTTTCAGTACACAGAAATTCCGTCTCTAAACGCGATTGGAATGTCACCTGTCCTAACTGCAAAATGTCTTGAGCCACAATGCGATCTAAACAGTCTTGTAAAATGGGGGAGCTGTACAAATGTGCTGTAGCTTTCAGACGATGTGCCAAGGCAGCGGCCGCAGCCCATTCTTGTTGACGCAAACAAGTGAGTAATTCTTGGCGATATTGGCGTATTTGCGGCAATGCCATCGTCAAAAAGCGTTGTGCTCCTTCTTGCCCTAGCATTTCAACTAATCCGCCTAGTGCTTTCATGTCATAAAACCAAACGGTAGCCTTTGCGCCACACGGTATGTATATGTTTGGGGGATTGCGGTGTATCACCGAGTTTTTTACGTAAGCGATTCATTTGCATATCAATACTGCGGTTCATGGGGTGATGTTCGCTACCATGCAAGGCATAAGAAATCGCATCGCGGCTCAGGACTTGTCCGGCATGTTGGCACAGCAGAACCAAGAGCCGCGTCTCTAGCGATGTTAATTTCACCAAGCTATTGTCTTGGATCAATATTTCCAATGTTGGATCAAATAGTTGCTCACCAATTTTCACTGGTTGATCTTCCATCTGTACGTACCGATTTAGGGTGTTTTTTACACGAATCAGCAATTCCTTTGGATGAAAAGGTTTAATTAAATAATCAGTAGCACCTAATTCCAGCCCTCTTAACCTGTCTTTGGCAGAATTACGCGCCGACAAGATTAAAACGGGAATGTGTGGGTAATGTTTTTTCAGCCATTCTAACCAGTATAAACCGTCTTTACCCGGCATTACGATGTCTAGTGCTACCAGATCCAGTGGGTAAGTATTTAATACCTGTCCAATGTCTTCACCATTGGACAGTGTATTGACCAAAAATCCATGCGTAGAGAGGTATTCCACTAGCAAATTTTGCAGCAGAACATCATCATCAACGAGCAGGATTCGATATGCATGGTTGTTATTCAAGTTAAATGTCAACCAGTTGATTAAAGCAAGTAAAGAGCCTTGCGTATTTTAAATTTTAACAAGAAAAATGCCGGAAAAAATTGTAACAAAGTGTAACGAATTGCTGACGACTATCCTACCCCACTTAGGATAGCCGTCGTTCTTGCTTGGTCGTTAGTTTGCTTGGTAATGGTTCAAGCGTGTTTCGAGCACATCACCATTTTCTTGGTGGTTTACTTGCACAATGGCGTGGTGTAAGTCGGGAGCTAGCCATAAAGTGGTGTGTTGATCACCATTATTGTGCACAACTTCGACTTTTTCGCAGGTGTATTTTCCGGCTGGTACTTCGATGGTTTCTTTGCCGAGTTGGCGAAAGTTATAGTCTTGTAATTTGCCTTTGCTGGCAATTTGGTAGTGCAATGCTTTGCCTGCTGCTAAATCATCCATCAGGTGCAATTCCATGACAGCAGCATCCAGCGTGCCAGCGGGAACGCTCAGTTGGTAAGGGGCATCATTGTACTGTCCGCTGATTTGCGTTGCCGAGGTAAATTGAAAGCTATCACGCTTGGCTTTGCGTTTACTTTTGTGTTCTTGCAGGTATTGCTGTGGGGTAAGGTTGCCACCAGATTGAGAGCCTTCGCTGCGTTCAAGCAAAGTATCACCGCTGAGCAGAGCCGCAACCCCATTGGCTTTGGTGCTTTTCTGATAGGTATAATGCGTATCTTGGTAATGGAGCGTGACGGTGGTTGTACCCAATGTTAGTCCTTTGCCGCTCACGGTATAAACGGCTTCAAACGCATTGGGTGCGGCATACACTGTTGGTAGGACAAGCCATGAACTCATGGCAATAAGCAGGGTAAATACGAAACGTTTCACGAATATCTTCCTTTAAAGCTAAAGTTAGTGACAGTTTAGACCATGTGCAAGGGTGTGGGTTCGATGCGAAAAATCCATGTCGTTATTAGATGAAACCGCTGTGTGGTCGGGAATGTGCTATTATTCATCAAACAGTTGCTGGTGGGGCGATACTACACAGATTGTGTGAAATGTTAGAAAATCGCTGCGGCGTGTTGATGCTATTTCTTATGATACCGTCTGTAGTCAGTACGTATCAGTAGATTGATAGCTGTGAAATGATTAACATGAAACATCAAAAAATCAGGGAGAACCCGTTTGTGAGCCAAGACATTATTTATCTTTCCGACGCTAGCTTTGAGCAAGATGTATTGAAATCGTCTGAACCTGTGTTGGTCGATTATTGGGCTGAGTGGTGCGGCCCTTGCAAAATGATTGCTCCGCTGTTGGATGATATCGCTCGCGATTATCAAGGTCGTCTTAAAGTTGCGAAACTGAACATTGATGAAAATGCGATAATACCACCGCGTTACGGTATTCGTGGAATTCCTACGTTGATGTTGTTCAAAAATGGTGATGTGGCTGCTACGAAGGTAGGTGCATTATCTAAGTCGCAACTGACAGCTTTCTTGGATCAAAATCTGTAAGCTTCAGCTCACGAGATCTGCCCGGACAAGACATGCGTTTTATCCGGGTGACCCAGTCGTATTATTTTGCTGGACTCTGCGGTAGTCTGCGTGTTAATTTAAATGTACTTGAATCTGCATCCAGATTCATTCCTGCGAATCCTGTCTCGTTTCTCTTGATGGAATCCTGCTTGGAGATAAATTATCCGACGGTGCTGCTCTCATGCACGTTGCGGATTGATAGCGGTATTCCAACATCTTGCGTACTACCAAGGGCCATTGACGAACAGGGGCTTCCTCATCAATTGAATTTGATAATACACGTCGCTCACACATATATATGAACCTGTCCGAATTAAAAAAGAAATCTGCTGCCGAAGTCTTTGATATGGCTCAGGCACTGGGTATTGAAAGCATTTCTCGAACCCGCAAACAGGATATTATTTTCGCCTTGCTCAAAGCCCACGCTCAAAATGGTGAGGATATTTATGGTGATGGCGTATTGGAAATCCTGCAAGACGGCTTTGGTTTTTTACGCTCCCAAGATTCCAGCTATTTAGCGGGCGCAGATGATATCTACGTTTCGCCTAGTCAAATTCGCCGTTTTGGTCTGCGAACGGGGGATACCATTGCTGGTAAAATCCGTCCACCTAAAGACAATGAGCGTTATTTTGCCTTACTGAAAGTGGATAATATTAACTATGAACCACCAGAAAGTGCGCGAAATAAAATTGCATTTGAAAACCTAACGCCACTTCATGCCGATGATCGGATGCGCATGGAGCGTGGTAATGGTAGCCGTGAAGACATTACTGCCCGTGTGATCGACATTGTTTCACCGTTCGGTAAAGGTCAACGGGGTTTAATTATCGCGCCGCCAAAGGCCGGTAAAACCATCATGCTGCAAAATATTGCGCAAAGCATTACCTCCAATTACCCAGAATGCTACTTGATCGTATTGTTGATCGATGAGCGTCCTGAAGAAGTAACGGAAATGTCGCGCATGGTACAAGGCGAAGTGATTTCTTCGACTTTTGATGAGCCAGCCGCTCGCCATGTACAAGTTGCTGAAATGGTTATCGAAAAGGCCAAACGTCTAGTTGAGCATAAACGTGATGTGGTGATCTTGTTAGATTCCATTACCCGTTTAGCGCGTGCCTATAACACGGTTGTACCTTCCTCCGGTAAAGTCTTGACGGGTGGTGTTGATGCGAATGCTCTGCATCGTCCGAAACGCTTCTTCGGGGCGGCACGTAATATTGAAGAGGGTGGTAGCTTAACCATTATTGCGACGGCATTAATTGATACCGGCTCTAAAATGGACGAGGTTATTTACGAAGAATTCAAGGGTACGGGTAATATGGAAATCCACCTTGATCGTCGTATTGCCGAAAAACGTGTATTCCCTGCGATTAATATTAATCGTTCCGGTACACGCCGTGAAGAATTGCTGACAACCCAAGATGAATTACAAACCTTGTGGGTGTTGCGTAAATTCTTGCACAGTATGGATGATTTGGAAGCAATGGAATTGTTATTCGACAAATTGTCTAAAACCAAAACTAACGGTGAGTTTTTTGACGTGATGCGTCGCGGTTAATAAACTAGCGGATAAATCGGTTAATAGTATTGCTAATGCAGCTATTAACCGATTAAGTCATCTAACGTTAGATTTTCTTCACGCAAGTATTGTTCCAAACGTTGTTGATCAATCACGACGTTTAAACAAAAACCACCTTCTTCATTAATCACTTCTTGCTGAATGGCTTTGTCTGCGTAGAGTTTTGCGCGGAAGCGGGCGAGGGTGGGTGCAAGGTTTAATGTGCCTTTAAAAAGCTGCCCTGCAAAATAGTCGCCTAAGTACGTTAAGAGTTGTGCTAAGCCTAAGTGTTCGCGTGCCGAAACATAGATGCGGGTAGGATTAACCCCATCACCTTCTTCAACGTGTGGCTGTTGTCCACCGAGATCGATTTTATTCATGATCTCAATTTGTGGGACATGCTCCGCGCCAATTTCAGCAATCACTTTATTAACTTGATCCCGATACAATTCGCGTTGTTCATCGTGACTGTCGGTGACGTGTAATAACAGATCAGCATCAATGGTTTCTTGCAGCGTCGAACGGAAAGCGGCAACCAAATCATGTGGCAAATTGCGAATGAAACCCACGGTGTCTGCAAGAATGATTTCCCGCTGATTGGGTAACTGTACGCGCCGCAGGGTAGGGTCTAAGGTCGCGAACAGTTGGTTCTCAGCATAGACATCAGCATTGGTGAGCGCGTTGAATAGCGTGGATTTGCCTGCATTGGTGTAGCCCACTAATGAGACTGTGGGGATTTCAGCTTTTTTGCGGGATTGTCGCCCTTGTTCACGTTGATTCTGAACTTTTTCTAGGCGTTTGTGGATTTGCTTAATACGTTCACCAATCAGGCGGCGATCCGTTTCTAATTGTGTTTCACCGGGGCCGCGCATCCCAATCCCGCCTTTTTGGCGTTCAAGGTGTGTCCAGCCACGTACTAAGCGTGTCGATAGGTGTTTGAGTTGTGCTAATTCAACTTGCAACTTACCTTCATGGCTGCGAGCGCGTTGCGCGAAAATATCCAGAATTAAACCTGTCCGGTCTAACACGCGGCATTGCAGCAATCTTTCTAAGTTGCGTTCTTGAGCTGGCGAAAGGGAATGGTCGAAAATGACTAGATTGGCTTCGTGAATGTCGAGTTGATCCCGAATTTCTTGCGCTTTGCCTTCACCGACAAAGTAACGAGGATCAGGATTTTGTCTTGTGCCAGTCACAAGGCTGGTGACTTTTGCACCAGCCGAGCGAGCTAATTCGATGAACTCCATCGCATCCGGCGAGGCTTGTGTCGTGTGAAAACTGATTTGAACCAATACAGCATGTTCACCACCACCTGGGCGATCAAAGAGTTCCAATCGACACCGTTCCCGCTAGTAATCTCAATTTATTCTGGAGCCAGATTCAGTTTGATTGGGCGTGCAGGCACAATCGTGGAGATGGCGTGTTTATAAACCAATTGGCTAACTGTATTTCCCAGCAGTACAACAAATTGGTCAAATGATTCGACGTGCCCCTGAAGTTTGATACCGTTAACTAAATAAATAGAGACCGGAATCCGTTCCTTTCTCAGAGCGTTAAGGAAGGGTTCTTGTAAAGTGTGCCCTTTCGACATGAGCTTCTCCTAAAATAATTCTTGGGTTTGTGGTTGTTATGGTCCTACAACTAAAGCAGGAATTAGTTGCAAGCCAGTCGCTTCTTTCCTTCGACGCCTAAAAGCCTACCAGTTTTGCCGCTTTGCCAGAACGTCAGTTTGTCGGACGTATCCTTTCATCCGCCAATAAACGCTGAAACGTTGCTGATAAGCGATGAAAGGCTGCATTCTTGGGGATTATACACGTAAATATCCTTTTCGGAACGTAACCAGGTCATTTGACGTTTAGCAAGCTGCCGCGTGGCGACGATAGCACGATCACGCATTTGAGTGTAGTCTATTTTTCCATTTAAATAATCCCAAACTTGCCGATAACCAACTGCACGAACAGCCGGTAAGTGAATCGCTAAATCATCACGTTGCCATAGCTTCTCTACTTCGGCGACAAAACCTTGTTCTAGCATTAAATCAAAGCGTAACGCGAGCCGTTCATGCAACCAGCTCCGGTCTTGTGGTATTAAAGCGATTTTCAGTAATTGGTAAGGGCAGGCATCATGCCACGCGGCTTGTTGTAATTCGGTGAGCGATTTTCCCGTTAATTCGTAAACTTCTAAAGCGCGTTGTAAACGTTGTGGGTCATTGGGGTGAATGCGTTCAGCAGCAAGCGGATCAATTTGCGCGAGACGATTATGTAATGCTTGCCAGCCTTGTGTTGCGGCTTGAGCTTCTAAACGGGCGCGAATTTCGGGGTCAGCTTCGGGTAATTGGGATAAGCCGTATTCGAGGGCGCGAAAATACAACATAGTGCCGCCAACTAACAGCGGGATTTTGCCTTGTGCCGTAATCGCTGCCATTTCGCGTAATGCATCGGTGCGGAAATCAGCGGCGGAATACGGTTGGGAGGGGTCAAGAAAATCAATCAAACGGTGTGGTGCTGCTGCCAAGGTTTGGGTATCGGGTTTGGCAGTGCCAATGTCCATGCCGCGATAGACTAAAGTGGAATCCACACTGATGATTTCCAACGGAAAATGTTGGTGTAATGCCACGGCAAGGTCGGTTTTACCCGTGCCAGTCGGACCCATGAGGAAAATCGCTTGCGGGAGAGTTGGGGTATTAGTCATCGGCCACGCAGAAAGAGTTTGTCGATTTGATCCAAAGTTAAGGTAGTCCATGTCGGACGACCATGATTGCATTGCCCACTGCGTTCCGTGCGCTCCATGTCGCGCAACAGGGCGTTCATTTCGGGAATGCTGAGTTTGCGATTGGCGCGTACCGAACCGTGGCACGCCATTGTTGCTAGTATTTCATTCAAAGCTTGCTGTACGCGCTGGCTCGTGCCGTAAGTAATCAAATCTGCTAACACATCGCGCACTAGCGTGGCAGTGTCTGCGTCTTTCAATAAGCTAGGAACAGCGCGAATCGTGAGTTTTTCCAACCCTAAACGATCCAGTTCAAAACCCAGTGTGCGGAAGGTGTCGGTGTACTGTTCCGCAATGTCCGCTTCTTTTTTGCTGACATTCAAACTCACGGGCATGAGTAAGGGTTGGGAACGTATCGCATCCTGCGTCATGCTGGCTTTCAAATGCTCATAAGTGACACGTTCGTGTGCAGCGTGCATATCGACCACGATTAAACCGTGCACGTTTTGTGCAAGGATGTAAATGCCATGTAATTGGGCAATCGCATAACCCAACGGCGGCATGTCGTCTTTGTCCACATCCGTGTTGAAGGTGATCGTCGCAGTTTCAGGCTCGTTATCAGGCAAAGAAGGGTTTGATGCAGTAACTGGCTGATAAAGCCGCTGATAAATGTCCATCGCTTCACGCACGGGCATTTGCAAGCGTGGTTGTTGTACATAACTTCCACCCCATGAACTGTTGCTACGTGGGTTGTTCGCTGAAAATACATTAGGTGGCGTGTCTTCTCGCGCTGTGTTCTCTGGTGGCGGAGTATCAGCCAGCGGTGGAGCAGAGGGTAACGTAACGCTAATCGGTTCTGCGCTGGCGGGCGTGGCGTTCTTTGGGTGAATATCGGGACGAATATCGGCAATGGCTTGGTGTAAGGTGCGAAACAGGAAATCGTGTACCAAACGCCCTTCACGAAAGCGCACTTCTTGTTTGGTCGGATGCGCATTCACATCCACCAGTTGCGGATTCAATTCCAAAAACAGTACGAATGCAGGTTGTCGCCCGCCATACATCACGTCTTGGTAGGCTTGTTTAACGGCATGGCTAATGAGTTTGTCGCGCACATTGCGTCCGTTCACATAAAAATACTGTAAATCGGCTTGTGAGCGCGAAAATGTCGGTAGTCCTAACCAGCCCCATAAGCGTAATCCAGCGGCTTCATAATCCAAAAACACGCTGTGACTGGCAAACTCACTGCCACAAATCTCGGCAATGCGGCGTTCAGCGGTGCTTGGGTCGTCAGCAGGGCGTAAGCGTAGGGTGCTTTTTTGGTTGTGGTTGAGTTCAAATCCGACATCGAAACGGCTTAACGCCATGCGTCGCACAATTTCTTCAATGTGACTGAATTCGGTTTTTTCAGTTTTAAGGAATTTGCGGCGTGCGGGCGTGTTGAAAAACAGATCAACAACATCCACGGTTGTGCCAATCGGGTGTGCGGTGGGTTCAGGTTCACCGAATATTTCTTGTCCATCGCCAAATAATTGCCAGCCTTGTTCGCTTGCGGTGTGGCGTGAGCTGAGAATCAGGCGCGAAATCGAGGCAATGCTGGGTAATGCTTCGCCACGAAAACCCAATGTCTGCACTTGTTCAAGGTCATCGAGGCTGGCAATTTTGCTGGTAGCATGGCGGCTGAGGGCGAGACTGAGTTCATCCCGCACAATGCCGCCACCATTATCTCGAATGCGAATGCGCTTTACCCCACCTTGCTCAATGTCGATGCTAATGCGCGTAGAACCTGCATCTAAGGCATTTTCGAGCAATTCTTTTACCACAGAGGCAGGTCGTTCAACGACCTCACCTGCTGCAATTTGGTTAATGAGATGGCTGGGAAGTAAGCGGATTGGCATTAGATGCGTGAGCCACCACTGGCTGGCGTTGGTGTGGGTGCTGGTACAGCAGGGGCGGCAGGAGCAACAGTAGTCGGTGCGGGTAACGCTGGGAGTGCCGGTATGGGTGGTACGGCAATCGCTGCTGGAGCGGGGGCTACTGGTGCTGCGGGTTGTGCCACGGCTGGTTGTGGTGTGGCAACTGGCACGGTTAAATCCTGTGAGCGATCACTTTTGACACCGTATTGTGCCAAAATTTCGGGTTGCCGTCTGATGGCTTCTTTGCGATCCAACACCAATTGGAAATTATCTGCACCTTCCAGCGTAATGAAATCCGTCGTGGAGGTTTGCAGCTTGTTAAAGAAGTCGTGGAAATCATGCACAGTTTCACCATTGACTTTGCTAATCAATAGGTTGGTAGTGTGATGGTAGTCTTTATTAATGTCAGCAGGTAAGACTTTGGTCATAATCACCGCTTCAGTACGTTCTTTGCTGGGAGCTTCGTAAGTTAATGTACCAATTTGCGGTGGTGGGTTTTCCATGCTGCTAATAACATTCTGATTCAATGGCATAAAGATTAAACCACCGAAAATATAATAAGTCGGTTGTTTATCGTATTCCGTAGGCTTGACCAATAGGTATTCTTTACCCGGCTTGTCCAAACGCAAGTTAACTTCTTGCGATTTGCCTTGGTGAATCAGCTTGATTTTCAGGTCTTCGCCGATTTGGTGCATGTCGATGTAATGGGTGTGGTCAATGAACTCACCGGGGCGGAATTCGACCGTGCCATTATTTTCGATTTTATGCCCGTCAATTTCGGTAACAATATCCCCAACCGCAACTTTCCCTTCGGCTGGCGAATGTTCATAAACTTTATGCACCAAAATACCGGTTTGATTAGTTTGTAAACCGTATTTGTGACGCATTGCTGGATTTTCCATCGACTGCGCCAAGAAACCGTGGAAGCCGTAGCCGTCCACCCGTTGATCTTTCACATCATCTAAAAAGTGCCGAATAATCGGGGTCGGAATCATGTAACCAATATTTTCGGTCAAGAAGCCCGATTGCATAGCAACCCCGACCACTTTGCCATTAGAAATGACAGGGCCACCGCTGTTACCAAAGTTAATTGCCGCATCAACTTGCGCCGCAATCAGGTTTTCACCGGTGTGTACGTAGTTTTGTTTTTCGATGCGTGACACTACACCACGGGTAACGCTTAGGGTATCACCACCGATGGGGAAGCCATACACTTCCACTTGTTGCTGCATTTTTGGCAAATCACCCAAAGCCAGTGGTTGTACATCTTTGTAAACGCTACTGTCTCTGGTGCGTAATAGGGCTAAGTCTGATTCATGGGAAATGTACACGACTTCGGCTTCGTAGCGGGTGGTTTCGCCGTGACGTTGGACTTCCAAAAAGGTCGCGTCCGCCGCAACGTGGGCATTGGTGAGGATTAAATTGCCTTCAATCATCAAACCTGAACCTGAACCTTTTTGTGAGTCAGAGTTCCAAGGGGACATGGTTTCGTAAGTGTGCTGTACCACATGCACTTTAACGACAGCATTTTTAATTTTTTCGCGTGGATCATTGCCTTGTTGATCCGTTGTTAGCGGTTCTAACGCTGAATCGAGTGCGGCGGTTGCATCGGGAGCAGCAGGAACTGCTTCAGTAGTGGCTGGTGTAGCGGGTGGTTTCGCTGGAACTTGTCCTTCTGGTGCGCTTGCCGCAGGATTGGCTTGTGGGGTGATTTGCTGTGCGGCAGGGGCTGGGGTCGCGGGATTGATGCCAATTTCTGCTAATAAGTTGGGGGAACTAAGCAATCCGAGGGAGAAGATGGTCGCTGTAATAATGGTTGTTTTATGCATGTGGACGAGTCCCTATTGAAGAAATAATCGTAGCCCTAAAACTGGGAAGTAAATATTAAAAGACTATAACGTATCCGCCACTGCCGTGAAAGCACTTAATCTAACGGTAATGTATCGGTTTTTAAGGTAAAACTTGGTATTCTTCGCCGCTTATGGCATAGCATGAGTCAGATTAAGACGACAGGACATTATTGATGACGGACTATAAGCACACCCTCAACTTGCCCACTACTGCATTCCCCATGCGTGGGGATTTGGCAAAGCGTGAACCGGCAATGTTGGCGGATTGGGAAAATCGCCAACTTTATCAACGTTTACGCGCTCATACGGCAGGTCGCCCACTGTTTGTATTGCACGACGGCCCCCCGTATGCCAATGGCACGATTCACATTGGTCACGCCGTCAATAAAATCCTCAAAGACATTATTGTTAAAAGCAAAACCCTCAGTGGCTTTGATGCGCCGTACATCCCCGGTTGGGATTGCCACGGTCTGCCCATCGAATTGAAAGTTGAAGAAAAAGTCGGTAAAGCGGGCGTTAAAATTGATGCATTCGCCTTCCGTAAAGCGTGCCGTGAGTACGCGAATGAGCAAATCAACCAACAACGCAAAGATTTTAAGCGTTTGGGTGTGCTAGGCGATTGGGAAAACCCTTATTTAACGATGGATTTTCGCACCGAAGCTGACATTGTACGGGCTTTAGGACGCATTGCGACCAACGGTCATTTGCACAAAGGCGCGAAGCCGGTGCATTGGTGTACCGATTGCGGTTCGGCATTGGCAGAAGCGGAAGTCGAATACGCCGACAAAACCTCGTTCTCGATTGATGTGCGTTTTACGGTGGTCGACGAAGCGGCATTGTTGGCATGTGTGCCGGATGCGGCGGGCAATGGCGACATTGCTGTGGTGATTTGGACAACCACGCCGTGGACATTACCCGCCAACCAAGCCGTTGCGTTGAATCCAGAATTAGAATACATCGTGGTGCAAACCGCTACCGAACGTTTGATTCTGGCAGAAGCGTTACACGAAAGCGTGTTGCAACGCGCCGAAATCAGCGAATTCAGTATTATCGCGCGGGTTGCGGGTGAAAAGCTGGAAGGTTTGGCATTACAGCATCCGTTCTATGCGCGGCACGTTCCAGTGATTTTGGGCGAACACGTTACCACCGATGCCGGTACAGGTGCTGTGCACACTGCGCCGGGTCACGGTCAGGAAGACTTTGTGGTCGGGATGAAATACGGTTTACCCGTGGATAATCCGGTGGGTAATGACGGCTGTTTCTTGCCCAATACCGAATTGTTTGCTGGCGAATCCGTACACAAAGCCAACCCACATGTGTTGGCAGTGTTGACCGAACGCGGCAAATTATTGAAAGCGGATAAATTACGCCACAGTTACCCGCATTGCTGGCGGCACAAAACCCCGCTGATTTTCCGTGCGACACCGCAATGGTTCATTAGCTTGGAGCAAAACGGTTTGCGCGAACAAGCGATGCAAGCGATTCAAGGCGTGAAATGGATTCCCGATTGGGGTAAAGCGCGGATCGAAGGCATGGTGCAAAACCGTCCTGATTGGTGTATTTCCCGCCAACGGACGTGGGGTGTACCGATTGCGCTGTTCATCCACAAAGAAACCAGCGAATTACACCCGAATACCACCGACTTAATCGAAGCGGTGGCGCAACGCATTGAACAAGAAGGCATTGATGCGTGGTTCAAACTCGAACCTGCCGAATTATTGGGTGATGAAGCGGCAAGCTACGACAAAGTAACCGACACGCTAGACGTATGGTTTGACTCTGGTGTGACGCACGCGGCGGTTTTGGAACGTCGCCCCGAATTGCAATTCCCCGCTGATGTGTATTTAGAAGGTTCTGACCAACATCGCGGTTGGTTCCAATCCTCATTATTGACGGCGATTGGTACGCGCGGGGCAGCACCGTATCGCACGGTATTAACGCACGGTTTCACGGTGGATGGTAAAGGCGAGAAAATGTCCAAATCCAAGGGCAATATCGTCGCGCCACAAAAAGTGACCGATTCATTAGGCGCGGATATTCTGCGTTTGTGGGTGGCTTCCACCGATTACAGCCGCGAAATGTCGGTTTCCGATGAAATCCTCAAGCGCACTGCCGACGGTTATCGCCGCATTCGTAATACCGCGCGTTTCTTGTTGGCGAACTTGAATGATTTTAATCCGGCAACCGATGTGGTCGCGCCGCAAGACATGCTGGCGTTGGATCGTTGGATTGTTGACCAAGCCGCGCAAGTACAGGACAACGTGTTAGCTGCGTATGACCGTTTCCATTTCCATTTGATTGTGCAAGAAATCCAGAATTTCTGTACGGTTGAGTTGGGTAGTTTGTTTCTCGACATTACCAAAGACCGTCAATACACCATGCAGGCGGGTAGTCGCGGACGGCGTTCGGCGCAAACCGCAGCGTGGTTGATTTTGAATGCAATGGTGCGTTGGTTAGCCCCGATTCTGAGCTTTACGGCGGAAGAAATCTGGCAGCAATTGCCCGGCGAAAAAGCCGAAACGGTATTGTTTACGCAATGGTTTGATGGTTTGTTCCGCTTGGATGCTAGCGACAAGTTGTCCGCGAGTGAATGGCAATCCGTCTTTGCTTTACGCGAGTTAATCAGTAAACAGTTGGAAGCGGTGCGGGTTGCGGGGCAAATTGGTGCAAGTTTAGAAGCTGAGGTGGATATTTACTACCGTAAGAATGCGTGTGAAGCGGGTGCTGATCCTTTAGTCAAATTGGGTGATGAGCTGCGTTTCGTGCTGATTACTTCAGCGGCACGTTTGCACGATCTGGCGGATGTGCCAGCGGATGCGGTAGCGGTGATGGATCACGTGTTTATTCGGGTGCGTCCTTCCGAACATGGTAAGTGCATACGCTGCTGGCATCATCGTGAAGATGTTGGTAGTCATGCAACTCACCCTGATTTGTGCGGACGTTGTATCGACAATATCGAAGGCGCGGGTGAGGCGCGTGACTATGCATAGTTTTCGTTCCTTATCGGAACAAACGGGAATGTTGGTATGGCTGTGGTTATCTGGCGCGGTGATTGCTGTAGACCAGTTAGCCAAATGGATGGCGGAAGCCAGTTTAACTTTAGGTCAGCCGTGGGCGGTATTTCCACATTTAAACATGGCATTGGCTTACAACTACGGTGCGGCGTTTAGCTTTTTGGGCGATCAAAACGGTTGGCAACGCTGGTTTTTTGCAGCCTTAGCGGTATTAGTCAGCGTATTTATTATCAATTGGTTGCGTAAGCTGCGCACGGATCGTCACTGGACTGCTATTGGTTTAACGCTCGTGCTGGGTGGGGCAATTGGTAATCTGATTGATCGTTTGCTGTACGGTAAAGTCATTGACTTCGTGGATGTTTATTTTGATATTCCGATGGTAATGGCAAATTATCACTTTGCTACTTTCAATGTCGCCGACATTGCGATTACCTGTGGCGCAGGTTTGTTGGTGTTTTTAAGCCTGTTTGCAGCAGACCAAATGGATTAGCGCAAAGTCAGGGCGTGTAGTGAACTGCACGCCCCGTTCGGCATTATGCCAGTAAAACACGCGCCGCTTGCACTTGTAATTTCACTTGCGCAGGTGCTGTGCCACCGAAGTGATCACGCGCTGCGACTGAACCTTCCAAGGTTAATACCGCAAACACATCGTCTGCGATAACCGCAGAGAATGCTTGCAGTTCTGCTAATGTCATTTCGCTCAAGTCACGTCCAGTTGCCACGCCTAAGCCAACCGCTTTACCCACCACTTCGTGGGCATCACGGAAGGCAACACCTTTGCGCACCAAGTAATCCGCTAAATCGGTAGCGGTGGAGAAGCCTTGCATCGCCGCTTTGCGCATTTTGTCCGCTTTGACTTGGACGTGCGGCATCATGTCGGCAAAGGCACGTAAGCTGCCTAACAACGTATCGACGGTATCAAACAGCGGTTCTTTGTCTTCCTGATTGTCTTTGTTGTAGGCCAGTGGTTGACCTTTCATCAGCGTCAATAAGGCAAATAAGTGACCGAAAACCCGCCCGCTTTTGCCGCGTACTAATTCTGGAACATCGGGGTTTTTCTTTTGCGGCATAATGGATGAACCTGTACAGAAGCGATCCGGTAGACGAATAAAATCAAACTGTGCTGAAGTCCAGATGATTAATTCTTCCGAAAAACGTGATAAGTGCATCATGATTAATGCCGCAGCAGCATTGAATTCGATGGCGAAATCACGGTCACTAACAGCATCCAAGGAATTACGCGCAGGGCGTTCAAAACCCAGTAATTCAGCAGTGTAGTGGCGATCAATGGGGTAGGTTGTTCCCGCTAAGGCTGCTGCTCCGAGTGGCAGAACATTGATGCGTTTGCGGCAATCTTGCAGGCGTTCAAAGTCACGTTGCAGCATTTCAAACCATGCCAGCATGTGATGCCCGAAGGTAATCGGTTGCGCGACTTGTAAGTGGGTGAAACCGGGGAGGATGGTATCGGCTTCGCGTTCTGCAACGTCAACTAAAGCGTATTGCAAGCGACGGAGTTCGTGACTAATGCCGTCGACTTGTTCGCGTAACCACAGGCGCACGTCGGTGGCAACTTGGTCATTGCGCGAACGTCCGGTGTGGAGTTTTTTGCCAGCAATGCCAATGCGGTCAGTTAAGCGGGCTTCAATGTTCATGTGTACGTCTTCGAGTGAAACTTTCCACTCTAATTCGCCATTATCAGCCATTTTTTCAATTGCAGCTAATCCGCTCAGGATTTGTTCAACTTCGGTGGCGTTTAATATGCCTACTTTGCCGAGCATCTGTGCGTGAGCACGCGAGCCTTGAATGTCGTGTTTGTATAAACGTTTGTCAAAGTTAATGGATGCGGTGAATTCTTCAACAAATGCGTCGGTGGATTCACTGAAACGTCCGCCCCAAGGTTTATCCTTGGTGGTTGCGTATTGTTGTTCGCTCATGAGTTAATGTCGGTTTTTCATCAAGTTGCTAAAAAAAGTTGCCAGACGTTACCACAGTGTGGAAGAATAAAAAATGCAACCAAACTGTCGTGTCTTCACAACAAAGAATGCGATAGTATATAGAGAAATGCTCAACCTGCGATGCAGGTCAGGGAATAACAAAAAAAATAAATTTTAAACTGAGTTAGGACGAAACGTTGTCGTAGCTATCGGATGCTAAGAGCGCGTTACCTAGCTGAGAGCGGAAACATGCCATCATTAACTGGAAAAACACTAGGTTATCTGCCCAATTTATGTATGCCACAGGTCTTATTGCGTACCGTCGTGATTGCTGAGCTGTTAGCGATTGTGTTGGCTTTGGCAGTTGCAGGTGATTTGCGCGATTTCTTTATGGAGTTGGGTCTTTATTCATTATTTGTACAGTGGGTTGCCCTCGCTTCGATTTTTACTTTGTGTTTATTAGGTCGCTTTTTTGCTAAACCATCTGTGGTGAAATCAACCAGTATTGCTTTGGGTGTGACGACGGTGTTTACCATGATTGCCTCCTTCATGGGCTTATTAATCGCCGGACACCGTGCGGGTATTGATGGCTTATTGTTCGACGGTTTATTCCTTTTCAAAAATTTGGTGATTAGTTTAGTGATTAGCATGGTGATGCTGCGCTATTTTTATATTCACAGCCAATGGGAAGAAACGGTTAAAGCGGATTCCGCCGCAAAATACGATGCACTACAAGCCCGGATGCGTCCACATTTCTTGTTCAATAGTCTGAATACGATTGCTCATTTAGTTTACAAAGAACCCAGCAAAGCTGAGGATGCGTTACTGGATCTTGCCGATATTATGCGTCTAACGCTCGATAAGCGGGCACGAATTTCCTTAAAAGAAGAGTTAGATTTAACACTGGCGTATCTACGTATGGAAGGGCTACGTCTCGGTGAGAAGCGTTTGCACGTTAAGCTGGACATGGATCGTAACAGCCTTCCGTTAGATATGGATATTCCCCCTTTTCTGTTGCAACCACTGGTTGAGAATGCGGTGTACCACGGTATTCAGCCACGCCAAGATGGTGGATTGCTAACAGTGAGTCTTTACGATGCCGGAAACCGGCTGGACGTATCCGTCACGAACCCGTTACCCCCATCGGGCGTGAGTACCCATCAAAAAGGTAATCATATTGCGCAGGAAAACATGGTCAATCGTTTAAGTTTGGCTTATGGCGACCGTGCCAATTTGAAAATACAAAAAAGTGTCCAGCAATACCGTGTCTCGTTTTCCATCCCCAAGGAGTAAGAAAAATCATGGCATTGAAAGTATTAGTGGTTGACGACGAGGAGTATGCCCGTGAGCGTATCAAAGGTTTACTCGCCAGTCAGGTTGACTATGCAGTTTGTGCAGAAGCCGAAAACGGGGTTGATGCAGTGGTGATGACTGATCGTCATCAGCCGGACATTGTGTTGATGGACATTTCAATGCCCGCAATGGACGGGTTGGAAGCCGCTCGACACATTTCGGGCATGGATAGCCCACCAGCCGTCATATTCACCACAGCGTATGGTGAGTATGCATTAGAGGCATTTTCAACAAAAGCAACAGGGTATCTTATGAAACCGATTAGACAAGAACAATTATTACAAAGTCTGGAGCAAGCCCGTTCACTCAACCGTGCGCAACGTTTGGAAGCGTTGGAAAATCGTGATGGACGGAGTTTGCTGTCACGTAAACACATCTGTGCACGGATGCGTGGCAATCTTGAGTTGATTCCCATTGAAGATGTTGTGTATTTCCAAGCCGACCAAAAGTATGTGACGGTGCGCCACAAAAAAGGCGAAGTCATTATCGAAGAATCGTTGAAATCGCTGGAAACGGATTTGGCGGATCGTTTTATCCGCATTCACCGCAATGCCTTAGTTGCTAAAAGTGCAATTTCTGGTTTGTCGAAATCTTCCATCGGTCGTACTCAGGTGGTATTAGATAATGTTAAAGACCAACTGGAAGTAAGCCGTCGCCATTTAGCGGAAGTACGTCGTTTCGTGCGCAATCGCTAAGCAAATGTCTTCCTGCTGCCTCTCTTCTGTTTCGGAGAGAGGCAGGGATGTTTTCTGATTGTCAAATTTCCTCAAAATTCTTTCTAAAAATTCAATGTTTTCTCTGATAGCCCGCTGATTCTGCCCAAGAATAGGGTCTTGCCTAGGCATTTTGTTGTAGCAGTCCACGGTGGAAGGGTTATATAATCCCCCCCTGTTTATGTCTCCCGAGTATTAATATCAGCGGTTGACCGCTCATTTAGAATAAATTTATACTCCGTCGGGATTTAAGAAGGGGGAGGAGGCGATGTCCGTCTTCTCTTGAGAGGAGCAGATGCTAAGTATACTCATCACACAGTTCGTCCTGATGCTCGCAGGTGTTGCAGTATCAAGTTTTTATCAGGGCGAAGCAGCTATGCTACCAGCCTTCTACGGCGGTGCTATTGCACTCGCGAATACTATGCTGTTGTCCCGCCGCATTGCCCAGGCCGGAGAACTAGCAAAAACCAGCCCACAGCAAAGTGTTTACGCTTTGTATTTTGGTGTAGTACAACGATTTGTATTTGTGTTAGTTGCGTTAGGATTCGGTTTAGGCTTTTTGAAGCTTGCACCGCTTCCAGTGCTAGGAACCTTCACGGTTGCGCAACTGGCCTATATGCTGATGGGAACCCGCCAGGCAGGGTGATACCAGCATTACGGATTTTTTAACTTTGTAGTACGGGGTGAATTGTGAGCGAGTCTAATGCGCCAGCAATCTCAAAACCTGTCGAGTACATTCAGCACCATCTGACCAACTGGAGTCTCGGTGTTGAACACGGTGAGAAAGTCAAAATTGTTGACTTTAGCGTGTTCCACGTCGATGTCTTCCTGTTCAGTGTGCTACTCGCGGGTCTATTTGCTTATTTTGCCTGGAAGATTGGCAAAAGTCTGAGTCCTGACAATCCAACGGGGATGCAGAACGTTGCAGAAACGGTTGTTGAGTTTGTTAATCAACAAGTTAAGGACATTTTCCCTACTGCTGACCGTTTGATTGGCCCATTGGCTATTACTATTTTCATCTGGGTTCTCCTGATGAACGCTATGGACTTCCTGCCGGTTGACCTGCTGCCTGCTTTATGGGGCGGTATTGCGAGTATCTTTGGTGCTGATCCGCATCACGTTTACCTGAAAGTCGTTCCAACCACTAACTTGGATACAACCTTCGGCCTCGCCTTAAGTGTTTTTGCACTCATCATTTATTACAACATCAAGCACAAAGGGTTGGTTGGTTATATCAAGCAGTTCTTGTTCCACCCGTTTGGACCTTACTTGATGCCGGTCAACATCATCATGACCACGATTGAAGAAATTGCTAAACCTGTCAGTCTCGGCCTTCGTCTTTTCGGAAACATGTTTGCAGGCGAACTGTTGTTCCTGTTAATTGCGTTGCTGGCTTTCTCGGTTTGGGCAATGCCTGCACAAATCGCGTTGGGAACACTGTGGTCGATCTTCCACATGTTGGTAGTACCATTACAAGCATTCATTTTCATGTTGCTGACAGTGGTCTACTTGGGTCTGGCTAGCCAGAATGATGAGCACCACTAAGTCGCTGTACTTAGGTTGGTGGGAAACCGTTTTCGTTTTTGATTTTTGTTTTTAATTTTAACTTTTGGAGACTTTAACGATGGATGCACAAGTTGTTGCAATGATCTATTCCTACACTGCGGTAGGCGTTGGCATCATTCTGGCTGCTGCGGGTCTGGGTTCCGCATTAGGTTGGGGTATGATCTGTTCTAAATTTATCGAAGGTATTGCTCGTCAACCTGAAATGCGTGCTCAGTTGACTGGTCAAATGCTGTTCACTGGCGGTCTGATGGAAGCTTTCCCAATGATCGTTCTGGGTATCTCCATGTGGTTCATCTTTGCTAACCCGTTCGTTGGTGCTGCACAATCTGCAATTGGCGGCTAATCATCCGATTGTTGTTGAATTTGTAACGAACATTCGGAGGTTATACCCATGAACGTGACTGCAACCCTGATCGGTCAGATGATCGTCTTTTCGATCCTGATCTGGTTTGTGAAGAGTGTGCTGTGGGAGCCGATGCTGAAAGTGCTGGAAGACCGTAAAGCGCGCATCGCTGATGGTCTTGCTGCTGCCGAAAAAGGCAAGCACGAAGAAGAGTTGGCTCGCCAGAAAGCACTGGATGAACTGAAAAAAGCCAAAGCTGAAGCTGCTGAGATTATCAATCAAGCACAAAAACGTGCTGGTGAGATTGTTGATGAAGCTAAGAATGCCGCGATGGATGAAGCAGGCCGTGTGAAAGCGGCTGCGCAAGCAGATTTAGAGCAAGAGGTTTCTCGTGCTCGTGAAAGTCTGCGTACCCAAGTTGCTGCATTAGCTATTGCTGGGGCAGAGAAAATTCTTGGTCGTGAAGTTGATGCTGCTGCACACGCAAAAGCATTGGATGAATTGGCTGCGCAAATTTAAGGTGGTGAACCATGTCTGAATTGACAACCGCTGCCCGTCCTTACGCCCGTGCGGTGTTTGAGATGGCGCAGGAAGCCGGTGCGTTGTCCCAGTGGTCAGCGCAATTGGCGGCCATGTCTGCGGTAGTCGCGGCAGAAGGTTCGGCATCTTTGCTGAGTCATCCTCGCATGACCAAAGAGCAAAAAGCGGAAATCTTTGCAGAAATCCTTGGCGATTCTATCGATACACAAGGTCGCAATTTGCTCGGTGTGCTGGCGGAGAATGACCGCTTTATTCTGTTACCTGAAATCGCTTCTATCTTTGAACAATTCAAAGCGGAAGCCGAAGGTGCGGTTGAAGCGGAAATTACCTCTGCACAGGAAATGACTGATGACCAGCAGCAGGCAATCGCTGCGGCACTCCAGAAACGCTTGGGACGTGAAGTCAAATTAGTCACAAAAGTTGACCCATCCTTAATGGGCGGTGCGATTATCCGTGCCGGTGACTTGGTGATTGACGGCTCCATCCAGAGCAGGCTGAAAGATATGAAGGCGGCGTTGGCTCGATAAGCCCCGCCTAACTAGAGGAATAGCACATGCAACTTAACCCAACTGAAATCAGTGATCTGATCAAGAAGCGCATTGGCAGCTTCGAGGCCGGCGCTGAAGCACGCACAGAGGGTACGGTTGTCTCCGTAACGGATGGTATCGTTCGCCTGCATGGTTTGGGCGACGTAATGTCCGGTGAGATGATCGAATTCTCCAACGGTTCTTACGGTCTGGCTTTGAACCTGGAACGTGATTCCGTCGGTGCGGTTGTTCTCGGTGATTACAAAGGTATCACTGAAGGCGACACTGTAAAATGTACCGGTCGTATTTTGGAAGTGCCACACGGTCGTGGTTTGCTGGGTCGCGTTGTTGACGCACTGGGCAACCCGATTGATGGTAAAGGTCCTGTGGATAATGACGGCTTTGCACCAATTGAACGTGTAGCACCGGGCGTTATCGAACGTAAATCGGTTGACCAACCACTGCAAACTGGTGTGAAAGCACTGGATGCGATGGTACCCATCGGTCGTGGTCAACGTGAATTGATCATCGGCGACCGCCAAACGGGTAAAACTGCGGTAGCAGTTGACGCGATCATCAACCAAAAAGGCAAAAACGTAAAATGTATTTACGTCGCCGTTGGTCAAAAAGCATCATCTGTTGCTAACGTTGTACGCAAACTCGAAGAGTACGGCGCACTGGAATATACCACTGTGGTTGCTGCAACGGCGGCTGACCCAGCATCCATGCAATACCTCGCACCATATGCGGGTTGCACCATGGGTGAATACTTCCGTGACCGTGGCGAAGACGCACTGATCGTATACGACGATTTGACCAAGCAAGCTTGGGCTTACCGTCAAGTTTCCTTGTTGCTGCGCCGCCCACCGGGTCGTGAAGCATACCCAGGGGACGTATTCTATCTCCACTCCCGTTTGCTGGAGCGTGCGGCGCGTGTTAACGCTGAATACGTTGAAGCATTCACCAATGGTGAAGTGAAAGGCCAAACCGGTTCATTGACCGCGCTGCCAATCATCGAAACCCAAGGTGGTGACGTTTCTGCGTTCGTTCCGACCAACGTTATCTCGATCACTGATGGTCAGATCTTCTTGGAAAGCGACCTGTTCAACGCGGGTATCCGTCCTGCGATCAACGCAGGTCTGTCAGTATCGCGCGTAGGTGGTGCTGCACAAACCAAGATCATCAAGAAACTCGGTGGCGGTGTACGTTTGGCACTTGCTCAGTACCGTGAATTGGCAGCGTTCTCACAGTTCGCATCTGACCTTGACGAAGGCACTCGTAAGTCTTTGGCTCGTGGTCAACGTGTAACTGAATTGATGAAACAGCCACAATTCTCTCCGCTGTCCGTGGCAGAAATGGCATTCTCCCTGTACGCCGCGAACGAGGGTTTCCTCGACGACGTAGATGCGAAGAAAATCGTAGAAAAGGTGATTTCAACGGCGAGATTGAAAGTGCAATGAAAAAAGCACTGGAAACTTTCAAGTCGAAAAACACTTGGTAATGGGAGGTTATTCCTATGGCAGGTGGTAAAGAAATACTTAGCCAGATCAAGAGTATCGGCAATACCAAGAAGATTACCAAAGCAATGGAGATGGTTGCTGCATCCAAAATGCGCCGTGCGCAAGATCGGATGAAAGCTAGCCGTCCTTATGCTGAAAAAATGCGCCAAGTGGTTGGTCACATGGCGAATGGTAATCTGGAATACAAACACCCTTACACCCAAGAACGCGAAACCGTGAAACGGGTTGGCTACATCATCATGTCCTCTGATCGAGGTTTGTGTGGTGGTTTGAACGTCAACTTGTTCAAAAAAGCGTTGCAAAGCATTGCTGAGTGGAAAAAACAAGGTGTCGAAGTCGACATCTGTGTTTTTGGTGCTAAAGCGGCTGCATCGTTTCGTCGTTACGGGATTGTCGCTCAGAAAACCCACATGGGCGATGCCCCAAAAGTGGCGGATATGATCGGCACGGTAAAGGTGATGCTGGATGCTTACGAAGAAGGCCGAATTGATCGCCTTTTCTTGGTCGAGAATGAATTCGTCAACAGCATGACGCAACGCGCACAGGTGACACAGCTCATCCCGGTGGTTGCTTCTGCTGTGGATTCAATCAAGCACCATTGGGACTATCTCTACGAACCTGAATCGAAAGACGTAATTGATGCTTTGATGCAGCGGTACATTGAATCGCTAGTTTACCAAGGCGCGGTGGAAAACGTTGCTTGTGAAATGGCAGCGCGGATGGTTGCTATGAAAAGCGCGTCCGACAACGCGGGTAAAATGATTAGCGATTTGAAGCTGATCTACAACAAAGCGCGTCAAGCGGCTATTACTCAGGAAATTTCCGAGATCGTTGCAGGTGCTGCGGCTGTCTAAGGCTGTTACGGATTTTAAATTTTAGTGAGGTACTGAATAATGAGTACTGGAAACATCGTTCAAGTTATCGGCGCGGTTGTCGACGTGGAATTCCCACGCGCTAACGTTCCGGCAGTCTACGATGCGTTAACAGTAGCCGACCAAGGTTTGACTTTGGAAGTCCAGCAGCAGTTGGGTGACGGCATTGTACGCGCTATCGCGATGGGGGCATCTGATGGCCTGAAGCGCGGTATGCAAGCAGTGAACACAGGTGCGCCAATTTCTGTGCCTGTAGGTCCTGGTACATTAGGACGTGTAATGAACGTTCTGGGCGAACCGGTTGACAACGCAGGCCCTGTGGCTTGCGAAATCAAAATGCCAATTCACCGTGCGCCACCAGCGTATGATGAATTGTCATCTGGTATCGACATCTTAGAGACTGGCATCAAGGTTATCGACCTGATCATGCCTATCGCTAAAGGTGGTAAAATCGGTCTGTTCGGTGGTGCGGGTGTAGGTAAAACCGTAACGCTGATGGAACTGATCAACAACATCGCTAAACAACACAGCGGTTTGTCAGTATTCGCGGGCGTTGGTGAACGTACTCGTGAAGGTAACGACTTCTATCATGAAATGACAGATGGTGGCGTTATCGACAAAGTAGCACTGGTTTACGGTCAGATGAATGAACCACCTGGCAACCGTTTGCGCGTAGCGTTGACTGGTTTGACGATGGCGGAATACTTCCGTGACGAAGGTCGTGACGTTCTGATGTTCGTTGACAACATCTACCGTTACACACTGGCGGGTACAGAAGTATCTGCGCTGTTGGGTCGTATGCCATCTGCGGTAGGTTATCAGCCAACATTGGCGGAAGAAATGGGCGCACTGCAAGAGCGTATCACATCCACCAAAACTGGCTCGATCACTTCCTTCCAAGCGGTTTACGTTCCTGCGGATGACTTAACTGACCCATCCCCAGCAACAACATTCGCTCACTTGGATGCGACACTGGTATTGTCGCGTAACATCGCTGAATTGGGTATCTACCCTGCGGTTGACCCGTTGGATTCCACTTCTCGTCAGCTCGACCCTCTGGTCGTTGGCGTGGAACACTACGGCATTGCGCGTGGTGTTCAAGGCATCCTGCAACGTTACAAAGAACTGAAAGACATCATCGCGATTTTGGGTATGGACGAACTGTCTGACGACGACAAACAAGTCGTTGGTCGTGCACGTCGTATTCAACGCTTCCTGTCTCAACCGTTCTTCGTAGCGGAAGTGTTCACCGGTTCACCGGGCAAATACGTAACGCTGAAAGACACACTGAGCAGCTTTAAAGCAATCCTGAACGGTGAATACGACCATCTGCCAGAACAAGCGTTCTACATGGTCGGCGGCATCGACGAAGTGGTCGAAAAA
>JBDKID010000019.1:0-72030 GCA_039797295.1 Pseudomonadota bacterium | reverse complement strand
GGATGCGTACAAAAGCTACAAAGACATGAAGGAACAGGTATTGGCTATACTGGTCGAATTCGGGAATAAATACACGATAACTTTTGGGTAGCTACTTATGCCTATAAATCCGCAATCCGAACCATCATGACACGTTCTGGGTCATACAGAATATCCTGAAAGCCACCACCTTGAATGTTCACACTAAAAACCCCTAACATAAATGTACACCCTAAAAGCAGTACAACTCATGCAAGTCATCGGCATCAAAGAACTCCAAACCAACCCCGGCAAGCTGACCAAAGCTTTTCAGGATAACGACTACCTGTTGATCACCAAACACGGTCAGCCGCTGGGTCTTGCGCTACCGTTTGCGAAAGGCATTATGGAGCAAGGTTTACTGCCGTGGTTTGCTATCAAAGGTTTCCAAAGTGGGGATTTGAGTTTGGGGCAACTCAGCAAAGCTCTCGGTAAAAATCAGCACGAAACCATTAAACTGTTGGGTTTATTGGGTATTCCAGTCGCGGATTATGATTTTGCTGAAGATTTAGCGGCAATTGAGAAGATACTGACAGCATGAAAGTCATTGTTAGTGATACGACCAGTTTGATTGTGCTGGAAGGTTTACAATCGCTCAATTTGCTGTGTGCTGTATTTGAAACCATCTTGATTCCACAGGCGGTATTGCATGAGTTGTCCGTCGGTTCGACCGATATTATCAAACAGGATCAAGCAATGAGTAACGGCTTTAGAATCTCCGACACGCTTTATCAACAAGTCGCCATTGCTTATCAGGCTGCGGGTAATAAATGACCCACCCAGCGATTACCCTGATCGGTTTTTACCAACGTTTTATTTCACCGTACAAAGGTTATCGCTGTGCGTATGCGACTTTGTATAACAGCGATTCGTGTTCACATGCCGTCAAAATGATTATTGCGGAGGATGGTTTGTGGACTGGATGGCCGCGAATTCGTGAACGCTTTGCGGATTGTCGTGCCGCATCGGATTATTCACGGCAACGGCGCAAACGCGATAACTGTGTTGATTGTGGCGGCGATTGCGGCACGGAAGCCGTTTGCGAGTTGGGTAGCAATGCCTGCGACATTCCAAGTTGTGCTTCACCCTGCGATTTGTCGTGTTTTTAACGTTTAGGCAAAAAAGCAGATGTGGCATGAACCGCATCTGCTTTGGGTTATTGTGGTGTGAAGGGGATAATTTTTTAAGCTGCGCGTTTGAACAAACCAATGATAAACAGCAGGATAACCGCGCCAATCACTGCCCAGATCAATGTACCCGCAATACCGCCGATATTCAGACCCAAGGCAGGCGACAACATACCACCGACAAATGTGCCAATGACTGAACCAACGATACCCACAATGATATTGCCAATCAGGCCGAAACCCGCGCCTTTCATGATAATGCCTGCTAACCAGCCTGCGACTGCACCAATGCCGAGCATGATGAGTAATTGCATGACTTCTGCGCCCATAAAATAAACTCCTTTTTTGTGATTCCTAGATTTATATTTTGGCGAGTGCCACCGTCTAGTATAGGAGTGAATTTAAAGATACATTATCTAATTGTATTTATTACATCTATTAACAAAAGTTACTTTGTAAAATCACACCATTCATCAGGTGTTCTTATCTAATAATCGGCAAATTTCGTCTTCACCCAACGGCTGCTGATGTTTAATGCGCAGACTGTCATGCCATTCGCTCGCGAAATCACGTTGCAACCACACGTTCAACGCTGCGATCACGCACACGGCGATGAATGCACCAAGGCTAGCAAGTGCCATGTCTTTGTGTGCGTCCCATTCATCGCCTTGTATGCCCAAATACGCCACGCCGAGATCACCACCAAATTGTTCCGCTGCTGCCCATTCGATCAGTTCATAGAGCATGGCGGTGGACATGATTAAATCCAATGGTAGGAAATAGCTCCAAAAGCCTTTCACGTCCGCCACGCGAATAAACAGTTCGCGGAGCGGATACGCTAACAACAAGCCGTAAAGAAAATGCACCAAACGATCGTAGTTATTGCGCTGAAATCCCAACGCTTCGTTTAAAGAGTAGCCAAACGCCGTTTGCCACCAACGGTCATACGGCACTTCGGCATAGGTGTAATGCGAGCCGATTTCGTGCAAGCACAAAAAGATAAAGATCAGTGTGTAAGATAAACGCGACAACGGGAAGACTTTGCTCGTACCAACCAGTAACAACACCGCCACTACTGTTAAAACGTTTTCTAGCAACCAATCGTGCGGGTACAACGGATTGATTGCTACAAGAATGGCAAGGCAGGTAAACAATGCCATTAACACCCACAAATAACGACGGTGCGACATAAGCTGCTTCCTAGTTATGACAAGAACTTCGCCTTCTATTGTGTTGTTTTATCACATAAAGTTCTCATTAGCGCATGAGCATCGCTAGCCTTTTGTCCAAAAACGCTGCCCGCAATTGTAGCAAAGGTAATACGACTTACCACCTGAAAACAAACGCCTCCAAAAACCGAGGCGGACACGCCGTGCCGCTGACAAACAATGCGGACAAGTACAGATATTCGTGATTGCCATGTGCTGATAGATTTCCCTAACGATAAAATGCCGTGCAGATATTAACCGAAAACGTCCAACATAAGTAGATTGCACAATGCAAAGTCGCTTTCTCTATACACATTACTGCATGAGCGTGTCCAACGCGCTGATCAGTTGCACATTCGGCTGATGGCAAAATGCCCCCGATGCCACTTGCGTCGGTGTCATACCCCGCAAAAACAAATACAGCACGCCACCACTGTGCGTTTCCCACGCATAATCAGCAAGGCGTTGGCGCAAATAACGGTGCAAAGCGAGGCAATAAATCAGGTATTGCAGGTAATAATGATGATCCGCCATCGCTTGTTGCATGGCTGGCGCGGTGTAATCGGCGAGCGTTTCACCCAACGCATTGGATTTGTAATCGACAATGTAATACCGCCCCTCATGCTCGAAAATCAGGTCAACGAAGCCTTTCATGTAACCGGTTAAGGTATTGAATTTCAGCTTATCAATCGCGGCGTGAATCGCTTGCCATTGCGCTGGCAAGTGTTGATGCAGCAAGTGTTGCAGCGGTTTTAACGCAAGTTGCTGCACAGGAAAGAAGAATTCCAATTCATCCAAACGCTGCGCTTTCGGCAAATCCGCCAAACGCAAACCATCCGCCAATAATGGCGTTTGCAAGGTGTTACTGATTAAGGTTTCGGCAGCATTCAACCATTGCGCGGCTAAACCGTGGCGTTGCAAAGCAGGCAATAACACTGTTTCGCTTTGTGCGGTAACGCTTTGGGTAAAGTCGAGGTCTTCGAGCATTTTGTGCAAACAACTCCCCGCTTGCGTGCCACGCGGAAAGGCTTCACGTTGCGGTGCTGGCAAGACCGTCGTCGGCGTGCTCAACACCAAAACGTCGTAGTCGGGCTTTTCATCATCCTTACCGGACGTTAACCCGCTGAAACTGCCGACTTTGGGTACGAATGGCAAACGGTGCTGATATTGCCGCACTTGCCAAGCTTGTTGGTGCAGTGTCGGTTGATAACGCACCGGTTCTGCCCACATTGGTAGCGACTCGTAGCTCATGGTTTGCGCGGAAGCTTCCACCAAACCTTGCATGTGTTCCTGCATCAAGGTTTGACGGGTTTCTACCTGCATTCCATCTTTCAACAACTGCCCCAGAATGCCCGCGTGTTGCGGCAATTCACCAAACAACAACCAGCCCAATGCCGAATAATAATCGAACCGATCAATACGCCCCGACACCAAGGCAATCGTGCAATGGTATTTCGCCCGTGTCAGCGCGACGTACAACAAGCGTAAGTTTTCCGCTTTCGCCGCCTGTCGATAACGTGCCAGTTCCGCATCATCGGCTAATTGCGTGGCTTGTAAATACGAATCGCCCTTGCTGTCGTCATAGCTGCTGAACCACGTATCGGTACGAATGCTTTCATTCCACAAATACGGGCAATACACAATGCCGTACTCCAAGCCCTTACTCTTATGAATGGTGACAATTTGTACCAGATTTTCATCGCTTTCGAGGCGTAATTGATGCGTTTCATCATCTGCTGCCGCATCCGCGCGTTGTTGCAACCAACGAATCAGCGCGTGCATTCCATGCCCTTGCAAACGGCTTTCGGTGTGGATTAATTCGGCTAAATGCAGGAAATTGGTCAAACGCCGTTCGCCATCCGCCAAGGCTAACAAATGTGCATAACGTCGCCGTTGCTGCATAAAATGGCGGAACATCGGCATGAAACCTTGCACGTGCCACAACTGATGCCACTGATGAAACGCTTCCAATTCCGTTTCCAGCGCGTGAGTATCCTCATCCAACGCCAATAATTGTGCCGCATTGTAGCCTAATAATTCCGTGACCAAGGCTTGGCGCAAAGCCGCCTCATTGCCCGGTTCAGCCACCGCCCGCAATAAAGTGCGCAATTCATGTGCTTCACGGGTACAGAAAATGCTTTCGCGTGTCTTTTGCACACTGGCAATACCGCGTTCGAGCAAAGCTTGTTTGATCTTATCGCCTTGTTTACCCGTGCGCACCAATACCGCAATGTCACGACTTTCCACCGCGCGTGCGCCAATCGTTGCCAAACCTTGCTGCGCATCATTTAACAAGGTAGCAATGTCGTCCGCCACGGCACTGGCAAGGTTATCTTCAATCAACGAAGCCGGATGGTGTTCAAGACGATCCCAATCCCACCAGCGAATGGCTTTACGCGCATCGTTAGTTTGCAAAGTCGCTTGATCCTGCCCCGCTTCCACCGCCGTGTACGCAATTTCACTCAAAAATGGATTGCGTGACTGTTTAAATAAATGATTCAGCGCGGTTAATAATGCAGAATGCGAACGGAAATTTTTTTCCAGCGTGTATTGACTACCTAAGGTCGCGGTTTCTTTTGCCGCTTTTAAATAGGTGTAAATATCCGCGCCGCGAAAACCGTAAATCGCTTGTTTCGGGTCGCCCACGAAAAACACTCGCGCTTGCGGATTACCACGATAAATGTGCGCAAAGATGTCGTATTGAATCGGGTCAGTATCCTGAAACTCATCAATCAATGCCGCTTGGTATTGATCCGCTAAACGTTGTGCTAACAGTGGATGAGTGCGTAATGCCGCTTGCAAATGCGATAGTAAATCATCGAAGGTTAAAACGCCTAATTGCTGCTTACGCTTGGGTAATTCACGGCGCAAATAACGCAATAACTGCAATCTAACTTGTTCCAAACCACCTAATTGGCAAACCACCAATGCTTCATGAGCTGCAATCAGTTGATCCACCAATGTAAAAAACGGATGCTGCGGAATAGTCTTACCGTCCTTAGCAGCTTTTAATAACTCCTCGCGCGAAAAACGTTTTACAGCATCCAGATTATCGGAAAATAAATTTCTATCACTCAATGCTTGCGATAACTTACCAACCCAATTCGGCACATGCTTTTTGCTATAAACCTGAGCTTTCAATAAACCGTTGTGTAAAGCTACCACCACGTCCGTTTGCGCACTTTTCCAGCTTGCTTGACATTCTGCCATTGCCTGTGTGAATTGCTGATATTTACTTTCATAATTACTCACACATTTTAAGCTTTCCGCCTCTTGTAAATAAGCTTTACCAATAAACTTTTTAACATTCTGCAATAACTTATCAGGAGTTAAAGCATACTGCTGCAATAAAGCAAGGTGTAGCGCATCGGGTTGCAGAAAATGCTGATACCAAAACTGATCAGTTAATTCCGTTAATAACGCATCTTCATTTGCTAATAATTCTTGTTGAAAAGGCAAACGCGCTTCAAACGCATTATCCGTGAGCATTCGTTTACAAAAGCCATGAATAGTGAATACTGCTGCCTCATCAAAACTCACCAATGCCAATTGCAAACGCTCGCAGGCTTGCATTAATGGGACTTCGCTAAGCAACGCTTGGTAATCACCCACCCGCGAACGCCCTTCCAATACCGCCAAAGCTTCAGCAAGGCGTTTGCGAATCCGGTCACGCAATTCTGCTGTCGCCGCTTCGGTGTACGTTACCACCAAAACTTGATCGACTTTCAGCCCTTCCACCGCAATTAATCGCAGGTAAAGCCATGAAATTGTCCATGTTTTGCCTGTTCCGGCACTGGCTTCGATGAGGTTTGTTCCTACCAGCGGAACGGTTTGGGCATCAAGTGTCTGCATAGCATCGTCAATCTAATGAAAGTTGATGAGAAAAAAGTTAGCGCAAGTTGTCAACCATACGGCTAATGGCGCGTTAACACCATTAAGTTTTGCGCGAAAAGTCACTCAACCTTTGCACACATTCGCTCAAACGTGTTCACAGACCTTGCCAACTAGGACGATTGGCAAGTTAAGCCCGAAAGTCCCCAAGTCCATGAATAAAAATTCGCGATCCCTAGATTTGAACCCTCCTGCGCCGGAGGGTTCTGTATTCATACCCAGCGGTTTTTCAACAATCAGTTACCCCAATCATTGCTCGCGGGTATTTTTAATTTCGGCAATTGCTTGCGAATTTCATCAATTTTCCAACCCGTTATTTTTGCCAAGTTCTGTGCCGCTTCGTCTTGCTGTTTAGGCAATACACGTGTCAGGTAATTGGTCGCCGCCGCGCATCGTGCTTCGCCTTGCCACGGATGACGAATGATATAACGCCCTTGGAAGTTTTCCGTATTACCCGTGGTTTGGAACATTAAATCTTCGGGGAATGTTTCACGATCATAACGCACATGCAAGCGCGTGACATAAGCTTCTGCCGCGCCACTATTATAACTATCGGTCTGCGGTTTAACCCAAAACGCCCCTAACTCCTGCAATTCCTGATTCGACATGGGTTCAGCCGCACAGGGGTCACACCAATTCATGTTCCAAGCGTATTCAAGGAATACCACGCCGCCTTCTTTTTCCACTTGATTACGGAACATATCGCGATAAAACTGCGGGAATTGCTTTTGATCTTTAATGTATTCGGGAATGGTTAAATCACTGGGTAATTTAACGGTGCGGTAATTCGTGGTTTCCACCCGTCCATCGCGAGTTAATGCATACACAAATAAATCTTGTTTACCCGTAGCATTCACTGTACCTAAACGAATCGGTAACATAAAACGCTTTTCACGGTAATTCACTTGAATGGGGCGTAATTGCGTAAAACCAGTTTTGGAATATTCTTTTAAATTCACCTTGGCAATAAAAAACTTCATGTTCTGTTTTAAATAGCTACCCACCACGGGTTCTGCCCCTTTGGGGATTTTATAACCGTTTTCGGTGAGCCACGTAATTAAACCACCGCTTTCTTTGCCCGACAATACCATAATGTCGTATTCACCCAGCGTGTATTGCGCTTCGATTTTCACACCTAATTCTTGTGCGCGGGATTTCATCATCGGCGCGGGCATCGGTGCAGCGGCTGGTGCAGCCATTGCTCGATCTTCCATCATCATGCACGGGTCTTCGTCGTAATATTCCACCAAACGCGGCGCGGTGTAAGCATCCAAATGCTTAATCGTGCTGTTATTCACCAATTTGACTTGTTCTTTTTGCACCACAACAGGCACAGGAATGACCATCGCGAATTCTTTAACATCACCTTTAAAATCGCTGCCCATTGTGACAATGCTGCGGTCGCCATCGCGGGCATAAACCACTTGCGACGATTCGTTAAATAATCCGGTATCGGCTTTGGCAACGTAAAAACCGCAAAATGGCAAAGCTTGGGTGGGCAATAAGCTGGCAATGATAGCAGTGACGGTAAACACTTTTCTCAGGGGCATTTTCAAAGACGTGTTCATGCAGTTTCCTCTTGTTTTGTTATGGACTTTGACCACTCAAAGCTAGGGTAATTCAACCAACGATTCAATACAAACACCACAGGCGAAAGGATCAGCAAGGCATACAAAAACGCATTGGGTAAATACGCACGAAATTGCAACCAAGCCGCTAACATTGCCACGCTTACCCCAAAAATCATTTTGCCAATGGGATGCGCGGGCGTGGTTTTCGGGTCGGACAACATGAAAAAGCTAAACAGCAATAACGAACCATTTTGCAATTGATGCAAGGGAATCGCCCACGGATCACCCAACCACCACGCTTTCAAAAACACCAGACTGATATAAGCGACAATGAAACTCAGCGTCGTCAACAGGGTGCGCCACCCCACCCACACGGCTAAACCACTGCCCGCAAGCAACAGAAATAGCCACAAACCATGCCCCCATTGCCCCGGAGCAGCCCAGACTTCCGAGGTCATCAGCAAAGTCACAACAATGCCAAAATTGGAGGGGTTAAAAATGTGGCGATTACCCAAACGCAAAACGAATTTACTCGCAATGCTCAACGCCGCCGCCGCCGCCAACCACGCCACACTTTGCGCATGAAGCAGCAATAGCACCGACATGCTGGTATTGAGCGTGCTTAACCACACCACAGGCAATTGCAACGCGCGACAACACAGCCATTGCGTGGCTAAGGCAGCCACGAGTACGCCCCCGACTTGCCAAAGCGTGATGGGAAATGCCAACACGCTAATGCCCCACGTCAATAAACTGGCTTGTACCATTAATTGGTAATGACGCGGATCAAATCCCATGTTCAAAATAAACGCCACATAGCTGGATGACTTTGCACTTTTACACGCGACAAATACGGGAACATGAAACCATGTAATACCCATGCCGCAAACAGCCCTAGTGATAAACGATAAACTTCCGAGAATTGCATGTGTAAGACGTTACCAATTGCATTCAAACTACTGGCAATCAATAGATAAAGCGGAATGAAAGTAAGGGTTTCAATCCAAAAATTCACAAAACCACCGCCATCCACACGTAGTGTTGAGCCACAATGCTCGCAGGTCATGGAAAATTTAGAACGAAAATGGCTAACACGATTGGCATGATTGCAAATCGGACATGCTTTTTTGTAAAACATAGCAAACCTCCCCTTGGATGGCTGTTTAAAATTTTTATTTTTTAAGTAGTTATAGGTGCAGCAATAAACGATAGTACTATTATTGACCAACTGATCAATCAATAGTTCCGTGGGGAAATGCCGATCATGCTTTTATTTTAATTAAGCAAACTTCAAACGCACTCGTAGTTGCCGTAAAACTTCTTGCGGCAAACTATCGGGTAGCAAAATCAACGTATAGATGCGTTGTCTTTGCCACCACTGCCGTGTTGTTGCTGTACCATCGGCTTGTAAATTCAACACACACAACCACGGATGCACAAAACTGCTGTCGAGCAAGGTAGCGAAATAACTACCCCGTGGCGTGTGAATTCGCCAGTTATCCACCGCGTAAAACACCGCTGCTTGCACACTGCGTGCTTGTGAACGCCGAATGTGTAATCGCCAATAGTAAAACCCAGAATTGGCGATTAATCCCCACACCGCTAGTTTAGCCCACCATACCCAATGCGGCATGAACAAGACTACTAATCCAGCAAGCGCGTGGATGACACACAAGAAAATGGCTAGGAGGCGGGATGCCTCCGCTTGCAAATGCAAGGGAGGCTGTTGATGTTGCATATCGCGCTAGTTGGATGCAGTGATTAGCACAGGCTTAGCAAACTAAACCACGCAGCAAAGCCCGCGCGTTCGCCATACCCACCAGTAAGTTATCGCGGATTTCATCCATGCTGATTTCTTCATCGCATTTGCCCGCACCCCAGTTCGCTACCACTGCGCAACTGGCGTAACGCAAACCCAATTCACGCGCTAAAGACGCTTCTGGCATGGCAGTCATGCCCACCAAATCGCAACCATCACGCTCTAACTTGCGGATTTCGGCAGCCGTTTCCAAGCGTGGACCTTGTGTGGCGGCATACGTGCCGTAAGGTACGACTTCAATGCCTGCGCATTGCGCCGCATTCAGTAGGGCTTGACGCATTTCTGGGCAATACGGCCATGAAAAATCAATGTGGGTGACGTGGGTCAAACCTTCTTCGTAGAACGTGTGCGCTCGACCATAGGTGTAATCGACGATTTGATCGGGAATCACCAATTTGGTCGGTTGCATATCGGCGGTAATGCCACCAACGGCGGCAATCGCCACCACTTTTTCCACGCCTAAGCTGTGCAATGCCCACATATTTGCGCGGTAATTGATCTTGTGCGGGGGAATCGTATGGGTGTAACCATGACGCGCCAAGAACGCAATATTTTTACCACCAATCTTACCGTGAGTAATGGGGCCGGAAGGCTCGCCATAAGGGGTATGCACCACTTCACGGTGCGTCACTTCCAAACCTTCAATGTCGGTCATCCCAGTACCGCCAATCACGGCAAACTCTATTGTCATCTCACATTCCTTTTACTGCATAAATGCCATTAGCATTGCGCCAATATTCTTTGTAATCCATACCAAAGCCGAACACATAACGGTCTGGCAGTGGTAAGGCGGGGAAGTCGCATTGTATGCCTTCCACGCGGCGGTCGTGAATTTTTTCGGTCAAGGCAGCGACATAAACGCCCACTGCATCTTGTGCTTCACACCAACGCACAATCTCGCGCAAGGTGTAACCTTCGTCGAGAATATCGTCCACTAACAAAACGTGCCGTCCTTTGAGTGAGGTATCCGGCTTGTGTAACCACGTAATGCTTTTTTCGCCCGTGGTTTTGCCACGGTAACGGGTGGCGTGCAGGTAATCCTGTTCCAATGGAAAATTCAGGCGCGGTAACAAATGCCCCGTAACCATTACCCCGCCATTCATGACACACAGCACCAGCGGATTTTTATCGCTTAATGCATTCGTAATCGCGGCTGCCATCGCATCCAGTCCCCAAGCAATGTCCGCAGCAGAATAAAGCGCATCAGCCTCTGCCATGACTTCGTTCGCGTGTTCAGCCGTAATCCCCATTGTGTTACTCCTTGGTCGCTTGAATACACTGTTTAATGAGTTCTGGCCCTTCGTAAATAAAGCCAGTATAGACCTGTACCAAACTCGCACCCGCCGCTAACTTGGCTTGTGCTGCTTCACCCGACATCACACCGCCCACACCGATGATGGGGATATTTCGATCCATATCGGCACGGAATTGGCGAATCACTTCTGTCGAATGTTGGGTCAATGGCATCCCGCTCAAACCACCTTGTTCATCCGCGTGGCGCAAGCCTTGCACGGCTGATTTATCCAAAGTGGTATTGGTCGCAATCAAAGCATCGATTTGCACGCTGGAAAACACCGCAGCCATGTCGCGGATTTCCGCCTCGCTTAAATCAGGTGCAACTTTGATGGCAACCGGCACGTAACGCCCGTGTGCTTGTGCCAACTTGGCTTGCTCTTCACGCAAGGTGTTGAGCAAATTTTTCAGGTCATCACCGTATTGTAGCTTGCGCAAGCCCGGCGTGTTTGGAGAAGAAATATTCACCGTGATGTAGTGCGCATGAGGATAGGCTTTTTGCAGACCAATCAAATAATCATCAACAGCCTTTTCCACTGGCGTGTCGAAATTCTTACCAATATTGATCCCTAAAATGCCTTCGTAAGCCGCGTTACACACATTATCAATCAAATAATCAATGCCGTGATTATTGAACCCCATGCGGTTGATAATGGCTTGTGCTTCTGGCAAGCGGAATAAACGTGGTTGCGGATTACCCGGTTGTGGGCGCGGCGTTACCGTACCGATTTCGACAAAGCCGAAACCCAGTGCGGCCAATGCGTCGATATATTCACCATTTTTATCCAATCCAGCCGCTAAGCCGATAGGATTCGGGAAATCCAAACCCATGACCCGCACAGTTTTGCCCGGCAATGCTTTAGATTTACCCAATAAACCAGTCTTACCCAGTATTTTGAGGGAGTCGAGCGCGAGATGGTGTGATTGTTCAGCAGGAAGAAGGAATAACAGATCGCGTAGCAGCTTATACACGGAAAAATCCCCGTTTCTAGATAGTTTGCATCATTGAAACGGGGATTATAAGGGTTTAGCGAGCGTTTTCCAGTGCGGCAATGCGTTCTTCCAACGGCGGGTGAGTCATAAAGATTTTTTTTAGACCGCCACCTAAACCACCCGCGATGCCAAACGCTGCCATTTCACCGGGCAAATCATGCACAGCATGAGCACCTTGCAAGCGGCGTAATGCATTGATCATTTTCTGACGACCCGCTAAATCCGCCCCCGCAATATCCGCTTTGAATTCACGGTAACGGGAGAACCACATCACAATCGCAGTGGCTGCAAAGCCCAAGAAGATCTCGGCAATGAAAGAACCAACAAAATAACCCCAACCTGTACCACTGTTTTCGTTATCACTGCTGCGAAAGAAATTATCTACCACCATGCCGATCAGACGTGCAAAGATAATCACAAAGGTATTCAGAACCCCTTGCAATAAGGTCTGTGTCACCATGTCACCATTAGCAACGTGACCGATTTCATGTCCTAAAACGGCTTCGACTTCATCCGCTGTCATGGTTTCAAGCAAACCTTGGCTGACGGCAACTAACGCGCTATTACGATTCGCACCCGTTGCAAAAGCATTGGGTTCTGACGAATAGAAAATACCCACTTCTGGCATGCCAATACCGGACTTTTCCGCTTGGCGGCGCACGGTTTCCACCAACCAGCGTTCTTGTGCTGTTTGTGGTTGTTCGATGATTTGCACGCCCATGCTGCGTTTTGCCATCCATTTGGACATCAGCAAACTGACGAATGAGCCACCAAAACCGAAGATGATAGCCATGACCAGAATGCCGCCCATGCTGCCAGCACTCATGTTAAAGCCAAACAAACGCCCAAGAATATTCATGGTGACAAACAACACTGCCATAACCGCAAAGTTAGTCAGTGCCAACAGAATAATTCGCATCATGTTCTGAAAACCTCTTTAGAACGATTCATTGCTATGTGGGAAATATGAGGATAGCACGCACACGTTGCAAGTATTCCCTACTAATAACGCCCAATATCCAGACCAGTAGCCAATTCCGTTACTTGCTGAAAACCTTTGGGTAACAACACGCCACGCTTTGCGCGTTCGCCGCGATACAACTCCAACTCTGCCCATTTAAAGACCTTGGACTTTTTCCCCGCCACGACTGCCAAACTTTGCCCTTGTGACAAAATGGCGACCTGCACCAGCGTTTCATCGGCAATGCCTAAACCGCCTTTCTTCAAGCTAATCAGCTTATTACCCTTACCTTTATTCAAGACCGGTAAATCTTGCAAACCGATCACCAATAAATACCCCGTGGACGACACCAGTGCCAAAGCATCGGTTTCAAGATTACTCACCAATAATGGGCGCGGAATCGTCATGCCATCGCCTGCGGTGATGGTTACTTTGCCCGATTTGTTGCGGCTTTGCATGTCCGCGAAGGAACACAAAAAGCCGTAACCTTCCGTGCTATACAATAAATATTGCTCGCTATCACGCCCCATTAAGGTGTAGAGGAATTGCGCCCCCGCTGGCGGTGAAAGTTTTCCGGTAAGTGGTTCGCCTTGTCCGCGTGCTGAAGGCAGAGTATTCGCCGCTAAGGAATAAGTACGCCCCGACGAATCCAGCAACACCACTTGTTGGTTGGAACGCCCACGCGCCATGTCCAAAAACGCATCGCCTTGTTTGTAATTCAATGACGCGGGGTCAATGTCATGCCCTTTTGCTGCACGAATCCACCCCATTTTCGACACCACCACGGTAATCGGTTCGGCGGGGATCATGGCGGTTTCATCCAATATTTGCGCGGCTTTGCGCACCACCAATGGTGAACGACGGGCATCGCCGTACAACTTCACATCTTCTTTCAGCTCTTTACGAATCAAACTGGTAAGTTTGGTATCCGAACCCAACAAACCCAGCAATTCGGCTTGTTCTTTCAGTAATTCGGCTTGTTCACCGCGCAATTTCATTTCTTCCAACCGCGCCAGTTGGCGCAATTTGGTATCGAGGATGTAATCGGTTTGCACTTCTGACAGCGCGAAACGTTTCATTAACACTTTTTTCGGGTGGTCTTCGCTGCGAATTAGGTGAATCACTTCATCCAAATTCAGGTAAGCGGTGAGCAAACCTGCCAACAAATGCAGGCGTTTTTCGACTTTATCCAGCCGCCATTGCAAACGGCGCGTCACGGTTTGGCGGCGGAACGTCAGCCATTCCGTCAAAATGTGGCGTAAATCTTTGACTTGCGGGCGACCATTCAGCCCGATCATGTTCATGTTCACGCGGTAACTGCGTTCTAAATCGGTGCTGGCGAATAAATGCGACATCAGCATTTCCACATCCACGCGGTTCGAGCGCGGCACGATCACCAAACGCACCGGCTGTTCGTGGTCAGATTCGTCGCGTAAATCTTCCACCAATGGCAGTTTTTTCGCCTGCATTTGCGCGGCAATTTGCTCCAAAATCTTGCTGCCTGACACCTGATACGGCAAAGCGGTAATCACAATGTCGCCTTCTTCGAGTTCGTAACGCGCACGCATTCGGAACGTGCCATTGCCTTTTTCGTACAAACTGACGAAATCCGCAGCGGGGGTAATGATTTCGGCTTCGGTGGGCAAATCCGGCGCGGGAATAAATTGGCACAATTCCGCCACGGTTGCGTCGGGGTGATCCAGCAAATGCAAACACGCTGCCACCACTTCACGCAGGTTGTGCGGTGGAATATCCGTCGCCATGCCCACCGCAATACCCGTCGCGCCATTAAGCAATACATTCGGCAAGCGTGCTGGCAATACCACGGGTTCTTCCAACGTACCATCGAAATTCGCCTGCCAAGCCACCGTGCCTTGCCCCAATTCTTGCAGCAAGACTTTGGCGTAAGCGGTTAAACGCGATTCGGTGTAACGCATGGCGGCGAAAGATTTCGGGTCATCCTGCGAACCCCAGTTACCTTGCCCATCCACCAACGGGTAATGGTAAGAAAACGGCTGTGCCATTAGCACCATCGCCTCATAACACGCCGAATCACCGTGTGGATGGAATTTACCCAGCACATCGCCCACGGTACGCGCCGATTTTTTGTGCTTGGAAACAGCAGTCAAACCCAGTTCCGACATGGCGTACACAATGCGCCGCTGCACGGGTTTCAAACCGTCGCCAAGGTGCGGCAACGCACGATCCAAAATGACGTACATGGAATAATCCAGATAAGCCTTCTCGGTGTATTCCTGTAGCGGGAGGGTTTCGATGCCTTCGTAGTTCATGGGAATCCTTGTTTTATTCTTCGCAGGCGTTGACCGCCATCATTACGCCGTATTGTATACAGCCTACTTCAGGAAAAAACCCCTTACCGTGCTCAGGGGTCAAAACTGCGGTATAGTCGCCATTGTCTTTTCTAACGTCTAACGATCCAAAATAGCCCATGCCCTATCAACCGCCATTTAGCATTAACAATGATGTACTGACATTGGTCGCAGCAGTCAGTGAACGTTTAGGACAGTTACACTCTTGGTATGATGCTGAAAGGGAACTGCGGTTGCGGCGCATTAATCGCATTCGTACCGTTACGGGATCGTTGGCAATTGAAGGTAACACGTTGACTGAAGCCCAAATCACTGCATTGTTGGATGGCAAATTGGTCATTGCCCCGCCGCGTGAAATTCAAGAGGCAAAAAATGCCCTCGATGCTTACGAGCGTATGACGCAATGGCAGCCACACCACGAATCCGACTTACTCAATGCGCATAAAACCCTAATGTTGGGTTTGATAGACAGTGCGGGTATGTACCGTTCTGGCGGAGTTGGCGTGTTTGCGGGCAATCAGGTATTGCACATGGCTCCGCCTGCGAAACAAGTGCCGCGATTAATGGCGGATTTATTCCACTGGTTGCAAACCACAAAAACGCACCCCTTGGTTGCTAGTTGTGTGTTTCACTTTGAGTTTGAATTTATTCACCCATTTGCAGATGGCAACGGGCGCATGGGTCGTTTGTGGCAAACATTGATTTTATCGCATTGGCATCCGCTGTTTGCCACCTTGCCCGTGGAAAGTTTGGTGCATCAACACCAAGCAGCATATTACCAAGCGATCCAAGACAGCACAGCACAAACCGATTGCGCACCCTTTATCCACTTCATGTTAAGCATGATTCGGGATACTTTGGAACGCTTCGTTACCGCGCAAGTTACCGCGCAAGTTACCGCGCAAGCTGATGAGCAAGTACAACGATTACTCAACGTCATGGCAGCACAAACGTACTATTCCACACAAGAATTAATGCAACGGGTAGGACTAACACACCGCGAATCCTTCCGTAAAATCTACCTAAAACCCGCGTTGGCACAAGGCGTTATTACCATGCTATTGCCGGATAAACCCAATAGCCCTAAACAACAATACTGTAAAACCTAAACGAGGCATGACAATACCGCATACCCCGTTCTTTATCATACCAAGACTAATCGGCTAGGCGTTGTTGTAATGCCGCTAGTTGCGCGTAATGTTTTTCATCCAATTGGCGTTGTGCAACCTTACGCGAATAACTTGCTTGGTTTTTGGTAATGCGCAAGGTATGGGGGCTACCACGTCGAATCGTTTCACAATCGGCATCAATCTTTGCATGATTCGCAATGTTTTCCAGTTTAGTGCGCCGTTCTTGAATCGCTTTAAACTCCCAAACGGCTTGTTGCGGGTCACGCAAAAAGGTTTGCAATGCCATGCAATCGGCATCTTTTGCCGCACAGGTAAAATCTGCCGCGCGTGCCCAATCGCTAGGTGGTTGCAGTGGAGTCGCAATTTGCGTGGTTAAGTATGCCAAACAACCTTGATTGAAATAGCTCACCACGGCACGCGGACAATCGGGTGTGATTTCGGCAAGTAACACGCTCGGAATTAGCACCGTATCCATTGCAAACAAGGCAGGTAATGCCAGCAAACGATCCACTAAACGTTTACCTAACTCCTCACTAACTTGTGCGACACCACTGATGGTTGCGACCAAAGTATTAGGTGCTAATTCTGCTAAAGGGCTTGAAGCATACGCCATATTGATAGCCGTTGCAGCACTTGTGCCAACACTCGTTACTAAGGCATTGGCGGCTTTCCAAAAACCGCTTTCCGTTTGGTATGCGGCATAATGCGAGTAAACTGCACATAATAAATCACCACAGGCTAACCAATGTTTCGGTGCGTTTTGTTCGATAAGCGTATTGATTAACGCAATCGCTGTGCTAGGGGGTAATAAGGTTAAACTGCGCACCAAGCTGGGATTATCCGCAAGCACATACATCTGGCGTGTAATAACGATTTTCTGCACGGCTTGTTGAATTAAGTCAATCGCCTGTAAGTCCACGAGCGCGTCCAAAAATGAGGATAAATCACTGGTTTTATTTGGCTCAACCGGCGCAATGTAGTGATCATACCAACAAGATGTGGGGGAAAGTTCAGGCCAATCACGCAGAATCACGTTGGCAAAATGGTAGGCTTCTTGCCACTGCTCGGATTGCGGCGTATTTGTTCCTGATGCTTGCCAAACGCGTATTAGATTGTGCAGATACGGCAGCATGATGCTTAATCCACCCGCACTTAACGCATCAGCACGGTAAGCACGCGGCCACAGTACCAAGGCTGCACGGTGGTAAGTGCGTTCAAATGACGCACCTGCATTACCTGTCGCCTCTTCAAAATGGAGTTCATTGGGTTTTAGTGGGTACAAACGTTCCGCAAGGCATAATTCTTCATCTTCAAATAGCAACGGTGCCAAATTGATAGGACCTTGTGGTGTACACCACTGCGAAATGTACTGATAACTTTCCGTGACTTCGCCGACTTCAAAATCGTCATATTCACCCTCATCATCCGCATAGGACTTTTTGCGGCGGGAATAGCCCCAATCACCGTTGTATTCCGCCCAGCCTGATTCCTCTACCGAAACCAAGGCTAAATACAATTCACAATCCGCTTGCTCGGCGGCTGAAATTAGGACATTTGCCACCGCTGCATCGGCATTTTTCAGCGCGTTAAACGCTAGACCATCGGGCGTATAAGCGTGCTCTAATAGGTAAACCAATTTCAGCGGAATGTCTTCTTCGCCTGTATGCTCCATTGTTGCCCAACGATGCAGTAACCACGCCGTTTGTTGCTGTGCCGTTTGGTAATTGGGTGGTTGCGGTAAAACTTGTTGCCCTTTCAAACACAAGTTATACACCAACACGAGGCGGCAACCTTGGGTAATGGGCAAGACTTCGTGGATGCAATCGGCATAAAACGCTGCAAAAGCGACTTCTGATGGATCATCGGTTTGCAATTGGCAGGAAACCGATTGCCCCAAATGTTCGATGCGTAATTCCCCACCTTCGTATAACGCTGGTAATGCCACAATCAAGGTGGCGAACATTCCTTCGGCTTTCTCCGTATCGCGGTGATTAACAAAAAAACTGCCTTCGTCGTAAACCAACAGCTTGTATAAATCGGCATCAACAGTACCCGTTACGCCTAAATCAGCCGTTACTTGTGACACGATGTTATTCAAGGTGTTCTGCCAATACTTACCTGTAATCTGCACCTGATCGGCAGCAATTTGCCACGTTTTGCGCACATTGGTATCCACCAAGGTTTCCGTGCCACGTCCGTAAGGGGCTTGTTCCGCCACCGCGACTAATGCGGGTAACTGTTGTGGCAAAAATGGCAGTGCCAAAATTCCCACCCCATCGACTGTTATCCGTGGTAAGGCTAATTCGGTTTTTCCCGTCGCATAAAACTGACCGGGGCGTTGTACTTGGCTGAGTGCTGTTACTAATTGATTATTAATGTCCATATTATCCTGCACTTGACATTGAAAGCATGACTAGATGATGCCATGACGTGAGGATGGTACAACTGGGCTACTTACCGAAACAAGCGCGAATGCAACAATCTCTACAATCTCTCAGCACAATCCCTTCGTGTTGAGGTACAGTTACCGTAACGCTATACCGATTACGCCAGATGGAAAAATAACGAAGGAGCATCATGCCAGATTTTAGTATTGCCCAACTCCTCGCGGTTGGCGTGTTATTCGTATGGGCGGGCTTTGTCCGTTCGGGTTTAGGCTTTGGCGGCGCGGCATTAGGCTTGCCATTAATGCTGTTTCTGCACAATGACCCGCTATTATGGCTGCCGATTATTGCCATTCACCTGCTGTTTTTTTCCGGCTTAACCTTAAGCCAAAAGCTGTACAATGTGGATTGGGCGTATTTACGCAGTTCCTTAATTTACATTGTCCCGCCTGCAATTGTCGGCGTATTTGGTTTGGTAAACTTACCGACATTATGGCTGAACATTTTCATCTACTCGGTGACGCTATTCTACGGCTTTATGTGGATGCTCAACCGCGCCATTAATAGCCACCGCCCGTGGGTCGATAAACTCTTACTCCTGTTCGGCGGCTATGTTGCAGGCACATCGCTAACCGGTTCACCGCTCATGGTTGCGGTCTATATGCAACACGTCAGTCGGGAAAAACTACGCGACACCTTATTCGTGCTTTGGTTTTTACTCGTACTCATTAAAATGGCAACGTTTATCGCACTATCGGTTAATTTGCACATCCTCCCTGCCCTCGCCTTAATTCCCGTTTCCGCTATTGGGCATTACTTGGGGTTAAAAGCGCACGATACCATTATGCATAACGATGCCGGATTTAAACGCTGGATCGGCGGCGGCTTAGTCATCGTCAGCATATTAGGTTTATGGAATGCGGCAGCTTAAGTTAGCACTGTGACTCTTGGGGTCATTTTATTCCATTGCTACATTGTTCTTAATCAGGCGCGTGCTTTGCGCCGTGCCGTAGGTAATCCACAAATGGTTATATTCCTCTTGATAATCCCCGAAAGGTTGTATATTAAAATACAGCGCATCCCCTTGAGTTTGTGCCAACTCAACATTTTGTTTCTCGCTGAATTGTTTGATGAGTAAAGGTTGTGTTTGTCCGTCTGCCAAGTACAACAAACGGGAGGCATTATCACCAGTCAAAATATACAAACCATGACGTGCGGCTTTAATGCGGGTTCGATGGGGTAGTGTAGGTATATTAGCCACAGGCACTAAGCGTTTTTGTTTCAAGTCGATGTAGTTTAATTGGTAAGTTTGCTGATAATTCTCATCCAGTGATGAGTCTTGCAAAGCGTATAAATGACCAGCCGTTTGCAGTAAAGCTGGATCAAGCCCATTGCTCGATTTAAATGATGCAGTCAGTAATTGTGGTTTACTTGTGAGCGATGCTTGCCACCATAATTCTTGGGCATCCTGCGTATTATTAGCCTTAAGATTAAATGGCTGTTTTAATAACAATAATAAACCTTGCGATGTATCCATTAAGTTCATGATGGATTTACTGTTTCGACCTGTTACAGACGTTTCAGACACTAATTGATCCTGCTGCCAATGTTGAATGTTGTAACCGCCTTTTGTGAATGAATTTTCAACCAGATAAACACCTTGTTGTGCTGGGTATAACCAACCAGAATCTTTAGTCATGGGGGTTAAACGTCGTGCAACTCCTTGCTCAACACGCCATAAACTGTGACTTAGCGGTTCTTTCTCTGTCATGACATATAAAACATTATCTGCAACAGTCATATTGTGACTACCATAAAAAACTACTTTTTCATTCGTCGGTATACCTTCCACTACTTTTGCATTAGCACTCGGTGTTGTTTTCCACCAAAGGCTAGTACCCATGATGAAATACCATTCCTTGCCTACCTGTTTGACGTTGGCCACCTGACTATCCGCAGGTAAGGGATTAATGTCTTTAAGTAACTGACTAAAAGTGGTTTTAGCATTCAACAACCAAGGTTCTTTACCTGCTTGACTATCTTGATTAGCCAACAACCATTGCGGCTTCTTGGTATTAAACGCTAACACTTGTAATTCATTGCCGCTGAAGCAAGGCACTTCCTGACAACCCATACGACTGGGTTCTATGCCTATGGTTTTAGTTCCCGCTAATGTTCCATCGGTTTGCCAACGCTGTTTATTACTAATGAATTGAAGAGAATTTGTGCCATTATTAACAGACGGCCGTAATAACAAGGGATCGATGAAATCACCCAACGCCACGATTTTATTCGGCTGCTTGGTGGATAAACTCCACAATTGTAAATATTCTTTTCCACGTTTAGAAAATGAGGAAAATACCCAATAGTCACCAATCGCTACATAACTATTAGGTTTATCTAACCAACCATCGCCAGCATCACCTGATGTTCCCCCTGTGTCTTGCCATAACTTGCGTGTGCTTTGGCTTGTGCCATTGGTTAGCCATAATTGTGAGGGGTGTGAACCATCCTTAGTAAAGCAATAAAATTGCTGCTTAAGGCTAAAACATTCCGGGAATCCTTTGTATTCACCATTCTGATAAGGCTCAAGCAATAAACGCTGCGTTCCTTGTGCGGTTAAATCACTGTGCCACCACTCGGTATTATTTCCATTTTCCATCCACCAATATAATTGCCCATTGGACCAATACGCTTTACTAATCAAGAAGGCTTTTTCAGACTGCGGTAACTCCCAAACTTTTCGCGCTTGTTTCGTCTGTAAATTAAGTACCCAAAGTTCTTGCGCAGCATTAGTATTCGCTTGCTGTAACCATATTAAATGCTTCGCATCCACTGCTAATAAACTGTTAAAAACGTTGGGCGCAACTTCGTGTAAAGGCGTAACATTGGTATCTGTTACCTGCCACAGCACATCACCGCTATGATTATCCTGAGCACGGCGTTGCTTAGGGCTGCTGAAGTACAGTGCTTGAGACGTTTGTAATGTCGCAGGGGCATACGCATAGCCGCCCTGTTCTTGCGTAGCATCCAGCACCAATTCAGTCGTTTTGCCATTATTACGCCACAACTCCAAGCCATGTTTGCCATCATCGACCCAGAAATAAACTTGATTAGCCAATAAGGTAAAACTCGGCTCAAGTGCGTTACCTGCATAGAATTCACCTGCCGGAAAGGTAGCAACCTCTTGTGTACCGTTTGCAGTTCCATCCGTGCGCATCAGTTTCAAGGCTTGCGAGTGATGACTCCAAAATAACAATTGCCCATTGAATGTAATGGTTTGGGTACTATCCTCTAAAGCGCTTTCAGCTCCTTGCCACAAGTCTCTAACCAATTGTGTACCTTGGCTTGTACCATCGGTGCGCCACAATTCACGCCCCGTTTCAGGGTTAAAAGCCGAAAACAAGGCTAATTTGCCAATTGTTCCTAAAAGATATGGGGCTGAATTCGCACTTGGTACAGGCGATAAATACTCATTAATCCTTGTGCCCTTATCCGTATTATCGGTCTGCCATAATTGCGTACCATTAGTACGATTTTTGCCCCTGAATAATTGAATGGATTCCTGTGCGGCTGTTTGAGAGAACGCATAGTTCGTCGTGAAATAAAGGCTACAACCCAATAAAAGCAAATTAAATAGGCGCATAAACCAACTTCAACGTTTAATCATGTTCACATTATATTGTAGACATTATTAGACTATTAGTTTGTGACATACTACCGCGCATGATGAAAAACCAATATCTGCCCACCAACGGAGTTTAACGAGTATGCAAAGACGAGATTTTCTTAACACCTTTTTGGCGACATTGCTGGGTTGTATGAGCAGTGTTGGGCGTGTTGATGCGCAAGCCGCTGGGTTATCCGCGAAGAAGCGCGTGGTGGTGATTGGCGCGGGGTTGTCTGGATTGGCGGCGGCGCGAGATTTGCAGCAACAGGGTTATGAAGTGGTGGTGGTTGAGGCGCGGGAGCGCATCGGCGGGCGTATTTGGACGAGTAACAAATGGGCGGATATGCTGTTGGATTTCGGGGCGACGTGGATACATGGTGTGCAAGGCAACCCGTTGACGGCGTTGGCGGATCAGATCCAAGCGCGTCGTTTATCCACCAGTTATGCGCGTGCCGTGACTTATAATACGGCCGGAGCATTGCTTTCCAATGCGGAAGAAAAACGCATGGCAGCATTGAGAACGCAAGTCTACAAAGCGATTAAACAGGCACAAACGCGACCTAACGATAGTTCATTGCGCCAAGCGATTGAGCCATTGATGCAGCAATTCCCGGAAGGTTCGGAAGCGTATCGTTTCATTCATTTCATTCTCAGCAGTGAAGTTGAGCAGGAGTATTCCGGCAGCGCGGCGAATCTTTCCAGCTATTGGTATGACGGCATGAAGGAATTTGACGGTGGCGACGCGCTATTTGTGCGCGGCTATCAGGTGATTACCGAATTCTTAGCGCAAGGGCTGCACATTGAATTGGGTCAGGAAGTAAAAGCGATTCAATGGCAGCAATCGCCCGTGCGCGTGGTGACACAGAACACCGAGTTTGTCGCCGATCAGGTGGTGGTAACGCTACCGCTGGGGGTTTTACAAGCAAAACGGGTGAAGTTTACCCCCGAATTGCCGCGTGCCAAGCAAGAAGCGATTGCCAAACTCGGCATGGGCGTGCTGAACAAATGTTATCTGCGTTTCAAAGAAGCGTTTTGGCCTGCGGATGTGGACTGGCTGGAACACGTTTCCGCCAAGCACGGCGTGTGGACGGAGTGGGTCAGTTTCAAACGCGCCGCCAATATGCCCATTTTGTTGGGGTTTAATGCTGCCGACCAAGGTCGCGCAATTGAAGCGTGGACGGATCAGCAAATCGTGGCGAGTGCCATGCAAACCCTGCGCACCATTTTTGGCAGTAACATTCCCGCGCCAATGGATTACCAAATCACACGTTGGGCAAGCGACCCGTTTGCATTGGGGTCGTATTCGTATAATGCCGTCGGTTCGACACCTGCTATGCGCAAAACCTTAGCAGCACCCGTGGGCAATAAGCTGTTTTTCGCGGGCGAAGCTTCCCATAAAGACTATTTCGCCACTGCCCACGGTGCGTATTTATCCGGTTTGCGGGTCGCTGCGGAAGTCAAACAAGCCTGAACGTGACCATTACTTAGGCAATGCCTACCGCCCTGCTTTAACAGTAAACGGCGGTTTTGCCCACCAGATCACGCCAATCAGCGACATCATCATGAAGCCACTAATCCACATTAAGTCATTGGTGGCAATCAGGAAAGCCTGCGTTTGAATGGTGTTATTAATCCACGCCAAACTGCCTTTTTCCGATAAACCGAGGTTGCCGAGTTGGGTTAACGTTTGTTGGGTCGCGGCACTGTACGGGGTAATGTGTTCGACGAGTTGCCCTTGATGCAAGGTGGCGCGATGTCCCCACAGCGCGACCATTACCGCTGTACCAAAGCTCGAACCAAGATTACGCATGAAGCTGGAAAGCCCCGACGCGGCGGCAATTTGTCGCCCTTCCAAACCGGAAAGGTTAATCGTCATCAGCGGCATAAAGAAACAGCTAATGCCAATCCCCATGAACAAGCGCGTTAAAGCAACCGTCCAGAAATCGACATCAGGCGTGAAATGCGAACTCCAAATGGACACGCCCCCAGCCACCAAAAAGCCGAACGTGGCAATGGCGCGGGCATCAATACGGTGAATATTCGCCCCAACCACTGGCCCCATGAGCATGGCAAGTACGCCGCCGAACGCCACCACTTTCCCCGCTTCAAATGCGGTGTAACCTTGGTAACTTTGCAACCACAATGGCAGCGTCACCACAATGCCGAAAAACGCCATTGAGCCAATCATTAAGCAGCTTGCGCCGACCAAGAAATTGCGCCCCGCAAACAGGGTTAAATCGACAATCGGGTGTTCTTCGGTCAATTCCCACGCAATGAAAAACGCCAGTGCCACCACTGAAGTCGCGCTCAAACCGATAATAAAACCCGATTCAAACCAATCCAGTTCATTGCCTTTATCCAAAACGATTTGCATACAACCCACGCCAATCGCCAATAACAGCAAGCCCACATAATCCACCGGAATGGTACGGCGCGGGCTTTCATAATCTTTCAGCAATACATTCGCCATCAGTGCCACGAACAAACCGACGGGCAGATTGATTAAAAATACCCAATGCCACGAAAAGTTTTCCGTCAACCAACCGCCTGCTAACGGCCCCACTACGGGCGCGAGTACCGTGGTCATTGACCACAAACCGAGTGCCATGCCACGTTTTTGCGGTGGGTAAACCGTGGTCAACAAGGTTTGCGACATGGGAATCATCGACGCGCCGACCATGCCTTGCAATACCCGCGCCGCGACCAAGATTTCAAACGATGGCGCAAGTCCGCACAGCATCGAAGCCAGCGTAAACAGCAAGGTCGCCATGACAAACAAACGCACTTGCCCAAAACGTTGCGCCAACCAACCTGTCATCGGCAGCATAATGGCTTCCGACACCGCGTAAGAGGTAATCACCCACGTTCCCTGCGTGTAACTGACCCCCAAATTGCCGGAAATCGCAGGCACGGACACATTCGCAATCGACAGATCGAGAATGTTCATGAACGAACCCATGCCGAGCACGAACGTCACCAAAGCTAACGTGCCGCCCGTCATTGGCGCGGGCGTGGTGGGTGCGGCTTGATTCACGGCGTACCTTTACCGCTGTTAGCCGCAATGATCTGTGCAATCACCGCATCAGCTTTGGCGGCTTGTTGCGCGAACACATCGGTGGAACTCAACGTCGCCTTATCCGCGCCACTGCTCGTCACTGCCACTGTTCCGCTATGGTCGCGCGTATCAATGTCCACTTGCATGGAAAGCCCAATGCGCAAGGGATGCTGTTGCAATTCGGCGGGATCGAGTTCAATGCGTACCGGAATGCGTTGCACAATCTTAATCCAGTTCCCCGACGCATTTTGTGCAGGCAATAAGGCAAACGCGCTGCCTGTTCCCGCCGCAAATCCTGCCACTTTGCCGTGATACAGCACGTCTTTGCCGTACAAATCGGCGGTGAGTTTCACGGTTTGCCCCAAACGCACATGATCCAATTGCGTTTCTTTGAAATTGGCATCCACCCACATTTGTTCCGGCGGCACAATCGCCATTAATGCCGTGCCGGGGGCAACTCGCGCCCCGACTTGCACCGCGCGTTGCGCCACATCGCCCGCCACTGGCGCGATAATGTGCGTGCGTTCCACCGCCACGAAAGCTTGGCGGACTTGCGCCGCAGCCGCTTGCACTTTGGGTTGATTGCTTAAGGTGAGATCGTCGGTTTGCCCCGCCGCACCCGCGCGTTGCGCTTGCGCTTTGGTGACTGCTGCTTGCGCCGAACTCACCGCTGAATTCGCTGCCGCTAATGCCGCGTCTGCTGCATCCAAGGTGGTTTGCGCTTGGGTTAAAGCTTCTGCTGCAATGAATTTCTGATCGCGCAATTTAGCCACGCGATTGTATTCATCTTGCGCGTTTTGGCGTTGTGCTTGGGCTTGTTCGGCTTGGTGTTGAGTACGTTTCAAATCGGCACGGGTTTGTTCCAAACTCGCATTACTTTGGCTGGTAGTCGCATACAAATTACGCACGCTACGCACTGCATCGGCGAGACTCGCTTCGGCAGCTTGCAAGGCGAGTTGCGCATCGGTGTCATCCAATTGCGCTAAAACCTGCCCTTTAGCAACGTGATCGGTATTATTCACCTGCACCGCCACCACCGTACCGCTGGTTTGCGGCGTGATTTGGACAATATTCCCCGCCACATAAGCATTATCCGTTTCGGCACGGTATTGCGCGATAAAATACCACCATGCAAAACCCGCTCCACCCAATGCAGCAAAAATCAGTAACAGTAAAATCATGACTTTGGCACGCCCTTGCGATTTTTTGGGCATGGAAACTGGGGCGGCAGGAGCTGGCGCAGCCGTTTGACTCATAACAATTCCCGTTCAAACATACTGAAAGGTATGCAGTATCGGTACTTTGCTGCATCACCGCAATGAGATAGCACAAAAACTGGGGATACTGGCAAAAAACGGGCGTTAAGTAGCAAGCCATGCCAGCAATGCATAACGTGCTAATTTTGCTACGCCAACCAATAATACGAATGGCAGTAACGGCACGCGCAATACCCCCGCGATCATGGTTAAAGGATCACCCACAATCGGCAACCAACTCAGTAATAACGACCAATAACCATAACGTTGAAAGCGCGTTTGCGCCTTGTGTAATGCCACTTCACTCACCGGAAACCAACGTTTATGCTGAAAGCGTTGCAACGAACGCCCTAACCACCAATTCAGCACCGAACCCAATGTATTGCCCAACGTTGCCACTGCCACCAATAGCCACGGCACGAATTGCTTGGTTAAAATCAGCCCCACTAACACCGTTTCGGATTGCGCGGGTAATAAGGTTGCTGCCAAAAATGCGGCGAAAAACAGCACCGCGTAAGCTGAATAACTGGATAATGCGCTTAACATTAACATTGACTAACCTGCCAACTGCCACGGAGTACACAATGCGTCATGGAATTTTGCACCTGAGTTTTTATGGGTTACTGAGCATGAGTAGCACAATGCTGGCGGCGGATCGCCCCGCAACGTGGGCAAAACCTCTGGCAATCACGCAGTTGGAAAATTTTTATCAAGTTAGCCCGCAGTTATACCGTTCCGCACAGCCTTATGTCGCGGGTTTTCAGGCATTAAAACAGCTCGGTATTGGCGAAGTGTTGGATTTACGCCTGTATCACCAAGACGTACCCACGCCCAATAGCGGACTCACGCTGCACAACGTGCCGCTGTTTGCCAGTAGTTTGAACGAAGCGAACGTGGTGCAAGCCTTGAACGTGATTACTCACGCCGAAAAACCGCTTCTGGTGCATTGTTTACACGGCGCGGACCGTACCGGAGTCGTTATCGCCATGTACCGTACTGTGTGCCAAGGTTGGAGCAAGGAACAAGCCATTGCCGAAATGCAGCAAGGCGACTTCGGTTATCACAGCCTGTTCAGCAATATCCCCAACTTTATTCGTCATGCCGACGTGGAAAGCATCCGCCAACAAGTGCAAAGCCCCACCTGCCCACTACATTAAACCCTGACCTTTCAACAGCATAATGCCCAAACTGGTGGTGAATAACGAACCCAATGTGGTCAGCGCAATCGTATTCGCCGCCAAGGTCGCATTGCCACCCATTGCCCGCGCCATCACATAGCTCGCCGCAGCAGTCGGCGCGGACGACATCAGCAACAAAATCCCCAAATCAATGCCGCGAAAGCCAAACCACCAACCACCAGCGGTAAATAACAATGGCACGACCAGCAATTTACTCAGGGTCGCCACCACGGTATTGCGCATTTCTTGACGCATGGTGTGAAAATCCAACGACGCACCCGTACACAATAACGCCAATGGCAACGTCATGTCCGCAATGGTTTTGCCCGCTTTCAGCAACATATCTGGCACTGGAATGTGCCACAACGCGAATGGCAATGCTAACAGAATCGCAATAATCAAAGGGTTAGTCACAATACCGCGCACAATACCCGCAATCCCCTTATGCTGATGCAAAGAGCGACTCAAGGTAATCACCGCGAAAATATTGAACAGAATCGTCATCAAGCCAAGGTATAACGACGACGCACCCAACGCCTTATCACCATACGCATTCACGCAATACGCCAGCCCAATAATCCCCATGTTCGAGCGAAACGCCCCCTGCACCACCACGCCACGATCCTGCGCGGGCTGAATCGTTAACTGCGCCAACAATTCCAACATCACAAAAATAAGCGTCATGGCCAATATGGCATAGGCAATTAACTGCAAATTCGCCGCCTCACCAATTTCAGTTTTGGCAATGCTCACAAACAATAATGACGGCAATGCCAGCGTAAAAACTAAGCGCGATCCCACTTCCACAAACGCATCATTCACCACTTTACGCTGCATTAACCACACGCCCAATGCCAGCAAAATAAAAATCGGCCCTGTTACCGACAGCGAAAATACCACCGTATTCCAAAATTCCAGCATCGCACGCCACCCGCTGCAAAAGCTCGTAACGGTAAGCAAATCAATCAGAAAAAGCAAAATAACTGGTAAGACTTACGGTTAATTGGACAGACCAAATCCTCACCGAACACCATATACCCAAAAAATCATAATTACATTACGAAAACACACCCCAAAAATCATAATCACATTACGAAAACACACCCCAAAAATCATAATCGACTGTTAATCTATGCTACAGTTCACTGGTCAGTGAGCAAGCCTTGCTATTTCTGGATGAAATTCAAGCCGTGCCGGAAGCCATTCCCGCCTTGCGCTATTTCTACGAAGACATGCCTGCATTGCCCGTGATTGGCGCGGGTTCGCTCTTGGAATTTGTATTGGCAGAACACCAATTCTCCATGCCCGTCGGCAGAGTCCAATATTTGCACATGGGGCCAATGACTTTTAGCGAATTCTTAGCGGCATTGGGCGAAACCAAACGGCATGAACCTGTGATTTAGCACATTTGCCATTAGTCAAACATACCTTGCAAGATGCTTTAAGACAGTTACAGCATTATCGACAAGCCTTAATGGAAAAATACCAAGAACCGCAACGTTTGCATTGTTTAGCCGTTGTAGCATTGGGGTTTGATCGCTTGGTTTGGCAACAGCTCGACACCCCCTCACAGTCATCTTTACAGGCATAAAAATAGCGGCTTGTGGTTCAGGCAAGCCGCTTACCGGTTTCTCACTTTAAATAACGGCGTGAGATAAAAACGGTTTCCGCGCCTTATTTTTTCGGCGCGTAAATATCCGTGCAAGTACCTTCGGCGACTTCTGCCGCGAAGTTAAACGTTTCTGACAGCGTTGGGTGCGGGTGAATGGTCAAACCAATGTCGCTGGCATCCGCGCCCATTTCCAACGCCAATACCGCTTCGGCAATCAGTTCGCCCGCTTTCGTGCCAACCATGCCCGCGCCAATCAATTGCCCGCTGTCTTTGTCGAAGAGCAACTTGGTCATGCCTTCGCCACGCCCTAACGATAAGGCGCGACCACTCGCTGCCCACGGGAACACGCCTTTGCTATAGGCGATATTTTCCGCTTTGCATTGCGCTTCGGTTTTACCCATCCATGCCACTTCGGGGTCGGTATACGCTACCGATGGAATGGTTTTCGCATCGAAAAAGGCTTTGTGTCCGGCAATGACTTCTGCCGCGACTTTGCCTTCGTGCGTGGCTTTGTGCGCCAACATCGGCTGCCCCACAATGTCACCAATCGCGAAAATGTGCGGCACATTGGTACGCATTTGTTTGTCGACGGGAATAAAGCCGCGCGTGTCAACGAATACGCCCGCTTTGCCCGCCTCAATCAGCGTGCCATTCGGACTGCGCCCAATCGCCACCAATACGCTATCGAAAGTGTCCGTCGCGGGAGCATCTTTGCCGTCAAAACTGCACACCAAACCGTCAGGCGTGGGCGTAATCGCGGTGACTTTGGTATTCAAATAAATGTTCTCATACAAACCTTTGATGCGATTATGTAGGGGTTTTACAATGTCACGATCCGCACCGGGTATTAAATCGGGGGATAATTCGACCACGGTGATTTGCGCCCCCAAAGCGTGGTAAACCGTCGCCATTTCCAGCCCGATAATGCCACCGCCGACCACCAACAAGCGTTTCGCAATGCTGCGTAAGGCCAGCGCGGCGGTGGAATCCATCACGCGCGGGTCATCCCACGGAATGAACGGCAATTTCGTCACCCGCGAACCCGCCGCAATAATGCAGTGGGCGAATTTCACGCTTTGCTTACTGCCATCCGCTGCTTCGACTTCAATGGTATACGGCGAAGTAAACCGCCCGTAACCTTGCACAATCTGTACTTTGCGCTGTTTGGCTAAGCCTTTCAAACCCGTGGTGAGCTTGCCGATTACGTCGTCTTTATTCGCACGAATCGCGTCAATATCGATTTCCGGCTCGCCGAATTTCACCCCGTGCGCCGCCATCGCCTTGGCTTCGTTAATGATTTCAGCAGTATGCAACAAAGCTTTGGAGGGAATGCAACCCACATTCAAACACACTCCGCCGATATTGCTGTAACGCTCAATCAGCACGACTTTCTTGCCCAAATCCGCCGCGCGAAACGCCGCCGTATAACCACCGGGTCCTGAACCCAGCACCACCACTTCGGTTTCAATCGCATTCGCAAGCGGTGAAAGAGTCGTCTTCAGCCCCTCTACCTCTGGGAGAGGGGTTGGGGTGAGGGTATCCGCCACTTCCAACAGCAGTAAGGGCGAACCTTCGGAAACACGATCCCCGACTTTGACCAGCATTTGCTTAATTGTGCCCGCCAACGGACTGGGGATTTCCATTGAGGCTTTGTCGGATTCAATGGTAATCAGCGATTCTTCGGCTTCGATTTTGAATCCGGCATCGACCAAAACTTCAATGATTTCCACGTCTTTGAAGCTGCCAATGTCTGGCACTTTGACTTCGATGATGTTACTCATACCAGCAGTCTCCGAATGTCGCCCAACATTTTGGCAAGGTAAGTGGTGAATCGTGCGCCATCCGCGCCATCAATCACGCGATGGTCATACGACAGCGACAATGGCAGCATTAAACGCGGGGCGAATTCTTTGCCATTCCACACGGGCTGCATGTCGGATTTGGATACGCCCAAAATTGCCACTTCCGGCGCGTTGACAATCGGGGTGAATTTCGTGCCGCCAATCCCACCGAGGCTGGAAATTGAGAAACAACCGCCTTGCATGTCCGCTGGTTTGAGCTTTTTATCACGTGCTTTAGCGGAAAGCTCTTTGAGTTCCAGCGACAAATCCATGATGGATTTTTTATCCACATCGCGAATCACAGGCACAACCAAACCATCGGGCGTGTCGACTGCCACACCAATGTGGTAGTAATGCTTACGGATCAGGTTTTCCCCTTTGGTATCCAATGACGAGTTAAAGCGCGGGTAAGTTTTTAAACCTGCCACCACTGCTTTCATAATGAACACCAACGGCGTGATTTTCACACCAGCTTTAGCATTTTCGTCATTGAGTTGCTTGCGGAAGGCTTCGAGGTCGGTAATGTCGGCTTGATCAAACTGCGTAACGTGCGGAATGTGTACCCAATTACGGTGCAAAAATTCGCCCGTAAGCTTATTAATGCGCGACAGTGGCAGGCTTTCAATACTCCCCCATTGACTGAAGTCGATGTCCGGCATCGGTGCAACACCGAACGCATTACCCGTCATTATCGCCTTACCCGCAACACCGCCAAGGCTCATCACTTCTTTAATGTAAGCTTTGACATCTTCTTGCGTAACACGCCCTTTACGCCCTGAACCTTTAACCTTATTCAAATCCGCACCAAGTTCGCGGGCGAATTTGCGCACCGATGGCGTGGCGTAAACTTTGCTGAAATCCATTTGATTAGCTTCGACTTCCACCACAGCCGTTGGTGAAACAGCAGGTACGGAAGGCTGAACAGGGGGCAAAGGCTGGGAAGGTTGAGATGGAGGGGAAACTGCTGGGGTTTCTTCATTCGCTTCCAACAACAGAATAAGGCTGCCTTCGGAAACACGATCCCCGACCTTAATCTTGAGTTCTTTAATGACACCAGCGGCAGACGAGGGAATTTCCATCGTCGCTTTATCCGATTCAATGGTAATCAATGAATCTTCGACTTGTATGCTATCGCCCACTTTCACTAGTACTTCAATGACTTCGACATTCTTGAAGCTACCAATGTCTGGCACGAAAATTTCTTGGATTGCCATAACGCGCCCTCCTTATGCCAGACGTGGGTTGGATTTGTCAGAGTGAATGCCGTACTTTTCCATCGCTTCCACCACTTTGACGGCGGGCAGGGAATTTTCATCCACTAATGCCTTTAACGCAGCAACCACGATAAAGTAACGGTTGACCTCGAAATGTTTACGCAATTGCGCACGGGTATCACTGCGCCCGAAGCCATCCGTACCCAAGACGGTGTAATGCATCGGCAACCACGCCCGCACTTGATCGGCGTATTGGCGAATGTAATCCGTCGCGGCAATCGCGGGCCCACGTTGATTTTTCAGGCACTGGGTAAGGTAAGGGACTTTGCTATCTTCCAACGGATGCAGCATGTTCCAACGTTCCACATCCCGTGCTTCCCGTGCTAACTCATTGAAACTGGTCACACTCCACACATTGGCATCCACGCCCCATTCTTTGTCGAGCAATTCCGCTGCGGCAATCACTTCGCGCAGAATCGTGCCAGACCCCATCAACTGCACTTTCTTGCGCTTTTTGCCACCACCGCTGAATAAATACATGCCTTTAACAATGCCGTCTTCTGCTCCGGCGGGCATGGCGGGGTGGAAGTAGTTTTCATTCATGGCTGTGATGTAGTAATACACATCCTCTTGGTCTTGATACATGCGTTTCAGACCGTTTTGGATAATCACCGCCATTTCATAAGCAAAGGTCGGGTCGTAAGAAATGCAATTCGGAATCAAACTGGCTTGCACCAAACCGTGACCGTCTTGGTGTTGCAAACCTTCACCCGCCAGCGTAGTGCGCCCTGCTGTACCACCCAATAAGAAGCCACGCGCACGGCTATCACCCGCAGCCCAAGCCAAATCGCCAATGCGTTGGAAACCGAACATCGAGTAGTAAATGTAAAACGGCACCATGTTCACACCGTGGGTGCTGTACGCGGTTGCCGCTGCAATCCACGACGAAAACGCCCCCGCTTCGTTAATGCCTTCTTCCAAAATCTGACCGGATTTGTCCTCTTTGTAGAACATCACCTGATCTTTATCTTGCGGCTCGTACAATTGCCCAACGGACGAATAAATCCCCAATTGGCGGAACATACCTTCCATACCAAAGGTACGCGCTTCATCCGGCACAATCGGCACAATGTGCTTGCCAATGTTCTTATCGCGAGTCAGCAAGGTTAACAGGCGCACGAATGCCATCGTGGTGGACATTTCGCGATCACCTGAACTGTCGAGCAACGGTTGGAAAGTGGCTAAATCCGGCACTTTCAGCGGGGTAGCGTGCGTTTGGCGTTGCGGTAAGAAACCACCCAAGGCTTTGCGCCGTTCCAGCAAATAACGCATTTCAGGGCTGTCTTCTGCCGGACGGAAATATTTCGCTTCCGCCGCATCCGCATCACTCAGCGGAATGTTGAAACGATTTTTAAACGCAATCATTTCTTCCGGTGACATTTTCTTTTGTTGGTGCGTGCGATTTTGCCCTTCGCCTGCCGCACCCATGCCGTAACCTTTCACGGTATGCGCCAAAATTACCGTCGGTTGCCCTTCGTGATGCACGGCGGCGTGATACGCAGCAAACACTTTGTGCGGATCGTGACCACCACGATTCAACCGCCAAATGTCTGCGTCACTCATTTTCGCGACCATTGCTTTGAGTTCGGGGTATTTGCCGAAGAAATGTTCGCGCACAAACGCACCGTCTTTGGCTTTGTAATTTTGGTATTCGCCATCGACCACTTCCAACATGCGTTTTTTCAGAATGCCGTCTTTGTCCATCGACAACAGTGGATCCCAATACGAACCCCACACCAGCTTAATCACATTCCAACCCGCGCCACGGAATACGCCTTCGAGTTCTTGAATGATTTTGCCATTGCCGCGCACTGGGCCATCCAAACGTTGCAGGTTGCAGTTCACTACCCACACGAGGTTGTCGAGCTTTTCGCGCCCACCTAAAGAAATCGCGCCTAAGCTTTCCGGTTCGTCAATTTCACCGTCGCCGACAAATGCCCACACCTTACGATTCGCCGTATCGGCTAACTGACGGTGTTGTAAGTATTTCATGAAACGTGCTTGGTAAATCGACATCAATGGCCCTAAACCCATTGAAACCGTGGGGAACTGCCAATAATTCGGCATTAACCACGGATGCGGGTAAGAAGCCAAACCGCCGCCATCGACTTCTTGGCGGAAACTGTCGAGGTCTCCTTCTTTAAAACGCCCTTCCAAAAACGAGCGGGCGTACATCCCCGGTGCGGCATGACCTTGAATGTACAATAAATCCCCGCCGTGTTGCGGTGAAGGTGCGTGCCAAAAGTGATTCATGCCCACATCGTATAAGGTTGCGGCAGAAGCAAACGTCGCAATATGCCCGCCGAGTTCGCTGCTTTTACGATTGGCTCGCACCACCATTGCCGCTGCATTCCAACGAATGTACGAACGAATGCGGGTTTCTAATGCTGGGTCGCCGGGGGTATAGGTTTCAAGGTGGGGGGGGATGGTATTAATGTAAGCGGTGTTGGCAGAGTACGGTAAATTCGCGCCATTTTGCCGTGCGGCTTCAATGAGCTTTTCTAGTAGAAAATGGGCGCGTTCCACACCCTCTGACTCAATAACCGCTTCTAGCGATTCGACCCATTCTTGGGTTTCTTGTAAATCAATATCTTGCAATGGTGTATTCATTCCAGCTCCTCTCTCATGCTGCAATTACTGTGGCTTATCGTGGTTTATTTCTTCATGCTATTTACAAAAAACATAACATAATTGGTCAACAATGCAAAATACAAATACACACACTCAAATATTAATTTATTTTTCATTTAGTTAGAATGATCAATTATTTTTAAAAACTTTTCTATCCATTTGACATAAGTTCCGCTAAGCTTCTGTGCCATGACAGACGATATAGAAATAATACCTATTGCCGGACGCTTCCGAGGCTTCCTCCCAGTGGTGGTGGATGTGGAAACGGGCGGTTTCGATTGCAAGAAAGATGCGCTACTGGAATTGGCGGCCGTTATCTTGCGCATTGATGAAAAGGGCGAGCTTTCACGCCATCGCACCTTTAGTTGGCACATCGAACCCTTCCCCAATGCCAATCTTGACCCTAAATCACTGGAAGTGAACGGCATCAAACCCTTCAGCCCATTACGCATGGCTGTTCCTGAACCCAAAGCGATGGAAGATTTCTTCAAAGTGGTACGCCGCGAAGTCAAAATCAATCGTTGTAACCGCGCCATCTTGGTGGGACACAATGCCCCCTTCGATTTGAATTTTGTCCATGCCGCTGCGGATCGTGTGAAAGCCAGTCGCAATCCATTTCACCCGTTTAGCACCTTAGATACCGTTTCGTTAGGCGCGGTAATGTACGGGCAAACCGTGTTAGCACGCCTTGCACAAGTAGCAAACATGGGTTGGGATAATGAATCGGCGCATTCGGCGGTTTATGATGCGGAAAAAACAGCGGATTTGTTTTGCCATTTTGTGAATACGTGGCAGACATTGGATGCTGCGATTAAAGCAGTCGAAAACTGAAACGCTTGCCCGCCCCCAATTGATTCTAGCTGGATGCCTAATGGTGTCACCCCTGAGCGATAAGCAACTCAGGGGCAAATGCCTAGCAATGCCTATTTACTGGCTTTGAGCTTCTCCCAATAACTTTCATACAACGCGACGGCATCACCAATGTCTTTTTGGAACTCGCCTTTATCAATCACTTCAGCGGGCGGGAACAAAATCGGATTCTCGCGCACACTCGCATCCACCAACTCACGCGTCGCGCCGTTCGGCGAGTTATAACCCAATTCATCCATGACCTTTTTGCTGACTTCCGGTTTCAGCATGTAATCAATGAATTTGTGCGCATTGTCGACGTGTTCCGCACCCGCTGGAATCGTAAAGCTATCCACCCAGAATCCCGCACCTTCTTTCGGGTAAATGTACTTAATATCCGGGTTTTCTTTTTGCGCCATAATCGCTTCACCACTCCAGATCATGCCCAGATTCACGTCACCCGCCAAAAACGGCTCACGCGGCGCATCCGCATTAAACACACGCACATTCGGCATCAGTTTTTGCAAATCTTCGTAAGCCACTTTCAGCTCTTGCGGATTGGTACTGTTAGCCGAGAAGCCATTTTTCTTCAACGCCATACCGAACACTTCACGCACATCGTCCAATAGCAGTAACTTACCCTGCCATTTGGCATCCCACAAATCCGCCCACGCGGTAATGGTGGCGGGGTCAATTGCCTTGCTATTCACCGCAATCCCCGTGCTGCCCCACAAATACGGGATGCTGTATTGATTGCCGGGGTCATACGACTTGTTCATCAAGCTAATCGACAAATTGTGTAAGTTACTGAGCTTTTTCTGATCGATCTTTTGCAGCAAACCTTCATCACGCATTTTGGAAACGAGGTAAGTCGAAGGCACAACGAGGTCATAACCTTTACCGTTTTGCAGCTTGAGCTTAGCGTGCATAACCTCATTGTTTTCATAGGTGGAATAGTCAACCTTGATACCAGTTTCCTTGGTGAAATCATCCAACACCGCTTGTGGAATGTATTCCGCCCAGTTGTAAACCACCACGGTTTCCTCGGCGTGGGCAAGCGTAGCAAACGACAAACAAAGTGCGGCAATCAAAGCGGGTAGTTTCATGTGGGGTATTTCCTTCTGAGCAGCAGGGTTGAAAGAGTCACTAATAACAACGAAATCGCTAATAACAGCGTGGCTAACACATTCACTTCTGGCGAGACACCGACTTTCACCATTGAAAACACCCGAATCGGCAAAATTTCAAAGCTAGGACCGGTGACAAACGAGCTGATAATTACATCATCCAACGACAGGGTAAAGCTCAATAACCAACCAGCAACAATCGCTGGGAACACCAAAGGCAGAATAATACTGCGAAAAATCCTGCTCTCACTTGCCCCCAAATCCTGCGCGGCTTCCAATAAATGCTTATCAAAACCTTTCAACTGTGCGTACACCGTAATCACCACAAACGGTAAGCAAAACGTAATGTGCGCAATCAATAATGACCAAAAACCCAGTTCAATGCCTAATGCAATAAAAATAATGAGAAAGGTAATGGCTAAAACAATATCGGGTGACATCATCACCACAAATAACAAACCACTCGCCGTGCTTTTTAGCGGGAAACGATAACGGTAAATCGCCAAAGCCATGAGCGTCCCCACCACCGTGGCAATACTCGCGGCTAAACTCGCCACCCATAACGAATTAAAAAATGCTTGGGCAAGGGCTTCATTCTCAAATAATTTTGCGTACCACTTCAGGGTAAAACCTTTCCACTCATAACCGTATTTGGAGTCATTGAAAGAATTCACCACCAAAATCGCAATGGGTAGGTACAAATACACAAAAATAGCGGTAACAAAACTCCATTTAAAGATTTTCATCATCCAGTCCCCCTGCCCGATTAATACGCCGATTTGCCAGTGCATACAACCACAATAACAATGCCATCATAGCGATTAAGGCTACGCTAAATGCCGCGCCAAACGGCCAATCGCGTACCACGAGAAATTGGCTTTTAATGATATTACCAACCAAAATATTTTTCGCGCCCCCTAATAAATCGGAAACGTAAAACATGCCCATCGCGGGTAGAAATACCATGAGGCATCCGGCAATAATCCCCGGCATGGTTAAAGGCAAAATAATGTAGTGCAATCGCTGGCGAAAATGCGCACCGAGATCACGCGCTGCTTCCAATAATGTGTTATCCAATTTGCTAAAGCTTGACACCAGCGGCAATACCATGAATGGCAATAACACATACACCAAGCCAAAAATCACCGCGAATTCGGTATACAGCAACTCAATCGGTTCATGGATAAATCCCATTGCGACCAATAAGCCGTTCACCAAACCTTTATTACCCAATAGGAGTTTAATGGCATAGGTGCGAATTAAACTGTTCGTCCAAAACGGCACGATCATTAAAAACAAACCCATATTGCGCCATAAACGCGGTAATTTAGCGAGGATATAAGCAAACGGATAGCCCAACCCCAAACAAATCAGCGTGGTGATAAATGCTAACCACAAGCTGTGCAGAAACACTTGGGCGTATAACGGTTCCCACAAGCGTTGATAAGCCGCGACGGTGACAGGCCAAACCGCGAGGTGTTGGGTATCCGGCGATAGCACACTGGTGATTATCACCAACAAATGCGGTAGCAAAACAAACAATCCCAACCACACCAGCGTGAGTACAATCGCGCCGCGTCGGAAGTTGCAACTATTTTGCAGACGGGTCTTCATGAATTTTATCAAAATTTTACCCTGTCAAGTGGATGACGCCTTCCATTATATTTCCCATCCACGCACATTCAATGGATAATGCGCACAACATTGCAAAGGATTTGGAAGAACGCACATAACAATGAAGATTACCTCACGCATTCGTTGGTTTATTGCAGGCGGCATTTTATTAATGACCTTGTTATTCCTGCTATTCTTATTTTTTGCCACCAAAAATTTCCTCGATCTGTGGGATAGGCTACAACAAGTACCGGAGTGGTTGTTCTACACCTACAGCGGTCTTGTGGGGCTGATTGTCTGCACGAGCATTTGGATCGTGTTTCGCTTGATTGCTGGTGGCAAACCACCCGCTGCCCCCAAAGAACGGCAAGCACCCGTCATTACCGAAGCATTACTTACCCAAGAAATTCAGCAAGTTGAAGCCGTCGGAATGGATACCACCGAGCTGCAACACGAGTTGGAAGTCTTGCACGAACGCAAGGAAGCGGGGCAAATTCACATTGCGTTTTTTGGCGATGTGAGTACAGGTAAATCCTCCATTATCAAGGCATTACTACCGGAAGCTGGCGTAGAAATCAGCCTGCGTGGTGGTTCAACCCGTGAAGTACGCGAGTATGCGTGGGAAACGGTGGCGGGTGATAAGCTATTACTGACCGATTTACCGGGGCGCAATGAAGCCGAAGGTACGTTGGATGAAGCCGCGCGTGACGAAGCGATTCGCGCACAAATCGTGGTGTACGTGACGGATTCGGATTTAAGCCGCAGTCAATACCACGACATTCAAGAACTCGCGGCATTCGGCAAACCGATGGTGCTGGCGATTAACAAGCGCGACCAATACACCACCGTGGAACAACAGCAACTCGCGGAACGCATTCGCAGTCGCTTTGATGCCAAACGCAGCGATCAAACCATTCAAACGCCGCAGATTGTGTTCATTCAGGCAGGTGGCGTGGAGGAAGTGTTGCGCGTTTACCCCGACGGACGCGAAGAAACCGTACAACGTCCGCGCAAAGTCGCCGTTTCCGCCCTCGCCGATTACTTACAAAACGAAATCGACGACCGCTTAGAATGGCTGTCCAAACTGCGCGATGCCAGCGTTTTCAACCTCGTGCATACCAAACTCGACAGCACACGCATTGCATTCCGCCAACAAGAAGCTGAGAAAATCGTGCGTTCCTCGACGCTGAAAGCCATTCTCGGCGCAATGGCATCGGTTAGCCCCGGTACGGATCTGGTGGTACAAGGGGTCATTGGTACACGCATGATTCAAGAATTGTGCAAACTGTATGACAGCCCGGTGAGTTCGCTCGACATTGACCAATTCCTCAATTTCAGCCAAGGGCAGTTAAACAAAAGCGTACCTGTGTTATTAGCCGTCGCGGGTAATGGTTTAAAAGCCTTCCCCGGCATTGGCACAGTCGCGGGCGGTTTGGTACATGCAGTCGCTTACGGACTGATTTTTGACGCGCTCGGACATGCCGTAGCGCACACACTCGAACAACGCGGCAAACTCAAAACAGCCCCTGCCGTTGCAACATTTCAGGAGATGCTCAGTGGAAATCTGGAAGAACGTACAAAAACATTTGCCAGATTGGTTATTGACCAGTATCGGGGTAAGTAAAACGCCGGAAACGGATGACGCAACCGTTGCCGAAAGTACGCCCACGGTCAATGCTGGTGAAGCACACTTGCATCTGGCGACGGAAAGCTTGCGGCAATTACTGGATGATGAACGTATTCCCGACACGGTGCGGGAAAGTTTGCACGAAGATTACACGCAAGTGCGCGGAATGCTCGACAAACTCGAACACGGTCACTTACACGTTGCGGTATTTGGGCGCGTCAGCGTCGGTAAATCGTCCTTGCTCAATGCCTTGCTCGGTAAACAAGCCTTCAGTGTCAGCGTATTGCACGGTGAAACGCGCAATGTCCACATGCAGCAATGGAATGAGTACGACGATGGCGGTTTATTCCTCATTGACACGCCGGGCATTAACGAAATCGACGGCGAAGCGCGGGAAAAGATGGCGCATGAAGTCGCGAATCGTGCCGATTTGGTGCTGTTCGTGGTCGATGGCGATTTAACCGATGTTGAATTTCAAGCCCTTAAAACCGTCACGGGAGCATTGCGCCCAACGTTATTAATCGTCAATAAAGCCGACCGTTACACCGAGGAAGAACAACGCCAATTACGCAGCATCCTCCGTTCACGCACGCAAGGCATTATTGCACCAGAAAATCTGATTTTCACCACCGCACAAGCCAGCCGTCAAAATGTGATTTTCGTGGATGAAAATGGCGAAGAACGCGAAGGCATCCGCGAACGCCCGGTCAATGTCACTGCACTCAAATCCCGCTTATGGGACATTATTGAAGCGGAAGGCAAAACCCTTGCGGCTTTGAATGCCTCACTATTCGCGGGCAATTTAAGCCATGCGGTGGGCGAACGCATTCTGGCGATCAAACGCGAAATTGGCGAACAAACCATTCATTTGTACTGCTTAGGCAAAGGCATTGCGGTGGCATTTAATCCGATCCCGATTGCGGACTTATTCGCAGCGGCGGCGATTGATGCGGCAATGATCATGCACTTATCCAAGTTGTATGGTTTACCGATTTCCAAAAGCGAAGCAGGTGATTTGATTCGTACCATTATTGCGCAAATGGTCATGCTCATGGGTACGGTTTGGGCAGTGCATTTGGTGTCGTCTGCACTCAAACTTGGTACAGCGGGTATTTCCACGCTGCTGACTGGTGCAACACAAGGTGCAGTGGCTTGGTACAGCACTTTGGTGGTCGGGCGCGTTGCCGAAACTTGGTTAGCCAATGGCAAATCATGGGGCGAGGCAGGACCAAAATTAACGGTGGAGCAAATTCTGGATTCGTTGGATCGTGATTCTGTTTTAACCGAAGCGCGGGATGAAATCCTTAATTACTTGCGCAGCGGTATCAGCACACAAGATAACGCGAAAGACACCATCAAGGCTGAATGATATTGCATGATGTGCTGAAAGCATATTTGGAAAAAGGGCAGTCTCTTTGCATCGACTGCCCCAAACATTTGCCCGTGTAGGCATTATGTCACTATAAAAAATACCCAGAATACTTAGAAAAAGGAGAATGGCGCGACAAAGCCACGCAGATTATCCATTGTCTCTTTTGTATCAGACGTATGAACTTGAATTTTATCACCAGCCATCACAATAGGGTCTGCTTGCAAACCTTTATTAATGGCTTCTAATTGCACGGTAAACGGGCGACCATTACGGAATACGGTAATATTGTCTTTGATTGCTAAACGATTTAAACCTTCAGCCATCGCAATCGCTTGTGTCACCGTTGTATCACCCGCTAGTTGGTAAACACCCGGTTTATTCACTGAACCAGAAACGGTAATTTTATTACTAGTAGACTCTTTCACAAACACATTGACTTGCGGATTGTGCATGTAGTCTTTTTCTAGTGTACTGGCGATAGTTTGTTCCAATTCACTAGCAGACATGCCTGCCGCATGTACTGTGCCAATCAATGCCAAACTAATGTTACCCGCATCGTCTACCCGCACTTCTTTGGATAAGTCAGGCACTTTGAAAACATCAATTTCTAATAAATCTTGTGCAGCAATCGCATCATTGCTGGAACGATTCGCTGAAACGGGCGCACTGGGTAAACTGGCTAAACTAACAGGGCTAGCCGCTGATGCAGGTAGTTTGCTGTAATTTGGCGCACTACTCGCACACGCTGTCAGAGCTAAAGCTGCTAATACTGGCAGTAAAAATTTCCATGTCATCTTCATTGGGGATCTCCCTATATATTTTTAACAGATTAAGTTGGGTGAGGGTTTATCCGTGTTGCTAGGTGAATGATAGACCCCTTCGTACACTCACTGCGAATGCCGATAGCCTCAACGCCAACATTTCGCAGACAACAGGAATATAGATTACCCCGTCACCCCTGACAGAAATTTTATTGCGCGTTGCTTATGCGTAGCCTTTCGGATTGTTTTTTTGCCAATTCCACGTATCTTGGCACATTTCCACTAACGTCTTTTCCGCTTGCCAACGAATCAGTTCTTTGGATAAGGTTGGGTCAGCATAACAACAAGCAATATCGCCCGGACGACGCTCCACAATGCGATACGGCACATCGCAACCGCTGGCTTGCGCAAAAGCTTTTACCATGTCCAGCACTGAATAACCTTGCCCTGTTCCTAGATTAATGGTCAATAAATTGGGCACATCACCGCGCAAAAAAGCTTCCAGAGCACGCACATGCCCTTTGGCTAAATCCACTACATGGATAAAATCACGCACGCCCGTACCATCCGGCGTTGGGTAATCCCCACCGAACACTGATAAATGCTCATAAGTACCCACCGCAACACGCGCAATATACGGCATAAGATTGTTGGGAATACCTTGTGGGTCTTCGCCAATTTTGCCACTGGCATGAGCACCCACAGGGTTGAAATAACGCAATAAGGCGAGTTTCCACGTTGGATCAGAATGATGCAAATCGCGCAGAATTTCTTCGATCATCAACTTAGAACGCCCGTAAGGGTTCGTTGCTGACAAGGGGAAATGTTCTTGAATCGGGGTGGTATGCGGATCACCGTAAACCGTCGCGGATGAACTAAACACCATGTTTTTCACATGATGCTCACGCATCACATTCAGTAGATTGACCGTTCCTGCCACATTATTATCGTAATACTCCAGTGGCTTAGCGACCGATTCACCGACAGCTTTTAAGCCCGCAAAATGAATCACGCTGTAAATATCATGCTCACGGAATAACTGATTTAAGAGTGCGGCATCACGAATATCACCCTCGAAAAAGGTAATGGCTTCACGTCCGGTAATTTCAGCAACACGGCGTAACGATTCTTGAGAAGAATTACATAAATTATCTAAAACAATCACCGCGAAGCCTGCTTCAAGCAGTTCCACACAGGTATGCGAACCGATATAACCCGCGCCACCCGTCACTAAAATGGTCTTTGTCTCATTTGTAGTCATGTTCTTTTTCTACCCTCACAATTAAGTTAAACAGGTGTGTCGAAACAACACACCTGCTTGAAGGGTAGCAAAAAATACTCAGGACTTGCCAACTTCCGTTGACGCTTTGTCTGATACTTTCTCGCTCTTGTCCGCTTCGCTGGATTTTTCAGCAGAAACATCCGCTTTTGTGTCTGTTTTCGCTGTGTCTTTTTCTGTTTTACCGCTATCTACTTTATCCGTTACTTGCGCTGTTTTATCAGCGTCAGTTTTAGTAGTCGCTTCTTTCTCGGTTTTATCGCTCTCAGCTTTATCCGCCACTGCGGTTTTCCTATCCGCATCAGCCGTTGGTGCAGGAGTAGATTCATCCGTTAAAGCAATATTACTTTTTAACTTCTCAAATACTTTGTCACCAATGCCCGGTACATCTTTTAAATCTTCCAGTGCTTTGAATTCACCGTGTTGAGTGCGGTAACTGACAATCGCTTCCGCTTTTTTCGCACCAATACCATCTAATTTATCTAAAGCCGTGACATCGGCTTTATTAATATTGATCATTTCTGCAAATGCACAAGGGGCAATCGCCATTGAAATGGCCAGCGATAAACTGAACACAAGACTTTTCATTAAAATACTCTCGTTGTAGCTTTTTAGGGTTTGTTTGTTGAGCAAAGAAATTATTACGATAATTAGTCGTTTCTTCAGCTAATTTCAGATAATCGGCTGTTTAATTTTTAATAAGACACGCTAGACTTGTTTCAAGGTTAAATGGCTTTTTTTCACGACTGCGATTAACCTGTAACAATGCAATATAATAGGAGTTTCCCATGTCCAGAAGCTATATCAAACCCATTGTTTCGACCAGCATGGCGGGCAGTATTGGCTTAACCATTATCGCCAGCTTACAAGGCTGTGGCGGCGACCAACCGCCCACACCACCACCTACCCCCGCCGTCGGTACGATTTCGGATGCCGCGAATACGCAACAAGGCATGTTCATGATTATTCAACAGACGGGTGCGAATCCCGACACTTATGAGTTAAAGGAAAAATACCCTGCCAGCGAAACACGCGCGATTCTCAAAGACCTCAATGGCAATGAACGTATTTTGAGCGCGGATGAACTGAAAAAAATCGCCGAAGCCGAAGCCAAAAAAGTCGAAGCAGGCACATCCAACCTCACGCAACCCATTGCACAGAATCAAGGCATGAGTTTGGGCGAAACCTTACTCGCATCGGCGGCGGGAGCATTGGTCGGTGGCATTATTGCCAATAAATTGATGAACAATTCCAACTATCAGCAACACCAACAGTACCAACAACGCCATACGCAACCAAGCAGCATTAATCGTTCGCTGGGTAATACGGGCAGCAGTACCACGGATGCGCGGGCGGTCAATTCATCATCTAGCCAACCGAAATCCGGCTTTTTTGGCAGTGGCTCATCCAGTAGCAGCCATTCCAGCGGTTCATCTTCTGGTAGCTTCTTTGGGGGATGATCAGCATTACCTCAATAACACACTTTAATTATTAAGAGCTCATCAACGCATGATTACCTTGGAAAAAGTACAGCCCATTAGTCCAACCCTACTTGAAGCAGTCGGCATGACATGGCACACCGACACGGATGGTCAGTCTTATATTGCCGATGAAATTATTCCGGTTAGTGCAGCACAAGCCGAAGCGTATTACACCGCTGCAAATGAAGTGTATGAAATGTTCATTACGGCTGGGCAATACGTCATCGACAATAACCTGTTTCAAGCATTGGACATTCCCTTTAACTTAGAAAATCAAATTATCCGCAGTTGGGAAAATGATCATCGCCACCTTTACGGGCGGTTTGATTTTGCAGGTGGTTTGGATGGCTTGCCAATTAAACTGATTGAATTCAATGCTGATACTCCCACCAGTTTGTTTGAAACTGCTATTGTGCAATGGGCATTACTCAAAACCAATGGCATGGATGAAGCGGCACAATTTAATGCCATTTACGAAAGCATCCGCCATAATTTCCGGCGTTTAATCACGGGGGATGCTGATCCTGAAACGTTTGATCAACATTACCAATTCCAGAATATCCTGTTTTCCAGCGTGCGCAACCTGCCAGAAGACGAACGTACCACACGCTTTTTGCAGCACTTAGCCAACGAAGCAGGTTTTCGGACCGACTTTTGCTACATGGATGAAGTCGGCTTTTTGGAACAAGCGGGTATTTTCAACCCACAACAAACGCGCTTTGATTACTGGTTCAAACTTTATCCGTGGGAAGACATCGCGCTGCAAACCGATGGTATTGTTGGAATTTTAGACGACATTACGCGCCAAACCCCGACCATTATCCTCAATCCAGCTTACACCCTACTATTTCAAAGCAAAGGCATGATGCAAGTGCTGTGTGAATTATTCCCAGATTCGCCATATTTGCTGGAAACTAAAACGCAGCCCTTACACGGCAAGCGGTATGTTGCCAAGAAAATGTTCGGGCGTGAAGGCGCGAACACCACGATTTACAATGCCGACGGCAAGGTAGAACACAGCATTCCCGGCGTTTATGACCGTTACCGTACCATTTACCAAGCTTTCGCAGATTACCCCAAAGATGCACAAGGGCGTAGTTACCAAGCGGGCGTATTTTTCGCATGGGAAGGCTGCGGTTTAGGTTTTCGCCGTGGTGGCGAAATTTTGGATAATATGAGCAAGTTTGTCGCACATCACATTGTTTAACAACATGAATAACGTTTACCGTTACTCGGCAAATGCTACCTATGTGATTTCACAGACTATAGAAATTCATTATAATCACAAGAAAATTTAATGAGTGACACAACAATGAAAATCGACACTCTCACCTACACTCCTAGTGCAGGATTTTCCAAACCCTTACCTCCCATTCGGTGTTCACAATTATTGGTACTGATTTTTGGACATTCTAGCTTTCTAGAACGCCCTCAAGCGTTTGATAAATTGCTTAAGCAATATCCAAAAGCCATTTTCATGGGTTGTTCGAGTGCTGGTGAAATCCTCGAAAAACACATTCATGATAATTCACTAGTCATTGCCTTGGTGCAATTTGAAAAGACGCGCTTACACATGGCGCACACGACCATTGAAAATGCCGCTGCTTCACGGGCGATTGGTAGCCGACTTGCGGATCGCCTCAGCGCACCTGACCTCAAAGGTATTTTCGTGCTGTCCGACGGCTTAAATATCAATGGCAGTGAATTAACCAAAGGCTTTAACGATGTCATGCCAGAACAAGTGGTCATTACGGGTGGTTTAGCCGGTGATGGTGAACGCTTTGCGCGAACTTGGGTACTGCAAGATGGTAAACCCCGACGCAATATCGTGGCGGCACTCGGTTTATATGGCGATATTCACATCGGACACGGTTCACAAGGTGGTTGGAAACCGTTTGGTCCGCCACGCGAAGTTACCCGTGCGGAACACAATGTGCTGTATGAATTAGCTGGTGCACCGGCACTTGCACTCTATAAAACCTATTTAGGCGACATGGCTAGCGGTTTACCCGCCACGGGTTTACGTTTCCCACTGACATTAAGCCAACCCGGTGATGATAAAGAACTCGTGCGTACCATTTTAGCCATCGATGAAGCGACGCAATCCCTGACGTTTGCGGGTGACATTCCGGTGGGTTCACAAGCACAACTCATGCGTGCTAATTTGGATCAATTGGTTGAGGGCGCAGAAGAAGCGGCTCTGATGAGCGATGCGGAAACCGAAAACCCGATGTTATGCATTGCAATTAGTTGCATCGGACGACGCATGGTCATGGGTGCTGATGCTGAAGAGGAAGTCGAGGCCGTGTTGGATAACCTACCACCATCGTGCTTACAAATTGGCTTCTATTCTTACGGTGAAATATCACCCTCCTGCAAAGACAAAGGCCACTGTGATCTGCATAATCAAACGATGACTATTACAACCTTTCACGAATGATTATTAAGTTATCAGTATGTTAGCCATTATTCCGAGTATTCCACATGGAATTTAGCGTTTATTTATTTCATGTGGCAGGTAAAATGCAGCTATCAAGCTTTACTAACTGAGGACTACCCATGAGCGCATTGGAGCGTATTGACCAAGCTGTTAAAACCAATCCTGTCATTATTTTTATGAAAGGCACACCACAATTCCCACAATGCGGTTTCTCTAGCCGTGCAGCACAAGCATTAATGGCATGTGGTGAAGAATTTGCCTACGTGAATGTCTTAGCTGACCCTGAAATCTTCCAGACTTTGCCACAATACGCGAATTGGCCAACATTCCCACAAATTTACATTGCTGGCGAATTGATTGGTGGTTGTGATATTACGGTAGAAATGTACAGCAACGGCGAATTGAAATCGTTGATCACGGAAGCAGTTGCTAATAAACCCGTAGCTGGTGATCAAACAGCCTAAGTAGCGCATGATGTCTGCCCTCTGTTAAACAAAGGGCAGTACGTCACTAACAATGAAGTTATGAATGAGAGGCAACTGGCTAACAACCGTGTGTCAGTAAACTCGTCCAATCACCGCTACGGTCTTTTAACACCCGCAACTGCGTCATCGCACCGTATTCCACATTCAATGCGAATAAACGTTCATCGGGAACGTCTAAAACCGAAGCCACGATTAAGCGAATCACGTTAACGTGGGTCACGACTAAAACTCGCTCACCACGCCAATTACGCGGAATCTCTGCCCAAGCATCCAAAACGCGCGTGCGAAACTCGCTAAAAGCTTCACCAGCGGGCGGTGTCATCAATGCGGGATTCGACCACCATGTCGCTAATTCATCAGGGTGTGAATGCAAAACTTGCTGAGGAGAACAACCTTCCCACTCACCGAAGTGCATTTCACGCAAACGTTCATCCCGCACTAGCGGTAAATCGTTCTTTTGCGCAAACCACTCGGCAAATGCTGCACATTGAACTTTGGGCGAGGTAACGACGGCATCCCAATCCTTACCTCCACGCCCAAATTTCTGTTTGAGGTATCGCCACCCCTGTTTACTCAGCGGTGTATCCAATTCTCCACAGAAGACATCCCCGGCTTCCACTGTACCATGTTGCAGTAAGCCGATATGGGTTGTGTGGCTTGACACTACTGATAACGAATGTCGATGATTTCGTATTCACGAACGCCACCGGGAGCTTGCACCACGGCGACATCACCTGTTTCTTTACCAATCATTGCACGCGCGATCGGTGAAGAAATGGCAACCATGTTCTGCTTAATGTCAGCTTCAATATCGCCCACAATCTGATAGGTAATAATGTCACCACTTTCCAGCTCTTCCATTTCCACCGTTGCGCCAAACACGACTTTACCCGCATTCATCGCACCGACGGTTGCAACATCAATAACTTGTGCAAGCGACAACATGCTTTCTAACTCTTTGATGCGCCCTTCGCAGAAACTTTGCTGTTCACGCGCAGCATGGTATTCCGCATTTTCTTTCAAATCACCGTGCTCACGCGCATCAGAAATCGCCTGAATAATGCGTGGACGATCCTCTGTTTTCAGGCGTTGTAACTCCGCTTTTAAACGTTCCGCGCCCTTAAAAGTAATTGGTGGTCTAGTCATTGATATAACCCTTTTATTTTGTCATTCCCTGATGTAAATCCTGCAAGCAGTACACTTGCTCACTATCCGTGTGTGCCATTGCCTCGCATAAAGCTAACGCACCAGCCATTGTGGTAGTGTAGGTGATTTTATGCTGTAACGCTTCGCGGCGAATTTCAAACGAATCACGAGTGGATTGCTCACCTTCCGTGGTGTTAACAATCAAATCGATTTCTTCATTTTTGATCATGTCGACGATGTTCGGGCGACCTTCACGCATTTTATTCACCACTTCGCACGCAATGCCTGCTGCTTGCAATTCGCGAGCCGTACCGCGTGTTGCCACCAGCTTAAAGCCTTGCTTGCTTAACATCGTACCAACATCGGTCAGGTATTTGCGATCCGCTTCACGCACGCTAATAAACGCTACGCCAGAGGTTGGATACACTTCACCCGCTGCATATTGTGCTTTGCCGAAGGCTTCAGCAAAGGTTTTACCCACGCCCATGACTTCGCCCGTGGATTTCATTTCGGGGCTAAGAATCGGGTCAACACCGGGGAATTTAATGAACGGGAATACTGCCTCTTTCACCGCGTAGTAAGACGGAATGATTTCATCCAAGGCTTGTTGATCCGACAAGGTTTGACCTGCCATGCAACGTGCCGCCACTTTTGCCAGCGGACGACCAATCGCTTTGGAAACGAATGGCACGGTACGTGACGCACGCGGATTCACTTCTAGCACGTAAACATCTTCGCCTTTGATAGCGAATTGCGCATTCATCAAACCAATAACATTCAGGGCTTTACCCATGCGTACCATTTGCTCACGCAATTGGTCTTGAATCTCCGCAGGCAACGAATACGGTGGCAACGAACAAGCTGAGTCACCGGAGTGAATACCCGCTTGTTCAATGTGCTGCATAATGCCGCCAATCAGCACGTTTTGACCGTCGCAAATCGCGTCCACGTCGACTTCAATCGCGTCATCCAGATAACGATCCAGCAATACTGGTGAATCATTCGACACGGAAACCGCCGTGGTCATGTAACGACGCAATTCGGATTCGTGGTAAACGATTTCCATCGCACGACCACCCAAAACGTAAGACGGACGCACCACCAATGGATAGCCAATTTCGTCTGCTAAACGCACTGCTTCTTCAATGCTTTTCGCCGTGCGATTCGGTGGCTGTTTCAGACCTAACTTATTAATCAATTGTTGGAAACGTTCACGGTCTTCCGCCAAGTCGATGGAATCCGGCGATGTACCAATGATCGGCGCACCCAACGCTTCCAGTTCACGCGCCAATTTCAGCGGGGTTTGCCCACCGTATTGCACGATCACGCCGAAAGGTTTTTCCAGATCAACGACTTCCATCACGTCTTCCAGCGTCAATGGCTCGAAATACAGACGGTCAGAGGTGTCGTAGTCGGTGGAAACGGTTTCGGGATTGCAGTTAACCATGATGGTTTCAAAACCATCTTCACGCAAAGCCAACGCGGCATGGACGCAGCAATAGTCGAATTCGATACCTTGCCCAATACGATTAGGTCCGCCACCCAACACCATGATTTTCTTACGGTTGGTTGGATTGGATTCGCACTCTTCTTCGTAAGTGGAATACATGTACGCCGTATTGGTGGAAAATTCCGCCGCACAGGTATCAACACGCTTGTAAACCGGACGCACATTAAGCTTGTGACGTGCCACGCGTACCGTTTTTTCGGTTTCGTGCAACAATTTTGCTAAACGACGATCCGAGAAACCTTTGCGCTTCAACAAACGCATTTCGTCGGCAGAAATACTATTGAGCAAACGTTCTTTCAAACCATTTTCGAGATCAACCAGTTCTTTGATTTGCACCAAGAACCACGGATCAATACTGGTTTGCGCGAACAGGTCTTCAATACTCATGCCGAAGCGGAACGCATCAGCGACGTACAAAATACGTTCAGCACTGGCTTCCGTGAGTTGGCGACGTAACGTGTCTTTCGCTTCAGGGTCTTGCGGATTCACACGTTCATTCAGACCATCAATACCCGTTTCCAAACCACGCAAGGCTTTCTGGAACGACTCTTGGAAAGTACGCCCCATTGCCATGACTTCGCCCACGGATTTCATTTGCGTGGTCAAACGTGCATCGGCTTGCGGGAATTTCTCGAAGGTAAAACGCGGGATTTTGGTCACAACGTAGTCAATGGATGGCTCGAACGATGCAGGTGTTGCCCCACCGGTGATTTCGTTGCGCAACTCATCCAGCGTGTAACCCACCGCCAATTTCGCCGCGACTTTGGCAATCGGGAAACCCGTTGCTTTGGAAGCCAGCGCGGAAGAACGTGATACGCGCGGATTCATTTCGATAACGATAATGCGCCCGTTGTTTGGGTTAACCGAGAACTGTACATTGGAACCGCCAGTATCCACCCCAATTTTGCGCAACACGGCAATGGATGCATTCCGCAGCAATTGGTATTCCTTGTCGGTCAAGGTTTGCGCCGGAGCAACCGTAATGGAGTCACCCGTATGGATACCCATTGGGTCAAGGTTTTCGATGGAGCAAATAATAATGCAGTTGTCGTTGCGGTCACGCACGACTTCCATCTCGTATTCTTTCCAGCCCAGTAATGATTCTTCCAGCAAGACTTCGCTGGTTGGCGACATATCCAAACCACGCGCCACGATGGTTTCAAACTCCTGACGGTTGTAAGCAATACCGCCGCCGCTGCCACCCATCGTGAATGACGGACGAATCACCACTGGGAAACCCAATGTCGCTTGTACGGCACGCGCTTCTTCCATCGTGTGGGCGACACCGGAACGTGCGGATTCAAGGCCGATTTCATCCATTGCAATGCGGAATTTTTGACGGTCTTCCGCCATGTCGATGGAAACTTCGTTCGCGCCGATCATGTCCACGCCGAATTTTTCCAACACGCCGTGGCGGGAAAGGTCAAGCGCACAGTTGAGCGCGGTTTGTCCACCCATCGTTGGCAATAGCGCGTCAGGGCGTTCTTTTTCAATGATTTTGGCAACCGTTTCCCAACGAATTGGCTCGATGTAAATCGCATCAGCCATGTTGGGGTCGGTCATAATGGTAGCGGGGTTGGAGTTTACCAAAATGACGCGGTAGCCTTCCTCGCGCAACGCTTTACACGCTTGCGCACCGGAATAGTCGAATTCGCAAGCCTGACCGATAATAATCGGGCCTGCACCAATAATCAGGATACTTTTGAGGTCTGTCCGTTTAGGCATGATCTACACTCACCAATCAATTCTTTGCTGCACGCATCAGGTCAATGAAGCGGTCGAAAACAGGGGCAACATCGTGTGGGCCTGGGCTGGCTTCAGGGTGTCCTTGGAAGCTCAAGGCGGGGCAATCGGTACGTTCAATACCCTGTAAAGTGCCATCAAACAAAGAACGGTGGGTTGCACGCACATTCGCAGGCAAAGTCGTTTCATCAACCGCAAACCCGTGGTTTTGGCTGCTGATCATCACGCGCTTGTTGTCCAAATCCTGCACCGGATGGTTCGCACCGTGATGCCCAAATTTCATTTTTACCGTGCGTGCGCCACTGGCTAAACCAAGCAATTGATGCCCTAAGCAAATGCCGAAAGTCGGTACTTGTTGTGCCACAATGGTTTGAATCGCCGCAATTGCGTAATCGCATGGCTCTGGATCACCAGGACCATTGGAAAGGAATACACCATCCGGTTTCATCGCCAGCACTTCAGACGCGGGCGTTTGAGCAGGGACAACCGTCACGCGGCAACCACGATCCACCAACATGCGCAAGATATTGGTTTTAACCCCAAAGTCATACGCCACCACATTGAATTCAGCCGTTGCAGCGGTGGAAGGGCGCGGCGTTGCAGGGTTTAACTGCCAGCTACCTTCTGTCCACACATAACGTTGTGCCACCGTGACTTCTTTTGCCAAATCCATGCCTTTGAGACCGGGGAAGGCTTGAGCAGCGGCTAAGGCTTGTTCGACACTGAGGTTCTCGCCCGCCATAATGCAACCGCGTTGCGCACCTTTTTCGCGCAAGATACGGGTCAAACGCCGCGTATCAATATCCGCAATAGCAACAACATGATTGCGAACAAGGTAATCAGGCAATGACTCTTCCGCCCGCCAGTTGCTGTAAATGGCAGGTACGTCCCGCACGACTAAACCAGCCGCGTGAACCTGTGTGGATTCCGTATCTTCCTGATTGACACCGACGTTACCAATGTGCGGGTAAGTGAGCGTAACGATCTGACGTGCATAAGAAGGGTCGGTCAGAATTTCCTGATACCCAGTTAGTGCCGTGTTAAAAACCACCTCACCGATGGTTTGACCGTCACAACCAATGGAACGCCCGTGGAAGACACTCCCGTCTTCCAGCACCAGCAGTGCTTGCTTGTTCAAAAGAACCTCCGAAGTCTACATACGAAACGGGATGAGTCGCGCTCATCCCGTGAAATCATCAGCAGTAGTAGGGCATTTTACCCGCTGCCTGCCAGAGTGTCCACGCAAGGATTCACCACAATGCGGCACGAAAGCGTCTGGAATCACCATAGCAATCCTTTCATGGCATAAATCGCGAACCAATAATCCGATACGTTTCAGGACTGAATAACGTATCCCAAAACGATTGGGACTCAGGGGCAACCGCCCATGCAATGATGGCGGCACAAACCAAAGCTGTCGACTTTTCGCGACTGTTCCAATCTAAAATTTTCAGTGCTGTACCGAACGATTTTTTGAGCCTACTGTTCATAAAATCGACACTGTATAACTCATCCAACCCCAAGTGTAGAATAAATCCCAAGAATACAAACAACCCCATTAACCACGCCATAAATGGGTCTTTACCCATAACACGGTGGCTAAACGCAGCCGTTAGAAACATAAACAACAAACCAGCCACAACAGAATGAATCGAACCTCGGTGACTGGTGTATTCGTGGAAAATTACCCAAACTGGAAAGCGAATAATCGCAAAAGTAACCAGCCCTACGCCCCATAATTCAACAATGGATAAGTGATTCTCTGCCGAGAATACCATTAAAAAGCCTGCAATGATGCCAAACAACGAAAACATAATCCGGCTTGGATAAGCATGTTGCAAATCAATGTCCGGCAGAATTCCCCCCATTGTCCCCATCAAAGCAAGGGTTAACGCATCAGTTGGATTCGCTAACCCCACTTGTAAGCACAGAACAGATAGTAAACCTGCCCCAGCAGCGGCAACGGTAATGTGTGTATTAAAGTTCGCCATTCAACCGCTTACCTAACATTTATTATGCAATCTTAACCGACACTCAGCCTCGTTTAACCCGCCGTTTTGTCCACGATGAACTGTTTAATGGCAGCAGCATCCGCCTCCATCACAGCAAAACGTTGTGGCAAACTTTCGAGATTTTCCATTCCCGCAGGGCGCACTGGATCACAACCCAATGCTTCGCGGATGGAATCCTCAAACTTCGCAGGCAATGCTGTTTCCAACACTAACATTGGCACATCGGCTTCGCGGTATTCGAGTGCGACTTTCAGCCCATCAGCGGTGTGCGTGTCGATCATCACGCCGTAGGTTTCCCACACATTACGAATGGTTTGTAAGCGATTCGCGTGCGAACTTGCCCCCGATTGGAAACCAAAATCACTCACTTTCGCAAACACACCATCAGCATTCAGATCAAATGCACCGCCATTATCGACTTCAGCCCACAGTTCGCGCACCGTTGCACCATCACGCCCCACTAAGTCGAAAACAAAACGCTCAAAGTTCGAGGCTTTGGAAATATCCATCGACGGGCTGCTAGTGTGGTAAGTATTCACTGAACCGCGCGGACGGTACACGCCAGTGCGGAAAAACTCATCCAATACATCATTTTCGTTGGTTGCCACCACCAAATGCTTGATTGGCAAACCCATCATCCGCGCAATGTGACCCGCACAAACGTTACCAAAATTGCCAGAAGGCACGGTAAAACTCACTTGCTGGCTATTGTCGCGCGTCGCAGCGCAGTAACCTTTGAAATAGTACACAATTTGCGCCGCAACCCGTGCCCAGTTAATCGAGTTAACCGCACCAATTTTATTGGCTGCTTTAAACGCATGATCATTCGATACCGCTTTCACAATATCTTGGCAATCGTCAAATACGCCGTTGACCGCGATATTGAAAATATTCGGGTCTTGCAGGCTGAACATTTGCGCCGTCTGGAAGCGGCTCATTTTGCCCTGCGGTGACAGCATGAACACGTTCACACCTTTTTTGCCGCGCATCGCGTATTCCGCTGACGAACCCGTGTCACCGGAAGTCGCCCCCAGAATATTAATGCCCTGCCCCGCTTTTGCCAGTACATACTCGAATAAGTTACCCAATAACTGCATCGCCATGTCTTTAAACGCAATGGTCGGGCCATTCGACAAGCATAATAAATGCAAGTTCGGCTCTAAGGTGTGCAGCGGGGTAATATCTTCGGCATTTTCGCCGTCGCGTACATTGCAATACACCTCAGCGGTGTAGGTTTTGTCGATAATGGTTTGCAGATCAGCGGCAGGGATGTCCGTCACAAACCGCGATAAGACCGCAAAAGCCAGTTCGCGGTAGTTCATACCACGCATTGCCGTTAAATCCGCATCGCTTAATTGCGGGTAACTTTCTGGCAAGTACAAACCACCATCAGGGGCTAAACCACCTAACAGGATTTCACTAAACGATTGCGCGGGCGATTGCCCGCGTGTAGAGATGTATTTCATGGTTTTAGACCGTTTCTAAGCCAATTTAGCCCAAGGTTTCCACACGAATGCGCGTAACTTGGCTGCAAATGCTATCCAGTGCTTCAATCGCAGCAATGGCTTCGTTCATATTGCCTTCGCGTACACGTTGGGTCAGCATGATAATGTCGACTTTGTTCGCACCGCTGGTTGGCTCTTTCTGAATGAACGCTTCAATGCTGATTTGACGATCCCCCAGAATGCGCGTGACATCGGCCAGTACACCGGGGCGATCCACCGCACACATGCGCAGGTAGAAAGCGGTTTCGACTTCTTCAATCGGCAGAATCGCGGTATCCGCCAAGGTTGACGGTTGGAAAGCCAAATGCGGTACACGATTATTCGGGTCGCTGGTCAGCACGCGGGTTACATCCACCAAATCCGCAATCACTGCCGAAGCAGTTGGTTCTGCACCTGCACCCGCACCGTAATGCAAAGTCGGCCCCACGGCATCGCCTTTTACCAGCACCGCATTCATAACGCCATCAACATTCGCAATCAAACGACGATGTGGAATCATGGTCGGGTGTACGCGCTGTTCAATGCCTTTTTCCGTGCGACGCGCAATCCCCAAATGCTTAATGCGATAACCCAATTCCGTGGCATAAGTTACGTCTTCAGCCGTAATGCGCGTAATACCTTCGGTGTAAGTTTGCTTAAATTGCAGCGGAATCCCAAACGCAATGGAGGACAAAATGGTTAATTTATGACCCGCATCAATGCCTTCCACGTCAAAAGTCGGATCCGCTTCGGCATAACCCAAGGCTTGCGCTTCGGCTAACACATCCCCGAAATCACGACCTTTGTCACGCATCTCGGTCAGAATAAAGTTACCTGTACCATTGATAATACCAGCCAACCACTCAATGCGGTTCGCCGCTAAGCCTTCACGAATCGCTTTGATGACTGGAATACCGCCACCGACCGCCGCTTCAAACGCGACCATCACACCGTGTTCCTGTGCGGCGGCAAAGATTTCATTGCCGTGCAAGGCAATCAGAGCCTTATTCGCGGTAACAACGTGTTTGCCGTTACGAATCGCCTGCAACACCAAATCGCGGGCGACGGTGTAACCACCAATCAATTCCACCACGATTTGAATGTCAGGGTCATTGACCACATTGAAAGCATCGGTCGTCAAACGCACGTCACTCAGACCCAATTCCGCCGCACGACTGAGATCAAGGTTTGCAGCGTAATCAATGACAATGCCACGGCCTGCACGACGTGCGATTTCCTCTGCATTACGTTTCAAAACGGTCGCAGTACCGCCACCGACAGTCCCAAGCCCTAACAGGCCGACCTTGACAGGTTCCATGCTCACTCCTTTAAACCCTGATCTTTACGAAACATTTGTTTGATATTGCGAATCGCCTGACGAGTCCGATGTTCATTCTCAATCAAGCTGAAACGCACATGATCATCGCCATATTCACCGAAACCAATACCCGGTGAGACGGCGACTTTGGCATCCGCCAACAATTTTTTCGCGAATTCTAATGAACCCATTGCTGCGTAAGGTTCGGGGATTTTTGCCCACACGAACATACTGGCTTTCGGACGTTCCACCGCCCAACCCGCAGCATTCAAACCATCGCACAACACATTACGACGGCTTTCGTACATATTGCGAATTTCTTCTACACAATCTTGTGGCCCTTCCAGTGCGGCAATAGCCGCCACTTGAATCGGCGTGAACATGCCGTAATCCAAATACGATTTGATGCGCTCCAAGGCTTTCACCAAGGTTGGATTGCCGCACATAAAGCCAACACGCCAGCCGGGCATATTATAAGTTTTTGATAGCGAATAGAATTCCACCGCAATATCTTTTGCGCCCGGAACTTGCAAAATCGACGGGGCTTTATAGCCATCAAAGCAAATTTCGCCGTAAGCAATGTCATGGATAACCCACACATCGTGTTCTTTGGCAACTTTGATGACACGCTCGAAGAAATCCAACTCCACACACTGCCCTGTCGGGTTGCCGGGGAAGTTGATAATCAGCATTTTTGGTTTCGGCCACGAATGCTTGATGGCGTTTTCTAGCTCTTCAAAGAAATCTTTGCCTTCCACCAATGGCACATGGCGAATGTCCGCATCCGCGATTATGCTACCATAAGGGTGGATCGGGTAAGCGGGGTTCGGCACTAACACCGTATCGCCACGACTCAACGTCGCCAGAGCCAAATGCGCCAAGCCTTCTTTAGAACCAATCGTGGTAATGGCTTCGGTTTCAGGGTCAAGGTCAACGTCAAACTTACGCTTATACCAGTTACAGATTGCTTTACGCAGACGAGGAATACCGCGTGACATCGAGTAACGGTGGGTATCTTCGCGCTGGGCAGCTTCCACCAGTTTCTCTACAATGTGTTTGGGCGTAGGCTGGTCTGGATTCCCCATCCCGAAGTCGATAATGTCTTCGCCCTTGGCGCGTGCTTCCCGTTTGAGTGCGTCTGTGATTTTGAAAACATAAGTCGGGAGCCGGTTTATTCTTTGGAAATCGTCCTGCACGGTTCTGTGTCCTAGAAGAAAACAACCCATCACTGGGGCCATTTGTAAGCCAGCCACATTACAATTCACCATGCAGGCTGTCAATTGTAGAAAATAGCAAGGGAGACAAAATGAAATTCAGTGAAGACAAAGGCGACGCGCGTTACCGCATTACTGGCTACGGCGAAGGTTGGGTCGGTGTTAACCAAGAACAGTTGCGCCAAAGTTTTATTATTATGCCTGATCAGTTAATAACCGACTGGCAACCACAACACATTAATGAACTAACAGCCGCGCATTTACAGCCATTATTTGCCATGAATGCGCAGATTATTTTATTGGGCAGTGGAACGACACAACAGTTCCCACAACCCGAAGTGTGGCACGCTTTAGTACAAAACGGCATCGGCTTTGAAATCATGAGCACCGATGCTGCTTGCCGTACTTATCATTTATTATCGTCTGAAGATCGTCGTGTTGTTGCAGCGTTCTTCCCGTAACTAACGGGAATCACGTTAATTAACGCCTAACCGATGCCCAACAAACTTTCGCCGGATAAACCTTTGTTTTCTAAGATGCGGCGCAAACGTTTCAGGGCATCCATTTGAATTTGACGCACACGCTCACGAGTTAAACCCAAAGCCTCACCGACTTGTTCCAACGTCGCACGCTCATGACCATGTAAACCAAAGCGGCGCACAATCACTTCACGTTGTTTGAATTCTAACTGCTCCAACCAACTATCCACTGACTGGGTGATGTCTTCATCTTCCAGTTTGCTGTCTGGCTCATCGTGAGTTTCGGTACTGACAAAATCCACTAATGGACTGTCACCATCTTTACCCACAGGTGTATCTAATGAAGTGATACGTTCGTTAAAATCCAACAGCTTACGCAGCGACTCTACGGGCTTATCCATTGCCAACGCAACGTCTTGAATGGATGGTTCATAACCCAGCTTCTGCGTCATTTCGCGTACTTTGCGAATGTAGGCATTCAGCTCTTTATTAACATGAATCGGCAAACGAATGGTGCGCGTCTGATTCATTAAGGCACGTTCGATATTTTGCCGAATCCACCACGTTGCATAAGTTGAAAAACGAAAACCACGTTCGGGGTCAAATTTTTCCACCGCATGAATCAGACCGAGATTCCCTTCTTCAATCAGATCCGGCAAAGGCAAACCACGCCCCATGTAACGCCGCGCGATTTTGACAACTAAACGTAAATTGCACGTAATCATTTTGGAACGACCCAATTCGTTACCATCACGCGCGAGACGACCGTAATAGACTTCTTGTTCTGGGGTCAGCAGCGGGGAACTTTCACTTTCCCGCAGGTACATTTGTGTGGCATCAGCCTCATGCATTGTTAACGAGGGCGCAAGCTCAGCAAAACTAACTTCTTCCTCATTGTCACTGATTTCTTCTTCACTATCATCTAAACTAAGTAGTTCATCCTCTGCGGTATCTAATGCGACGAATGACTCTTCTTTAGCGCAATGCATACGGGGTTGTGGCCTAGACATTGTTAGACTCCTTTGTTGTTAAAGGTATGGGTACCTTTAGGCAATTTCAGCACTGATCCAGTTAATAGCCGCCCTACTCCACTAGGTCGACAAAACCTTCTCTATCCCAAGTTGACACTCTTGACTTATTCCAAACGCAAATTAGCATAAATTCGCGTCAGCGAGAAGACCTTAACCCAAACTTAACAAGATAACTAAATACATGATTACCTTAGAACTTATGAGAGAATAAAGAAATATGATTAAATTTTAAACTGAACAAAGCCTGAATATAGACTACCGATTATCGGAAAGTTCTTAAAATCGTGCGCTAACTACAAACTACCATACTGCGCTTGCAACCCTTTAATATACGCTTTCCGACCTTCATTATCCAAACTTGGCCAGAGTTTACGTAATTTATTGCGCTCGGTTTCTGGCAATTTTTTAATCCACTGATACCAAGACTTCAGCTTATCACGCTGCGCAGGCGACATCTGCTGATAACGCTTTAACTGCTTGGTCACTTTTTGCTGTTGTTCAGGGCTTAGCTGTTTCCACTCGGCATAACGTTGACGAATTTGCCGCCGTTCTTCCGCTGGCTTCGCTGCCCAACGCCGCAAACTGTTTTGTTTACTCTCCGACAATGATGACCACTCTTGGGAAAAGGGTTTCAAAACGGACTGTTCATTGGGACTGAGTTCTTCCCATTTTGCACTGCCTGCCATTGCCTGACCTCCGAAGGCGAACAGCCAAATTCCTAGCAAATACGTGATGATGTAACAAACGCGGCTACTGGGCTTCGATTGCATACGTGCTCTCCTCCACCGTATTTTCTGCGATGAGATAAACACTCTCTGCATCCGTCAATTCCATCATATCGCCAGCCTCATCCCATGTACTGCCGACTTCCTCCCACCACGTTAACATACTGGTAATGTCGTCGGCAGACTCACCCGCCAGCACCGACGAACAACACGCCGCCAAAATAATTATCACACCACAATGCCACAGGATTCCATTCCGTTTCATTTCGCGTACCTTTGCTATACCGTTAAAAGTCAACTGTATTCCGCAGCCAACCACTCGTACATATCTAAGTTTTCGAGAAACTCCATGTCTTCGGTTGACATGAGAACATCCATAACACTAGCCGCAGGTTCTATTGGTTTAGTGCCAACATTACCGACCAGCGTCTTTCCTGCTGAAATTGAGGTCAAGGACACGCTTGGCACGCGCATTTCCGCTGTTTCAGGCAATAACCACAATGCAGTTACGAGTGTAACAACGGCAGCAGCAGCAAATCCGTGGGAAAACGATGCAAGGTTTATGCCCAAGGTTGGACGGTTGGTGTGCTGTTCAAGAGCGTTTAAGCGCATTCGTGTCAATTTCGCTTGAGTCTGCCAGTCTAGATGACTCACGGATTGATCTAACCCCCGTCTGACAGACTCGACTAATCGTTGTTCTGTTAAAACTTTCATTCGCAATAATCTCCCAGTTTTACCCGCAAACTGTGAATAGCCCTTGAATAATGTGTTTTCACACTCCCCTGTGAACAATTCATAATTTTCGCTGTTTCCGCGATGTCGTAGCCTTCCCACGCTCGCAACAATAACGCTTGTTGTTGACGCAACGGTAATGTTTGTACTGCCTGTTGCATCAATTCATTCATTTCCTCCTGCAACAATTGACGATCAGGCTCTGGGAAAAGCGTTTGGGCGACCTGATCTTCGGGCTTAATATCATCATCTTCGTCGTCGGATGCAAAGAAAAATACCCGCCATCGGTTGCGCACCTTTTGCCGCCGATGCCAATCATTAATGCGACTGTGTAAAATGGTATGGAACAATGCTCCCCATTCTGCATCGGGATGCCCACTGTAATTTTGTGCCAGTTTACACATCGCATCCTGCACAATGTCTAGTGCTTCATCTTCATTCTGCGTCGCCAGCCGCGCGGTAATAAACGCCCGCTGCTCAACCCCACGCAGAAAATTATTCATCCGTGCAACCGTTGTTAGCCCCTCATCTTTTTGCGCCCCGCGTGTTAACCGACCATTCTGCCCTGGTATCAGTGCCGCATGTTTCATCATGTTCCTTTGGGTGCTCTTCCGCATTTCCAGTGTTAAACCGGAAATTCAAAGCTTTTAACGTTTTAAGCATTTACAAGTTGACAGATAGGCGGCGTTTAGCTTTAGTTCAGTAAAAATAGAGGCTTTTGCACTGAATATTCTTATGGAGACAAAAAAATGCGGTGGAGATCAGGCAGAGAAAGCGACAATGTGGAAGATCGTCGTGATGGTGGCGGTGGTGGCAATGGCGGCGGTGGTTTTCACATCGGTGTACTAGGCACAGCAGCCATCGTCGTTGTAGGTTGGTTCATGGGCATTAATCCGATTCAAATGTTAGGCATTGTTGGCGGAGCAAACGCTATCTTTGGCGGGTCTAGTAACAACAGCACTAACACATCAGCCCCCGTACACGACACCAATTCAGAATTTGCCAGCAAAATTCTGGCGCAAACCGAAGACATCTGGAATCCGATTTTCCGACAGCTCGGCGGGCACTACACTGAACCTAAATTGGTGTTATTCAGTGATTCCATCAATAGTGCGTGCGGTTCAGCCAGTGCAGATGCAGGACCTTTTTACTGCCCCGGCGACCAAAAAGTTTACCTCGATCTCAATTTCTTTAAGGAGTTAGACAACTTAGGCGCACCCGGTGAATTTGCTCGTGCTTATGTGATTGGGCATGAAATCGGGCATCACGTACAAAACTTACTGGGTACATCGGATAAGGTTTCGCAAATGCAAGCACGCATGAGCCAACGTGACGGCAATCTGTTATCAGTTGCACTAGAATTACAAGCAGACTGTTACGCTGGTGTATGGGCAAACCACGCCAATGCCAAAATGCATGTATTGGAAAGCGGTGATATTGAATCAGCCGTGAATGCGGCGGCTTCCATTGGCGATGACCGTTTACAAAAAATGTCTGGTCGTCATGTCAACCCCGATGCTTTTACGCACGGCAGCTCACGCCAACGCATGGAATGGTTGCAACGTGGCCTGCAATCCGGTGACATACGGCAATGCGATACCTTCTCACAACTACATTAAGCGACTGTGGTTAGCATCAATGCGAGCGACACACGCCGCTACGGATAGGATTTTAGGATGTTGAAACCAAGCTGGATGCTACTGGGTACACTGTTTTTCACAAGCCAAACATTTGCCTTTCCTCATGCTAACCCCGTCCCCGGTGGCATTGCATTAATTCCATTAGGGGCACTGAGCGATACGCCGCCCATTGCACAATACGAAGGGCAACGCGTTACCGTCGCGCCCTTGGAACAACAATGGATTGCCTTGGTGGGAATCCCGCTGGATACTCAGGAAGGTACACACCAGTTACAACTGTCGGGCAGCAAACCCATTGCTTTTGATGTCGCACCCAAACAATACCGCACGCAACGCATCACCATTCGCGACAAAAATAAAGTTGATCCAGATGATGAATCCAGTGAACGCATTATTCGTGAATTAGCCATTCAAAAACGTCTGAAAACGCAATACTCATCCACTAACGCGAATGTCGACTTTATCAAACCCGTACCGGGACAAGACACCGGACGCTTTGGTTTACGACGCATTATGAATGGGCAATCACGCAATCCGCACAGTGGTATGGACATTGCCGCAGCAGCCGGAACACCTGTCCAAGCCACTGCGGCAGGGCGGGTACTGCATACTGATGATTTCTTTTTTAGCGGTAATGTGGTGTATGTCGATCACGGTGCTGGTGTCATCAGCATGTATGCACACTTAAGCAAAATTAACGTCAATATTGGTGATGAAGTGCGCCAAGGCGATATTATTGGTGAAGTTGGTAGTACCGGACGTGCAACAGGACCACACTTACATTGGTCGGTTTATTTGAATGGCACAGCCGTTGACCCTGCCCTATTCCTATAGATTAAAAAACAATCTAACTATTCAGTTTCGATTCAGGGCTTGTTGGATACTATGGCTTCAACTTCAGCAGGGATCGTGAACTTGGGGTTTGTGGTAACGATTTCGTCGTCAGATGTTTCTGTAATAAATAAAACAAACTGTTCCGCCGTTCTGACACTCAATGGCTTAGAGGATTCGGAATGATGGCAGGCTGAGGTTCATTTTCCGACGTATGCCCTAACAACCGGCCATTCATTGGGGAGCTGGTTGGAGGGCTGGGTCAGGAAACCGGGAACGTAGACTACAAACAGGGGGTTAGTCTACGAATCTCTCCCGAAATCTTCATGATTTCGGCGTTCTTGAGTCACCTTCACAAATGCGGATCATGATGATCCGCTTTTTTTGCTTGCCCCGCGCATTATACAGATGCCATTCATAAATAAAATCTTTTTCTGATCATTTCACTTGAATAGAATAGGCCATTCCCCTATATACCGTGTACACTCGTTGCAAAAACCTCTATAAAGGATGACACATGGTCTACACACTAAAAAAGACGGTTGGTTTCATTCTCTTACTCGTCACGGTCGGTGGCGTCAGTATTTTATCCGTTTTTCACCTCATCCCGTCATTCTAGCAACGGAGTCATCATGGCGAGCGCACAACGTTACGATCCGACCATTCATGCTGTTCGATACGGCCTGAAAGGTTTATTACTGTTCATTCTTCCCCTACCCGTTTTAATTACCGCCATTGGCTCGCTCATGAAAGGGCATGTTATGGATACGCTGATTACTGGCGGTATTTTCGCGGCCTTCATGCTCAGTGCTGCCATCGCCCGTCACGGCTTTCAACTGCAAGGCGAATACGAGAAGCGTAAAATTGCCCGCGCCCCCGGTACACCTTACAAAACCATTGCCGCCATTTTCCTGAGCATTACCACGGGTACGTTGGATTGGTGGACATCACACTTTGCTATGACCTCACTGCCGGAATCAGTGCTTATTGGTGCGGCGACATTCTTAGGTTTCGCCCTGTACTACGGCTTAGACCCACGCAAAGATAAAGCAGGGAATATCTCATTCGGTGTCACCATTGAGGAACTATTAGACGCCTTAGACGCGGCAAACGGCAAAATTGATGCGATTGAACAAGCACGCCGCAATATTAAAAATCCCGAATTCAATGCCCGTCTGCAACGCATTACCAACAAAGCCCGCGAAGTTTTGAGCAGTATTGAGGATGATCCGACCCGTTTATCGCGTGCACGCAAATTCCTCAAGGTTTACTTGGATGGCACGCAAAAAGTCACCGAAGGTTATGCCCGCGCTCACTTAAATGAAAAACCGCAAGCGTTGGAGACAAACTTCAGCAGAGTCTTAGATTCAATTGAAACCACGTTTACCGAGCAACACACCAAACTGCTGGAAAATGAGCATTTCGACTTAGATGTACAAATGGAAGTGCTTGAAACACAATTGAAACGCGAAGGCGTTATTTAGCAAGTCAGTAGTTAAATCACTAAACTCACAATAGTAGGAGTTACCACCATGAGCGAAACGCAAGTCGCAACCACCACATCCACCTTACCCGCTATTGTACCGGGTACTGAAATCGCGCTGCCCGAAGTTTCCACCGAATTAGTTGCTTACGCACAAGCCAGTGATCCCAAAAAACAACAAATCGAAAGCCTGATCGCTGAAATTGACATGCATGACCGCAGCAGCATTATGTTCTTCGGTACAAAAACCCAAGAACAAATGACCACGATCTCTGAAAAAATGCTCAATGGGGTAAAAAATAAAGACATCGGTGCGGCTGGTACATCGTTAACCAGCATGATTACTGCCATTAAAGGTTTTAACATTGATGAATTAAACCCCAATGATGAACCCAGTTGGTGGGAAAAGTTACTGGGCAAAGCCAAACCGGTGGCTGAATTCTTGAGTAAATACGAAGACGTGCGTAAACAAATCGACACCATCACCGACGAGATGGAAGGTCACAAAACGCAGCTTCTCACCGATGTTATTACGCTCGACAAACTCTACGAAGCCAACCTCGACTTTTTCCACAAGTTGGAAACGTACATTACTGCTGGTGAAGAGAAACTGCGCCGTCTGGATAGCGTTGACATTCCCACCTTGGCAGCACAAGCTGAAGCGCATACCGAAGACATGGTAATGGCGCAAAATCTGCGCGACTTACGCAGTTCACGCGATGATCTGGAACGCCGCGTACACGATTTACGTTTAACACGCCAAGTCGCGATGCAAAGTTTGCCCAGCATTCGTTTAGTGCAAGAAAACGACAAAACGCTGATCAATAAAATCAACTCCACATTGATCAATACCGTGCCATTGTGGAAAAACCAACTCGCGCAAGCCGTGACCATTTTCCGCATGAGCGATGCGGCGCAAGTGGTCAAAGAAGCTTCCGACCTGACCAATGACTTGTTGGAAAAAAATGCCGAAACCTTACGCTTGGGTAATGCCGAAGTGCGTAAACAAATGGAACGCGGCGTGTTCGACATTGAGTCAGTGAAAAAAGCTAACCAATCTTTGATCCAAACCATTAACGACTCGCTGCGCATTGCGGACGAAGGCAAAGCCATGCGTGCCAAAGCGGAAGAAGAACTCAAAGTCATGGAAAGCGAATTGCGCCAAACTTTGGTTTCCGCGAAAGCCCGTTATAACAATCCAGTGCCAAGAACAGGGGTGTAATCATGGGGCTTTGGGACAAATTAATGGGTGAGTTTGTTGATGTCATCGAATGGACAGACGGCAGCAGCGACACAATGGTGTACCGTTTTGAACGTTACGGTAATGAAATCAAATTCGGCGCGAAACTGACTGTGCGCGAGTCGCAAATTGCGATTTTCGTGAACGAAGGCGAAGTGGCGGACGTACTCACGCCGGGTATGTATGTGCTGGAAACCAAAAACCTGCCGATATTATCGACACTGCAACATTGGGATCATGGTTTCAGCAGCCCCTTCAAAGCAGAAGTCTATTTCTTCAACACGCGCCAATTTACCAACCTAAAATGGGGCACACGCAACCCCATTATGGTGCGTGACCCTGAATTCGGCGGGGTACGCTTACGCGCTTTTGGAACGTATGGCATCCGCATTGACGATGCCCGCAAATTCATGCAAGAAATCATGGGCACAGATGGTTTATTCACCGTCGATGAAATCAGCGACCAATTGCGTAATATGATTGTGACGCGCTTTAGCACCGTGGTGGCGAATTCCAACTTGCCTGTGTTGGATATGGCAGCCAATTACGACCAGCTCAGCGAATTTGTCACGCAAAAGATTGCGCCAGAATTCCAAGGTTATGGCTTACGTTTAACCAATATTCTGGTGGAAAACATTTCCTTACCGCCCGAAGTCGAAACCGCGCTCGACAAACGCACTAGCATGGGCGTGATTGGCAACTTAGACCGCTACTTGCAATTCCAAACCGCTGAAGGCATTGGCAAAGGCGGTTCTAATTCCGCACTCGACATGGGCATGGGTTTTGCCGTCGCCAACAAAATGGCGGAAGCCTTCAACAAACCCAACACTGCCGCGCCACCACCTTTACCAGATAGTAGTTGGTACGTTGCCATCGGTCAGCAATCCACGGGGCCACATTCCATGCAGCAATTACAGCAAATGGTGAACGGCGGTACATTGAGTAAAACCACCTTGGTTTGGCAAACAGGCATGGCAAACTGGCAGGCGGCGGGAGAAATGGCAGGACTGGCTGCTTTATTCGCGCAAGTGCCGCCAGCGATTCCACCGGCTGTACCACCACCAGCAAACCCTTAATCCGCGCAAGCTTGTCACTACCAACAGTCGATAATAACGAAGGGCACAATGACGGACACTGATATTAAACAGCAACACTTTCCGTGTGAGGAGTGTGGAGCGGATCTCGTTTACCAACCGGGTACAGAGACGCTGGCTTGTACTTATTGCGGGCATGAAAATCATATTCAGACCAGCAATGTACAAATCCGCGAATACAGTTTTGCAGAAGCGTTACGTGCCATGCAAAACGTCAAGTTACGCCCCTTGGATAGCGCACCGGTTATTAAGTGTCCGAATTGTGCCGCGACGTTTGAACTCAAAGTCAACCACAATGCTGGTGATTGCCCATTCTGCGGCACACCAGTGGTGACGGGTACGGAACAATCGCGCTTATTCCAACCAAAATCGCTGCTGCCATTTATCATCACGGAAAAAGAAGCACGTGCCGCCTTCGACCGTTGGATTGGCAGCTTATGGTTTGCCCCTTCCGCTTTAAAAGACAAAGCCCGCCGCGATGAAAAATTGCTGGGTATTTACGTCCCGTATTGGACCTACGACAGCAACACCGATACGTTTTACCGTGGTGAACGCGGCACGGTTTATTACGAGCGGCAAATTGTCACGGTGATGGTCAATGGGCGACCGCAACAACAAGAACAAATGGTGCCACGCATCCAATGGACTCCCGTCAGTGGGCGCATTCGTTTATTCTTCGATGATGTGTTAGTCGGCGCAACCCGCACCTTACCCCGCACCATTCTCGACCGCTTAGAACCGTGGGATTTACAACAACTTGTACCCTACAATGAAAGTTATTTGAGCGGTTTCCAAAGCGAAATCTACCAAATCGACTTGGACGAAGGCTTTGAAGAAGCGCGTGCCATCATGGATGACCGTATCCAAAGCGCGGTGCGTACCGACATTGGTGGTGATCAACAACAAATCAGTGATTTAAAAACCCAACACTCCGCCACCACCTTCAAACACTTAGTATTACCCGTTTGGTCTGCGGCATTCCGTTACAACGACAAAACCTATCGTTTTGTGATCAATGGGCGTAACGGCAAAACCCAAGGCGAACGCCCTTACAGCATTTTCAAAATCGTGTTCACAGCTTTATTCGTCAGCAGTCTTGTGGCGGGCACGGTTTATTATCTGGATAAGGCTGGGTTCTTTGCCGACATGCAAACGCAAAGTAGCGGCTCTTACTACCAGCCAAAAACATACCAAAAGCAATACCCAACCTACCCTGCTGGCAGCACTTATCGTCACACACCATCCTATAGTAATCCGTATCGCTGATAAAAATTATATTGATAACCCCTCCCCATCGCTGCACAATAGCCGATATTGGTATCTTATTGGCATTATCTTATTTTGCAGTGTCAGCAATCCTGAGGGAGGACGAGTTTATGTTCACCAATCAACCCGCAAGGCAACGTTATTTATCCAGTCTGTTACAGGGATTATTTCAAGGATTCCAGCGTATCAGACTCGCGGTAACGTGTTGCTTAATCGCATGGCTATCGTGGGGATTTGCATCTCCGGCGGCAGCAGCAACGAATTACCGCGTACTGGGTCAACCCGATTTAGCCAGCATCACGTTAGCCAGCCGTTGCGCCGACCCGAATGCACAATTCAATTTCAGTAATAGTGCGGGTTTTGATATGCACGGCGCGGCAGGCATTGCCGTGGATCAGCGCGGACGCATCTATGTCACGGATTTCGGTGGCAAGCGTGTATTAACGTGGCCGAATTTCGATGCCTTAACGCAATGCCAAGCAGCGGATGGTGTGATCGGTAGTGGTGTACTTAGTGGCCCTGAAGCCGTCGCCATTGATATTCCCACGGGAACAGTGTTTGTCGCGGACACCCTGAGCCACACCGTCAAAGGCTTCCGTAAAATCAATGCGGCGTGGCAACTCACCGTCACACTCGGCGCACACAATAGCAGTGGTTCAGGTTTTAACCGTTTTAACTTCCCGCGTGGTTTAGCCGTCGATTCGCGTAGCCGTTTATTCGTGGCTGATGACTACAATAACCGCATTCTGATCTTCAATGCTCCTTACACCAATGGCGCGAGTGCCGTGGATAGTATTGGCGGCTGGGGTAATGGCGGCTTTAATCACCCCAAAGCGGTCGCGCTGCAAGGCGATACTTTATTCGTCGCGGATTACAATAAAAACCGTGTCTTGCGCTTCACCGGTCCATTCAACACGCCGAATCAAACTTACGTCGCGTCTGCCACCTTTAGCGGGTTGAATGCGCCCGTTGACTTAGCTGTACACCCCGATGGTTCGTTATTGGTAACAGAGCAAGGCAATCAACGCATTGCGCGTTACAGTGATGCGGTGATTAGCGCGTCGAAAACCGTTCCGACCAGCACTTTTGCGGATAATCTGCATCCCGAACCACTCGGCATTGCGGCGGATCGCAGCGGACGCATTTACATTGCGGATTACCAAGCGTATCGCGTGCTAATTCGTGATGAATTACTGAAAAGAACACCTGTTGCCACCAATAGTTCGGCAGCGACCAAAGCGTTATTACTCGATCTGCAAAACCGTCCGAAAAAAGCCACTAAGCGGGTGGCGATTGGGCAAATGTTGCTAACGTGGGATCACACGCATTGGAACGATGATTGGCAACAGCTCCAAACGGCGAATTTACCGTTACCCAAACTCATGGGCGGCGAAATCAGCGAATTAACTGGCAATTACCCGAATCCTGCTGCCGTACAAGCCCTGCTTAATCACGGTGCAGCGGGTAATATGGTGACATTGGGCTGGCATCCAGCAAATCCGAGCAATCTCAACCTTGGCTCAGGCGGCGCACCGCTTACCACGGCGCAACTGTTGGACATGGTGAATGACAACACCGCACTTGGGCAAGCGTGGCAAACCCAACTGGATAGCACCGCCGTGTTATTACAACAGTTTGCGGATCGCGGCATCCCTGTCTTATTCCGCCCGTTACACGAACAAAATGGCGGATGGTTCTGGTGGGGACATCAAGCGAGCTTAAGTGGTGCAGAATTACGCGCTCGCCAAGCGGCATGGGTTGCGGTCTGGCGCGACATGGTGAAAGAACTGAGTGTGCGTAAAGGTTTGAACAATTTATTATTTGTGTTCAGCCCGAACCAAGTCAGTTACAGCGGCATTGCCCCACCCATGACGTATTACCCCGGCGCGAATGCGGTGGATGTGGTTGGCATGGATACCTATGACGATGCGCTGGATTTTGCAGGCACGCAACGCGGCTTACAACACTACACCGCCTTAGTGGGCACGGGTAAACCTTTTGGCATTACCGAATTCGGGAAAAGTTTCGATGACGTGAATGGCACAGGAGCAAACGGTGCGAATTGGGATGCACGAACCTTGAGTACGCGCGTCAAAGACAGTTACCCACGCACCGCATTCGCAATGGCATGGTATTCCAGCGAGAAAAATGGCATCCCCTATCATTTCGCCTTGCCCGATGTCGCCTTTACCAGCGAACTGCTGAATGATCCCCTCATGGATACGCTTGCGACTAACGTGACCAAAGCCAGCCGTAGCTTATTTAACTACAATTACACCCGCGACGAAGGCACGACGTTCAATACCAATGCCATTATCTACAAACAAGCCAATATCACGCCGTCCACTAATCGCCCATTGCTTGTCTTGATGCCCGGTTGGGGTGGTAGTGGCAACGTCGCTGCACAAGAACCTTCCGCCACAGCACAAAAACTCGCAGATGAAGGCTATATCGTTGCCAGCGTTGGCTTTAAGCAAAAAGCCACCTGGGTTAGCGACTTACCAGAAAGCGTGCGTGGTTTCCTGCAAAGTTATTATGCCGCGAATGTGCAGGCGCAACCGTTAGTCATCTTGTGGGGAACGTCGTACAGCGGCTTGCAAGACCGCGTGCTTACACGTTACTTACGCGCAGCGAACCTCAATGTGCGCGGCTTTTTATCCGCCGATGCGGGCTACACTTTGGATTGGCAATCACCGAGTTACGCAGATCAATACTTCGGACAGTTTAGATATGATTAAAAAATAGGCAGGAAGCATCCAGTGTGGGAAGATGTTGTCAACCACGATAACAACCCCTCACCCCAGA
>JBDKID010000018.1:0-72429 GCA_039797295.1 Pseudomonadota bacterium | reverse complement strand
TCACTTAAAACTCGACTTCAGTGCCATAAAATCCAGCCAAGCCTTCGCAGACCTCTGTAATTATGGTGCTATCGCTGCGTAAACTGTCCGAAGTGTTGCCGTAGATAAGCTTTATAATTAGTCACGTTTTAGGGCTAAAAGTTAGGGCTAAACCATGCCAAATGTTGTTCACCCCACCAGCAATACCGAGTGTTTTCACTGTAAAACCCCACTACCCAAGACTGCGAAACTCACTATCTTGATGGAAAATCAACATCACCGTGTTTGCTGTTACGGCTGCAAAGCAGTGGCAGAAGCGTTAATGGTAACGGGTTATTACCAAAACCGTGCGCAAGCACATAAACCTCACGAAACCAAGGAGCTAACCTATGAAACTCACTGAAATCACCCCAACTGAACTGCGTTGTGGCACATGCGGTTGCGGCTGCCCAGCGGTGTTTGAATCCGACAATAACTCTTACGTGATTATCGGTAAGAAACTGGATGCTAACACCCTTGCACAACTGCAAGGGCGCATTGCTGATGACGAGTTTGTGATTGAAATCAGCAAAGACATGCTGAAAAACCTTAATCACACTGCCTAATGCCAAAGGGGAACATCTACTGGATGCTCCCCTACCTTTCCTGCTAACCCAATGCCTTTTTAATCGCTGCTTGTGCTTTGTCGTTGTACCCTGTGAACATCGCGCTCATCATGGCAACGGCTTCTTTCGGCGCGGTTTCTGGCGTGCCTGCATTAAATGGCGGTTTGGGCGCGTATTCCGCCAGCAGTTGCATATTTTGCGCATAAAACGGGTCACGCAATTCCGCAATCACCGTCAAACCCAGATCAATACCAGCAGTAACACCTGCCCCCGTAATCCGGTTGCGGTCACGTACCACCCGTTCATTCACAGGCGTTGCGCCCCCTGCCACTAGCGCATCACGCGCCACCCAATGCGAAGTCGCTTTGTAGCCTTGCAACAAACCCGCCCCCGCCAAAATCAATGAACCCGTGCAGGTGGAAGTCACGAATTTGGCGCGACTACCCCGATCCCGCACAAACGCCATCAATTTCTCATCACCCAAGGCTTTGATGACGGATTCACCGCCGCCGGGAATAAACAGCACGGTTAAATCCTTGGGTACATCGTCATACGTCGCCGTCGGTACGATGGTGACTTTGGTATCACTGGTGACAGGTTCAAGCGAGGATGAAACAAGGTGTACGGTTGCCCCCATTAACCCGCCCAACATGTATTGCGGACCAATCAAATCCAGTGCGGTAAATTCAGGATAAAGCAGCATGGCAATCTGATCGGGCTTCGTCCACTCAGGTGGCATCATGGACATATCATGCTCAGGCTTGGCATCCGTTTTAGCGGTGGCTGGCGTAGTCGCGGGTGTTGCTTTGTCAGCATCGGCAGCCAATAAACGGCTGCTGATACCTGCCAACAACATACCCAACGCGCCAGCCATAAAATGACGACGGTTTTTCATGTGTTACTCCTAGAATTTGACGGCCGTACTAAGGTAAACCGTGCGGTCTTCACCCGGCGTAACGTGTCCACTGAAATATTCAATGCGGTCGAAATATTTTTCGTTCGTCAGGTTCTTGACGGTTAAAGCCGTTTCAAACCGTTTATTTTCATAACCCACTTTGGCATCAAACGTGTGATATGCACCGATTTTATCGACATTGCTACTATCTAACATAACCCCCGATTGTGCCGATACACCTGCGCCAACACTTACGCCTTTCGCACGCCCTTGCTTGAACTGGTAATTGCCCCAAATCCGTCCCGAATGTTCTGGCACACCAGCCAATTTATTACCTGCCGGAATTGCTCCCGCTGCCTTGATCAGTTTTGCATCGGTATTGGCATAGTTAGTAGAAACACTGAACTCAGGTGTCGGTTGCCACACGACATCCACATCAACGCCTTTGGAACGTTCTGCACCATTCGGGATAACCGTTATGCCACCTGTTGCTGGATCGGCAACATTCGTGTTTTTACGGTCAATCTGGTAAGCCGCCACCGAGCCGGAGAGCTTTTTGCTAAGGGCAAATTTCACCCCTGCTTCTTTTTGTTTGGCTTCCACAGGCTTAGGGGTATCGGTATAGTTTGCCCACGGTACGCCGCGTAAACCTTCGCTATAACTTGCAAACAGCGTGGCTTTGTCATTCACATCCACTGCCACACCGGCACGCGGCAACAATTTGGTTTTTGAGGTTTTATCATCCCCACCCATATTGTCTTGGAAGTCAATGTCCACTTTAGCGAGTTTCGCACCGCCCAACAGGTGGACACGATCATTAATGCTGTGCTGGACTTGTGCGTAAACCCCAGATGTCTTATTGGCAACCGTGCCACTCCAAGGGAAACCCGTGTTAGGGTCTGTGTAAGGTGTGCTGAATGTTGGATTGCTCAAATCCACCATAGCGGTTGGGGTCATCATGTCGTAGTCCATGACCGCACTATCATCGAGGTTGCTACTTTCCGCGCCTAACACGACAGCCGTTTTAGTTTTAGCCGTTTTGAATTCACCCTTCAGATTGGCATCCACTGAACTGTCTTTTTGTTGGTCGTACATACGCATGTTATGCAAAGTCCAAGTGTTTCCCCCCATCGGGAACAGGAACACTTGTGCTTTTTCGTCATACTCCCCTTCAGCGGAACGCACTTTGGCATTCACTGACCACGTATCATTCAATTTGTGATCCACAGTGGCGGCAAGGCTGTCAGATTTGGAAACAGAGTTGGGCAAGTCTTTATTACCAATAAACAAATTGCGGTCAATCGGCGTGCCTTTCAGTGTGCCTTCGGCGGGTAAGCCTTGATAATCCTGCCCTTCCCAGCGCGATGTTTTACCTTGCAACGTTACCGTCGTCTTGTCACTGGGTAATAACTTGAGCGAGGGGTTCAGGTTGTAACTTTCACGCTCAATGACATCGACTTGGCTTTTGGATTGACTGTATTCGCCCGTTACACGTAATTGTGCTTTTTCATTTAGCGGCTGGTTAATGTCGAAAGTGGGTTTGACTAAACCATGACTACCGACAGTTACACCGACTTTGCCGGATTTCTCTGCCTGCGGCATTTTCGATACCAGATTAACCACCCCTCCGATAGGCGTACCAGAACCACCGCCATGCAACACAGCATTTGCACCTTTCAGCACTTCGACGCGTTCAATATTGACCGTACTTTCACGGTCGCCCATGTTGTAGTACAGCGTTGAACCATCCTGTAATTGCTCTGCTGCAAAGCCACGTACTTTTGTGGTTTCCCAACCGGGAGTCATCAGCTTTTGATTGGGTACAACCCCACTCACATTTTTTAACGCTTCACCAACCGATTGAACTTGTTGATCTTCCATGAGCTTTTTCGGAACAACCTGTACAGACTGTGGGATTTTTTTCAACGGAGTACGAGTTTTAGTCGCACTATCGGCAGTGAGGGCTTGATAGCCATCCACTTCACCAGCGGTGGTATTGGTTACTTTATTACCCACTACTGTAATGTCATCCAATAAATCACTGCTCTGCCCTTCCGCCAAACTACTGACAGGCATAAGAGCTGACAAAACCGCAAGACACAATGCCGAACGCTGCAACATATAAAAACTCCAAACTGGTAAGTCTCAAAGATCGGGGACTATCAGCAAACATTGTGCCATTCAAATAACCAACTGATAAATAAAACATTAATTAACAAACACATCATCAATTACAGTTTGAATGCGTGAAAACACACACCTAACACGTCATTTCACACATAAAAATCAGACTGTATTTGATATTTATCATTGATAGTAAAGCAATTATTCAGATGGCATACGATTTGCTATGGCGTAGAGACTCAATAAACACAACCGTTTCATTTACCTTATGAGAGAATCTACTATGAAAACAGTCGCTTACATTACAGCACTAGGGTTAAGCTCACTCAGCATGATTGCTAACGCTCACGTTGGGGTCGTGAATACACAATTACCTTATGCCATTGCCGGAAAAAGCTTTGAACTGGTTCTCACCGTACCGCACGGTTGCACCAATCCACTCGATTCCACCAAGGAACTGGACACTTACAAAGTCGAAGTCACCACACCAGCAACTTTTAGCTCGGTGCGCCCCATTATTGATGGTGTCTTTGGGCAACCCACCCATACCTCAACCGACAGCGGTGTCACCACCACTTTCCTGTGGACGAAACCTGCAACACTCGACTCGGCAAGTGATGACCAAAGTTATCGCGTTGGTTTACGTGGCACAGTAGCCGCGACCACAGCTTTTACCAAACTGACTTTTAACACCAAGCAATATTGCAAAAATCCATCCGGCGGCGACGATGTTGTGCGTGATTGGTCTAACTATGTAGCGACTGACTGAACTATTCTTCCTTATAATGAAACGCTATTAATCAAACTTCCCAAGTGAACATTTTATGAAAAAACAAGGATGTCTATTAGATTGGCAAAACGCATTAAAATTACAAAACGACCATTACTTTGTTAGTAATCACCCCATTATGCTTCCTATTTGGCAAACCATAAAGCAAGTAGCCACAACAAATGCAACAATACTACTTTCAGGAGAGACAGGAACAGGAAAACGTTGGTTTGCGAATATTATTCATACCAATAGTCAATTAAACAATTACGACTTTATCAACATTGATTGTGCTAGCATCACCACGCAACAAAATTTTCACAGCAAATTGAATGCTGATGCCCGTGTTGAATTTACTACTGAAACACCCGACACCTATGATAACTTATTAAAACAAGGCACATTACTATTAGAAAACGTTGATAAATTAAATTTAAAATCACAAAAAAACCTACTAGAACTCTTGCTGCTAATAGAAAGTAAAAACCTTAATATACGCATTATTAGTACAACACAAACAGACTTACACATAATGGTTAATCAGGGGCAATTCCGATCAGATTTATATTATCGACTCTATGTTGTACCAATTAGCGTCCCTGCATTACGCTATTATGTCAGTGACATTCCCTTACTAATTAACCACTTTCTATCAATCTTTGCACAGAAAAACAATAAACTTTATTCACAAGCTACCACAGCCACCTTAAATCATTTAAAACAATACACATGGCTTGGCAATATTCATGAGTTACAAAACCTATGTGAATACTGGAGCATCGTCTATGAAGGAAAACGCATCGAGCCTCATCACATACCAACTAAGATTCAACGTGTTATCCAAGAACAACAAACCACCAAGATTTTTAATTTGCCGAAAGAAGGTCTGAACCTAATAGAAATGGAAACAAACTTGCTGTATCAAGCATTAGCACGTGTTGAGTACAATAAAACACAAGCGGCACGTTTGCTGGGTATCAGTCGTGACGCGCTTAACTACCGCATTAAAAAACATCAATCGCGACCTCAACTAGGAAACAACTTTGCCTAAACAGGCGATGTGTGAAAACACTTAAATTGTGTTATTTCACATAGCAAACTTAAAAAAGCAAATTGGTAACAACTTGAAATATTAAGAATTAGTTATTGGCACGATGATTGCTATATTAAGTCCCGTGAGCAAAAGATTATGTGGAGATAGTTTTAGCTCATTCGCTCTCACTACAATAATAAAATTAAATTGATGACATCCTCACAAAAGCCCTGAAGGGGAGTAGCTTTGCAAGAGCCTCCCTTTTTTTTGTTTAGGATTCGCAATTTTATGTGTGGAAAAACATTATGAACTCAGTTATTAAATAAAGTAATACCAATATGCGAACAACTGCGTGAAATCACGCAGTTGATGTGTTATTTCGCGCACGTTTCCAAGAAGTCAATAAATAACATTTTGTTTTTTAATGGAAAAATCTTGGCTCATTAATTGCTATGCCGCTGTCTTATCCATTTCAGTCATTAAGGAGTAAACATGGAAAACAGCAAATTAGCCATTTTGGGGCTGATAACAAGCATTACCTTAGCAGGTTGTGGTGGCGGTGATAGCAACAGCAGTGATAACAGTGGCGGCAATAATAATACTCCCACGACGCCCACTGTGGCTTTAAGCATTCCATTTCAAGCTAAATCGGGTACAACTGAAATTAATTGTGGGGCAACACTCAATACCTTAGGCACAACAGGTGATAGCGCAACAGTTAGCGATTTTGCGTTTTATATTCATGACATTAAATTTAAAACAAACGCAGGGACGACGGTTACAACAACATTGGATGATAATAGCTTCCAAGACCCTGAATACAGTGTCGCGCTCTTAGATTTCCAAGACAAAACCGATTCTTGTAAAGGTGCTGCCAAAACCACGAATAAAGTGGTCACGCTTAAAGCCACCGTTGACATTGCGACTATTACAGGCGTGGAATTCACCATCGGTGTACCGGAAGCAGCTAATCATCATAATGCAAGTATTTCGCGTGCCCCTTATAATCGTTCAGGCATGTTTTGGTCTTGGCAATCAGGGCATAAATTCATGCGTTTAGATGTCAACCCTTCCAAGTTAGTTACGAAACCGGATTTAACCACCGGCACAACCTTCTTCTTCCATTTAGGTTCTACCGCGTGTACTGGCGACCCAACCACAGGACAAGTCGTTTCTTGTACTTACCCAGACCGCCCCACGATTGCATTAAACAGTGGGTTTAGCGTTACGGGCAGCACCACCAGCACCATCGTTTTGGATTACGCCAAACTGGTTGAGGGTGTTAACCTGAATTATGAAACGGATGGTAAACCGTATGGTTGTATGTCAGGGCAAGCTGACCCAGAATGCCCAGTCATGTTTAATAATTTAGGCATGACGCACAGTCTCAGTACGATGACCAGCCCGCAACAACAAATATTTAGCGTTCAAAACTAACTGAATTGAACCCATGAAAAAACTCTTGCCATTACTGAAAAAAGCAGGAGGCGCAACCCTTATCGGGGGTTGCGTTTTCCTATTAAGCGGCTGTCCACAAAAAACCAGCCAAACCACGATTGATACGGGGATTTACACCAAGCGAGATTTTGCATGGAACATTCCAGACAATTATCCCTTACCTGTTGTACCCAGCTACAATCCGATTTCGGAGGAAAAGTTTCAATTAGGTCGGCATTTATTCTACGACTCGCGCTTATCCGGTAATGAAACCAAATCGTGTTCGTCTTGCCACATTCAAAGTCTGGCATTTTCTGATGGGTTGCAAAACGCATTAGGTGCTACAGGTATGGTACACCCGCGCAATTCTCAGGCTTTAGTGAATGTAGCTTACAATGCTTCGGTGAATTGGGGCAATCCCACCACTGTTACCTTAGAACAGCAAGCACCCATCCCTATGTTTGGTGAGTTTCCAGTGGAACTGGGCATTAATGACAGTAATCAAGATGCGGTGCTAGCACGTTTTAAAAACAACGCGACTTATCAACAGCTTTTTGCAGCGGCTTTCCCGAATGAAACCAATGCCATTAACTACGACAACATTGTTAAATCGCTAGCGAGTTTCGTGCGTGGTTTAAACAGTTTTAATAGTCCATTCGATCAACATGAAAATGGACAAACCTTTGCCATTTCAGAATCTGCCAAACGCGGCATGGATTTATTCTTTAGTGAAAAAACCGAATGTTTCCATTGCCACGGTGGCATGAACTTTACTCAGTCATCTTATGATCGTACTCAGTCTTTTGCAGATGTGGTGTTCTTTAATAATGGCTTGTATAACATTAATGGCAAAGGCGATTATCCGCTTGGCAATCAAGGCATTTACGAAATCACAGCTAAAGCTGGCGACATGGGACGTTTTAGACCGCCAACTTTACGCAATATTGCTTTAACTGCACCGTATATGCACGATGGTAGTTTTAATACATTGGAGGAAGTCGTGCGGCATTACGCGGCAGGTGGACGCAATATTACATCTGGTATTAATGCCGGTGATGGTCGTGCCAATCCAAACAAAAGTAATTTCGTGCGCCCGTTTGATCTAACCGAACAAGAAGTCCAAGACATGGTGGCTTTTTTAGAAAGCTTAACGGATCAGGACTTTATTACGAATCCACGTTTTGCCAACCCTTGGGAATAGATCATGACACATAGCATCCGCTTTCTCGCATTATGCTTGATTCCCGCCAGCGTTTTTGCACACGAACAAGAACAACATTCGACTGTCGCCGCACAACCTAAACTGACTATTGAAGCTGCTGCCAGCACAACGTGGAATTCCCAAACCGCTGCGGATAGCAATGGCTTGTGGCGTATTCCCGGTGCATTAATGGGGGGACACGCGCTGCCAGCTCAAAAAGGTGGCAAAATTGACGATGCCGCCGTGTGGGGTAGTTATCATCCCAGCCAACGCACCACGCTCAATGCTGGTTTAGCGGTACACAATGATGGTTCTGCATCGGTAGAAGTGGAAAACTTATCCGTCGATCACCAATTCAATACACCAAAACCCCTCAGCATCAGTGCAGGTGTAATCGAACCGGAATTTTCCCCAACAGCGCATCATCACCCCAGTACGGATACGTTTGCCGATGCCAATTTAGTCGCCGATGCATTTTGGGGAAGAAGCATCCACGACAAAGGTGTGCGCATCGCGGGCAAACCCACACCGAATCTTGAAGTCGGCGCGGAAGTGTGGAATGGCGACTTTTTCCCCGCGAAATCCGGCGATGGCGCACAAGATGTGTACATCAAGTGGCAACATACCCATCAAGATTGGGACATTGCAGCAGGCGGTTGGGCGATGCAAGCCCAAGCCACACAACGCAGTGATGAGCGTTATTTCGATGGCGGGCACACTCATGCCACGGCAACAGCAACGTTACCGGTGGATGTGAAATTCACGGGTGATACCCAAATGGCAGGTTCGTGGTTGAGTGTGGATGCGCCGGAACGACACGGTATACGCCCACAATTGCGTTATGAAGCCGCTCAAACACAGTCCAATGGTCAATTAGCTGACACTACGCACACGGCTGCTTACAAAACCGATCATCTTGGTTTCGCTATCACCCCCAGCATTCGTTTCCGCGATTACCAACTCAGTTACCGCTTTGAAAAACTCTCGCTCGACAATCATTTATCCGGCAATGGCGCACAAGTGCTGGCTGAAGAAACTAACCTTATCAACAGTGCCAATCCGCAACGCCAGACATGGCAAATCGCTGGGCAAGTGCGTAAAAATTGGGGATGGCGCGTGGCTTATGTTAAAGACCACACGTTAGCCACAGCAGATCAGCGTGTAAATGTCGGTTTAACATGGCAGGACAAATTACTCGAAAGGTAATACGCAGTCATCTGCACACCGTTTAAACCATTTTTCACACCGGGCACATTATGAAGTGCTAATATACTGAAGTACCGAATAATCAAGCATCTCAAAGAGGTCGTACATGAACATTGATCGCATCGTTTTGGCATTCGCAGGCAGCATGGTATTGATTGCACTGGCATTAGGTTTCTTCGGCTTCCCAACCTTAAGCGTGCTGTTGTTAGCTTTTGTGGGTTTAAACATGCTGCAAGCGGCTTTCACAGGCGTTTGCCCGTTGGCCATTATTCTCAAAAAAATGGGTAAACCGACTGGTTCAGCCTTCAACTAACTGCTCACGAATCCCGCTACACTTAACGGTATATCACGCATTTTCTTGAAATATTTTGATATACTTCAGACCCCGCCGCGTGCGGGGTTTGTTATATTACCCTTCTCCCAAAGTTGTGAAGTGATTGCTGCCATGCGTTTTGATGAAATTCTAACCCATTCACCGTTAATGGAAGCCGTGTTGCGTTCTGCACATTTAATCGCCCAAACCGATGCCAGCGTATTAATCACTGGCGAATCCGGTACGGGTAAAGAACTGGTAGCACATGCCATGCACGCCGCTAGTCCTCGCAGCAAACGCCCTTTCATTACCGTTAATTGTGCTGCATTACCGGAAACCTTAGCCGAATCTTTGCTGTTTGGGCATCGCAAAGGCGCGTTCACAGGCGCGGATACCGCACAAGTTGGGTTAATTGGTGCAGCAGACGGTGGCACGTTATTTTTGGATGAAATCGGCGAATTACCACTGAATCTGCAAGCCAAGTTATTGCGCTTTTTGGAATCAGGCGAAGTCTTATCTTTAGGTGAAACACAACCCAAACGCTTGAATGTACGGGTTTTCGCCGCCACGCACCGTGATTTATACGCAATGGCGGAGCGCGGTGAATTCCGTAAAGATTTGTTCTATCGCTTGAACATTATTCCGGTGGAACTGCCCGCCTTACGCGAACGCCGCGAAGACATTGAGCTATTAAGTAAGCATTTCCTGCAACAATTCGCCGCGCAACACAAACTCCCCATCGCGACGTTGGATAAAGCCGCACGCAAGCATTTGCAGCAACACGCTTGGTCGGGCAATGTGCGTGAATTGCGCAATCTGTGCGAACGCTTGAGCATTTTGCTGGCAGGACGTGACATTGGCATTCCCAACTTACCACTGGAATTGCGCAATTCGCCACACAGCAATAGTCATGCGCAAACCCCATTTAGCTTGCCGGAAAGCGGGGTGAATCTGGATGAACTCGAACGCGATTTGCTCACGCAAGCCCTCACGCGGGCGCAGCACAATAAAAGCCACGCCGCACGCTTGTTGGGTATTAGTCGCGATGCACTCAATTACCGCTTAAAGAAATACGCATTGGGTTAAGTAGCATCACGCTCCGCCATGCATTGGTAAGGTGAAATAGAACGTTGCACCTTTACCGAGTTCGGATTCCACCCACAAAGTACCGCCGTGCGCTTCGATAATCGAACTGCACAGCGATAAACCAATCCCCATGCCATTATCGCCTTTCGTGGTCACGAATGGATCAAAAATACGCTGCATGAGTTCGGGGTCAATCCCTGAACCATTGTCCTGAATCGCGACCTGCACCAACTCATCCGTTAATAAACCAATCCTGATACGAATGCAGCGTTCGTGCGTTTGCGGACGCATGGCATCCACCGCATTTTGCAGAATATTCATCACCACTTGTTCGATTTGAATCGCATCCATGTACAAATCAGGAATCGTACTGGCGTATTGTGTCGTCACCAATACTGCGTACTTGTGCAATAAATCTTTCATTAGTAATTCAGCGTCTTGCACCAATGCAGGTAACGCATACAAGGCTTTATTCGGTTGTTGTTTGCGCACAAACGCCCGCAATCGCCGAATAATGGCCGAAGCCCGCCGCGCTTGTTGCTGAATACCCTCTAACGGTTCGATTAAACGCTGGCTATCTTGCCCGTGTTTCAACATGCGCTGACACGCACCCGCATAATTGGCAATCGCGGCTAAAGGTTGATTGAGTTCATGCGCTAAACCAGAAGCTAATTCGCCCATCGTGTTTAAGCGTTGGAAATGCGCCAAATCCGCTTGGTGTTGTCGTGCAGCTTCCTCGGCTTGGCGACAGAGTAAGTCTTGACGATCCAAACGCCGTGCTAAACGAATCACCAGCATAATCGCAATAAAGAACATGAACGCCGCTTGCAACAACGCGAGTTGCGTGTGGGTGAATTTATCCGAATGCACAATAAACGGCAGCCAACCGGATAACACCGGAAATAAGCACAGCATGACCATTAAACGCCGCACCACCATGCCACCAACGGTATTTTCTGCCATTAAATGCAAAAAACCCTGTTCCACTTTCGCCAACACAATGCCCCAACCTAATAAGGCAAAAGCCGTTGCGGTGTGGATCGACATGCCTTTTACCGAATTGGAAAACAGGTAGAACACGTCTTCTTCATTCGCGTAACCGAGAAATACCACCACCAAACCCATGACGCTTAAGAACGCTGCCCATTGCGTAATGCGCGTTAATAGCGGGCGATTTTGCCCCAAAACAAACAGCCCTAAACACGTCAAAGTGAAACCAATCGCCATTTGCGCCGAATCTTGCAACACATAAGGTGCTGCCACATTCAGTGGGCCTAACAATTGCACCACAACGTTTTGCGGCAACACTTGCGCGGCAGCTAATAAGGTCAGAATGCCTAAACCAAATCCGGCAATGGCTAACGCTTGCCCTGAGTATTGGCGCACGGGTGATAAGGTTTCAGGTTGCAACAAGTACAATGACAACCCCGAAAACACGAAAGCCAAGGCGGTATTCGGTGTCATCGGCGGTAAACTGGTGGCAACGCGGTACAGGGTTGGAATATCCAACCACCACGCACACAACACGAGTACCCCAACCCCCACCACGATAATCGCAGCAAGGCGGGATAATTGATGCAAATAATGCAAATATGGATTGGGCATGTGCATCCTAAGCCGTGTGGACTTTTTGCAATGCCAAAGCATTCATGCAATAGCGTAAACCACTCGGACGTGGACCATCGGGGAACACATGCCCCAAATGCGCACCGCACACATTGCAGGTGGTTTCCACGCGCGTCATGCCGTGAGAATGATCCGCATGGTAAGCAATCGCATTGGCTTGCACTGGCTGCGTGAACGAAGGCCAACCCGTTCCCGAATCGAATTTTTCCGTGGAATCAAACAGTAAGTTATCGCAACACACGCAAGCGTATTGCCCCGCCGTGAATAGCGAACACAAGCTCGAACTGAATGGGCGTTCCGTACCTTGTTGGCGCGTAACGTAATAAGCCTCGCTACTCAATTGCGCACGCCATTCGGCAGCGGTTTTTTGCACGGTACGTTCTGGCGGTAAATTGCCCTGTTCGGCTAACCGTAATACATCCTGCCATGTCAACATCTCACATCTTCCGTTGTCTGGTTTGTCTGAGTCTGGATTATCCGGCGAAACCGACATCATCCGCCACCCACCCCTGCACCTCGCGCTGAAAATGTTGTTCGTCAACGCCAACAAAACATTGCCCTTGCCATGCCCAACGCTGCAAGGTGAGCCGCGCACGATCACCCCGAATCACATTAAAACTGTTCGGTTGACCGGGCAATAACCGTCTGGAAAACGTCGTACCAGCGTGCGAAATAATCATACCCTGCACCACTTGCATGTAAGCTTGGTGTACGTGCCCACCCAAAATAATGTCCACGCTACTTTGCTGGAAAGCATTCAACGCCGCTTGTCCACCGCCGATGACACCACGATGCAAACTGTCCAATGGCAACCAAAAGGGGTGATGCGCCACCACCAACCGTAAAGTATCCCCTGTTGCTTCAGCAAAACTTTCACACGTTTCCGCCACTTGTGTTGCATTAATGCAACCGCGCGACCAATCCCAAGCCGCTTGCATACGTCGTGCAGTATTCACACCAACCGCCACAAAATCCGCGCCACTCACCACTGGCTGAAGATTCGCATTAACGTAATGCCGCCATTTGCGCCACGGATAACAAAAACGTTCCCACACCCGCCACGCTGCCATGTCGTGATTACCGGGAATGATTAAATACGGCATTGACAGAGCTTGTAAAAAAGCCCGCGCGGCACGGTATTCCGAAGTTTTTGCGCGTTGGGTTAAATCGCCGCTAATCACCACCACATTGGGTTGTAATTGCTGCAATGTCTGCAATAACGCGCGTAAAACCACGGGCTGCTCACGCCCGAAATGTAAATCTGAAATATGAACAAGTTGCATTAGACAATGGGTGACGGTTTAAGAACGCACAACATGCCCGCATTCAAACGATAGCGCAAGGGCAAGCGCATTTTGTGCAATTCGCCGTCGCACATCACCCGTACATGGCGTTTATGCTTAAAATTGATGAGCAATTGATCGGTTTCAAACTGCAATAAATCAGGGTCGGATTGCCACGTTTTCCCCAATAAACGCAACACCAAACGCGGTAACGACCACAGCGAGGTGTCTTTGGTGACGTACACGCCCAACTTGCCATCGCTTAAACCTTCGCGCACCGGAATAATACTGCTGTGCGGCGCGAGTAGATTATTGCTCACGGTAATCGAGCGCGTGTGCAAGCTATAACGCTGCCCATTAATATGCACAGACACTTTGCTTGATGGATAAGTGAACACAAACTTCAGCATGTGCCACGCCAACAATGGCAAACGCACCCAAAAAGTATGAGCGCGTAATTGTTCACGGCGTTCGGTGAGCTTGGTCGACATACCAATGTTAGAAATGCACAAAAACGGCTGCCCATTCACTTCCGCCATGTCGATCAAGCCCGCTTGCGCCGTGATTAATTGCTGAATCGCGCTGGGAATGTCCAACGACATACCCAAATCGCGTGCCAACAAATTCATTGTTCCAGCGGGCAATACCCCCAACGGCTTGTTAAGTGTGATAGCCAATTGCGCCATGCACAACACCGTGCCATCACCACCCGCCACCCAAATCGCTTCGGGGTCGAAATAACACACCGCCGTTTGCAATGCATCCAAACGTTTGAAATCGAAGGGGAATAAGCGAACATCCACATCAGGGTAAGCCTGTACAGTTGCCTCTAACAGGCTTAAAAAGTTATCACTCCCCTGATCAATGAAAAAACCAGACATCGGATTGTAAATCAGGGCAATTCTACGCACAGTTCGTGCCTCACACTCAATGGGAAATATACCCCATAGTGTGAACTTCTCACCCCAAATAGGAAGAATCCCCTAGCAACGTACTGTATTCAGCACAACATTAATGCTGCATTCCGCCCATTTGCCCAGCCGCTGGCGGGGTAACGTCCTGAATCGGGGCTTTGACCGTCGTGGAACTGCCATCTTCAAATGTAACGGTAATCTCGGCAGTTTCACCCGCTTTCATGGCTTGTTTCAAACCCAATAACATAATGTGAAAACCGCCCGGTTTGAGTTCGGCACGACCTTTGGCAGGCACGTCGATTTGCGGCACTTGGCGCATTTCCATCACGCCATTGTTATTGGTGTGAGTGTGTAATTCGACTTTATCCGCGACGGGGCTGGCGGCAGATTTCACACTGTGATCCACATCGCTGCTATTCACAAAGGTCATGAATGCGCCGCTATTGGCTTGACCGGGAGGCACAGCACGCGCATAGGGATTTTCGATTTTCACGCTATCCGCTGCTTGCGCCGTTTTGTGTTCTGCCTGACACGCACTGGTCATTGCTAAGACCGCACCTAATACAAGGCTGCCCAAAAATGGTTTCATGAGTAACTTCCTCTTTTGTGATTGATAACGCGCACAGCAATAGCCATGCCATTAAAATAATTCTCTATATTTCAAAAGACTAAACACTAATTCTAGTTTGAATACTGTGTGAAATCACACACTGCACTCAGTCATTTCACACATCACGAAAATCAATGCTGATTATTGAGATTTCCAATTTTAAGCCTGACTTTTTGGTAAGGTATAAGCTAAGATGTCGACACATTCTTACTACAGACTCTGAGGAACTTACATAATGGGTGACAAAATCCAGATTGGCGGCTTGCAAGTGTCAACACTTTTGCATGATTTCATCAATACTCAAGCCCTCCCTGACACTGGCGTGAGTCAGGAACAATTCTGGGCTGGTTTAGAAGCCATCGTCAATGACCTAGCACCGCGTAACCGCGCTTTACTGGCAAAACGTGACGACATTCAAGCCCAAATTGACGCTTGGTTGGTGGCAAATAAAGGTCAGTTTGACTTTGCGGCGTACAAAACCTTCCTGCAAGCCATCGGTTACTTATTGCCAGAAGGTGAAGCATTCAGCGTTACCACCGAAAATGTGGATGCAGAAATCGCCACCACCGCAGGCGCACAGCTCGTTGTACCCGTGATGAATGCGCGTTTCGCGTTGAATGCGGCGAACGCACGTTGGGGCAGCTTGTATGACGCGCTGTACGGCACGGATGCAATCCCATCCACTGATGGTGCGGAAGCAGGTTCGGCATACAATCCGATTCGTGGCACGAAAGTTATTGAATTTGCAAGAAACTTCCTCGATGAGTCTGCACCACTGGCTAATGGTTCACACAAGGATTCCACCAGTTACGCGATTGTTGACGGTGCATTGCAAGTCACACTGCAAGACGGTTCTGCGGTTGGCTTAGCACAAGCGGAAAAATTAGTCGGTTTCAAAGGTGACGCGGCAGCACCAAGCGCGGTTTTATTGCGTAACAACGGTCTGCATTTTGAAGTGCAAATCAACCGTGACGGGGCTATCGGTAAATCCGACGCAGCAGGCGTAAACGACATCCTGATGGAAGCGGCGTTGACCACCATTATGGACTGCGAAGATTCCGTCGCAGCGGTGGACGCGGAAGACAAAACCCTGATCTACAGCAACTGGTTGGGGCTGATGAAAGGGACTTTGAGCGAATCCGTGACCAAAGGCGGCAAAACCTTCACACGTACCATGAACCCAGACCGCGACTACACCGCCGTGGACGGTTCAACCATTACGCTGCCGGGTCGTAGCTTATTGTTCGTGCGTAACGTTGGTCACTTAATGACTAACCCTGCGATTATCGACAAAGACGGCTTTGAAATCCCTGAAGGCATCATGGACGGTTACGTTACTTCCTTGATTGCGATTCACAACCTCAACGGCAACACCACCGCGAAAAACACGCGCACTGGCTCGGTTTACATTGTAAAACCGAAAATGCACGGTCCGGAAGAAGTCGCGTTTACTAACGAATTATTCGGTCGCATCGAAGACGCTTTCGGCTTGGCGCGTAACACGCTGAAAGTCGGCATCATGGACGAAGAACGTCGTACTACGGTCAACTTGAAAGAATGCATCCGTGCCGCAAAAGAGCGCGTGGTGTTCATTAATACGGGCTTCTTGGATCGTACTGGCGACGAAATCCACACTTCAATGGAAGCAGGCGCAATGATCCGCAAAGGCGACATGAAAACTGCCGCGTGGATTAAAGCGTATGAAGATTGGAACGTCGACATCGGTTTGGAATGCGGTTTACCCGGTCACGCGCAAATCGGCAAAGGCATGTGGGCAATCCCTGACCAAATGGCGAACATGCTAAGCGCGAAAATCGTTCACCCAATGGCGGGTGCGAATACCGCGTGGGTTCCTTCCCCAACTGCCGCCGCGTTACACGCTTTGCACTACCACAAAGTGAACGTGTTTGCGCGTCAGGAAGAACTGAAAAGCCGTGGTCGGGCGCAACTGGATGACATTTTAACCATCCCAGTCGCTGCCAACCCGAACTGGAGCGCGGAAGAAATCCAACAAGAATTGGACAACAACGCACAAGGCATCTTGGGTTACGTGGTACGTTGGGTCAACCAAGGCGTTGGCTGTTCCAAAGTGCCCGACATTAACGATGTCGGTTTGATGGAAGACCGCGCCACCCTGCGGATTTCCAGCCAACACATGGCGAACTGGCTGCACCACGGTATCTGTACCGAAGCGCAAGTCATGGATGCCTTCCAACGCATGGCGGCAAAAGTTGACGCACAAAACGTAAGCGACGCAACCTACACCGCAATGGGCAGCAACTTCGCGAAAAGCGTAGCGTTCAAAGCTGCGTGTGACCTCGTGTTCAAAGGTCGTGAGCAACCTAATGGCTACACCGAACCTTTGCTGCACAAATACCGCCAAGAAGCCAAAGTCGCACTGTTCCTCTAAGGCAGGGCTTCCCCCATCCCAATCCTTCCCCCGCAAGGGGTGAAGGGCAAGAAAGCCGCTCGCTTGGGCGGTTTTTTTTATTTTCTGGAAACTCGCTGTTATGCTTTTCCCCTTTACTCAAATAGGCTGTTGGAACTTGCTATGCCGACCATTACCCCACAAGACATTATCCAGTTCTGGTACACGCCGTCGGTGTCTGAGCACTGGTTTAATTCCACCCCCCAACTGGATGAATTGATTCGTGAGCGTTATGAAACAGTGTGGCAACAAGCTGCGGCGCATGAATTGGATGATTGGCAAACTACGGCGGAAGGTTGTTTGGCGTTGTGTATTGTCCTGGATCAGTTTCCGCTAAATATGTTCCGTGGGCAGGTGCAAAGTTTTGCGACCGAACAACAAGCCGTAGCGGTGTGTAAACAAGCGGTTGCGCTGGGTTTGGACGAATCTTTGCCTAAGTTTTGGCGTATTTTCTTGTACATACCGTTAATGCACAGCGAGAGTTTAGCGGATCAAGATGCAGCTATTCGTTTGTTTGAACAAGCGGGTTTGGATGACAATGCGCATTTTGCACGCCATCACCGCCAGTTAATTCAGCGTTTTGGGCGTTTTCCACACCGTAATACGATTCTAGGACGGGAATGCACGGCGGATGAAGTGGCGTATTTGCATTCGCCTGCTGCGTTTTTGGGTTGATAACGCATTAATTTTATTGTTAACTGAATGATAATACTGCCGTTTGTCGGGTTGTTATTCTGCATATAAATCAAGCAAATACGCCCATTTTGTAGGGATAAGCCCTGCGGGTTGCGTGACAAACCATACCACTCATCAGGATTTAACCTCGGTATTTATTTGATTTTTCAATATTATTTTTAGCGGGCATTAGAATATCACCAATTGTCACGAAAACTTGATAAATGCCTGCATACCTCTCCAGAATAAAGCTGTTATGATAAAAATAAACATTGCTGCATAGCAGCATTAAAACCTCGACAAACAGTCTACAAACAGAAGATAACGGAGAATTAGCATGTTTTCATTAGAAGGGAAACGCGCATTGATCGTTGGTGTCGCTAACGAACAGTCCATTGCTTGGGGTTGTGCAAAAGCATTTCATACCTTGGGCGCACAAGTGGCTATCACTTACTTGAACCAAAAAGCGGAAAAGTTTGTTCGCCCGTTAGCCGAATCCATCCATTCACCCATCATTGAGCAGTTAGACGTACAAAACGATGATGAACTGGAAAACGTCTTTAACCGTGTGCAAGAACAATGGGGCGGTTTGGATATTCTGGTGCATTCGATTGCGTTCTGCCCGAAAGATGACCTGCACGGGCGCGTCATTGATTCGTCGCGTGAAGGTTTCAGCATGGCGATGGACGTTTCCGTGCATTCATTCTTGCGCATGATTCGTTATGCCGAGCCACTGATGAATGAAGGCGGTACGTGCATGGCAGTTACCTTCTACGGCGGTGAAAAAGTCGTGGAAAATTACAACCTGATGGGACCTGTCAAAGCCGCATTGGAAATGGCGACCCGTTACGCGGCGGTGGAATTAGGCCCTAAAGGCATTTCCGTACACGCATTGTCCCCAGGACCATTGAAAACTCGTGCTGCCAGCGGTATTGCGCACTTTGATGAGTTAATGGATCGCACCGCTGAACGTGCTCCGACTCACCAATTGGCGACCATTGAAGACGTGGGTGCGTATGCTGCGTTCTTAGCCAGCCGCGCCGCGAACAATGTCACGGGCGGGATTCACCACATTGACGGTGGTTATCACATTCTCGGCTAATCATTATTATAACAGCCTGTAACGAGAGGAGCTGAATCATGGATCAGCTTACTAATGTGCCATACGACCAATTGCAAGTCGGTATGGAAGCGTGCGTTAAGCGCCTGTGTTCCACAGACGATTTGTATGTGTTCGCGCACGCATCGGGGAACTTCAACCCGCTCAACTTACCCAGTGATAACAAGGCTGATTCGGTTGCCCCCTCCATGTGGGTGGGGGCACTGATTTCGGCGGTACTCGGTAATAAATTACCCGGCCCCGGCACACTGTATTTAAGCCAAACCTTGCGCTTTTTAGGTCGAGCACGCGAAGGCGACGAACTCACCGCTTGCGTGCGCTTGATTGAGAAAGGTACGAATCAGTACGTGCGGTTTGCAACGTGGGTGGAACAAGCCGACGGTTTTCGCATTGCGGAAGGCGAAGCGGAAGTACTCGCCCCAACCGAACCGTTGAGTTTAGCGATTAGCGACATCCCCGGTTTAATGGTGCAAAAGCACGCGCATTTCGAGCGATTACTCAAGCAAACCAAAGACATTGCCCCCATGCCAACCGCTGTGGTTGCGCCGGAAGAAGCGAATTCTTTGGGTGGAGCAATACTCGCAGCGAACCACGAATTAATTCGTCCGATTCTGATTGGTAATGCCGCGAAAATTCGTCAAGTCGCGCTGGAATTAGAGGCGGATATTGATGGTTACGAAATCATCGACATTTCTGACCACAGTTTAGCCGCAGCCAAAGCGGTGGAATTGGTACGCACGGGTTACGCGAAAGCCATTATGAAAGGGCATTTGCACACCGACCAATTACTGCGGGCGGTACTGAAAAAAGATGGCGGTTTACGCACGGATCGCCGCTTGTCCCACGTTTACGTGATGGATGTCCCCGGTTTGGATCATTTGTTAATGGTGACAGACCCTGCCATTAACGTTGCACCCGACCTCGAAGCCAAAGTCGATATTATTCAAAATGCGATTGATTTGGCGCAGTCATTGGGTGTGGCAACGCCGAAAGTGGGTGTTTTATCCGCTGTCGAAACGGTGAATCCGAAAATCCCTTCCACTTTGGATGCGGCGATTCTGTCGAAAATGGCGGAACGCGGGCAAATCAAAGGTGGAATTGTTGATGGTCCATTAGCAATGGATAACGCGATTGACATTAATGCCGCAAAAACCAAAGGCATTGAATCGTTAGTCGCGGGTAAAGCCGATATTTTAGTCGTGCCGAATCTCGAATCCGGCAATATGGTGATTAAGGAATTAACCTTCTTTGCTCACGCCGAAGCAGGTGGTTTAGTCATGGGTGCGCGTTGCCCGATTATTCTCACCAGCCGTTCTGATGACGACAAAAATCGTTTAGCTTCATGTGCAATTGCCGTGCTTCATGCACAAAGGTTGGCGCGGGTATGAGTTCAGCAGCCATTATTACGCTGAATGCGGGTTCGTCTTCGCTGAAATTTTCAGTGTATGCCGCAGGGCAAGAACCGAGTTTGTTAGCCTTGGGGCAAGTGGAAAACTTAGGCGGCGATTCGTTGCTGAGCATGTCTTCCCCGCATCACGACAAGCAAACCCATGCCATTGGGCAGGCGGATCACCAAGCCGCATTGCAAGCCATTTTACAACACATTCAACCCATTATTGCCGGACGCACCGTCGCGGGCATTGGGCATCGCATTGTGCACGGCGGGGCAGAGTATGCCGAACCGCGTCGGTTGGATGCCGCGACCCTAGCGTATTTACACACGCTGTCGCCGTTCGCGCCCTTGCATCAGCCACACAACCTGAAAGCTGTGACGGCTGCGCAAGCCGCCTTCCCAGATGCCATACAGATTGGGTGCTTTGATACCGCATTCCACCGTGGGCATACGTGGGCGAATGATGCCTTCGCTTTGCCGCGTCGTTTTTACGAGCAAGGTGTACGCCGCTACGGTTTCCACGGCTTATCGTATCAATACGTTGCGGGTGAATTAGCGCGTCTTGCACCAGAAGTTGCCGAAAAACGCGTGGTGATTGCGCATTTAGGCAGTGGCGCATCAATGTGCGCCTTGCAATACGGGCGTAGTGTCACTTCGACGATGGGCTTTTCGGCATTGGAAGGTTTGCCAATGGGGACGCGCTGCGGGCAAATCGACCCCGGCGTATTGCTGTGGATGGTCGATCAAGGCATGAGCAGCGCGGAAATCACCAGCTTGTTGTACAAAGACAGCGGTTTGAAAGGCTTATCCGGCATTTCCAATGACATGCGTACTTTGGAACAAGCCGAGCAGCCTGAAGCGGCGCAAGCGATTGAGTATTTCACCACCCGCATTCGCCGCGAAATCGGTAGCATGGCGGCATTACTCGGTGGTTTGGACGCGCTGGTGTTCTGTGGCGGGATTGGCGAACACGCTGCCAAACTGCGCAGCCAAGTGTGTGACAACATGGCTTGGTTGGGGATTGAGCTGGATGCAACCCAGAATGCTGCCAATGCAACTTGCATCAGCAGCGGTAAAGTACAGGTTATGGTCATTCCCACCGATGAAGAGCGCGTCATTGCCAATGCAGTCAACGACGCACTGTTAAACGCTTAAGAACACTTACTCAGGCGTGGATGTGGATTCTGACTGGCGCGTGCGTTCAGTCAGTTTCCAATAGTTTTCAGCGGAATAACGCAAGAAAGTTAATTCGCGTTCGGTTAAAGCGCGTGCTTGTTTCACCGGACTGCCGACGTACAAATAACCACTTTCCAACCGCTTTTTCGGTGGCACAACACTGCCCGCGCCGATAATCACGTCGTCACCGACTTCCGCCCCATCCAACACAATCGCGCCCATGCCAATCAAGCAACGGTTGCCAATCGTGCAAGCGTGTAATACCGCGCGATGCCCGACGGTAACTTCTTCGCCAATAATCAGCGGATAACCTTCTGGACGGGTGTATTCGCCAGCGTGCGCAACGTGCAATACCGCACCGTCTTGCACATTGGTTTTGCGTCCAATGCGAATGTAGTTCACATCGCCGCGTACCACTGCTGTCGGCCAGATGGAAACCTGTTCCGCCAAAACGGTGTCACCACTGACATAGGCGGAATCATCCACCCACGCTGTTGGGTCAATGACAGGGGTATGGTTTTCAAACGTCTTAACCGTCATTTGCTGTTCTCTCTTTGGGTCTTTATGAGCACAACCGCTCGTCATCAATACTCGGCGGTAATTGCAGGAAGAAACCGTTTTCGGTCATGATACGACACACTTCCGCTGCATCAGCCTTAATCATGAGCTGACGTGTGGGTTGCAGATCAAACGCGAAGGAAAACTCCGGTTCGCCAAAAATATTCAGCAACACTGACGGCACACGCGCAAACTGATCTTTCTCCGGTACGAATAGAAATGAACCGGGTTTACGGCGACTACGGTAAACGAAACATTGCATTTAGCATTAACCCTCAATCATCTTGGCTTTTCATCATCACAGCAGCTTGCCGCACATCATTCAATTTCAGCGGACGGCTTGCCACACCACCGTCGGCGCGTTCTTCTAACGTAATTTCAGTATCCGTTACAGTTTGCACTTTACCCTCACGCTTGCGCCCATCTTTTTGCGTCAAACGCACGTATTTACCTTCGGTTTCACTCAGTTTATTCAACTCAATGGGCTTGAACTCCAAACGATACAAAGCATTCGCCGGTAATTCTTCCGTTGGTGGTAAAGGTGTCGCAGGCGCGGCAGTCTGTACAGGTGGTGGTGTCGTTGCACTACCCACCGCACTGACCGCTGCTGCTGGCAACGCTAAGGTTTGGGTTGAAGTAGCAGGTGCAGTGGGTGCGGTACTACTAGCAGCGGGTAACGCTAAGGGTGTGGTTTCGGCTGGTGGAGTCGTTGCCGCTGGCGGTGCAGGGGCAGTCGCCGCTGTGTTCGGTGGTATGCTGAGGTTTTGCACATTAGCTGTCGGCGGTGCGGCAGCAGGTGCAGCATTCGACGGAGTTGGTACGGCTGGAGCAGATGCCGCTGGCGTACCAATATTCACCCCGAAACGTTGCAAATGGTGCGCAAGCTGATCGCCCGCCCCCATGAACCACGCACCGGCAGCGAGTAATACACCCACCACGCTGGTAATCACCCAACCGCCAACGCGATGCCAAATCGACGGCAAAATCAGCACATTCAAACCGGGAATTAACGCCAAAATTCCCGTGAATGGATGCCGATTCACACCCGTGACAATCACCACTAACCAACCAATCACGAATAATAAGATGCCAAAAACCAGCACCGCTGGCAGCACATACTCCATTGTTTACCCCATCAATCTTCTAAGTAAGTGTATCCAATCAGCCCCGCCTCAATTTCGCGCAGGAGCGTTTTTTGCCGTTCCACATTATCCACTGCCGCCGCGAGTTTTTTACGGCATTGCGCCAGCAAATCTTTCGGCTCAAAGTGAATATAACGCAATAATTCATCAATGGTATCACCACGTTCCGGCTCAGATAAACGATAGCCACCATCCGGCAATAATTCCACATTAATGGAGTCCGTATCGCCAAATAAATTGTGCAAATCGCCCAAAATTTCCTGATACGCACCGACCATGAAGATCCCCAACAAATACTGTTCGCCTTTGCGCAAGGAATGCAGCGACAACGTGGTTTCTAATTTACCATTTTCCACGTAACGCTCGACCGTACCATCCGAATCGCACGTCAAATCCTGTAAAGTCACGCGCCGATCCGGTGCTTCTTGCAAACGGTGCAACGGCATAATCGGGAAGATTTGCTCAATCGCCCACGCATCCGGCATGGATTGGAACAGCGAGAAATTGCAGAAATACTTATCCGCTAACTTTTCTTGCAAGCCCGTTTGAATTTCAGGCTCTAACACCTCGAAAAACTCCGGCTGGCTTAACAGTTTACAGCAAATGGCACGGTGGAATTCTTCGGCTCGCGCCCGTTGATTCAAATCAATCGAACCGTGGGCATACATACCATGCGCTTCTTCCAACCAATACGCCGCATCATGGTAAATCTCCGACGGCGGCAATTGCTTACGATTGTGATACAAGCGGAACAAATTGTGCAGAATCATGGGGTCAGCATCATCCGGCTCACGCAACTGCGGCTGCTTTTCCGGCTGTTCGGGGTCAGTATCAATCACATTGGTAATCAACACCGCATGATGCGCCGTCATGCCGCGCCCGGATTCGCTAATGAAATCGGGGAATGGCAACTCGTACTCTTCGCACACATCCAACACGCTACGCACGATGGTATTGGCGTATTCTTGCAAGCTGTAATTGATTGAACAAACATTGCGCGAACGTGAACCGTCGTAATCCACACCCAAACCGCCGCCCACATCCACCACGCGAATGTTCGCGCCCAAACGATGCAATTCGGCAAAGTAACGGCTGGATTCACGCATTCCGCGCTGAATGTCTTGAATATTGGCAATCTGCGAACCCATGTGGAAATGCAGCAATTGCAAACAATCCAACTTCCCGGCGGTGCGTAATTGCTCAATCATGTGCAAAGCTTGCGCGGCAGATAAACCGAATTTCGACTTTTCCCCGCCCGTGTTCTGCCATTTACCTTTGCCCAAGGAATACAAACGCACGCGAACCCCCAGCAATGGTTCAATGCCGAGTTTTTCCGCCTCTTCCAAGGTTTCCAGCAATTCCGACGGCTTTTCGATCACAATGAAAATGCGATGCCCCATTTGCCGCCCAATCAAAGCCAAACGCAAATACTCGCGGTCTTTGTAACCATTGCAAATAATCGTACTGCCCGTCGGTGCAGAACCCAACACCGCTACCAATTCCGGCTTACTGCCCGCTTCCAACCCCACTTGCGCACCACCGCCTTTGACGATTTCATGCACAACGCTGTGTTGCTGATTCACCTTAATCGGGTAAATCGCGGTGTAATGACTGCTTTGCCCGCAATCGGCAATCGCCTTATTAAACGCCGCCTGCAAACGTTGCACACGGTCATGCAACACATTCACAAAACGCACTAATAATGGAAAACGCATCCCGTCTTCCTCGTGGACACGCATCGCCAAAGCGTGCAAATCCACCTGCCGCGTCGGATTCCCCGGAAGCTGCATCGCAACATTGCCCGTTGCATTAATGTCGAAATAGCCATCGCCCCAATGTTGAATACTATACAAGCGGCGAGCTGCTTCAAGATTCCAAGATTTAGTCGTGTACATGATGCTCCTGCTGCGCAAAGTGGCACGTTTTCAAGGTGTGCAGGATACTCGAAAAGCCGCCAAAATAAATACCCCGCATTCCGTTTGCGGTGAATAGAGGTGTTAATCGCCGCAGATTTTGCGGTGATTAGGCTTGTGTTTGCGGTGATTAACGCCTATAAACACCGCAAAGCAACGGTGAAACAAGCATGTGGATACACGAACAAGCAGATTGGCCTCGATTTTATTGGGATGATGCAGTGTTAAGCGCGGCATTGGCAGCGGTGCGTCACCAACAAGGTTTGTTATTAGGTAGGATGACAAGCTTAGGCTTGGCGCTGCAATCGGAAACCAGCCTCGATACGTTGACCAACGACGTGGTGAAGTCTTCCGCTATTGAGGGTGAACGCTTAAATCGTGAGGAGGTGCGTTCGTCAATTGCACGGAAGTTAGGCATGGATCAAGGCGGGCGTATTCCTGCCAGCCGTCACGTTGAAGGGATTGTGGAAATTCTGCTAGATGCAACTCAAACCTATCAATCGCCACTGACAGAGGAACGCCTGTGTGCGTGGCATTGCGCTTTATTCCCGACCGGATTCAGTGGCATGACGCCGATTATGGTGGGTATGTGGCGACCACCCTCCGCTGGAGCAATGCAGGTTATTTCTGGTCGATACGGACGCACGCACGTTCATTTTGAAGCTCCTGATGCGCACCGTCTCGATGCTGAAATGGCGGCATTTTTAGCGTGGTTTGCAAGCTGCGACACACTCGACCCGTTGATTAAAGCAGGCATTGCGCATTTTTGGTTTGTCACTCTGCATCCATTTGAAGATGGTAACGGGCGTATTGCCAGAGCGATTGCAGACATGGCATTAGCACGGGCAGACCAAACCCCACAACGTTTCTACAGTATGTCGATGCAAATCGAAGCCGAACGCAAACAGTATTACGAGCAACTCGAACGCCAACAACGCGGCACACTGGACATTACGCCGTGGCTGGCTTGGTTTATCGAATGTTTAGGGCGTGCAATTGCCACTGCGGGTGAATCCTTACAATCCGTTTTACACAAAGGCAAACTGTGGGAACGCTTGCAAGCCTATACCGTTAACGAACGCCAGCGCACGGTGCTTAATCGCATGATGAGCGGCGATTTTGAGGGCTATATGAATACCTCGAAATACGCAAAACTGGCGAAATGTTCCACCGATACGGCGTTACGCGATATTAACGCCTTAGTAGATTGGGGCGTATTACTCAAAAACCCAGCACAAGGACGTAGCACCAGCTATCGTTTGGCAACTACCGACGCGGGATTTAACCCGCTTTCCTCTTAAAAGCCGTCATACAGCGCGAAATACCTGCAAAAATTGCTTTATCAGCACGTTTTTCTATATTCAGGTTGAATAGTTTTTTTACAACACGCTGTGCTTATGAGAGGAATCTATATGAATTACCGATTATTTTTGCTTAGGTCACTGTTACTGTTATTGCTGTCGTGGAATGCACAGGCGGCGTGGCAATCCACTAACCCCGGCGGTGGTGGGGCAATGAATTCGCCCGTGATGACCGATGAAGGTTATTGGGTGGTGGGTTCTGACCTTGGTGGCATTTACGTGTCGAAAAACCAAGGCACAAGTTGGACGGCAATCGGTGCGGCACAAGGTTTAACTTCGACCCACATTGCCTCATTAGCCACACACCCTAATAAACTGCTGATTGGGGCGGAAGGTGGTTTGTACGTCGGCAATACCGATGGCACGGCTATCAAGCTGAAATACCCAGCGGGTTACGTGTCAGCAATAACGGTTGCTGCCGACCCGAACATTATCTACGCCGCCGTGCATCCAGCTTGGAATAAGCTCAGTCCGGTGATTATCCGTTCCGATGATGCAGGCACAACATGGCGTAAAGTCAGCACGAACTTACCTGCGAATTTGTTTGTATTGGGAATGCGTGCACATCCCGTGGATTCTCAAGGCATTTGGGTATTGACTGGTAGCGGTCGCGCGACCACTTCCCCCGCACAAGCGTGGTTAAGCATTGACGGTGGCGTAACGTGGACACGGCGCGACACGGCGCAAGGTAATGTGGTCGACATTACTTATGCGCAAGATGCCAACAACCTTAATCGCATGTACATGACCACCGAACTGAATGGCGTGGGGCGTTTTTACACCTCTAATGATACGGGTTATTCGTGGAAGCGTTTAACGCCCGCAGTTCCCACTGACGGTTTAAGTGGGGTAATTTTGGCGGATAGCGCGATGCCCAATCATGTGCGTTTGCTGGATACACGCGGTAAAGCCACCCGTTTTTGGGAAAGTAAAAATGCAGGCGGTACATGGACTTACAAAACCAATAACGTTGTTGGTGGCTGGTCAAAAGTGGACGAAGATTGGGGCATGGGCGAGAGTTATCAGGGCGTGCCACAAACCATTGGTTATCGTCCCGACAAGCCGAATAGCGTGTTGTGGGTGAATAATCAGTTCGCTTACAAAAGTCTGAATGGTGGGCAAACGTGGAGCGATGCGGTCAGTATCGCCTACACCGATGGTTCGTGGTCTAGCCGCCGTTTGGATAATGTCGTACCAGTCACCGTGGCAAGCAGCCAAACCAATAGTAATTTGGTCTACGCGGGCTATCTCGATTTGGGTTTATGGCGTTCTGACAACGGTGGTGCAACGTGGAAAAGCCTCAATACCCTGCAATATTCGGCACAGTGGGCGGGCAAAGGTGGTAATACCTTAAGCATCGTCACCGATCCAGTACGTGAAGGCGTGGTTTGGGCGCAAGTTGCAGGCGATTTAAATCAGGACAGTACTAACACCAATCAACCCATTTATTTGCTCAAAAGCACGGACAAAGGCGCGACATGGACACAACGCAGCAACGGTTTGCCCGCCAAACCTAACCGTATCGAAGGCTTAGCCTTGGCGGAAGACAGTGCGACTGACAACCGTTGGTTATACGTGGTGGTGGATGGTGATGTGTATTTAAGCGAAAACGATGGCACAAACTGGAAAAAGGTGTTGGATTGCAATACCTGTTTCAACGTGGCTTATACCCAAGCGGGCGTATTTGCTTTGAGTTCGGCGGGTGTGTGGCGTTCATGGCAAGGTGGCGTCGCCAATACTTGGGCGAAAATGAGTTTACCCAATAACATGACCAGCGGTTGGACAACGACACAACATTGGTTGTATGACGCATGGACATACACAGGTGCAGTTGACATTGCCACTAAAGGCAAAGAAGAAATTTGGCTGGCAGTAAAAGGCGATGGCAAAGGTTTGTACTATTCCGGTAACGCTGGTGTGACATGGACACAGGTTTATAACAATCCTTATATCCGCAGTGTCGCGGTCGACCCCACTAACAGTCAGGTGTTATTGGGTAGTAGTTCCAGCGGTTTACAAGCCAATGTTTACAACACGACCAGCAAAGGGGTGTTAAGTCACCTCAATGGACGCACTGCAACGGGTTGGACAGCCTTAAACAGCGGTTTAGCTTATCCCTTTGCGACCAATATCCATGTATCAGCAACGGGAAAACGCTGGGTAAACTCGCCGGGGCAAGGCATTCTGCGTTGGCAGTAAACCAAGCAGACTGACGAATCAACAATTAATCAGAGCCGTTAATCGCTTTATAATTTCCCCCGTCCTGCGACGGGGGTATAAAGGAGTCGTAGGTATGTTAGGCGTGTTATTGTTATTAATGAAGTATGCCTACTCACTACCTCTTGGGGCTTGCTGGTAAATTAAGTTGTTAGCCGTTTATTTTTATTATTTCCATGTTGTTATTAGCAACTTTCCTTGTTTTAACTCGTTCACTCGTTATTGAGCAACCAGTGCCGCTTATCGTTTATAACTCCCCCCACCACGTCGATGGGGGTATAAGGAGTCATCAGGTATGGCTAGGCGTTTTATTGTTATTAGATCGCTATGCCTGCTCTCTACCTCTTGGGGCTTGCTGGTAAATACTTTTTGTTAACCTTGTCCGTCAGTATCCTTGTTGTTATTGGCAACTTTCCTTGTTCTGACGTAATACCTATTGCAACCCCTGTGCCAACTGCCATAAATATTTCTATCCTCATGATAAATATAAACTTATTACTTTTGACATTCCGCAGTGACACAGGGCAAGCTGTCAGAAAGTGACAGCAAAGCCATACGCAACTGACAGGCAGTGACAATGTGTCAGTTAGTCACCGGACAAACGGCAGTCACACCGTCACATACCGAAAACTGCTACACTAGCGACTCGATTGGCATTATGAATTCAAAGCATCTAACACCATGACCAGTACCAAACCCCTCGTCCTTGTCGACGGTTCATCGTATTTATTCCGCGCTTTTCACGCTTTACCACCGTTGACCAATTCGCACGACGAACCGACAGGTGCAATGCACGGCGTATTGAATATGCTCGACAAGTTGCGCAAGGATTACGCCCCCGAACACATGGCGGTGGTGTTTGATGCCCCCGGCAAAACCTTCCGCGACGATTTGTACCCGCAATACAAAGCCAACCGCCCACCCATGCCAGAGGATTTACGCGGGCAAATCGAACCATTACTGGCGATTATTCGCGCCCAAGGTTATCCGCTATTGATTATTGATGGCGTGGAAGCCGACGACGTAATCGGCACATTGGCACGCGAATACACGGGCAAAGTGATCATTTCCACGGGCGACAAAGACATGGCGCAACTGGTTGACGAGCGCGTGCATTTGATCAACACCATGTCGGGGCATTATTCCGACCCCGCTGGCGTGGTGGAAAAGTTTGGCGTACCACCCGCACGCATCCGTGATTACCTCGCGCTGATTGGCGATACGGTGGATAACGTCCCCGGTGTGGCGAAAGTGGGGCCAAAAACGGCAGTGAAATGGCTGGATGAATACGGTTCGCTGCCAACCATTATCGAGCGGGCGGCGGAGTTCAAAGGCAAAATCGGCGATAACTTGCGCGAAGCCGTGGCGTATTTACCGCTGTCGTATGAGCTGGTCACGATCAAATGCGATTTGGAACTCAACATTACCCCCGAAACGCTGGCGTTTAACCCACAAGACACCGACAAACTGCGCGAACTCTACGAACGCTACGAATTCCGCACCCGCTTGGCAGCGTTGAAAGCCACTGATTCCCCCCTTCCTAACCTTCCCCCGCAAGGTGGGAAGGAACAAGATGCACCAACCGCTGACCTTCTTACTCCCATCCCTGCCTGCGCAACCTACCAAACCATTCTCACGCAAACCGATCTGAATGCGTGGTTGGCGCGGTTGCAAGCGGCGGGCGAATTTGCGTTTGATACCGAAACCACGAGTTTGGATTACATGCAGGCGGAAATCGTTGGCGTGTCGTTTGCGATTCAAGCGGGTGAAGCTGCGTATTTGCCATTAGCGCACGATTATTTGGGCGTGCCCGAACAGATCAACCGCGAAACGGTTTTGGTGCAACTCCAACCGCTATTGGAAAACGAGTCGTTGCGCAAAATCGGGCAAAACCTGAAATACGACCGCAGCGTCTTGCTCAATCACGGCATTGAATTGCGCGGTATTGCTCACGACACCATGCTCGAATCGTATGTGCTGGATTCCACCGCCAGCCGCCACGATTTCGACACGTTATGCGAAAAGCACCTTAATCACAGCACGATTAAATTTGCCGACATTGCGGGCAAAGGCAAAAACCAACTGACGTTTAACCAAGTCGCGCTCGAACAAGCCACGCCGTATGCGGCGGAAGATGCTGATTACACCTTGCGCCTGCACCAGCATTTTTGGGCGCAATTGCAAGCGTTAGATGCACAACGCCAGTTGTATGAAACCGTGGAAATCCCGTTAGTGAGCGTGCTTTCTACGATTGAGCGCAATGGCGTGAAAGTCGACGCGGCGATGCTCGCGCAACACAGCCGCGAACTCGACACGCGAATGCAAGCCCTTGTCGAACAAGCCTACACCGCCGCCGGACAGCCGTTTAACCTCGCGTCACCCAAGCAATTAGGGGAAATTCTCTACAGCAAATTGGGCATGACCGCGCCGCGCAAAACCCCGAAAGGGCAACCCTCCACCGCTGAAGACGTGTTGGAAGAACTCGCGGAAATGGGGCACGAACTCCCCGCGCTGATTCTGCAACATCGCGGTTTGGCGAAACTCAAATCCACTTACACCGACAAATTGCCGGAACAAATCAACCCGCAAACCGGGCGCGTACACACGTCGTACCATCAGGCGGTGGCTTCGACGGGGCGGCTGTCGTCGACGGACCCGAATTTGCAGAACATTCCGGTGCGCAATGAGGAAGGGCGGCGCATTCGCCAAGCCTTCATTGCCGAAGCGGGTCACAAATTACTGGCGGCGGATTATTCGCAAATCGAACTGCGCATCATGGCGCATTTGTCCGGCGATGCAGGTTTGCTCGAAGCGTTTGCCACGGGAAAGGACGTACACCGCGCCACTGCTGCCGAAGTGTTCAGCACGCCATTGGCGGAAGTGACCAACGAACAACGCCGCGCCGCCAAAGCGATTAACTTCGGGCTGATTTACGGCATGTCCGCGTTTGGTTTGGCAAAACAATTGGGTGTGGATCGCAAAGACGCGCAAGCCTACGTCGATTTGTATTTCGCACGTTACCCCGCCGTTAAACAGTACATGGACGACACCCGCGAACAAGCTCGCGCCCAAGGTTTCGTCGAAACGCTGTTTGGACGACGCTTATTCCTGCCCGACATTAAGGCGAAAAATGCTGCGACACGCCAATACGCCGAACGCACCGCGATTAACGCGCCCATGCAAGGCACTGCCGCCGACATTATCAAAAAAGCCATGATTGCCGTCGATGCGTGGCTGCGTAACAGCAAAGCACAAACCCGCATGATTATGCAGGTTCACGACGAATTGGTGTTTGAAGTGCCAGAAAACGAATTAGCGTTAATGCAAACCCGCATCCCCGAACTCATGGCGCAAGCGGCAACCTTAAATGTGCCGCTGGTGGTGGATGTCGGTGTTGGCAATAACTGGGACGAGGCGCATTAACGCGCCTGCCCTTTCCTCAACAAGTGGTATCACAGGCGCACCAATCACGCCGGATTTAATCACGTCGATCACTAACGCTGTTAACGGAAGTCAATTTAAACGGAAGTTCACAGGCACTTGCACAATCGAGGCGATATTTTGCCCATTACGACTGGCGGGCATAAACGCCCAACCACGCACCGCTTTGAGTGCTGCGGCATCCAGCGACGCATTGCCGGATGAACGTTGCACACTCGCTGCCGTCACACTACCGCTGGGGCTTAAAGTGACACGCACGATGGTCGTGCCTTCAACCTCCGCTTCCAATGCCGCGCGTGGGTATTCCGGCGGACTCGGTGGACGACGATAACGCGGATTCGTAATCACTGGCGTTTCGTTTTGTGCTTGCGCGGCGGCGCGGGCGACGGCTGCTTGTTGGGCGCGTTGTTGTGCCAAACGTTGCGCTTGTGCCGCTTCGCGTTGCTGTTGCAAAGCTTGTTGATGCAACTGTTCTTGGGCTTCACGTTCTTGCTGCAATGCGGCTAAACGTTCCTGTTCTTGCCGTTCCTGTTCACGCTGCTCGCGTTCTTCCTGCTCTTTGCGCAAATCTTTTTCCGGTTTCGGTTTAGGCAACGGTTTTTCAACGGGCTTTTCCGGTTTCGGTTTGGGCTTTTCCACAGGTTTAGGTTCGGGTTTGGGCTTCTCTTTTGGCTTGTCGGGTTGGAGTTTAGGGGGCGCGGTTGGCGGTGGCGGCGCGGGTGCAACCTCCGGCACAGGTTGCGACGCGGGTTGCGGGGCTTGCGGCTGGAACATGCTGAGTTCTAACGGTAACTCGACGGGTTCTTCTGGCTTTGTTTCCTCCGCAAACAACAACGGCATCAGCAACACCGCCAAACCAAGGTGTAATGCCAACGAAACGCCGAATCCAGTAACGTGATTGGTTTTCATCACTCTTGCTGCGCTTGAATGGAAAGGTTATTGAATTGCTTAGCTTTCAGCACATCAATCAACTGAATGAAATGCTCAAACGCCGCCGCTTTATCAATGCGCAACACGATCAAAGTATCCGCAGGTAATGGGGCTAAACGTTCCGCCACTTGCGCCACCGCCAGCTTTTCACCCTTAAAAAACAGTTGATTTTGCGCATCAATCGCAATTTCCAACGGCTCTTTATCGTCGGGTGGTTCACTAGTTTGCGAAGCGGTGGGTAAATTCACCTCAATCAAACCCTGAGAAACAAACGTCGCGGTGGTCAGCACAATAGCCAATAACACCAGCATAATGTCGATAAAGGGAATCATATTGATTTGGTCAAAACGCTTCATGCATAACCATCCCGCGCGGCTTCCCAACGCGCCACCAACACATCTACTTTACGCATTAAACCGTTGTAAAACAGAATCGCGGGAATGGCGACGAATAAACCTGCTGCTGTGGCTTTTAACGCCATTGCCAAGCCCAACATAATGGTGTTCACGTCGATTTTGCCACCCTGCCCCATTTCATGGAATGTGACCAAAATCCCCAACACCGTGCCCAACAAACCAATGTAAGGCGCGTTAGAACCCACGCTGGAAATCGCGGTAAGATTGCGCGTGAGTGCCACTTTAAGCAATTCAATGTGCTGAAATTGATTCAGCCTTACCCGCCAGAAATACACATAACGTTCAATGGTAAACGCCAGCATAATAAAACTCATGAAGCCGAGCGTGCCCAACACCATGTGATCAAGATTAAGTTTCAGAAATTCCATAAATAGCGCATAGCCTTGCCGTTAGTTAAAGGGATTAAACCGTGGCTACCGTGGGCTATTGTTAAGCCATGATGGATGGCTGGGGTTATTAAACAGTTACAAATGATAATTATTATTATTTTTGTTTGCAACCACTTGAATAGTCAAATAAGAATAATTATCATAAACATCAAGACAAGCATCGTATAGCCCGATAGCCACGGATGCAGCTTCGCCAAATTTACTTGTTTTCGTGTCTTTAAGGAGTATTCCGTGAGCTATCAACAACCGCTGTCCATCAGAAGCGCGGCATTGCGTGCAGAACAACCCAGCATCACCTTAGCCTCAGCAGCCTTTGTTGTGCTGGCTACTATTGCAGCCGTGCCACATGCTCATGCCGCTGAAGCCAAGAAAAAGCCCACCGATGAACAAGCCGATGTCACCCAGCTTGAAGGCGTTACCGCAACAGCCACCAAAACTGAACCCGGTTCTAACCCCAATGCGGACTCGGAAGCACCTTACAAAGTGGACAAATCCGCCAATAGCAAATTCACTGAACCACTGTTGAATGTGTCGAAAACCATTAACGTGGTCGGTAAAGAGCAAATGAAAGATGCGAATGTTACCGCGCTTAAAGATTTAATGCGGACCCAAGCAGGTGTCACACTGGGTACGGGGGAAGGCGGCAATGCAGCGGGCGACCGTTTCTTTATTCGTGGTTTTGACAGCCGTAATGACATGTTCGTGGATGGTGTACGCGACCCCGGTGTTACCACCCGTGATGTATTTGCAACCGAACAAGTGGAAATTGCTAAAGGAGCAAGCTCTACGTTTGCCGGACGCGGTACAACGGGTGGTGCAGTAAACAGCGTTTCTAAGAAGCCCCAAAATACCAATTTCAGCCGCGCAACAGTCACAGTTGGCGATGATAACCGTGTGGCATTAGATAGCAACCGCGTGGTGAATGAGAAGTTAAAAGTTCGCGCCAATATCATGGCAGAAGATTCCAAAGTCGCTGGACGTGATGAGGTCTACAAAAAAGGGAACGGTATTGCCTTAGCTGCCGACTACCAAGCTAATGATAAAGTGGACGTATTGGTCGATTACTACCATTTGGAAGGCGAGAACACGCCGGATTACGGCATTCCGTGGGATACCACCACGAACCAACCCGCAAATGTGGATCGCAGTAACTTTTACGGTGTGAAGGGGCGTGATTTCCAAGAAACTAGCGCGGATATTTTAACCGGAACGGTTGACGTGAAATTATCCGATAACACGAAATTAACCAGTAAAACGCGCGTAGGTGAAACCACCAATGATTATGTTGCGGGTGCGCCAGAACGTGCTGATATGACGGCGGGTACGGTCTCTTCCAACGCCAAATCTGGTGGTTACACCAATAAAACGATTGCCAATAACACGCAGCTTACGCATGAACGTCACGTTGGTAATGTCGAACACACCATTGTCGGTGGTTTTGACATTAGTAATGATCAAGTCACTAACCAACCATTTGACACAACGTTAAAAACAGCCACGCTAAACATTGCCAACCCTAACAATGATCAAGGTAGTGTAACCGTTACACGCCGAAACGGTGAATCGAAGCTAGATGCGCAATCACGTTCGTTGTATGTCATGGATACCGCCAAATTCAATGAAAAATGGCAAGCTTTTGGTGGAGTGCGTTACGACACATTCAAGATTGATAATCAACCGTTCAATTACACAACGGGTGCGGTGAGTTCACCCGCGCACTTTGAAGAAGGCTTCACCAATGGGCACGTTGGTGTAACTTACAAACCGCAAGAAAATGGCAGTATTTATGGCTCAGTGAGCACTTCATCCAACCTCCCCGGCGAAATGTACGATGGTGTAGGTGACGTGGCTTATGGCGGCTTGGTTGCAGACCTCGAAAACTACAAGCCGGAAAAGAACAAAAGTTTGGAAATCGGTACGAAATGGAATCTGGCAAACGACAACTTAATGCTCACTGCCGCTGCATTCCAAACCGATAAATCCAATAAAATTGAAGCCGTGCGCAGTGGTTCTGTCACCACTTACTCACAAACAGGTAAGGTTCGTATCAAAGGCGTAGAAGTGGGCGCATCCGGCAATGTCACACCCAAACTCAGCCTCGCTGGTGGTGCTGTCGCTATGCACAGTAAAGTTAGCGAATCCGTTGACCCGAATGCAGTGGGTAAAGATGTTGCTAATATTGCCGAAAAAAGTGCCAATATTCAGGCTAAATACCAAGCGACACCGAAATTAGCCGTCGGCGGCACGGTGGTTCATACCGGTAAAATCAAAGGTGGTGTGTTAGCAGCCACTACCGAGCGGGAAATTCCACATTCCAATCGCCTCGACTTAATGGCGGAATACAAAATCAATAAAAAGTTAAGCACCCAAGTGAATGTGAAAAACGCGACGGATAAAACCATTTACGAAGCCCTATACCGCAGTAGTGCGCCGTTCGTGTACGTCGCCCCCGGTCGTTCCACCAATGTCAGCCTAACTTACGATTTCTAAATTCCAAAAGTCCTAAAAGTCCTGTGCTTCTCCAGCATCATGAGTGAGGGAGAAGCTTTTTAAGGGGGGTTTTACCCAAAGGAGTGCAACTCAGTAATGCTTATTTGTATACCCAATGTCCTCACTAAAGAACAAGTCACGTACTGCTGCCAACGAATGGCAACCACCGAATGGGTGGATGGCAAAGTCACAGCAGGCACGCAATCCGCCAGCGTCAAACACAATAGCCAATTACCCGAACACTCACCTGTAGCGCGTGAAATCGGTGATTTGATTTTAGATGCACTAGCACAAACACCCACCTTCATTTCTGCGGCATTACCCGCAAAGATTTTTCCCCCTTTGTTTAACTGTTACACCAATGGCGAGTATTTTGGTACGCACGTTGATAATGCCATTCGCCATGTCCCCGGCACGCCTGTCAAAATTCGTACTGACCTATCTGCGACATTATTTTTTGCCGAACCAGACGAATACGCTGGTGGCGAGCTGATTATTGAAGATGTGTACGGCGCACAAGCGGTCAAACTCGCAGCAGGCGATATGGTGTTATACCCATCAACCAGCTTACATCGCGTCGAACCCGTGACTCGTGGCGCACGCATCTGCTCATTTTTCTGGATGCAAAGCCTGATCCGCGACGATGGGCAACGCACATTACTGTATGACCTCGACCAAAGTATTCAAAGCCTTGCTGTCGAACTCGGTATTGGGCATAGCGAAGTCGTGAAATTATCTGGCATTTACCACAATTTAATACGCCGTTGGGCAGATACTTAATTCAGGAGAATTTTATGTTAAGGAAATTAACCGCCACTATCTTGTTATTATGCAGTACGCAAGTATTAGCGAATGAAGTCAATGTCTATTCGGCACGCGAAGAACAGTTAATCAAACCGTTGCTCGATGCTTTTAGCAAAGACACGGGAATTAAAGTCAACTTAATCACAGGTGACGATGACCCTTTATTAGAACGCTTAAAACGTGAAGGTGAAAACTCACCTGCTGATGTTTTAATTACTGCTGATGCAGGGCGTTTGCACCGTGCCGTGGAAAATGGCAGTTTACAACCGGTTCAATCCGCCAAATTGAACCAAGCGATTCCCGCTCATTTACGCGACGCTGGTAATCAATGGTTTGGCTTAACCTATCGCGCACGGGTATTATTTTACAATCCGGCAACCGTAAAACCTACCGAGCTAACCACTTATGAGGATTTAGCAGACCCCAAATGGAAAGGGCGTATTTGCGTGCGTTCGTCTGGTAATATTTACAACCAATCTTTATTAGCGTCGATGATTGCGGCAAAAGGTGCAGCGGCAGCAGAACAATGGGCACAAGGTTTAGTCGCGAATTTCGCTCGCCCACCCAATGGTGGTGATCGTGACCAAATTAAAGCTGTTGCCAGCGGACAATGCGATATAGCCATTGCTAACACTTATTATTACGCACAAATGTTATACGGTGGTGATGCAGCACAAAAAGCCGCTGCGAGTAAAGTCAAAATCGTTTTCCCGAATCAAGCGGATCGGGGCACACACATTAATATCAGCGGTGCAGGTATTACCGCCTCTGCAAAAAACAAAGACAATGCGATTAAGTTATTAGAATACATGACATTGGATGATGCGCAACGCTGGTATTCCACAACCAATGGCGAATACCCAGTAAAACGTGGCATCGAAGCCAGCCCCGAATTGCAAAGTTGGGGTTCGTTCAAAAGTGATGCATTAAACTTATCCGCACTGGGTAAAAACAATGCCCAAGCCGTGCAAATCATGGATAAAGTTAATTGGCAATAAATAAACCCTAGCGGGAGAAACTACGGTTCTCTCGCTAGATGGGGTTTAAAACAGTTTAACACTGTGTATCGCAACACTCGCTGCTTGGCGTATTACTCGCGTAATGTTCGTGAATCAGTTCGTTGCGGGCAATGCCGTATTGCGCTGCGACTTCCGCCACGCGCTCAATCAACCCCGGCGAACCGCAGATGTAAATATCCGGTTTGCTGGTGGCGTTTTGCAAGGCTTGCGCTAAAGCATCGGCTGCCGAACCGCGATAACCCGACCACTCCGCAGTGCTTTCCGTGACACAAATTTGGTAGTGGAAATTCGAGTATTCCGCCGCCAAATCCGCCAGTTCTTGCTGGTAAAACACTTCGTCTTCGCGCCACACGCCAAAGAACAAGCGGACTTCGTGCGGCTCTTGCCATTCTGCCATGCGGCGTAACATCGACATTACCGAAGCCAAACCGCAACCGCCTGCGACAAAATAACGCGGACGCAAGCCGCGATCTGCCAGCACAAACGTGCCTTGTGCGCCGTTCAAGGTCAGTTCCGTACCGACTTGCGCCACGTCGTTGATGTAGGTGGAAAACTGCCCGTGCGGACGCAATTTAATCAGCAATTCCAGCGTACCATCCCAATTCGGCGCGTTTGCCAAAGAATAGGCGCGTTTCACGTCCGTATTGGGAATAAACAGCTCAATAAATTGTCCCGGCTCGAAATCCAAACTCAGGTTGCCGTCGTCATCTTCCTGCAATTGCAGGTCGAGTTTGAGCGTATCCGGCGTGAGCAACGTTTTGCGCGTAATCACCGCTTGGCGTTGTGGAATCGCGGCAAACCGGATCAAATTGTAGTCATACGCCACGCTTAATTGCAGGTCAGTACGCGGATAAGTGCAGCATAACAATACCTTACGTTCTTGTTGCGCGGCGGGCGGTAAAGCATCGCTGCTGTACGCGCCAAGCTGAAATGCCCCGCTTTGGCACACCGCAATGCACGCACCACACGCGCCAATGCCGCATTGCGCCGCGAGGAAAATATCCGCTTTTTGCGCCGCGCTAATCACATTGTCCGCCGCGTCACACGCAAACGTCAGGGTTTGCGCGTCACGGGTGACAAGCTGAATTTGGTATTCAGGCATGAAACTGTCCTTACGCGGCACGTTGCAGGGCTTGGTGCAAATCGGCTTCAGCCGTTGCATTTACACGCAAATCAAAGCGTTGTTGCAACACCGCCAATAAATTCGGCGTGAGGTACGCAGGCAAGCTAGGACCTAAGTAAATGCCTTTTACGCCCACCGCTAACAGCGACAACAAGACAGCGGTAGCTTTTTGCTCGAACCACGAAATCATTAATGACAGCGGCAAATCGTTCACCCCACAACCAAACGCACCCGCCAACGCCGTGGCGATTTTCAGCGCGGAATGGGCGTCATTGCACTGCCCCAAATCGAGCAAGCGTGGAATGCCGCCAATATCCCCAAATTCTTGTTTATTAAAGCGGAACTTCGCACAACCCAAGGTCAGCATCACGGTATTGGACGGGGTTTGACTGGCTAATTCGGTGTAATAATTACGCCCTGATTTCGCGCCATCGCAACCACCAATCACAAAGAAATGTTGAATCGCACCGGATTTCACCGCATCGATCACTTTATCCGCCACGCTAAGCACCGTGTTGTGCGCAAAACCCGTGGTAATGGTTTGCTCTGGCGCATCTTCTTTAAAACCGGGTAAGGCTTTCGCCGCCTGCATCACGGGGCGGAAATCGCCATTATCAATGTGGCGCACGCCCGCCCAACCCACCGGTCCGGTGGTAAAAATGCGCTGACGGTAGCTTTTATCCGGCTCAATCAAGCAATTGGAGGTCATCAGAATCGCGCCGGGGAACGCGGCAAATTCGGCTTGTTGGTCTTGCCACGCGCCGCCGTAGTTACCGACTAAATGCGGGTATTGTTTAAAGCTGGGGTAAGCGTGTGCGGGCAACATTTCGCCATGCGTATACACATTAATTCCCGTGCCTGCGGTTTGTTGCAACAAATTATTCAGATCGTGCAAATCATGACCGCTGATCAAAATCGCTTTACCCGCCACTGGCGTAACACGCACTTGGGTGATTTCGGGGTTGCCAAAGGTTTCGGTATTGGCACGATCCAGCACATACATGACTTGCAGGTTCAATTGCCCCACCGCCAACGATTGCGCGAGTAATTCGTCCATATCGGTGGGGTCTGTCGCTAAATACGCCAGAATACGTTCGACTTCCGCATCCACGCCATCGTCGCTGAAACCCAACGCCCGTGCATGGTGCGAATACGCGCAAACGCCTTTCATACCGTATAAGATCAACATACGCAAACCAATCACATCCGCGCCAACGCTGGCTTGGTCGTGATCCACCGCCGCTACCGCTTTTTGTTGCAGGATGTCATCCATCGTTGCAGCGGGTTGGAATTGCGCCGCGCCTGCGGGTTGTTGCACATCCAACGCACGTTGCGCCGCCGCCGTTGCATATTGCGCTTGAATGCCGTCACGCACTTTCGCCGCCTGTTGAATCAGGTTCACAAAGCGCGTGGCGTTGAAATTCACATTGGTCAACGTGGTGAAAAAACCGTACTGAATGAACGCATCCACGTTTTTATCCGCCACGCCCACGCTGCGAGCCAGTTGCGCGTATTGTGCAATACCTTGAATTTGGTAAATCAAAATATCCTGCAAATCCGAAGTCGTCGCATCCTTGCCGCACGCGCCACGCTCAGAAGCGCAGCCAGCAACAGTCAGCGTACGTTGGGTTTGTTCACATTGATAGCACAGCATAATTCTCTCCGTAAAAGTCAGGCGGTCATGGCGTTGTTATTGTCATGCCAGAAAGTCGGCTAACTTACGGTAAAGCAGCATGGGTATGCCTTGACCTGAATCAAGCGGCGAAAAGGGGACGAATGGGGTAATCGCTAGGAATGCTCACGCTATTCCTGTAAATTGACGGAATATACTCCCATAATTTACAGGAATAGTCATGCTAAACCGCCATATTCTCACCGATGTGCAAGCGTATTTGACACATTTCCCATCATTGCTAATTACCGGAGCACGGCAAGTCGGCAAATCCACCCTCGCGTTACAGCTTGGTATTGAGCATTATGTGACCTTGGATGATATTGCCACTTATCAAAGTGCCAAAGCCGACCCCAAAGGCTTTATCATCAGTTTGCCTAAACCCGTGGTCATTGACGAAATCCAGCGCGTGCCGGAATTATTCGTCGCCATTAAAGAACAAATCGACCAAGACCGCACTGCTGGACGTTTTGTTTTAACGGGTTCGAGCAGTTTACAAGGCTTTCGGGATGTATCGGATTCACTCGCAGGGCGTATTGGCATTATTGACCTTTACGGCTTTAACCTCAGCGAGATTTATGGCAACAACTTTAATCTCATTGATCATTTATTTACAGGCACAGCATTTCCCGCCACTACGCCAATAAAAGACATTACCACACATTTAATAAAAGGCGGCTTTCCTGAACTACAAACCATCGACAATGCCAAAACCCGCCTATTATGGTTTAGTTCATATATTCGTACCTATATCGAACGCGATTTACACGATGTTGGCAATATCCGCAATCTCGACAGCTTTATGCGCTTATATTTACTGATTGCTTTACGCAGTGCCAATTTATTGAATAAGTCCGACTTAGCCAAGGACTGTCAAATTGACAACAAAACGCTGGACAATTACCTTGGCATTCTCAAAAACACTTACCAAATCGCATTACTTAAGCCTTGGTTTAATAATGAAACCAAACGCCTCGTTAAAATGCCAAAAATCTTTATGCTCGATACAGGCATACTCTGCCATTTACTCAAAATCACCAGTACCGAAGACCTCGCGCAATCCCCACAACGCGGCGCGATTTACGAAACTTTCGTACTCAGCGAACTCATCAAAGCCAATACCTATGCCAACCACCCTGTTGATTTAAGTTTTTATCGCACTCAAGACGGCAAAGAAATCGACTTCATTTTAGATAATGGCAAAAGCTTAATTCCTATCGAAATCAAAGCTGCTCACACCGTTACCCCGCAAGACTTTCGTCACATTAATCACTTCATTAACCAAAACGCAGGGAAGGTTTTACAAGGTATCGTCTTTTATGCTGGAGATCGTGCATTACCGTTTGGCGAAACCAACGGCGTACCGCTATGGGCAATACCGCTGGCAATGATGGCGGGGTACACCCATAATAAGGATGAGAAGTATTGCTCACTTTCAACCGTCAAACAGTAGGAATGCAAACCGAGATAATCATGCATAATCAATTACGCCGCGCCGCTATTTTCAATAGTTTAAGTGATATTGACCTTGCGCCACTCGCCACCGCCACGCGCTTACAAAGTTTGAAAGCGGGTTCATTATTGTTCCGCGCGGGGGATGCGTCTTATGCGTTCTTTTTGGTGTTGAGCGGCAGTATGCGTTTGTACCGCCTCACGCCCGACGGCAAAGAAAAGATCATTGAAATCATTCGTGCAGGCGAAACCTTTGCCGAAGCGGTAGCCATTATGGACAAACCCTTTCCGGTATTTGCCACCGCGATTGAAAACACCGAATTATTGGCGATTCCATCCGATGTATTCCGCACGCAATTGCAACAGCAACAAGGTTTGGCATTTAAAATGTTGGCAAGCCTGAGTATGCGCGTACACAAATTCCTCAATGACATTCACACGCTGAGTTTGTCGACGGCACAGCAAAAAGTCGCAGGTTATTTGCTGGCATTTTTGGACGAACAGGATTTTGACCAACCGATTCAATTACCCGCCACCAAAGCCATGATTGCCTCGCGTTTGGGATTACAACCGGAAACCTTTTCGCGCGTGCTGGGCAAAATGAAAGAACAAGGCGTGATTACCGAAGACAAAGCACAGATTTTAATTCTTTCGCCATCCGCACTGAAACGTTTGCGCGACACGCCTTAGGCAATATTTTACGTCGCTTGTAATAGGTATATACAAAGTATATGCTGGATAGCAACACATCACGGAGATTAGCCATGAATGCAGTTGCTGTAAAATTATTCAAAAATGGGCAAAGCCAAGCGGTACGCATTCCGCGTATTTTTCAATTTGAAGGCATTGACGAAGTGCTGATTCATCGCGAGGGCAATGCAGTGATTATTACCCCTAAACGTAAAAGTTGGACTTCGTTTGCAGAATTGCCCATTGCTGACGACGACTTTTTAATGGAACGCCCAGCATTATTTGATAGTGAACGGGTGGTATTCTGATGTTGTACATGCTGGACACCGACACTTGCAGCTATATCATGCGCAAGCAACCACCGCATGTTTTACAAGTGCTGGAGGAACAGGTACTTGCTGGACATGAAATCTGCATTTCAGCCATTACTTATGCGGAATTATTACTAGGGGCAAAACGTTCTGGCAATCCGCAAAAACTACTCACATTGATTAGCGCGTTTTGTGAGCGTTTGCATGGTGTTCAAGCATGGGATGCAATGGCAGCGGAAACTTTTGCAGATTTACAAACCTTGCTTTTCAAAAATGGCACACCGATTGGCTCGAATGATACTTTAATAGCAGCACACGCCCTGAGTTTGCAAGCGACATTAGTGACCAATAACACCAAACATTTCGGCTATGTTCCCAACTTACTACTAAAAAACTGGGTTTAAAGACTTGGGACTTGGATGCCTTACACCACTTGCCCCGCGCAATACCCTGACGACCACGCCCATTGGAAGTTATAGCCGCCTAACCAGCCGGTTACGTCGACGGTTTCGCCGATAAAGTATAAGCCTGCGACTTTGTTGGCCTCCAACGTTTTGGAGGAAAGCTCGCGGGTATCAACCCCACCTAAACACACTTCTGCGGTGCGCATTCCTTCCGTGCCGGAGGGCGTGAGTTGCCAACAGTGCAATTGTTGCGCGATGGCTTGCAAATTTTTGTCGGCGTATTGCCCCATTGGGTGATTGGGGAACAGTGTTTCGCACAGCCGTTGCGCTAAACGTGCGGGTAACACTTCGCCGAGAATGGTTTTAAGTTCAGCTTTCGGGCGTTGTTTTTGCACACTTTGCAACCAAGCGTAAGCATCGCGCTTGGGCAGCAAATCAATTTCCACCGCCATGCCTTTCTGCCAATACGAGGAAATTTGCAACATGGCGGGGCCACTGAGACCGCGATGCGTGAACAGCAAGTTTTCGCGGAATGTGCCTTTACCGCAACTGGCGACCACTTCGGTACTCAAACCCGCGAGTCCGGCGAACAAACCGTCCAGCTTGTCTTGGCTAAAAGTGAAGGGGACGAGCGCGGGGGAAAAGGGGATATTTTTCAAGCCAAACTGTTTGGCAATGTGAATGCCGAAGTCGGTTGCACCCATGCGCGGGATCGAAGGGCCACCCGTAGCAATAACTAACGACTGGCTGCTAAACATTCCGGTACTGGTTTGCAGTTGAAAGTGGGCATCATCCCCACGACTGATCGCGGTTATGTCGGTATTGAGGCGTAATTGCACGCCCGCTTGTTGGCATTCTGCCCACAGCATCGCGACAATCGCCGGAGCTTTTTGCTCACAAAACAATTGCCCCAGCGTTTTTTCGCTCCACGTTAAGTGGTAACGGCGCATTAGTGTGAGGAAATCTTGTGCGGTGAAACGCGCCAATGCGGATTTACAGAAGTGGGGATTCTGCGACAAATACGCATTCGGGTTGACATTCAGGTTGGTGAAATTACAACGTCCGCCGCCGGAAATGAGGATTTTCTTCCCAACTTTCTCGGCTTTATCCAATAACAGGACACGGCGGGCGCGTTGGGCGGCTTGCGCAGCACACATTAATCCGGCAGCACCTGCACCAATAATAATGACATCGTAAGCTTGCATAGCATGAGTTGGGGTTGGCATGGGGCGCAAATCATAACAGCTAACCCTCTAAAAGAAAAAAGCCTGCTACATGGGCTATGCAGCAGGCTTCAGAGGAACCTTCAATCAATCAGAGCTTTCTTTACCAGTTAATTGTCACCTTGCGGCGACCCCAACGTTTAGCAGCGCGGCGATCATCTCCCATGTAGATGTCAATTTTTTTGCGCCAACGTGGATGCATTTTGTCTAAGACTTCATATTCTCCTTCAAGTCCTTTGATCTGTACTTTATCACCACGCGAAAGGCCATATTGATTTAGCAGGTCTCTGGACACTGCAATGGCTTTCATTTCTGGGTGTAAGCGATCGCCCCATGCGGCGAGGTCTGGAGTACTATCGGTTTGAGCTGGAACCGAGTTATAAGCTGTAGCGGTTACGTTCAGGATGTTTGTTGACCGCTCTTTTCCTGCAAAAGCCGTGCCCACAACGCCAATGGCAAGGGCAACCACTGTCAGAAAACGAGTTACAGTAGACATAAAAGATAACCTAGATAATTAATGATATTGCTGATTTATTTGAAGTTTTAGAAAGCATGATTGAAGGATGGGAGCGGAAGTTAGCATAACCTTGCAGACCAAGGGAAGTTTTTTGTGGCTATTCCGATACTCGGTCACAACACAAAGTTCACAATCCATATGACACATGAGCCTTCTCACTGAACAGTTAATCAATGCACTCACCAAAAAATGCGTATCCTTTCGCTTCCTCTGGTTGTTGCTAAAACACCGAAAGCGACACTTGAAAAACGGTGTATCTAAACAACAACATAACGGAGTGTATATCAGCAAATCGCTCTTGTCATTTTTATTGTGAAGGAAAAATTTTATGCATCAATTTATAAGCAAGGTGAATCATGGTTAAAGCATATAAAAAATGACCTATTAGTAAAATCATATAGCTTGTTAATTAATTATTTCTTTGGCTGTTATTTTAGAACTTTAACTTATGAAAAAAAACTTTATTCTTACAACGCTCAACGCAAAATATACGCACGCAGCCTTGGGATTGCGGTATTTATATGCGAATCTCGGTGACTTACAAGCACTATCGCAGGTCATGGAATTCACCATTTCGATGCGTCCGCTGGATATTGCTGAGCAATTATTAGCAGAAAAACCTTTTCTAATTGGTTTCGGGGTTTACATTTGGAATATCACCGAAACCACAGCATTAATAGAAATTATTAAACAGGTTGCACCCGACACCATTATTGTCATTGGTGGCCCTGAAGTGAGCTACGAAACTCGTCAACAACGCATTTCGGCACTCGCCGACTACGTTATCACGGGTGCGGCGGAGGTCAGTTTTCGACGCTTATGTGAGCAATTATTGCGCGGACAAAAGCCCATTGAGAAGGTCATAACGGGCGAACAAGTCCCCCTAAACCAACTGCAACTGCCTTACCACCACTACACGGATGACGATTTACAACACCGTTCCATCTACGTGGAAGCCTCGCGCGGCTGCCCATTCAAGTGTGAATTCTGCCTGTCTGCCTTGGATAAAACCGCTTACCCCTTCGAGTTGCAGCGGTTTCTGGCGGAAATGGACACATTGTGGCAGCGCGGTTTACGCCAATTTCGCTTTGTGGATCGCACCTTTAACCTCAAAATCCAAACCACGATTGCGATTCTGGATTTCTTCCTTGAACGCTTGGATGCAGACACCTTCCTGCATTTTGAATTAATCCCCGACCACTTACCCGACGCACTCAAAGAACGCATTACGCGCTTCCCACCCGGTGCATTGCAGTTTGAGATTGGCATCCAAACCTTTAACCCTGACGTGCAAACCTTAATCAGTCGTAAGCAGGACAATGCGAAATCCGCCGAAAATATCCGTTGGTTGCGTGAACAGTCACACGCACACTTACACACTGATTTGATTTTTGGTTTACCGGGGGAAGACCTCGCCAGTTTCGGACGCGGCTTTGATCAGCTCATGGCACTGAACCCACACGAAATCCAAGTGGGGATTTTGAAACGCTTGCGTGGTACGCCGATTATTCGCCACACTGAGGCTTTTGCAATGGTGTATAACCCACAACCACCGTACAACATCCTGAGCAATAACCTTGCCGATTTTGCCATGACGCAACAAATGAACCGTTTTGCACGCTTCTGGGACATGATTGGTAATTCAGGACGCTTTGAACACACTTTACCGTTGTTGTTAGGTGATGCGCCGTTTGCACGCTTTTGGGCATTATCGACATGGATTTTTGCGCAATCGCAACAAACGCATCAGATTGCTTTACCACGCTTATTCGTGTTGGTGCATGAAGGTGGGCAAAGTGTGTTAGGCATTGCCCGCGAAGCTTTAGAAAGTGCGTTGCTGGCGGATTATGCGAAAACGGGACAGAAAGGGCAGATTCCATTTGTGAACGAAGTGCGGAAGAATCCCACACTGCTCAGCACAAAAGGTACAAGCCGTAATCAACGACAATTACGGCATGTGTGAAGTTTAAGGCTTGGCAGGTGCAGTAGTAGCGGGTGTAGCGGGCGGCGCTGCTGGTGCAGTTACCGGTGGCGCGGTATTCACGGCGGGCGTGCTCACGGCAGGATTATTCGGTGGTGCTGGATTCGTGGTTGGCGCAGGTGTTACCGGTAATGGCGCAACAACCGTTTTACTGCACACCTCGTGCGCAAATGCGACGTAATCCGCTGACTTATCACCCCGTTCACAAGTGCTTTTGCATTGCTTATCGAAAGCACTTTGCACAAAACCGGGTAAATTCGCGATTGCATTCAGTGCGTTCGACAAATCTTCTGCGAACCACGATTGTGGATCGGCGCAAGCGGCATCGTTATCCCGCGCATCAATGCAAGACTGCATGGCATCGTTATACAACCATTGGCAATCGTCATCTTCCAAGGCGGTGTCAGTGGCGGCTTCTAAGTTAATGCTTAATTGTGCCGCTTGTAAGGTGGCGACTTTGTGCTTACCAGCGGAGAAGCCGAGATCGACCATTAACTTGTCACTGTCCGAGGTCATGGCAATGTCGTCTGGGTTAGCCTTGAACGTATCTTGCGTCACGACTTGCGGCTCTTTACCTTTTTCCAGAATCAAGAAATAGAAATCATTTTCCGGGCAAGACGTATCGCCACAGTTCGTGCCGAACAGCACCACATCCCGCGCATTCTGCATCACGTAATCGTGTAGTGATAAGTAAAAATGCGTTTTTTGGAACACTTGTTTACCTTGCAGCTTCAGGGTATCCGGTGGGTTTTCCGGCGAGCTGCGTACCATTTCTAACGCCCCAAAACGGGTCGTTACCGCATCATCCTCTAATGGGATGGCTTGGATATGGGTTTCCAACACCTGTACCTTGTCGGTAGCGGGTGCGTCTTCTGCTTGTTTATTTGTGTCATCACAGCCCATCAATACCAACAACAGTACCCAACAACCTACCCAAGATAGTCGTTTTAACACTCTCGTTCTCTCCTGTGTATTTAAATCTCAGTCCATCATAGCGAGAATTATCCGATTCCACACGCACAACACACGGTCGTACTGGGATCACGCTACAATCATGGTATAACGTTACAATCGTGCTACCGATGGTGACGTTATTTCTGTTACATTGATTAATAACAAAAACGTGAGGTGTGTCGCCATGTCCGCGATAGAATTGGCAAACTATCTAAAAGAACGCTTGCAAGAATTAAATATCACCACGACGGCAGCCGCTGAACAATCCGGTATTTCCCGTCAGACGTGGCACAAATTGTTACGTGCCGAAATCGCAGAAGCCAAATTGTCCACCCTCATTCAAGTGGCCGAAACACTCGAATCGCACCCACTAAGTATGCTGCGAATCTACTTCCAAGGTAAACCCTCGGCAGAGCATGAACCCCTTATTGACAATGAACAAGCCTTCGCCTGCCGCTTTGTTGCCGACATTACTTACCCTGACAACAGCCTGGTCCACACGGGTGAAGTGTTTGAAAAAGTCTGGGAAGTTGTCAACCTCGGTACGGAAGCATGGCTCAATTGGCGGCTACAATGCATTGATGACCACCTAGCACAACAACTGAATGCAAACACACGTTTTGCCTTAACGCCATTAGCAACCTGCATTGCCATTCCCCCCACCTTGCCCGGTGAACATGCGCGTTTGCACGTCAAATTTCGCGCACCTGAACAAGCTTGCACTGCGATTTCCCATTGGAAAAGTGTCAATGCCAAAGGTGAAATCATGTTCCCCAAGTTAACGGGGCTGTATTGCATGGTTAAAGTCATTACGGCTTAGAGAGAATAGTATGCAAGCGTTGGATATTTCCAGCCTCGATTTCATTGCTCGATTGTATTCAGCACCGACCCTAGATCATGCGTTTACCATTTACGATCAGTTAGTCCAACAACTCGGCTTTGAAGGAACCTTGTACGCTTACATTCCACGCATTTACCTCGAACAAAAGTTAGACATAACCCCCGTGTTTAAGGTATCGGAAACCCGTAATCCACAGTTTATGCGGCACTACCAAGAAGCCAAATTTGAACAATACGACTTTACAGTCAGTGCCATTTTGGCAGGACGAACTGAGCCGATTGATTGGTGGACTGAAGAGCGTAAAGGCATTCTGACCCCCAAAGAACGACAAGTGATTGTCACCGCGCGGGAAGATTACGGCATTCGGCATGGCATTAGCCTGAGCACCATGCATACTGCTTACGGCATTGCTGGTGCAAGTGTTATTTGCAGTGAATCCGACCACAGCTATGAGCAATTGCTACAAGAACGTTTGATCAAATTCAAACTTTACACAGAGTTGTTCCACGCCCACGTCATGGTAAACCCGCACCTGAATCACTACTTTGTACAACCACTATTGGAACGCCTCACCGACAAAGAAAAACAATTGTTAAGTTATTTAGTCATTGGCAAACCCCTTAAAGCCGCACACTTGCCGGACTCCACGTATAAATACAGTGACAAATTATTATGCAGCATCCGGCAAAAATGGGGCGGAATCACGAAAATACGTTTGATCTACTACATCGGCATCCTGCATTTACTGGATCATTTATGAACACCCATTACTCGGTGAATTCCCCATAAGTCAGGGTGACAAACTCCCCCTAATCCCCTGATTTTTCACCGCGCTACTCCCCTGATGAAACGTGAATACTTGCTCCTGTCAACCATGACTACACAGGAGTTTGCATCATGTTAGATACCACCACCATTACGGGTTGCCTTACTGCACCACTGCAAGTAGCGCATTCCCAACATGAGATTATTCGTGCCTGTCATTTCAGAAAACAGGAATACCAAAAAACTTACCCAAGCGTTACCGTACAAGAAAACGACCCGTTTCATGATAAAGCCTATGTGCTGTATTCCTGCGACCATCAAGGCAATATCAATAGCACAGCAAGCCTCGTATTAGACAGTGATTTGGGTTTACCCGAAGACAAACTATTTCCCGAAAAGGTTAACCAATACCGCCGCCAAGGGAAAAAGTTAATGGAAATTGGTCGCTTTGTTATTGAAGATGGTCAAAACCTTTTAAAAGCCTATTATCGCAGTGTTTATGAAGTCGCTGTGCATCAAGGCATTGATATTATCCTCATGGTTATTCGCCAAAAGGATATTCCATTTCACCGTAAAATCATTGGCGCGAACACTTTAATCGAAGATATTGGGGAAAACTTTGGTAGCCAACACACCTTTTCCTGCATGGAATGGGAAGTCAATAAAACCTACCAACGTTTCATTGAATGGTCAAACAAACGTTAAACCATTGCTGTTCAATATCGCTTAACCAATCAAGCTAAAAGCTTACACATTTATTACTAAGCAGGAGTTTATTATGCAAGTACCTTATCAAATTGCAGAATGGGATAGTTATGCTGAATCACATCTTTCTGTGTTACCCTCTATTCAATTAGAAGTGTATAAAAGTGTTGCCGAACACATGCACGGTCGGGTCGCCGACTTTGGTTGTGGTACAGCACGCATCACCCCATTTCTAGCTGACAAAAGTGATGTAAAAAGTTACACAGGGGTAGACTATGCTGCTGATATGGCACAGAAAGCACAATGGTTGATTGCGCAACTGAGTAATAAAAACTTCAAGGTGTTACACCATAAAATTGAAGAAACACCGTTGCAAACCTTTGATTCTGCTCTATCCATCAACAGTTATTACACATGGCCAGACCCCTTGTTAGTGTTAAAACACATTCAGCAACTGCTTGCACCGAATGCAGCGTTTTTGTTGGTGACACCTAATAAGCAGCTTAATATGCAGCAATTGGCACAGGAAGCGGACAAAGAATTATTGGGTCATCCGCATTACCCCGCGTTTCGCCAAAAAAATCTTGCATTAGCGGGTAATGAAAAAGCCTTGTTTGTTGACATGAATGAATTGGTCGAGCAATTAAAGGCAGCGCAGTTCAAATTGATTGCCTGTCATCAACACTTCTACCTGGGCGGTTTAAACTTCGTTCACGTCGTGAAGGCATAATCATATTGCGATTTAACACAAAACGTGACGCCATGATAATGATTTGATTCAGGCGTTTTTCATCTTTAAGGGCAGCATGATAATCCATGCCTGCCCATTCTGACACTATCGGAAACTTATAAACAATCCAATCCATCAGTTTCCTAACTTTATTAGGGTTTTTCATATAACAACCTTTCAATAACTTTTGCCCTGTCTTTTTATCGACACTATCCACATACAAACCATCAAGCGTTTCACCACGAAATACCGGTACTTTCTTCACACCACGTTGATACTTACCGGAATACGTTGCATAGCCATTATTTACTAAATGATTGATGATAATAATCAAGCCTTCTTGCAGATCAACTAAGTCCAACATTTCTACGCATTCCCGCCCCACATGGTCACTGCTGTGTGACAAACCCGACCTATTAATATTTTTAATCAAATGATTCTCTGCCAAACGAAGATTAATATGAAGATCAGCAATCTTTATTCCCGGCAAACTAATAATAAAATTAACTTCGTCCGCTTGGGTATCGTCCATCACAATTTTATAAATCATCAATACACTCCGTTATACCGAAAACTGACGACCAGTGATCTCTCGCAACTTTTCTCATCACTGAGCAGTCAAGCCCCGCACATTGCTAATTTGGCAACATCAATAAGGATTTGCCAAATGTCAAGGTGGAAATTTCCACCTTGATGCCGACCCCTCAAACCCATAACACTCATAAGCGTTGAGGGAAATCGGAGAACACAACATGTCAGCATTCGATGTGGCAAACTACTTAAAACAGCGTATAAAAGTACTGAACCTGACCACGGCAACCGCCGCTCGCCTCTCAGGTTTATCTCGCCAAACGTGGCACAAATTACTGAACGCAGAGGTAGAAGAAGCACGCCTTTCCACCCTCGTGCGTGTCGCTGAAACTTTACACACTTTACCTGCTTTTTTAATCGCTTTGTACTTCAATGGCAGCACCATGCAACGCAAGCTTAACCAGCCCCCCGAACCCTTGTTTGGTCAGTACATGGGGATGTCACAAGCCAGTAAAGGATTTTAGGATTCTGAAAGAACTTTACTTTTGTCGCGATTCAGGGGATAAAATGCCGCCTGTGATGGATAGGGAGGCAGCAGCAGCGAGCTGCCGTATAAGAAATGAGCGAAAATCTGGTTATCGTCGAATCTCCGGCGAAAGGTAAAACCATACAAAAATACCTAGGCAAAGGCTTTGAAGTCCTTGCTTCGTATGGTCATGTACGCGACTTAGTACAGAAAAAAGGCGTAGACCCTGATAACGGTTACACCATGTACTACGAAATCATCGACAAAAATCAAAAGCATGTCGATGCGATTGCGCGTGCATTGAAAAAGGCAGACACCTTATATTTAGCGACTGACCCAGATCGCGAAGGTGAGGCTATTTCATGGCATTTGTATGAGCTACTGAAAGAACGTGGTGTTTTAGAAGGTAAGCAAGTGCATCGGGTCGTCTTCCACGAGATTACCAAGCGTGCGGTGCAAGAAGCGATTCAACACCCGCGTTCCCTTGCTTACGACCTGATTGATGCTCAGCAAGCCCGCCGCGCACTGGATTACCTCGTCGGCTTTGGGTTATCACCGGTACTCTGGCGCAAGATCAAACCCAAACTCTCGGCAGGACGGGTGCAAAGCCCCGCCTTACGTTTGATCGTGGATCGTGAAGAAGCCATTGAAAGCTTTGTCACCCAAGAATATTGGACCATGACAGCGCAAGCGGAAAAAACCGCGCAAGCCTTCAATGCACGTTTACACACGCTTGACGGACGCAAGCTTGAGCAATTCGACCTGAACACAGCGGAACAAGCCCTCGCCGTGCGTGAACGTTTGTTACAAGCCGCCAAAGGTCAGTTGCTCGTTAGCAAAGTCGAAAAGAAACAGCGGAAGCGCTACCCCGCGCCGCCATTCACCACGTCAACCTTGCAACAAGAAGCGGTGCGTAAATTGCGCTTTGCCACGGTGCGTACCATGAGTGTGGCGCAACAGTTGTATGAAGGTATCGACCTCGGCAGCGGCGGCACAGTGGGTTTAATTACCTACATGCGTACTGACTCGGTGAATCTCGCCAACGAAGCCATTGCTGAATTGCGTGATTTGATTAGCCAGCGGTACGGCTCAAGCAAACTGCCGGAAACGCCGAATCTGTACAAAACCAAGTCCAAAAATGCTCAAGAAGCGCATGAAGCGATTCGTCCGACTTCCGCATTGCTCACGCCTGAATCGGTCAAAGCCTTCTTAAATGAAGAGCAGTTCAAGCTGTATGAATTGATTTGGAAGCGTACCGTCGCCTGCCAAATGATTTATGCCACCTTTGATACGGTGTCAGCGGATTTGAATGCCGAACCTGCGAGTTTCTTCCGCGCATCGGGTTCAACCGTGCGTGATCCCGGCTTTTTAATGGTGTACGAAGAAGGTTTGGATGACAAAGAAAGCAGCGAGAAAGAAAACCCGCTACCGCCATTAAGCGAAGGCGAATGCGTCACGCTGCGCGACATTAAAGCCGAACAGCATTTCACCGAGCCGCCACCGCGTTATTCCGAAGCCTCCTTAGTAAAAGCCTTGGAAGAATACGGCATCGGGCGACCATCGACTTACGCCAGCATTATTTCCACCTTGCTGAAACGCGAATACGTGGAGCTGGATAATCGCCGCTTCTTACCCACCGACATTGGCAGGATCGTGAGCCACTTCCTCACGGAACACTTCACGCGCTACGTCGATTACGATTTCACCGCGAATCTGGAAGACCAGCTCGATGAAATCTCACGCGGCGAAAAAGCGTGGGTACCGGTCATGGATGCATTCTGGCAACCGTTGAAAGGCTTGCTCGGCGAGAAAATGGATAGCGTGAACCGCAGCGACGTACTGCAATCACGCGAACTCGGCACTGATCCTGCCTCCGGTAAACCGGTTTCGGTACGCATGGGACGCTTCGGCGCGTTTGCACAAATCGGTACGAAAGACGACGAAGCCAAACCGCTTTTCGCCAGCTTACGCCCCGGCATGAAAATCGACAGCGTAACACTCGAAGAGGCTTTGGAACTGTTCAAGTTACCGCGCCATTTGGGTGAAATGGCGGATGGCAAAAGCATTAGCACCAATGTCGGACGCTTCGGCCCTTACATTAAATATGGCAGCGAATACGCTTCGTTGAAAAAAGACGATGACCCTTACACCGTCACCTTAGATCGTGCTCTGGAACTGATTGCCGAAAAGCAGCAGAAAGACGCCGAAAAGCTGCTGCGTGATTTTGGTAATGGCTTACACGTTCTCAAAGGACGTTGGGGACCCTTCCTCAAGCAAGGGAAAATCAATGCCAAACTGCCGAAAGACCGCGACATTGACAGCCTCACGTTGGAAGAATGCCAAGCCTTGATTACGGCAGCGACACCGGCAAAAGCCCCGAAAAAATCCGCCAAAACTGCCAGCACAGAGGTTGTTAACGTTACCGATGCGCCCGCCAATGACGCAGCGGTTAAACCGGCGAAAACCACGCGCAAAAAGGCAACGGCAGCCACCACTACCAGCGACGTTAAACCGAAAGCTGCCAGCAAAACCAGCAGCACGGCTAAACGTAAAGCCAGTTGAAGCAGGCGAGTTAAACCGTGGGCATTGAATCTCACGCTGCCATCCAAACCGCTGTTCACGCTGTCCAACAGGGCGGCGTGATTGCCTACCCCACCGAAGCGGTATATGGCTTAGGCTGCAATCCGCGCGATTTAACAGCCGTACAACGCATTCTCGACCTCAAACAACGTCCCGCACACAAAGGGCTGATTCTGATTGCGGCGAATTTCGCACAAGTCGCGCCGTATGTATTACCCCTTACACCCGCCATCCAAACCCGCATTTTCGCCCCGACATCACACCCCACGACGTGGTTATTGCCCGTGAATCCAGACGTTGCGCCACTGATACGCGGTGAACACGACACCCTCGCCATTCGCTTTACCCAACACCCCATTTGTTACGCACTCTGCCAACAGCTTGGACATCCGCTCATTTCCACCAGTGCCAATCTCAGCCAACACGAACCCGCACGCAGTGCAGCGGAAGTACAGCAACAATTCGGCACGCAACTGACGTACATCCTCGATGCACCGCTCGGCAATGCCAGCGCACCAAGCGAAATCCGTGATGCCCGCACGGGTGCGGTATTACGTACTGCATAACACTGACTAACACACTGTAACGTTACAAAATCTCACGCCAGAAACCCACGTTCACGTTTGACATTGCGCAAATTTTATCAAATCATAATCCCTTCAAATGCTAGATAAATTCTACTGTTGACTGTTGAGGGAGTGCGAGGTGAATAAACTGATACGTCAGGGTGGATGGCTAACGCTACTAACCCTATTACTCACGATTTCCATACTGTCGGGGTGTATCTCGACGGATAATTCCACTGTCGAAGGCACAGGCACACCGGATGTGACGCAATGCGGCAGTATTCCGGGTGTTGCTGATGGTGCGAATTTCGAGCCACAACAAGCCGTTACCCACGGTGCAGATGGGCGAACCCACCCTGATTTGTTCTACATTGCTTGGGCGCAATTGGATAACCGCACTGACTTACGTTTCCCCAGTAAAGGTTACGATGATGCGGGCTTTGAAGATAAGTTATTGGTGAGTCGCCGTTCCCCTGAAGGCACTTACAATTCATGGCAAGTCTGGCCGCCGATGGGCAATGATTGTCAAGACACCGAAAAAGTCCGCATTCACAGCTTCGATGTCGCACCCGATGGCAAAAGCTTATTCGTGGCGATGAGCCGTGAAGAAGTCGATAACCCGAACCGTAAATTGGGCATTTACCGCCTCGACATTGCTTCGCAAACCCTGACCAAATTGTCCCACGACAATAGCGTCGATTTCATGAACCCGACTTACATTGGCAATGATGCTTCCAGCAATCACGAAATGTTGTTGGTGGCTAAAACCGTGCAGGACACTGAAATCCCCATTAACTACGCCGCCCGCAGTGTGTTAGTGGACGAATACGACCGCGCCCCCACGCCGTTGATCCATAAAATGGATGTGCAAACCGGCGAAGTCACACGCATTGGCTTTAACAATTCGCATCAAACTGAACCGATGACAATGGATGGCCCTGATGGTAATAAACTGATCGTGTTTAACCAATGGGAACACCAAGACACCACCAACCGTTTCGCCTTGTGGAAAATGCAAGTGGATGGCAGCGATGGCTTTACCTTCTTTGGGCAGGAATCTTCCACCGATCATGGCAGCCAAAACTTATTCTCGCCGCGAGTGATTCGTTCCGGCGCGTATAAAGACTATGTGTTAATGGGGCAAGGTGCTCGCAGCAACCACCCGTTCGTGGGCGAAGGTCACATTCTCATGACCAAACGCCACCATTTGGATTTACGCAGCGATAAAGTATTCCTCGAAACCGTGGATAGCAGCACAGGTGTTGATCAAAACATTGCGCGTACCCCTGAACATTACAATGATCAAAGCTTTGCTTACGCTTACCGCGCTACGTCTGACAATAGCTACGGCCTTTACGTGAAGGATTACCCCGCAACACTAGGAGCAGCGGTGGACAATGCGCCGGGGACTTTAATCCTCAGCAATAACAACTACCATTTCATGCAGCCGCGTAGTTTTTATCCGCCAACCAGCAAAACCGTCGCGCCGGGTGATGGCGATCTTGGCGAAAGTCGTTTGTCTTTTACCAACAATAACCTGAATGGTCGCGCGGGTTTCTTGGTGCAAAACCTTGGGCAATCCGACAATGGCGTGCAGCATCAGTTGGATAATATTCCACCGAGCGATTTGAGCTTGCAGTTCTTTATTCCGTCGCATCATTTTGCTGATTCCAATGCGGTGGGTTTGAAAACCAGCCAAGAAATGAGCATTCCAGCCAGTGATTTTATTCGTCCTGAAAGCGATGGCTCGTTAGGCGTGGTCATGAAAAACGGTTTGTATGTGTGGAAAGTGAACAAACGCTTTGAACACCAAAACGCCAATGGCAGTAAAAATGATGTGTGGATTCCGGTACGTTCTGAACGCCAAGAAGTCAGTTTTGTGCCGAATCGGGTGAATGCCTGCAATCAATGCCACCAAGAACGCAACCAAGCGAATCTGGATAAATACGCCAATTACAATTCCATTGCTGCGCACAAAATGCAAGGCAGCTTAAACGACATGCTCGGTACGTCACACGACATTAGTAACTACAATGCCAGCGCGGAAGTCCCCGATTTCCACAAAGACATTGTGCCGTTATTAGCCAAGCCGGGGAATGTGAATGGGCAATCGTGCATGGATTGCCACAATGCCAAAGACAAATTGAACTTGGCGAATACCACGGGTATTTCCAGCATTAACAGCACGTACCGCACTTTATTGTTAGGCGCACACAAGCTAAAAGACGATACAGGCGTTGTGCCATACGTTGATACCTCCATTAACCCATTGGGCATGGATAACAACTACAAACCCGCGCCATTCCTGTGGAGTTTGCTGTTAAATGACGACTTAAGCGTTCCACCCGATGCAACGCATCCGAATACCGCCAGCCGCGTGTTAGATCGTCATGGCGACTACGGTGCAGCCTATAATCCGAGTGTGGAAAGTGACCTTGCCAGCATTAATACGCAATACGATCACAGCAAACATTGGTCGGCAGCGGATTTACAGCACTTCATTACTTACACCGCGACGCAAATTCCGGTTGGACTGTCGAATCGCATGACCTTCAAAGCCAATGCCTTACCCACCACCAGTGGCGCGGCGCAAAAGGCTTACCAAGCAATGGTGCGTCAATGCTTTAGTTGCCACACCAGCAACCTCACCGATGGCATTGATGATGCCAACTTTGGTTTGCCGCGGGAAAAACGTTTCGTCAGCAATACATGGTTAAGCAGCCGCGATACACGCTTTGTGGTGAACAGCCATGTAGCGAATAAAGACGACCCGGCTTATTCGCAATATTCGTGGATTAGTTACTTACCCAATAACATGAGCGCGACCTTGGCTTCGGCCGTACAACGGGTGGATTTCAAAAACCCCGATGATTCCGAATTATTGGTGTATGCGCGTGGTGGTATGGGGGTCGATGGTACGCCCGGTACATTACACAACAATGTGAATACTCACCCAGCGTTGGATACGAATGGCGAAGATTACGCCGCGATTGCCAACTGGATTAAAGGCGCGACAGCGGTGAACCAATCCCCGACGATTGATCAACCGATTGCACCCTTTACGCTGAAGGAATACGACGATCCGGCGTACTTACCAAACCTGATTACGTGGACTGACCCCGACGATGACAGCACAGGTACGCACGAACATGCGCAAGCGTTTATCAATGGCAGCGGCACCAGTACCCACAGCTTTAACGACACCATGTTGGCGTTGGAGTATCAGGACTTCCGTTCCGCGAAACTGAAAACCTATGCCATTCTCGGCGACCGTGGCAATCACCACTTCGAGTTCAATGTCACCGACGGTCTGAGCGGCAGCAATGCGCAACAAGTCCCCGTAACGGTCACGAGTGATTACCAAGTCCCACGTCCGTTAAACACCATGCCAGCCGCTTTTGCGTTCTACACCGTGCGAGCCACGGGCGAATTGCACAAACTCGATACCGCTGGCAGCGATAACGTGGTCGGAGTCATTCCCAACTACAACGGCGCGACGTGGACAACGGTGTATCGCCGTGCGGATAAAGGCTGGTTGTATTTCGTCGAACAATCCGCGCAACGGGTGCATGTTGTGGATGAAAGCAATGCGCATTACCTGTTCAGCATTACCCTGAATCACACCCCGAATAAGGATTCCGACAACCACAAACAAACCGTGTACCTGATCTGGTGGCGACCCGCAGAAGGACAAGTCGGCGATGCGGATTACCGTCCGGGTGAATTGCAAGGCTTGCTGGAAAGCAAACTCAGCACTTACAAAAACGGCGATTTCTACGTCGGTTTAGGCAATGGCGAAATGCCAACCACCGGCACGGATCAAACCGTGATTCCGCAATACCGCACCAAACTCGCGGACGGCGGCAATACCGTCGGGGTCTACGTGTGGAAACGCGCCACCTTCATGACCAAGTGGAACAATAGCGCGTCCGACAATGGCGCAATTGACCGCGTGAACGTGTTGAATTTGGTAACGGGCAAAGCCAAACCGCTGGCATCGTACAGCTTCACCGCGCAAACGCTGGATGGCGTAACCTATCCGGCACGCGATTACCTCAATGTACGGGCTTTAGTTGTGGCAGAAGATGGGGCATTCTATGGGTTCAACAAAGATTTGAATCAGAATGTCGAAATCTTCAACTTCGACCCACTCACCGGCATCCAACAACCCGTGGCTAATGTCCCAACATGGATTAGCACGCTGTTGAACGATCCAGTGAAATACGCCACCCCATTCGTCGTCGTCGCACCGCGCACCCCATAAGGAGGAGTCACACACCATGCAACAACGCTCATTACTCACCTTCACCCTTACAAGCGTGCTACTCACCGCTTCCGCTGCCTGCTTTGCAGGCGGTGTCGGCGGCTTGGGGGGCAAACTCGAAGTCGGCGTTAGCGGCGCGAAAATCGACGAGTTGAACGATACCAAGGGGGCGGAACTTGGTTTCCGCATCATTCCGCAACTGCGCGTGCGCCTGAATCAGTCCAAACTCAAGTACGACACCCAAAAGCAAGGCTCGATTGCCTTCCACGAAAGCCTCCAGCAAACCAACAAACGCCTGACGGTGGATTGGTTTCCGTGGGCAGAAAGCAACCGCTGGTTTGACGGCTTCTACACCAGTGCGGGCGCGACACAATTGGATAAACCTTCGACCATTACCAGCACGATTGACCCCACACTCAACTACACGCTGAATGGGCATCTCTACAGTGCGGCACAATTGGGCACGATTAGCGGTTCAAGCGTTACCCAGCGTGACGTACCGTATTTGGGGGTCGGCTACGAATACCGCTTCGGGCAACACAAAGCGGGTAGCGGCTGGTATGCACAAGCCGAAGCGGGGCAGATTTCCCATCTATCCCCCGAACTGCAACTGCAAACCACCAGTACCGTGGGCGCAGTGGTGCAAGACCTGCAAACTTACGCGCAACAAGAAAGTGCAAAACTCAAAGATAGCTATACACTGTACGGTATTACCCTCGGATACCGTTTTTAAAGCTTGAATAGTTATCAACGTTTCATTGCACTAAGCATTGCAATCCTCACCGGCATGGTGGCGTTCCCCGCCATCATGCTGACGTGGTTTTTCGTGTTACTGTACTGGTTACACCCAACGCTCCCGCCCGAACTCACCCCGCTGAGCAACTGGCTGTGGGATTACCTGCTTCATAACCCCCATTTTGACCTACCCAATACCGACCTGCTCGTGATGCGCGAACGCCGCCACATGCTCGATGTTAAACACGCCTTATTCGACATGCGTCACGTTTGGTGGTTTAGCTTAGGGTTATGGCTGAGTTTATTAGCCGCGCAATATCGCCCCACTACCCAATGGCGACTTGCCTTGCGCATGACCACTTACGTCGGCGTGGCGATTGTCAGCATTGCCGGAATCATGGCAACCGTGGATTTTCACGCCAGCTTTAACCTGCTGCATTACTTATTTTTCACCGGACGCAGTTGGGTATTTCCCGCCGGAAGCCTCATTATTCAACTTTTCCCACTCAATTATTTTGAACAATTCTTTATGATTTGGAGCGGATTAGCCATTAGCACATGGGTGGGATTATGGTGGATTAGTCGCTCTGATACTTAACCTGCAATTTTGTTGAACTGAATAACCTTAGCCCAACTGACTCGTAGTGGAAACTCAGGGTTATTGTGTATTGTGCCTAATGGTGCTGTGCGTTCGATTTCAGTTTTCTGTTTGGTGCCGCCTGTGTGCCGCAACGATATAAAACGTTTTTGGTAGTTTTTTAAAAAATCAGCTTCTTGAAAAAACTCTCGCACAATGATTTGGCAGTATTCAAAAGCGCATAATGCACCTTTAAGTTGCTTCACAATATCCATCGCTGGCGCATTACTGCGCTTCATTTCAATAAACAAAACCTTTTGAGCTTGTTCAGAAATAACAACATAATCAGCGCGTTTGCATTCGCCATTATTACCTTGAAATAAGTTTTGATTGTGAAAAACACGATCCAGATCAATCACCATAGCATCTTGTGGAATATTATGAATTTCCACCCACGAATCTTGTGCCTGATGTTCAATCAGTGTCACTTTTTTACTTTCATAATGTTCGGCAAGTGGTATCAAAACATTCGGCTGCAATAGTCTTTTTAAGATAGTCGTATCGGACATACTTAACCCCAAACAATTTCATCTTGAATGCGGTTAATGTCTTCAATCGCATCATCAAATGAAGTAAGTTCAATGCCTGATTCAGCCGTAACTTTCGCTGGAACTAAAGTATAACGTACCTTATCCGTCACGTTTTTATCTGGTGCCGTCATGTAAATATTTAACTGCTCTGGTTGGAGTAATTCTGTCGTTTGATAGCCTTCACGTTGTGCCAATGCTTGCAAACGTTCATCTGGTTTATTAAGCAATAACAATGTGTTAAATTCTTTAACAATGTAATCACTGTGCGTGGTAATGAAAACACGCAAGCCAGCATTGACTAACATGGCAAACAAACGGGCGATCTTACGTTGGTTTTCAGGGTGTAAGTTTAATTCCGGCTCATCAATCATCAGTAACTCACCTTTTTGTGCAAGGTGACGTAAATAAAATCCAATGTCCGCTAAAGAACGCACAGTACTAGAACTTTCGGCTAATGAAAGTTTTAATTCAGGTTGATTGACAGGACTGTAAAGAATACCACCAACATGATTAACTTCATAATCACCGCCTGCAATTTCAGCAAAAGCTTGGAGAATTTCAGGATATTGTTGGGCAAACTCACTTTGTTTTCTGACAATATTTGGGAGATCACGAATAAAGTCAATGTTATGTTTAACAGGCAATGGGTATTCAGCCGTAAAACGCCCTAATAACTGCTGTGGATTAATATCCGTTTCTTTCAACAAATCAATCAAACGACTGCGCGTAAAATCCACCTCACGCTGGAACAAAGCCGCACCTGTTCGCTCCGAACTCGCCATGAATGCTTTGGGCAATGCTTTTTTATGAACTAATGGTTTACTAACCCCCGGAATGAAATTAATGTCAGCAGCCAATGAAAAAGATGATTTTATAAAACGCTTTTCTTTATCAAAAAAAATACTAGGAATCCACCAGTTATACTCGATACAAGCGTAATCTAAAAAGCGTGTGACAAACGTTTCTGCTGGCTGCTCGTGAGGATAACTAGAAAGTTGTTGCCAAGCATTCTGCCAGTAATCTAAAAAGCCATAAGTGGCATAAGTAACGTAGGTTTTGCCAGTATTGTTTTTGCCGCAGATAACCGTTAAATCACCCACGGTGAAATTAGCTTCACTGATTAATCCGAGGTTTTTTAGCGTAATTTCCATGCGTTACCTACTTATGTATATCAACTGCTGAAACTGTAGCATACCTGCTAGGCTTGCCACACCAACACGTTAAAAAACAGACAATGCCAACGTGGTATTTGCCACTTGATGCGACATCTTCCACAATGCCCGCCATGCGTATAGAAATTGTTACTTGTTTAGATAGTGTGCCCGCCGCCCAATGGAATGCGTTGGTGCAGGATCATAATCCGTTTCTGTGCCACGAATTCTTAGCGGCGTTGGAACGTCACCGTTGCGTTGGCAAACAGTTTGGTTGGTTGCCGCGTCATCTTGTGGTGTACGACGCGGATGGGGTGTTGGTGGCAGCGATGCCCTTGTATGAGAAGCACAATACTTACGGTGAATTTGTGTTCGATAATGCGTGGGCAGAAGCTTATCAGCGGCACGGCATGGCGTATTTTCCGAAATTGGTGTCGAGCATTCCGTATTCGCCTGTCAGTGGGCAGCGGTTGTTGGTGCAAAGCGGGCGCGAGGCGGAACTGTTCCCCGTACTAATCGCGGCGGCATTGCAAGTGGCGGAACAATTACAAGCCAGCAGTTTTCATTGTTTGTTCCCCCTTGCTGCGCAACAGGATTGGTTGGAACAACAGGGTTTGATCACGCGCCACGATTGCCAATTCCATTGGTATAACCAGCATTACCAAACATTCGACGATTTTTTAGCGACTTTAACCCCGAAAAAGCGCAAAAACATTAAGCAGGAACGCCGCAAAGTGCAAGATGCTGGGATGCGTTTACGACGTTTGGATGGTCACACCGCGACGCTAGCGGATTGGGAGCAGTTCGCGTCTTTCTACCGCCAAACCTTTGAAAATAAATGGGGTTTGCCGACCTTGAATACGGCATTTTTCCAAGCGATTGCGCAAAGCATACCCGATCAAATCGTGTTAATTATGGCGGATAATGCAGCGGGCGAATGCATGGCGGGTTCGTTTATGTTGCGCAGCGACACGCGGCTTTACGGGCGACATTGGGGGTGTGCGGAATACGTCGATAGCCTGCATTTTGAGGCGTGTTATTACCAAGGCATTGAATACTGCATCGAACACGGTTTGCAGGTGTTTGAACCGGGTGCGCAAGGCGAACACAAAATCCCGCGCGGGTTTGTACCGACGCTGACCCGTTCCAGCCATTGGTTAGCCAGCCCGGTGTTCCAACAAGCGATTGTGCGTCATGCGCAATGGGAATGCCAAAACGTGGCGCAATACATGCAGGCGATAGCGGAACATTCCCCGTACCGCCCTGAATGTTTGCCAACACCACGCCCTGCTTAGGCGTTGCGCAAGCCTCCCAAATACGCGACTTGGTAACGTTTAATGCCTTTGAACATGGCATTCGCCAGTTTTTGCTGGTACTCGGCTGTGCGTAAGCGTTTTTCTTCGGCGGGGTTACTCAAAAACGCGGTTTCCACTAGCATAGAAGGAATATCCGGCGATTTCAGCACCACAAAGCCCGCGCTTTCGACCTTATTACGCAAGGGATTATTCACCTTACTCAATTCGCTTAATACGCCATTGGCAAGGCTTAAGCTGCGTTCGGTCATGGCATTTTGGCTTAAATCCAATAAGACCGAGGCAATGCGGTTACTGGTGTCATTAATACTCACACCGCCGAAGCGCACGTCATACGAGTTTTCGCTTTCGGCGAGTAAACGCGCGGCTTCGCTGGACGCACCATTTTCCGACAGAATGTAAACAGTTGAGCCATTCACCAAAGAATTGGGGCTAGCATCGGCATGAACCGAAATAAACAAATCGGCTTTGTTACGGTGCGCAATGTTAATGCGATCTAACAACGGAATAAACACATCGCTTTCGCGCGTTAGTAATGCTTTGATACCTTTCTCACGATTCAGCCGCGCCTTGAGTTTGCGAGCAACTTCCAGCACCACGTCTTTTTCGCGCGTACCGTTACGCCCAATCGCGCCGGGGTCTTTACCACCGTGACCGGGGTCAATCACCACAATGAAACTGCGCTTACCAGCGGGTGTCGGTTCGGGGCGTTCTTCTTCGTGGCGAGATTTTTCCGGTTTAGAAGGTTTATCCGCCGATTTCGGGGCAGATTCTGGTTTTTTATCAGCGGGTTTCTCTGGCTTTTTATCACTGCTACGCGCTTTACCACTGCCTGTGAGGGTAATGTTTAACACGTTCTGACTGCCAACAGCTTGCATCTGCGCTTTTGCCGTCATTGTCTCGGCTAACTCCAACACTACCCGCACCCCACCGTCACGTTCCGCATACCGAATCGCGGTAATGGGAGACTGTTTCAGCCCCGAATTCAAATTGGCATCCATGCGCGTATCGAGTAAATCCACCACCACCCGATCCGGCGCATCGAGGGTAAAAACTTTGTGTTTCACCGGCTCATCTAACTGCAAAGCAACAGTCAGCGTGTCACCACTACCACTAACTTTTGCACCAATAAGCTTACCAGAACGCGCGGCGAATACATTGGGTGCAAACAACCCCGCACTTACCCCCCCTGCCCATGTGCCTAATTTCAGAATAAAACCCCGACGGCTCAGCTTATTACTAATCATGCTATAAATCTCGGCAATACTTCGGCTTCACAGTGCAAACGCACTGCAATTAGATACAAGCAATGGGAAAACCACTTTGTCGGCAAGTATTAAACCAGTGTACTCTGCTTTTCAAGTGGTTTTTCTATAAAGTTCCCTAAGCTACTGATTAATGGCTTTAACCTTGTTGTAGCAATACTTTACGTGCATTTCCATCATGCAAAATCTCCACACGTAAATTCGCAGCAGGCAATAAATCACCCGCTTTTTCTGGCCATTCTATGAGGCATAAAGCATCAGGACGTAAATAATCCCGAATGCCCATGTACTCCAACTCTTCTGGGTCTGCGAGGCGATACAAATCAAAATGGAAAATGTCACGCCCTTGCACCTGATACGGTTCAACCAAGGTGTAAGTAGGACTTTTGACCGTGCCGTGATAACCAAGTTCCCGTAACATCCCGCGCACCAAGGTGGTTTTGCCCGCCCCCAAATCCCCGTGCAAGGTAATCAACCCACCACGCGGAAATTGCCGTACTAATTGCGCCCCTAAAGCCAACATCGCGGCTTCATTAGCAATGCCTTGCACCGTTGTGGCTGCCATTATGGGGAATGTTACAGTGTCTTGTGTCATGGTGCGCTGGCTTCCTGCATGGCTTGACGAATACAAGCAATCAAATCGCTTGCCAGTAAACCGCGTTCACCGCCGCGTGCCGCTAAATCCCCAGCGTATGCGTGAATCCATACCCCAACTTCAGCCGCCGCTTGCAAGCTTAATTCTTGTGCCAACAAGCCCGTAATAATACCGGTTAAGGTATCGCCCATCCCGCCCGAAGCCATGCCCGGATTCCCCGCCGGACAAAACGCAATGCCATCCGCACAAGCAACCAATGTCCCCGCACCTTTGAGCACCACCACCCCACCATACTGACGTTGTAAGCGTTGCACCGCACTCACGCGATCTTGTTCCACCGCCCACACTTCACAACCCAATAAGCGTGCGGCCTCACCGGGATGGGGTGTCAGAATCCAGTTTTCATCCTGCAATAGGCTTTGGGCTAACAGGTTTAAAGCATCCGCATCCAACACTTTGGGTTGTGGCGCGGTCTGCACCATCATCAGCAAACCCCGCGCCCATGCAGATTGCCCCATGCCGGGGCCAATACCAATCGCCGTCATGCGTTGTAACAAAGGGCGTAAATGCACGGGTGATTCCACCGCACTGACCATGAGTTCAGGGCGCAATAAATTCAGTACTGGTGCATGTTCAGAATGCGTCGCCACCGTAACCAAACCGCTGCCCGCCCGCAATGCCGCTTCACCAGCTAAACGCACCGCGCCGCTCATGCCTTGCGCCCCACCGATCAAGAGCGAATGCCCACAATTCCCTTTGTGTGCCGAACGTGGTCGAGAGGGTAAGGCTTCCTGCACCGTGTGATGCCCTAATAAGCGGTATGTCGTCGGCACTTGCTCATACACCGCTTCCGGCACTTCCAAACGCGCTAAAAACACTCGCCCGCAATAATCCCGCGCTTTACCCGTCAATAAACCTGTTTTCCATGCAATAAAGGTCACGGTCATATCCGCTGCCACCGCGCAACCACAAGGTTGACCTACATCAGCATGAAGACCGGAAGGAATATCCACTGCCACAATCGGCGCGGTATGTTGATTCAGCAAGTGAATCGCAGCGGCATAAGTTCCTTCCACCACACGATCCAAACCGATACCAAACAAGGCATCAACCATGACATCCGCATCCGGCAAGGTATCGGTAAACGGCTGCACTTGCCCACCGTATTGCACGAATGCTTGATACGCTTGCTGTGCTTCACCACGCAATTGTGACACATCGGCAAGGCTAATCACCTGCACTTGCCACCCAGCTTGCAGAGCCAAACACGCCACCACGTAGCCATCGCCGCCATTATTGCCCCCGCCGCACAAGACGCACAAAGACTTGGCATCACGCCACGATTCACGGATACTGTCGAATACAGCCTGCCCTGCGCGGCACATTAAACCATAACCCGAAACGCTATGCTTCTCGATGGCGATTCGATCCAGCTCACGTACCTGTGCGGCTGAATACACCCGATTTGCTACTGCTGTCATGAAACCTCATTCCTTACCAATTACACCCCTAAAGCTTACCGATAAAATTACCCATTTGGGAAAAAAAATCGGATTTAATGCCGTTGGTATTAGCAATCTTGACTTATCCACCGCCGAACCGCACTTACTAACGTGGTTAGCAAAAAACTATCACGGCGAAATGGCATGGATGGCACGGCATGGCACAAAACGCAGTCGCCCCGCCGAACTCGTTCCCGATACCTTAAGCATTATTAGTGTACGCATGGATTATTTTCCGCCTAACAGTGCCGACGCACTCATGATCCTCAACCACCCCGAACGTGCGTATGTTTCACGTTATGCCTTAGGACGCGACTACCACAAACTGATCCGTCAACGCTTGGAACAGTTCGCCCAACAAATACAACAAGTCATTGGTCAGTTCGGTTATCGCGTGTTTACCGATAGCGCACCCGTGCTGGAAAAAGCCATTGCGGTCAAAGCTGGTTTAGGGTGGCAAGGTAAGCACAGCAATATTCTGCACCGAGATGCTGGCTCGTGGTTTTTCCTCGGCGAAATCTACACCGACATTCCCCTTGCCATGCTTAGCGACCCCAGTAACGATACCAGTAACGGCGACACGGGCGCGGTGGATGAACACTGCGGACGTTGCCGCGCTTGCATGGATGTCTGCCCCACGCAAGCCATTATTGCCCCTTACTTATTGGATGCACGCCGCTGCATTTCTTACCTCACTATAGAATACGCTGGTAGCATTCCAGTGGAACTGCGCCCCTTACTCGGCAATCGCATTTACGGCTGCGACGATTGCCAATTAATCTGCCCGTGGAATCGCTTTGCCCACACCTCGCCCGAAGCCGATTTTGCGGTGCGCAATGGTTTGGATCACGCGCGTTTACACGACTTATTCCAATGGACAGAAGCGGAATTTTTACAGCGTTTAGCCGGTTCACCAATACGCCGCATTGGCTACGAACGCTGGTTACGCAATATCGCCGTGGCACTGGGGAATGCGCCACGCAGTTCACTAACATTAGCGTTATTGCACCAACGTCGTGCACAAATCGACAGTGCGTTAGTACAAGAACACATAGATTGGGCAATTACTCAACAGTAGATGGCGTAACACAAGAATAAAATGGAGCGAATCAAACAATAAAGGATTAAAAATTAATCAAAAACCTCGCCTTTTAACCCGAATGTCATCTATAACTACCATTTATCCAGTTAATAGTGCACTTTTGCCGCGTTTTTTGTCACGATAACAACCACAGCACAACTAACAGACAAAACAAATAACGCTATGAAAATAAAAATAAAATGCGTTTCAAGTTGGGCATTGTTTACTTCATTACTGGCGAGCAGCCTTAGCGGCTGTAGCAGTGTGCAAAGCAACCCGATGTACAGTGAATGGCAAACGCGAGCTTACGGCGCGTATGGCATGAATGTACCGCAACAACCGATTAGCCCTTACATGACCACTGACCTCCATACGGCCTCAGCGGTAGCAACCTCCGACGCGGAATTACACTACATCGCCGAACATTACGCCCTGCGTTAGTCGCGTGAGTGAGTCATAACCATTGTTAAGTTGCGTATCACCGAATGTTAGCCCCTGGAGCTCAATGCGGGCTCCACTCTGACACAAAGGTCTTAGCCCTTCCTTTGTGTCTTTTTAGCCAGACCGTTTTTTTGGTCTGGCTTTTTTATTTGAGGTAAGATCACGTCAAAACCTTTTGGAGTGTCGCATGGACATTGGTGATCTTCGACGTGAATATACCCAAGCGGGTCTAGACCGTACTACGCTGGCTGCTGATCCTTTCCAACAATTCAATCTGTGGTTTACCCAAGCCATCGAAGCCCAAGTGCTAGAAGTCAATGCCATGCAATTGGCAACCGTTGCCGCCAATGGCAAACCGACCTTACGCACCGTATTATTGAAATCGTATGACGAACGCGGCTTTGTCTTTTTCACCAACTACCAAAGCCAAAAAGCCCACAACATCGCCGAAAACCCTAATGTCGCCGCCTTATTGTTTTGGAAAGAACTCGAACGCCAAGTCGAAATCACGGGTCGAGCAGAAAAAATATCCACCGCAGAATCCTTACGTTATTTCCTTTCCCGTCCGCGCGGCAGCCAATTGGGTGCATGGGTATCCACCCAAAGCTCGATTATCACCTCACGCACACTACTCGAACTAAAATTAGAAGAAATGAAGCGCAAATTCAGCGCGGGTGAAATCCCACTACCTGACTTTTGGGGTGGGTATCGCATCGTGCCGGACAATATCGAGTTCTGGCAAGGTCGCCCGAACCGTTTACACGACCGTTTTGAATACCGCCGCACCCCTAACGGCTGGGATATTGAGAGGTTAGCCCCGTGAAAGCATTCCATTTCGCTCTGTTGGCGGCGAGTTTTGCGCTAACAGCGTGTCAATTAGACAGCTCCGTGAATGCGGATAATGGCAAAATTGCCAATTTATCCTATGAAAAAACCGAATTCCAACGGGCGGGCGGTTCACTTTGCCCCGGCACTGCCAATGTCACGCCCGATAATGCGCATTGTGCCACGGTCAAAATCACCTACCCCAAAGTTAGTTCGGTCGATAGCCCGCCAGTAGCGGCAGCGTTTAATCGCTTTATTCAAGAACAATTGGTCGAATACAGCGACGAAAATGAAAAACAACCTGCATCATTAGACGAATTAGCGGCGATGTTTTTAAAAGATTTCCAAGATGACCCCGAAACCACGGGCATGTGGGAATTAGAACGCAGTATTGATGTCGTGGGTGGCACACCACAATTCGTCACCTTATTATTCAGCGAAAACGGTTATACGGGTGGCGCACACCCATTTAGTGGGCAACGTTATTTTGTTTTGGATACACACACCGGCAAACAATTAACGTTAGCGGATTTACTCAGTTCCGGCTATGAAAAAACCTTAAATGTCATTGGTGAAAAAGCCTTTCGTGCTGCGCGTGAATTATCACCCACCACGAATTTAACCGATGAAGGCTTTTGGTTTGAGAATAATGAATTCAAACTCAATACCAATTTCGGCATTACCAAAAATGGTTTAACTTTCCTGTTTAATCCCTATGAAGTCGCACCGTATGCCTTAGGTTCAACCGAATTCACCATTCCGTATTCCGCCATGCAAAACTTAATTCCAGCAAATAGCCCTTTGGCAAGTGTAGCTACCCCATAATGCAATGGATGCCTTGCTGATGATTCAACAAGGCATTTATCCAGCACTACTTATTTATCACCGGGGCAAGGATCAAAAGCGCAACCTTTCGCGCTATTGCGTCCAACGGCTGTTTTACCATCTGGGCACAATTTCGCTTCTTGTGTACACATCATCATTTCACCTCCCGGCGCAGGCTTAACCTCACCCGGACGCGGTGCTGGCGGACTGGGTGGCGGTGACGGCGCAGGTGATGGTGCTGGCGCACAAGCACTTAACATTGCGCCGATGAACAACGCGCTTAACCATTGTGTCTGTTTCATCTCTAGCTCCTCGTTTATATCTTCACCAAATTAGCATAGCCCACCACCAGCCATTTGCTGCCAGCGGTTTTGAAATTCACCTGCACCCGCGAATGCACGCCCGAACCTTCCGACCCCGTAATCACGCCGTCGCCGAATTTAGCATGACGCACGCGCTGCCCAATGCGATACCCCGTTTCGCTTTCGGCATAGGGTTTGGCTTGCGGCACGGGTGGCGGCGGCGGGGCATTATTGCGCCACGCATTACTGCCTAAACTGTTGGGGCGCACCACCACTTTCGGGCGCACTTCTTCGACCAATTCTTCCGGCAATTCACGCACGAAACGCGATGGCGGGTTGAATTGCGTGCGTCCGTGTAATTGGCGTTGCTCGGCGTAAGTCATGACCAATTGCTGTTCGGCGCGGGTAATGCCGACGTAGCACAAACGGCGTTCTTCCTCGATACGCGCCGGATCGTCCGCCGACATTTGATGCGGGAATAAGCCTTCTTCCAAACCGCACAAGAATACCAGCGGGAACTCCAAACCCTTGGCGGAATGCAGCGTCATCATTTGCACGCAATCGTCGCTAGCATCACCCTGCCCTTCGCCCGCTTCCAATGCCGCGTGCGACAAAAACGCTGACAGCGCGTCCATTTCTGGCATTTCCTCACTCGGCGCGAAACTGTAACCGTGCGCCGCACTGACCAATTCATCCAAGTTATCGACCCGCGCTTGCCCCGCTTCGCCTTTTTCTTTGGCTAAGAACCTGCTCATAATCTTTCTAAGAGCAAAGATAAGAATGTCAAATTAACTATTTGTAGGCAGTTGTTGATTAGAACCTGCTCATAATCTTTTTCA
>JBDKID010000017.1:0-96392 GCA_039797295.1 Pseudomonadota bacterium | reverse complement strand
CAACGCCGCCATCAATATTCAGAAGCAAGGCATTTTGAAACTAAAGGCGGAAGGATTCACCGTCTCTGCTAGTGGAGGCAAGCGTAAATCCAGTCCTGTGTCTGGACTGGTTGCTGCCGTTGAAGCTAGAAGCCCCTGCCTTTAGGCATGGGGAAGAATCACGCAGTCCTAATAGCTGCTCATATGACACAATAGGAATAACGTGTGAAAACCTTTGGTTACAAATTTGCCGAAAAAAGTCGTGCCGAAATCGAACCCGTCTTACTGACAGCCATTGCCGAACATCGCCCTTTGGAAGTCGGCTTTTACTTTAACGATGCAGGCGCGTGGGAAGTGATTAATGCACATTTGCCGCAAGCCAGCATTCCAGTGAACATCCACCTCAACCACGACGTGTTTGGTTTATTCACCATCGACAAGCGCGAAGCCGAACTGCATCAACAGCTTTGTTTGGCGAAAAGCATTCGTTCGGATTACGCCATTACGCATTTGCATCACATGCCAACCAATCAACGCCCCGCATTTCGTGCGCAATTGGCGGCTTATTTAACCCCGCGTTTGCAGTTAATGAATCGCATTGCGGCGGAATACGATCACCCGATTCACATTGAAAACACGTTCCACAGTTTGGCGTTTTACCGCTGGCTTTTTGAACTGGTGGAATCCTTAGACTTACCGTACATCCAACAATGTTTTGATCTTGGGCACGCAAAATTGTGGTCACAAGACTCGCTCAGTGCGTGGATTGCGTGGCTGAATGAACAAACCGCCAACGGTTTCCGTCTGCATTTCCATTTGCACGCCAATAATGGGCTGGCGGATCAGCATTTGTCGTTCCCCGAAGCCGAAGCGCAAGGCTTCACCCAAGCCGATAGTTACACTGAAAATGGCGATTATTTCCACGCTTTGCAATGGCTGCAAATGCAATTCCCCAACAGTCGCAAAGTGTTTGAAGTCAAACCCCATGCGGCGATTGCCAATATGCAGCGCGTTATGCACGCCTTAGGCTGAAGGCACAGCAATCGCTTCGACCTGTTCGCCATCCGTGACGAGTACCCAAGCTGAGAGTTTGGGTAACGCGGCGATATTGGGAAGCTGTAAATAACCTTGTACTTGCGCAATACCTTCAGCGCGTTTGGCTTCCCATACGGTGGTTTTACCCGACTTTTTAGCGTATTTCAGTTCAATCAAATGCTGATAATTGACTTTATACGGGCTGCGTTCCAGCAACAGAATGTCGGGGTAGTGACGGTTTAATTCGCGTTCGCTTTGAATAAAGTACGCAGGTGATTGATACAATAAGGTCAATAATAGCGTTTTGAGGTGTTTTTCATCCATACCCATTGCATCGCGATTAGACAGTAATTGCAATACATGCGCCGTTTCTTGTACTAATGGCTGAATGTCATTGTGTAAGGCTAATATTTCCACCGCTTTTAAAATCGCCCGTTCAGGAACGCGAATGTGGTTAATGCGCTCCAATTCCACTTTGAAATATTGGAAATACAAAACCCGAATAACGTGATTGGGAATCACGAAAATTTCGCCCGATAAGGTTTCACCATTTAATGACACAAAACCCATGTAAGCTAACAAGCTAATAAAATCGTCGCGGTCAAAACCTTTGTCAAAATCAAACTTACGCCGTTGTTGTGCAATGATTTCACCTTGGTTAAGCAATTCATCTAATACCGCAAAGTTTTCATCACGATTGCCAATATTAAACATCGCAAGGATTTTGCCATAATCCGAAGCAATGTTTTCATCCAGCATGTATTTGGGATAAGTACAGCGTTTGTAATCGAAATTCTTAACGAAATACAACACCATATCGGCATTAAACACGGTTTGGTTAGCATTGTTATTAAAACGATAACCGTTGTACCAGTCGGTGACATCGTTTAATAGCTGCGTCTGATCTGAATGGCAAGTGTTTGCAATGGGTTGCAGCAATTCTGCCACCTCATCGCGAGTAAAACCAATAGCTTCGTTAAATGCTTCACCCAGTGAAAGATTTTCCACGATATTAAAACCGCTGGTCATGCTATCCAGCATAATTGGGGTGACACCTGTAATAAACAAACGGTCAACAATACCGCGTTGCGTGGCGGTTTTAATGGTTTCGTAAAACGAATGCACAAAACCACCTTTGCCAACAATGCTTTGAAACAGTTGCAAGTCATCCGCCAGAATCGCATTGGCAAAATGGTCGTACTCATCAATCAGCAACAGGATTTTCTGATCGCTGGTAATTTGAAAGAAATATTTGAGTTTATCGGCCGGTGACGGACAATCAGTAATCCCAGCAATTTCTGCGGCAGTGTATTGATAATGTTGCAGAAAAGTTTGTAGGTAAATTTGCACAGCTATATTAAAACCACTGTAAACCGTTTCTTTGCTCCCCGTTGCAATCCCGCTAAATTCCATGAACAGCACTTGGTAACTGCTGTGCAATGGGGTGGGATTTTTACCAATGGCAAGCTTAGTAAATAACGCATCGAAATCGGCGGCATAAGCTACATCGTAATAATATTCCAGCATCGATAAAAATAAGCTTTTGCCGAAACGCCGTGGACGCAGCAAGATATTGTGTTTGCCTGCCGTCTCCAGTTTGGTAATGAAAGCCGTTTTATCAACGTAAGCATAACCTTCGCTAATGACGCTCTTGAAATTACTCAAACCGTAAGGGATTTTTTGCTGCATTGTGTGACCCATCATCCATCCACTGTGATGGCAGCAATATAGCACCGAATCACCGGCAAAGAAAAAATGGGTATGGCGAGGTGGTGAGCGTGTTCTGGTATGCTTTTCCCACAATCAATACACTCAGGAGGAAAGTATGTCTGCAACATTGAAAGCCTTAGTGCTGGATCAAGTGGATGGCAAAACCACGGCGGCAATCCGCCAGCTCACGACCAGCGATTTGCCAGCCGGTGAAGTGCTGGTTGACGTGGCGTACTCGTCGCTCAACTACAAAGACGGTTTAGCGGTCACGGGGACGGGCAAAATCGTGCGGCAATTCCCCATCGTACCGGGGATTGATTTTGCCGGAACAGTGGTCGAATCCGCATCAGAACGCTTTCAAGCGGGTGATCAAGTTATCCTCACAGGTTGGGGTGTTGGCGAAAAATACTGGGGTGGTTACGCCCAACAAGCGCGAGTTCAAGCCGATTGGCTCGTGCCTTTACCCAGCAATTTAACCGCGCAACAAGCCATGACCATTGGCACGGCGGGGTTAACGGCAATGTTATGTGTCATGGCCTTAGTGGAAGCGGGCGTCAAACCCGCATCTGGCGAAGTCCTTGTTACGGGTGCGGCGGGCGGCGTGGGCAGTGTTGCCGTGTCGTTATTGGCGCAACGCGGTTATCAAGTCGTCGCGGTCACGGGTCGCCCGGAAACTCACGAATTTCTGAGCAAATTAGGTGCGAAACGCTTTATCAGCCGTGAAGAAATGAGCCAACCCGCTCGCCCATTGGAATCGCAACGCTGGGCGGGCGCGGTCGATGTGGTCGGTGGTGACATGCTCGCGCGTGTGTTAGCGGAAATGGACTACAACGGCGCGGTAGCTGCGTGCGGCTTAGCGGGCAGTTTCAAACTCAATACCAGCGTCATGCCGTTTATTCTGCGCAATGTCAGCTTGCGTGGCGTGGATTCGGTCAATTGCCCGCTCGAACGCCGTGTTCAAGCATGGGAACAGTTAGCCGCTGAATTACCCGCCAGTGCTTACGCCGAATTAGGGCAGGTCATCGCGCTCGAAGCCGTACCACAAGCTGCACAAGACATTATCGCGGGCAAAATCCAAGGGCGGGTATTGGTTAATCCGAATCTGTAAGGATTGGAAAAAATCGCGCCTGCGGATGAGGAGGAGAGTTCGCAGGCGCAATACAGTTCAGGGGTTTGAACAGGATTCAAGAGTGTCGCTTGGCATCCCGTTGCTGACTGTTTAAGGGAGAATTATTCGCCATTCGGCACGATTAACACGGGTACTTTGCTGTGCAGCGTGACACCGCGTGCGGTTGAGCCGAGCATTGCGCCGTGTTTAACAGGGCGGGTGTGGCTGCCGATCACGATCAAATCAATCGGGTGGTGTTCGGCGTAATGCAAGATGACATCGGCTGGATTACCCGCGCTCACGGCGATTTTGTCGATGAGTTGGTCTTTGTCCTTCATGAAATCAGCTTCGACATTATTGCCGTAATTGCGTAAGCGTTCCCGCATGGTTTCAATGACTTGGTTCATGGTTTCTTGTTCGATGTCATTCACTTCTTTGTCGGGTAAATACATCGATAAGACGGCTTGTCCTGTTGTGCCAATCGGTGCAACGGCGTGCAGCATAATGATTTTCGCATTGTGAATTCGTGCCATGTTTAAGGCTTGGCGGAACACGGGGCGCATGGTGTCGCCGATGTTCGTGGCGTACAGAATGGTTTGGAATGGTTTTATTTCAGTCATTATTTTACCCTCGGTGGAAAGGAGTGCGTCCATTCTGGGTGCAGCAATAGACGCACAAACCACACAAAATCGTTTAAATCATACCCATTAGGTGCGGCAACCACAGGCTGATGATGGGCACATACGTTACCAACATCAGGAACACCAGCATGGTCAGCAGCCACGGCCAGACCGCAATGGTCAGTTCTGTAATGCCCATTTTGGCAATGCCGGAAGCGACGTACAGGTTCAAACCCACGGGTGGATGGCACATGCCGACTTCCATGTTCACCACCATAATGATGCCGAAATGAATTGGGTTAATGCCGAGTTTCATTGCCATTGGGAACAGAATCGGTGCGAAGATCAGCGTAATGCTGGACGGTTCCATGAAATTCCCCGCCACTAACAACAGGATATTCACCGCCAACAAGAACACGATAGGCCCCATACCCTGTGCTAGCATCCATTCGGCTAAGGATTGCGGAATGTTTTCATTGGTCATCAGGAATGAGAACAGCACCGCATTGGTAATGATGTACAGCAACATTGCCGACATGCTCGCGGAATTCAGCAGCACTTTCGGTACATCTTTCAGGCTCATGTCTTTGTAGACAAATACCGCAATCACGAAGGCATACACCGCACTCATCGCCGCTGCTTCGGTTGGTGTGAACATGCCGGAATAAATCCCACCCATGACCAACACGATGAGCAATAAACCCCAAGCAGAATCTTTAAAGGCTTTCAAACGCACGGCTACGCTGGCTTTCGGTTGGCGTGGGTAGTTGAATTTTTTCGCCCGATGCCAAGTGGTAAAGCCTAAAAACATCGCGAGTAAGAACCCCGGTACAACCCCCGCCATGAACAATGCGCCCACTGATGAGTTGGTCGCAACGGCGTACATCACCATGACAATCGATGGTGGGATCAAAATCCCCAACGCGCCGGAAGTGGTAATCACGCCCGCGCCGAAGTTTTTCGGGAAACCTGCTTTCACCATTGCTGGCAGCAAAATCGAGCCAATCGCTACCACGGTTGCAGGGCTAGAACCGGAAACCGCTGCGAATAATGCGCAAGCTAATACGCCCGCCAAGCCTAAACCGCCGTACCAATGCCCCACCATGCTGGAGGCAAAGTGGATCATGCGTCGCGCTACTCCACCGTGGGTCAGGAAATTCCCCGCTAGGATAAAGAACGGAATCGCCATGATCTCGAACTTCTCAATGCCGGTGAACAGCTTGAGTGCGACCGATTCAATCGGTACGGAAGTCATGGTGAATAAAAAAGTCATGACCGTGAGGCCAAGGGCAATCGAAATCGGCATCCCCGTTAGCATTAGCATCAGTAACAGGGCAAAAATAATCAACGCGCTCATGGTTTTTGCTCCATTACTGGGTAATGTTCGATTTCATCCTCTAAACCATCCACGTGGGCATGGTCGTGGTGTGGCAAGTCGCCAGTACGCCAAAAATTCACTAACACTTGCAGAAAACGGAAGCACATTAATGCTGACCCTATTGGCACTGCCAAATACACCACCCAGGTTGGCCATTCCAAATCGGGGGTGGTTGGGCCCTCAAAATGCGTGCCGGTATCCATGCCTAAATGGGTTAAAGTGGTGTAAGCCATGCCGTTTTCCCACACCAGATTCGCACCTAAATAACTCACCAAGCCAGTGAATAAGACGCCCGCGCTTAAAGCCACCATGACCATGATGCGCCGATTTGCAGGGGATAAACGATTCACTAATACATCCACACCAACGTGAATGCCTTGACGCACGCCATACGCCGCGCCGAATTTCGCCATCCACACGAACAGGATAATGCACAACTCCTGCGCCCAACTCAGGTGGATGCTTAATAATACATCCTGAAATGCACCCAAGTGCAGCCCAGACAAATAGCGGTGAATGACCGCCGTAAAAATCACCAGTGTCGCTACCGCGATCAAGCAACTGATGAAAATCTCCTCAAGTCGATCCAGCCATTTCATAAAACACGCCTCCTAAATCTAAGAAACCCCTATCCCTGAAGGAAAGGGGCTGGGTGAGGGGTAATTAATGGCGGCTTATTTCGCGGTGGCCTTTTTGATGGAGTCGATTAAGTCTTTACCAATGCGCTCAGCCATTTCGTCTTGCACAGGCGCGAGTGCCGCTTTCAGGGCTTTTACTTCGTCTTCAGTTGGCACATAAACTTCGGTTTTGCCCGATGTTTTCACCGCTTCCAAGGCTTTATCGTTTTCTTCTTTAGCAATTTGGTTGGCGTAATCGGTGGATTCTTTCAATGCTTCATCCAAACCTTTGCGCACGTCCTCTGGCAATTTGTCCCAGAACCCTTTATTCGCAATCACCGCATAGCCCAAGTAACCGTGGTTGGTAACGGTGGCGTTCTTTTGTACTTCGTGCATTTTTTGCGTGTAAAGGTTGGAAGGCGGATTTTCTGTACCATCCACCACGCCAGTTTGCAGGGCTTGATAGGTTTCGGAGAACGGCATGACTTGTGGGTTCGAGCCTAAAGCACGCATTTCCGCTTCCAATACTTTGGACGATTGAATGCGCATTTTCAGACCTTTGTAATCGTCTGGGGTTTTCAGCGGCTTATTCGCACTCATGATTTTGAAACCGTTATCCCAGAACGCCAAACCTTTCACGCCTTTGGGTTCAAGTTTCGCTAGCAAACTCGCGCCGATTTCGCCTTGCGTGACTTTATGCAGTGCGTCGTAACCGTCGAAAATGTATGGGAGGTCGAATACTTCAAACTCTTTCACACCCAATGGACCAAACTTCGCCAGCGATGGCGCGAGCATTTGTACCGCCCCCATTTGCAGGGCTTCCATTTCTTCTTTGTCTTTGTATAACTGGCTATTCGGGTAAATTTCGATTTTTACCGCGCCTTTGGTTTTTTCTTCGGCCAAGGCTTTGAATTTTTCCGCCGCTTTGCCTTTGGGCGTATCTTGTGCCACCACATGGCTGAATTTGATTACAATCGGATCAGCCGCATTCGCCGCCATGCTGAACAAGCCCAGAACAACAGCCGTGCTAATGGTCATGAATGTCTTTTTCATCTCTCTCTCCAATGTCATCGTGTGGGTAACTCTCCCATTCCTTATTGGAAGAAACGTGCCAACACTAAGAATCAATGAAAAATGAAAAATTAATGCTTATTAAACAGTGGTTTGAAGAGGGTTTGCGATGTGAAAAAGTTCAGGGGAAATCGGATGAACGGCGAGATTCCGCCAGAACGAGGGGGGTGCAGCGGCGGATTTCCGCCGTTACCCCATTTGCGGACATAAAAATACCCGCGAGGGCGGGCACTTTTAAGACTTGGCTTAATGGAATTCTGCCAGCTCTTTAATGTGTGCGGTGGCACTGCGCCCTAATGGGGATAATTCGTAACCACCTTCTAAACAGGACACCACGCGCCCACTGGCAAATTCTTTGGCGATTTGGCAAAGTTCTTTGGTAATCCACACGTAATCACGTTCCAGCAAATTAAAGCCGCCCATATCATCTTCCATGTGCGAATCAAATCCGGCGGAAATCATCACCAATTCAGGTTTGAATTCGCGCATGGCGGGCAACCACTTTTCCTGAATCGCTTCGCGCCAAGCTGCGCCACCCGTACCTGATGGCAGCGGTAAGTTGAAGATATTCGGTAAATCAGTATCCGCACCACAAAACGGGTAAAACGGATGTTGGAAAGACGAGCAGAACATTACACGCGGTTCGTTTTTGAAAATTTCTTCCGTACCATCACCGTGATGCACGTCGAAATCAATGACGGCAATGCGTTCCAAACCATAGATTTCCAGCGCGTAAGCTGCGCCGACGGCGACATTATTAAAAATGCAGAAACCAGCCGCTTGGCGTTTGCCAGCGTGATGACCGGGTGGACGAATCATACAGAATGCGTGTTTATGCGTACCCGCCATTACCAAGTCCACCGCCATAATGGCAGCACCCGCCGCGTGCAAAGCCGCGTCCAAGGTGTGCGGATTCATCCCAGTATCGCCATCTAACATGACGTGCCCTTCTTTTGGGGCTGTGGCGAATACCCGTTCGACATAATCTTCATCGTGTACACGTACCAAATGCTCACGTTCCACGCAATGGGAGTCGTAATGGCGTGCAATCCAGTCAACCCCCGACATAATCATGCGGTTATTGATTGCGCCTAAACGCTCTGCACATTCCGGGTGGTATGGCGAACCATTGTCGTGTAAATCACAATGAGAGTGAGTAATTACGGCAACTGTCATGTTTTTTTCCCTAAAAGCGGCGTAGAATATGTTGCAGTGCAGCAATTACGTTCAGGCTTTTTGTGATTGCTGCCTTAAATTTACTAGTTTAGAGGTTTTGGCTATGGGCCACCATTACTTAAATCAACTATTCGCTCCGAAAAGTGTCGCAATTTTTGGCGCAAATAACACCCCCGACAGCGTCGGTTCTTTAGTTCTACAGAATTTACTGAGTACAGGCTTTAAAGGCTCAGTTTACCCCATCACCACTGAATGTGAAAAAATTCAGGAACAGGTTACGTACCCCAATCTCACGGCACTGAATAAACCCGTGGATTTAGCCGTGATCACCAGTCCAGCAGCGACGATCCCACACGTTATCCAACAATGCGGCGAACATGGCATCAAGGGTGCAGTGGTTATCTCTGCGGGTTTCAATGAAACTGGGGTACGCGGGCAACGTCTGCAAAAAGACATGATGGACATTGCTCAGCAACACGGGGTTCACATCATTGGACCGAATTGCTTGGGTATTATGCGTCCACCCGTGGGTTTGAATGCCACGTTTAGCCGCAGCCAAGCAAAACCCGGCAATTTGGCGTTGGTTTCGCAATCCGGCGGTATGTGTACCGCGATTATGGACTGGGCAGCCGCACGACAAATCGGTTTCTCCACTGTTGTGACCCTCGGTGATGCGGCGGATGTTGATTTCGGCGATGTGTTGGATTACCTCGCACTCGACCCTAAAACTGACAGTATTTTGCTGTACATCGAAGCGGTACACAATGCCCGTGGTTTCATGAGCGGTTTGCGTAGTGCTGCGCGTATGAAACCTGTCATCGTGCTGAAAGCAGGGCGTAATGAAGCGGCTTCTTTGGCGGCGAGTACCCACACAGGCGCAATTATCGGTAGTAATGATGCCTTCAATGCGGCGTTGGAGCGTGCTGGTGCGGTACGGGTTTACACCATTAACCAATTGTTCTCCGCCGCACAAATCCTGTCGTCAGGCTTACGGGCGCAACAAAACCGTTTGCTGATTCTCACCAATGGCGGTGGTTCGGGTGTCATGGCAACCGACCGCGTGGTGGAAACGGGCTTACGCATGGCGGAACTGAGCACCAAGACCATTGCCGAACTGAATAAAGTGCTGCCGTTTACGTGGTCAAAAGGTAATCCGGTCAATATTCTGGGTGATGCCAACCCCGAACGTTATGCAGGCGCACTCAAAGCTTGTATGCAGGAAGAAAACTGCGACGGTATTTTAGTCATGCTCACGCCGCAAGCCATGACTGATCCGATTGGCATTGCCAAAGTGGTAGCGGAGATTGCTAAAGTCGCGCGTAACCCGAAAACACCCGGCAAACCGATTCTGGCGGCGTGCTGGATGGGGGATAGCCAAGTGGCAGCGGGGCGTGATGTGCTTTCCGAAGCGCATGTACCGCATTTCCGCACCCCTGAAGCGGCGGTAGAAGCCTTCTCTTACCTGATCCATTACCGCAATAACCAAAAAATGTTGATGCAAGTGCCACCTTCCGTTCCCGAACAAGAACGCGAACCGGACGTACAAGGTGCACGCTTAATCATTGAAAGCGTATTGGCGGAAGGTCGCCGCAGTTTGTCGACCACTGAATCGCGGGCGATTCTTTCCGCATTCCGCATTCCGGCTGTGCCCACTATTTTGACCCGTAGCCCAGCAGAAGCGTTGGTTGCGGCAGAATCATTGGGTTTCCCCGTGGTGATGAAAATCAGCTCGCCGCAAATTCTGCACAAATCCGAAGTGAATGGCGTGCGTTTGAACGTGGCGAATGCTCATGCGGTACGCAGCGTGTATTCCGAGCTGGTTAGCGAAGCCAAGAAGAACATGCCAGATGCGGTGATCGAAGGCGTGACCATCGAATGTATGCATCAAAGCAATTCCGCGCGTGAACTCATGGTTGGCGTGGTGCGTGATCCGGTATTTGGTCCGGTGATCAGTTTTGGCATGGGTGGTACGGCGGTAGAAATTCATCGGGACAGCGCGTTCGTGTTGCCACCGCTGAATGATTACATGATCAAGAAAACCATTTGCCGCACACGGGTTGCGCGTTTGTTGGGTGAATTCCGCAACATGCCTTCGATTAATTTTGAAGCTTTGTGGAAAGTCTTGCAGCGCGTTTCCGAATTGGTGTGCGAACTGCCCGAAGTGGTGGAAATGGACATCAACCCACTGGTGGCGGATGCGGATGGTGTGATTGCGGTGGATGCGCGATTTGTCATTAACTACCCACCGATTTCGGCACGTCGTTACGACCACATGGCGATTCACCCGTACCCGAATGATTTGGTACGCCGGATGCAATTGCCAGACGGTACGGACATTATCATTCGTCCGATTCGCCCCGAAGATGCGGAAATGGAACAAGAGTTCGTGCGCAACTTGTCGAAAGAATCGCGTTACATGCGCTTCATGCAAGCTTTGCGGGAACTCACCCCCGACATGCTGGTACGCATGACGCAAATTGACTATGACCGTGAAATTGCATTTGTCGCGTTGGTCAAGCAAGATGGCAAGGATGTGGAAATGGGCGTGGCGCGTTACGCCATTAACCCAGACAAAACCAGTTGCGAATTCGCACTCGTGATTTCGGATAACTTCCAGAATCGCGGTTTGGGTAATTTGCTGATGCAATTACTCATTGATACGGGTCGCGCCAAAGGCTTACGTTACATTGACGGTGAAGTGCTCGCGCATAACACCGGTATGTTGAAACTCATGCAACGCTTGGGCTTTGAAAAGCATAAAAGCGATATGGACGACGGCATTATGGTTGTGCGTAAACGCTTGGGGGAGTCCTACTAGAACATGGAGACGCAAGTTACTTGAACATTCCTGTCGTGATGACACTCGCTGGGCACGACCCCGGCGGCGGTGCTGGGATTCAAGCCGATATAGAAGCCATTGTCAGCCAAGGCTGCCACCCGACTTCTGTGATCACCTGCTTGACCGTGCAAGATACGTGCAATGTACAACGCATTGAACCCGTTGCGGATTACCTGATTGAGCAACAAGCCGAAGTGTTGTTGGCGGATTTACCCGTCGCTGCCATTAAAATCGGCTTGCTCGGCAGTGAAGCTGCGGTGAAAGCGGTGCATCGCATCTTGTTACAAGCACCGGATGTTCCGGTAATCCTTGATCCGGTATTGGCTGCTGGTGGTGGGCGGAATCTCGCCACTGGCCGCATTATCGAAGCGATTCGTGAATATTTGCTGCCGCTGACCACGTTGTTAACGCCGAATGTGCAGGAGTTGACACGTTTAGCCATGAAAGGCGAAACCTTAGACGAGCAAGCACAATGTTTGCTTGATCAAGGCTGTCGTTACGTCTTGCTTACGGGGACGCACGCTGACACAGAAAAGGTCGAAAATGTGCTGTACGGCGATGGCAAACGGTTACGAACTTGGACATGGGAACGCCTCCCCGAAACCTATCACGGTTCGGGCTGTACCCTTGCCGCTGCGTGTGCGGCGACGCTCGCTAAAGGCATGGACATTGCCCAAGCCGTTGGCGTTGCCCAAGCGTATACGTGGGGCAGTTTGCAAGCTGGTCGCCAACTCGGTCACGGGCAATGGCTACCGAATCGTTTCTACTGGACGCGCTGATCCCACTTTGACGCATTTGGTGCAGGTTAACCTGTTGCCAAATGTCGTCAGTTCCTGTTTCAAACCCCATCCCGCCAGCGTTATCCGCTATGCAATTCAATGCCGAATATGTGCCAACCTTTTGCCAACCGTCTTCAGTGCGATAATGCTTTTTTGCTAGGAGGAAGCCCATCATGCCCGATCAATCGCCTTTACCCATTCTCGCCGTTGAAGCAATCAGTAAAAATTACGGCAAGTTGTGTGCTGTGAATCAGGTGAGTTTTCAGCTTGGTAGTGGGTTTCATGCCTTATTAGGTCCTAATGGCGCGGGGAAAAGTACCTTATTTCAATTGTTAACGGGGCTGTTTGCGCCGGATCAAGGTGAGATTTACCTCAATGGCATTAGTATTCGCACGCAATTACCGCAAGCATTGGCGCAAATGGGCGTGGTGTTTCAGCAGCCAGCCTTGGATTTGGATTTAAGCGTGCAAGCGAATTTGGATTTTTACGGGCGTTTACACGGAATGCGTTTGGCGGATATTCGTAGCCGCAGCGCGCAAGTTTTGACGCAGTTGGAACTCAGCGATGTGGCACAACGCGCTTGCCGAACTTTGAGCGGTGGTAATCGGCGTAAGGTTGAATTAGCCCGCGCTTTGCTAACGCAGCCAGCTTTGCTATTAATGGATGAAGCCACTGTGGGTTTAGACCCTGCTTCGCGGGCAACCTTAATGGCGTATGTGCATCGTTTATGCAGCGAACAACAGTTGTGTGTATTATGGGCTACCCACTTGATCGACGAAGCTGAACCAGCGGATCAAGTATTAGTCATGTACAAAGGGCGATTGCTGGCACAAGAAACGCCTGCTACGCTGATGAAAAATACGGCGACCTCTTCACTATTGGATGCTTTCTTCCAATTATCCGGCGAAGGGCAAGTTGCAGAAAAAACACCACTGGGCTTATAACTTTTTGTGACTAGCAGCAAAAACGGTCGGGAACGAGTCCCGACCTTAAGTAAGCTCTGCTAGAGCTTGGAGGATGAGTCTGTGGTGCTTGCTTGAGGTGTATATTAAACCCTAAAGGGTTGGGGAATGGTTGGTATTGAACTACCTAAATGTTACACAGCGGCACGCGCTTCATTACACTGAATTAGGCAATCCGAGGGGGCTTCCAGTGCTATTTGTGCACGGGGGACCCGGTTCGGGTTGCAACCCGGCACACGCCCAATGGCTGTTACCCGAAACGTGCCGCATTATTCAATTTGACCAACGCGGGTGTGGACGTTCGACCCCCAATGGTAGTTTGCTGGGCAATCACACCAGCGTACTCGTGCAGGACATGGAAGTGTTACGCCAGCATTTGAATATTCATCGCTGGGTGATTTATGGCGGTTCATGGGGCGCGACTTTGGCATTGGAATACGCTAAACGTTTTCCTGTGCATGTTATGGGCTTATTGCTGCGCGGAACATTTTTAGCACGGCGTGAAGATTGGGAATGGTTTAGTGCTGCGGATGGTGTGGCATTGCAATTCCCCGCTGCGTATCAAACCTTACTTCAGCATTTACAGACACACCCCGGTGAAAATCCCGCTAATAGTTTGTATCGCCAATTGATGAACCCGCGTTTGCGTTTAGAACAAGCGTATCGCTTTGCCTTGGCGTGGGAACATTGGGAAGCGACGGTGATTGGTGTGCCATTACCCACCTTTAATCCCGATCCATTGGTGTGGAAAGAACGGGTGAACCGCGCCAAAGTTCACGCGCATTATTGTGTGAATGATTTTTTCCTGCCGTGTGATGGTGTGTTGCCGGGGTTGGAAACCATCCAACAAATTTCCACCTTAGTCGTGCATGGCACACGCGACCAAGTATGCCGTTACAGCAGTGCGCAAACCTTGGCGACGGCTTTACCACAAGCGCAACTCATGCCAGTGGATGCCGGACACGGTATGCACGAACCTGCACTGCAACGTGCTTTACAAACGGCTATGGCGTATTTAAGTTCCAACCTTTTGCCAACCTGATCTTGCTATAGTCGCTCTCGTCGCAAGACACCACAGTTAGAGAAAAAAACCATGCAAAACCATGTTCCAGACGGACAGGGAATGCATCGGATCGTGATTGTCGGGGGAGGAGCAGGTGGATTGGAATTAGCCACTCTGCTGGGCGACCCCCTCGGCAAAACGAAACGGGCGCACATTACCCTCATTGATAAAAACCGCACACACATTTGGAAACCACTGCTGCACGAAATTGCTTCCGGCAGCATGGATTACACCCTGCACGAGGTGGATTACCTCGCTCAAGCGCATTGGCATCACTTCCGTTACCGCATTGGCGCAATGACCGGCATTGACCGCGCACAACGCCTTGTTTTCACCGACGCTTACCAAGACGAAGACGGGCAACAAGTCACGCAGCAACGCCAATTTCCGTATGACACCTTAGTGATTGCTGTCGGTAGTCGCACCAACGATTTCAATATCGCAGGCGTGGCGGAACACGCGATTCAACTCGATACCGCCGCGCAAGCCGAACGTTTCCAGCGCAAATTGGTGAATGCTTGCATTCGTGCTAATGCGCAAGATGAAGCGTTACGCCCCGAACAATTGCAACTCGCCATTATTGGGGCGGGAGCAACGGGCGTGGAATTGGCAGCGGAATTGCACAATAGTATTCGTTCATTGGTCGCGTATGGCATGGAGCGCATTAATGCCGAAACCGATGTCACCATTACATTGATCGAAGCCGCGCCGCGTGTTTTACCCGCCTTGCCGGAACGCATAGCCGCCGAAGCGACCCGCATTCTGCACAAGCTCAATATTAAACTGCGTACTGATGCGCGAGTTGCTGGCGTAACACCCAACGGGGTGCTGTTAGCCACAGGCGAATGCATTCCGGCGGAATTGGTGGTGTGGGCAGCGGGCGTGCGTGCGCCAGCCGTGCTGAAAGATTTAGCCGGATTGGAAAGCAATAGCATTAACCAACTGATTGTGACACCGACTTTGCAAACCACACGCGACCCGAATGTGTTCGCCTTTGGCGATTGCGCAGCGGCGATTTGGCAAGGGCAGCCAGAAGGCACTTTGATTCCACCGCGTGCGCAAGCCGCTCACCAACAAGCTTGTTATCTCGCCAAACAATTACGCAACCGTTTGGAAGGTAAACCCGCGCGCGATTTTCAGTATCAGGATTTCGGTTCATTGGTGTCGCTCGGTGAAAACTGGGCAGTTGGCGGTTTAATGGGGAATTTGGCAAAAGGTACGTTGTTTATCGAAGGTTACATTGCCCGTTTTATGTACAACATGCTCTACAAAAAACACCAAGTGGGTTTGCACGGCATTTGGAAAGTGGCACTGGAAACCCTCTCCGGTTGGATTCGCAAGGGCATAACACCACGCATTAAACTGCATTAACCAACCTTGCTTATTTCGCGCTTCCCTCTCGATTGCAAAAAGTTATACTGGTAACAATTTATTCAGCTTGTTAGCGAGTCTGATGTTATTGCAATGCGAGGGAAATGATATGACGCAGTTATTGAAAGCGGTCATGGCAGGTTTATGCTTGATGCAAGCCAGTGCGTGGGCTGCCGATGATGTGATTTATGAAGATGCCGTCGGCAGCGCGTGGAGTGATTGGTCATGGCAAACCAATCGCACCGTGGACACCGCTCATGTCAAAAGTGGTGCGAGTTCATTAGCGGTGCAATACACGGCGGCATGGGCTGCCGTATCGTGGCACCGTTCCACACCATTGGCGACGGCGGGTTATAGCGGTTTGCATTTTTGGGTGTACGGTTTAACGGGCAGCAAAGCCATTGCAGTGCGAGTACAAATCAACGAAAGCGATTACAGCTCGCAAATGTACACCTTTACCCCAACCCCTAATGCATGGACGGAAATCACCATTCCGTGGTCAGCATTGGGCAATCCCAGCCAGATTGTGCGCGTGAATATGCAAGAACTCTCTGGTACGAATTCTCCACCAGCCTTTTACATTGACCAGCTCAGTGTCGTCGCACCCGTGGTTGCCACCAAGTTAAGCGTGGATGCCAAACGCAATCGGCACGCGATTAGCCCGTATATTTACGGCATGAATACTTACAGCGCGACCGCCGAAAACACCGCAATGTGGCAGGAATTAGCCTTACCCGTGGCGCGATTTGGCGGCAATCACACCTCGCGTTACAACTGGAAGTTGGATGCCAGTAACTCCGCTGCGGATTGGTATTACGAAAATTTCCGCTTAACCGATGCGACTAATTTGCCGAACGATTCAGCCGCGAATCGCTTTGTCGATTTGAATCGTACCCTGAATGCGCAAAGCTTAATGACCACGCCCATGATGGGTTACGTGGCGAAAGATGCTACGGAATGCAGTTACCGCGTGAGTAAGTTTGGCGCACAAGCTGCAACTGACCCGTGGGCGCACCATGCGGATTGTGGCAATGGTGTGTATGCGGGCGGCGGTTTAATCACCGGCGCAAATCCACTCGATACCAGTTTGGCGATTCAACCGACGTTTGTGCGCGATTGGGTAACGTATTTGAAAAAGCGTTACGGGGCGGCGAATACCACGGGCGTGCGCTTTTACGCTTTGGATAATGAAGCGGATTTGTGGCACGGTACGCACCGCGATGCCATCCCCACCGCGTTGACTTACGATCAATTACGCGACCGCACTTACCAATACGCTGCTGCGATTAAAACCGCCGATGCGCAAGCCAAAATATTAGGCCCAGTGTTTACGCAATGGACATCGCTGTTTATGTCGCCGAACGATGTGCAACGTGGCGATTACAACACGCCGGATGATCGTTTAGCGCACGGCAATGTGCCACTGATTCCGTGGTACTTGCAGCAAATGAAAGCTTACGAGCAAACCAATGGTAAGCGCATTCTGGATTACCTCGACATTCACTATTACCCCGCCGCTAATGGTGTGGCATTAGTGTCAGCCGGGAATGATGCCACCCAAGCCTTGCGTTTGCGTTCCACCCGTTCCTTGTGGGATCCGACTTATGTCGACGAAAGTTGGATTAAAGACATGAACATTGATGGCGGTGTGGTGCAATTCATTCCGCGCATGAAAGCATGGGTCAGTGCGAATTACCCCAATACCAAACTCGCGATTAGCGAATACAACTGGGGCGGTTTTGAACACATTAATGGCGCGTTGGCGCAAGCCGATGTGTTGGGGATTTTCGGGCGCGAAGGTTTGGATTTAGCCACACTGTGGGGCATACCAAAACCGACTGATCCGGCAGCGTATGCGTTCCGTATGTTCCGTAACTACAACGGTGCGGGCGGTCAGTTTGGCACAACCAGCATTCTTGCCAGCAGCACCAACCAAGATGACATTGCCGTGTATGCAGCGGAAGAAACATCCGGTACAGCCTTAACCATCATGGTGATTAACAAAACCAAAGCGGCATTAACCATACCCGTGGCTTTGCGTAATTTCACCCCCAATGCAAAAGCACAAGTCTGGCGATACGGCGCGGCAAATACCCAAGCCATCCAACACCTTGCGGATAAAACTGTCGCGGCAACCGGCTGGAAAGACACCTTCCCAGCGGAATCCATCACGCTTTACCGCTTAACGGGTACTCGCCTGTAAACACATCTGATCTAGAGCACAGGGACGTGCTGTTTAGGCATGAAGTGGGACTGTGACAATACAACCAGCGCGAGGGATTCCCCGCGCTAGTGGTGAAGGTGGGGTTTGAAACAGGTTATTGTGCGTTGGTTTGGACGTGTTCCAACGCGATTTTGAGCATACGGCGCACGGGTTCAGCCGCGCCCCACAGCAATTGGTCGCCGACGGTAAACGCGGTGATGTATTCCGGCCCCAGATTCATTTTGCGAATCCGCCCAACTGGAACAGTCAGCGTGCCAGAGGCTTGTACTGGCGTCAGGCCGCTCAAGGTAGCGGCTTTGTCATTCGGGATGACTTTCACCCATTCATTGTGACCCGCGATAATGCTTTCGATTTCATCCAGCGGCAGGTCTTGTTTCAGTTTGATGGTGAAGCCTTGCGAATGGCAACGCATCGCGCCGATCCGCACGCATTGACCATCGACTGGAATGATGCTCGCGCCGGATTTGCCGAGGATTTTGTTGGTTTCGGCAATGCCTTTCCATTCTTCTTTGGTTTGGCCGTTTTCCCACAGTTTGTCGATCCACGGGATTAAGCTGCCTGCCAATGGCGCACCGAAATTGGCGGTAGACAGCGTACCGTCGTTCAATTTCGCGGTCACTTTGCGGTCAATGTCCAAAATCGCGGAAGCCGGATCAGCCAGCAAATCACTGACTTCGGCATTCAATTCGCCCATTTGCGTCAGTAATTCACGCATGTTTTTCGCGCCCGCGCCGGAAGCCGCTTGGTAAGTCATGGAGGTAATCCATTCGACCAAACCTTTTTCAAACAAGCCGCCGAGTGCCATCAGCATCAGGGAAACCGTGCAGTTGCCGCCAATGTAGTTTTTAATGCCGCGTTTTAAGCCTACATCAATCACATGGCGGTTTACGGGGTCGAGCACGATAATCGCGTCGTCTTTCATGCGCAAGGTGGAAGCCGCGTCAATCCAGTAGCCGTTCCAACGCGCCCGCAGGGTTTCGTACACAGCCGTGGTGTAATCGCCGCCTTGGCAGGAAACGATAATGTCCATGTCTGCCAGCTTGTCGATGTTCATGGCATCTTCTAATGGCTTCGCGCCACAACCCACGTCAGGGCCTGCTTTGCCAGACTGTGAAGTGGTGAAGAAGACGGGTTCAAAACCTTGGAAATCATTTTCAGCCTGCATCCGTTCCATTAAGACCGAACCGACCATGCCGCGCCAACCGACAAAACCTACTTTGAGCATCTCAAACGTTCCTTACAATGTGCAGATGGGTCGAATATTTATCCGACAGCCAGCGTAAACGCATGATTGTAACACCGCGTTTACCTTGGTTCATCATTCTGTCACCTGCGTTTACTGCGCAGGTTTTAAACCGCTGGCGATTTTGAAATTCGTCGCGGATAACGACATTTCCTCATCGGCAATCATGCGGCTTTGATCAATGTTAATGGCGGTTGGGAAACCGAATTGCGGATCGTATTTCACATCAATGCTTTCCGCTTTGCTGTTGATTGCGTCTTGCACGATTTTGAACAAGCCATCCACCGTGATTGCGTCGGTTTTACGATCAGGCGGTAAAGGGCGACCCTCCGGCAAAATCGTCGCTTGTTGCACTACACCACGGTACACACGGATTTCTACTGGCTTGGTGTAATCCGGTGCGCAAAAGCACGAACGTTTCAGCGTGTAAGCGTAATGTTCTGGCTGTTTTTGTTGCCACAAGCTTTGCGCTGCTTGCAGGCGTTGTAATGGTGTTGCGGGTTCGGGGGTAGCATTAATGCTTTGAATCTCTGGGGCACTCAAGGCACGACGGCTGATTTCACCGTTCGCAATTCCGCCATTCATCACCGCCACATCGCCAATGCTCAGGCTGCGACTGCTATCTTGATCTAACACTTTCACCGTGAACGGGCTGCTATTGGTCAAACCCAATAAGGTGCGTAAGTTAGTCATTTGGGTGGCGGTTAACGCCAGCGCGGGCGCATCGGGTTTTGGCGTTGTACCGCCGCCATTATTCGCAGGTGGAGCAGCGACGCAAGCGGTCAGGGTAAATAAGCTCAAAGCGGCAGCAACGATAGTCGATTTCATGATTTTTTCCTCGCGTTCAGTGGAATACCTTTCTAAGCATAGACAGAACAGCTAGAAATAAGTTCGTGGCTTTGCAGCGGCTCTAGGAGATAGAGCCGTGCATTGGGGAAGGGGGATTCTCGATGTGAAGGCTTTTGTGTGTAAAAACAGTCGGTGAAGCGTTAATAGCCGTTTTTTTAGGCGTTAGCTTTTGAGATTGTTTTTACTGAGTTTGCCTAACAATGCTTGGTAAGCAATAAATGCAGGGCTATTGGCAAGTTGCGGAATACTTTTCATGGCTTCGAGGCGTTGTGTGGTCAAACGTTTGAGGTAATAACGCTGGTAAGCCGGTAATTGTGCAAGCATTTCTGGTTGTGCCATTAATGCGGTGAGTGCCGTTTGACGTTGTGAAAACTGCTGTAAATTCGCATCGTTCATGACGGTTTTGAAATCGTCAAGCTGCTGATGGCGTAAGACGGATAATAATTTATCAGCCGCATCCTTGCGTTGCAGTAGGGTTTGTAAGCCATTGAAAGAACTACGGAGTTCTGCCATGCCTTGTTGTGGTGCGGACTGCACTGTTTCGAGATGGGGGTATTCTAACCACAATTGGATGAGTTCATGGGTCGGGATTTTGTTCAGTAATTCTGCCGGTAATTGGGTTTTGGCGACAGATTCACCAGCATTGGGGAACTCATACAAACGCGAGGGCAATTCCTTTTGACTGCTCGAAGAACTGAGCTGGCTCGCTTGTGCGATTTGCAACGGATGATCAATAAAAGTATCAGCTATTGTGATGACGCACGACAACGCAATAGCAATGCCTGACAGCATTGTGACGACAGATTTGTTCATGTGAAAGCCCTGAATACGAGAGAACAAAGGAATCCTAATTATTGCGAATTTAATGAATGTATTCGAGTACATAAATCACATAAATTCTATGAATTCAGTATATTTTTTGATCATATACTGAATTCATGAATACAACATGAAAATGTGATCGGTTTTATCGCAATCAGAGCCTATGTCGCGTTTAAGGCTGAATAGGTTTTACACAATTTGCAGCTTTTGCCGCTCGCGCGCGTGCTTCGTCGGTATCCTTACCGCGTGCTAATGCCACACCCATGCGGCGACGCTCGAAGGATTCCGGTTTGCCGAATAAACGCACATCGGTTTCGGGAATTTGCAAGGCTTCAGCCACACCGTCGAAAGCAATGCCCATTGCTTCCATCCCGCCGTAAATCACCGCACTCGCACCCGTGGAGTGCATCGCGGTATTCACAGGCAAACCGAGAATCGCGCGGGCATGTAATTCAAATTCGTTTTGGAATTGCGTTGCCATTGTCACCATACCTGTGTCGTGGGGGCGCGGGCTGACTTCCGAGAACCACACATCGTCGCCTTTGACGAATAATTCCACGCCGAATAAACCGCGTCCGCCCAAATCACCCGTGACTTTCGCAGCAATGTCTTGCGCTTTGGCTAAAGCTACGTCGCTCATCGGTTGTGCTTGCCAGCTTTCAACGTAATCGCCTTTGACTTGATGATGCCCAATCGGGGCGCAGAAATGCGTTTCGATGTCACCATTCGCGCCGCGTGCACGCACGGTGAGCAAGGTGATTTCGTAATCGAAGTGGATGCATTCTTCGACAATGACGCGCCCGTGATTCACGCGCCCTGCGTCGATGGCGTATTGCCACGCGCCGTCAATGTCGTCCGCGCTTTTGAGCATGGATTGCCCTTTGCCAGAAGACGACATCACGGGTTTGACAAAGCAGGGGAAACCCAAATCCAATGCTGCCGCTCGCATTTCGTCCAAACTGGAAGCGAAGTGGTAACGCGATGTCGGTACGCCCAACGTTTCAGCGGCTAAGCGGCGGATGCCTTCGCGGTTCATGGTCAATTGCGTAGCATGGGCGGTGGGGATGACTTCCGCCAAACCGGCGGCTTCAATCGCGGCGAGTTCGTCGGTGGCAATCGCTTCAATTTCCGGCACGATTAACTGTGGTTGTTCCTGTTCCACCAAGGCACGCAAGGCTTGCGGGTCTGCCATGTTAATCGCGTGAAAACGGTGCGCGACTTGATGACCGGGGGCGTTGGGATAACGATCCACCGCGATCACTTCCACGCCCAGCCGTTGCAGGGCAATGATGACTTCTTTGCCAAGTTCGCCGCTACCTAGCAGCATAACGCGGGTGGCGGATGGGGAAAGGGGCGTGCCAATGCGCATAACGTCTCCGGTCTTAAAAGCTGTGGAAAAGCAGCGAGAATAGCACATTTAGGGGGCTTGGATTGACAATCCCGGCGGGCAAACCTATAGTCAGTGGTGTCATTTTGTCACCATACTGGTTAATGCCATGCAAGCTGTAATGCCTAAAAATGAGCGTGTCACCGCGCGTATTTCCGAAGAAGTTAAATTGCTCTTAACCCAAGCCGCCGAGCTGTCCGGCGCAACGTTAAACCAGTTTCTAGTCCAAGCGGCTTTGGAAAAAGCCCAGCGTATGATTGAACAGGAAAACATCATTCGCCTTTCGCTGCGTGATTCTGCATGGTTTTTTGATTTGTTGGATAATCCGCCGCAACCGAATGCCAAATTACTCCAAGCCGTAGCCGCACATCAACAAGGGTTACGCTGAGTGAAAATCGTTGTTCCTTTAAACAAATCTCAGCAACGTGATGCATTTGATTGTGGCGATGCCGCGTTGAATCACTACTTGCAAACCACGGCGCGTCAGCATCAAGAAAAGGGGATTTCCCGCACTTACGTTTTGGTGGATGAAGCACAAGCGGATATGGTGTTGGCTTACATGACGCTAACCGTTTGCGAGGTATTGGCAGAACAATTACCGCCAGCATGGGCAAAGAAATACCCCAATCGTATTCCGGCGGCAAAGTTAGCGCGGCTGGCAGTGAGTAAGGATTGCCAACGGATGGGGTATGGCGCGTATTTATTGGTCGAATCAATGCGCAAAACGCTGGTTGTGCACGAAACAATGGGCTTGGCAGGGCTATTTGTCGATGCCAAACACGCGGCAGCACGGCAATATTATTTGCAGTTCGGATTCTTGGGCGCACCGGATCAGCTTGAGAATTTATTCATGCCAATAAAAGCCATTCGGGCAAGCTTAGGATGTTAAATACTAAAGCAAAAGCTATGAATGCTAATCAGTTAAAATTTCTTTTATTGATCATTACTACATCCACAATGTAGCAATCATGAAAAATTTACTACTAACCACGCTGTGCATGGCAGGCTTGAGTGCTTGTAGCACGCCATCTTCTTCAACAACTGATACAACACCCGCAATACGCCATACTTTTACGGGTGACGGCTTGGTTTACATTCCTGATGGGGCAGCAGCACAATCAACCTCGCAAAAATTTGTTACACGCGAAGAATTGAGCAGCCATTACCAAGGCATGACAGGGGTCTTGGCAACATGGAATCCAGAGGCAGATGCTGCTTTGGCTATCAGGGAACAGCGGTTTTACTTGATTGGAGCAAGTTACACCGATTACTCTAGCAGAAGTGTAGTAGGTGGCATTTATCCCTCCATTCATGAACCTGATTTAACCTTTATCGACATCAATGACCGTAGCGGTGTGGAAAAAGCTTGCCCAACCCATTACATCGAAACGGACTGGTTAAGCCAAATAGATGAGGAGCGCATCAAGCGTATTCTCCGTAAACAGGAAGCCCAGCCTAACGGAACATTGCTGAAAACTTTTACCCCAGAAGGTCTTCTTAATACAGGCGTTAATGAAATCCCCGGTGAAAACAACTTTTCCTTGGCTGCACTGCATTACGCACAACGTTGGAACAAGCTGATGCTGTCTAGCTGTATGAAGCGAGCGGGTACACCTGACTTGAACAATGTCCCACCCATTAAAGTTACCCATAAAGTAGTGGGTGATAGTCTGTTTATTCTGGATGAACCACCCTTTCGCAACCCTCGAAATGAAGTGATGAGCGGCAAGGCAAGGGCTATCTACAACATTCGTCTGCATCAAGCCATGCAGCAAAAGAACCCTGAACAAGAGGCAAAAGCGGCTCTTGAACGTGGGGAATATTACCTGATGGGGGATAAGTCCGTTTGGCATGTGGATCTACCTCCCGGTAGTTTCAAGAATTATGCTGGTGTTCGGGGCGGCGTGAATTATCAGCCAGACATCGAGAATTTATCCACGACAGAACGAGATGCCCTGCAAAAAGTTTGCCCCGTCCGTGTCATGGAAGGTAGAGAAGATATCCGACGTGGGAATGTGGGCAATGTGGTGGGCGATGGCAACACCTACGCCTACGATTCTGTGTCCATTAATTCACCAGTCAATCAAGATTATCGGCAAATGACACAAGAACTAGGGCAAACCATGACCGCCTATGGGGTACGCTGGAACAACATCATGCTGCCTGCGTGCCGCGCCAAACTACCAAATATAAAGGAAAAATAATGAAAAATTTACTACTAACCACGCTGTGCATGGCAGGCTTGAGTGCTTGTGCTGCACCTGTAACTTCTTTGGATATAACTAGCAATCACCATAACGATTCGCGCCCAACTTCTTTACCTGCTAATTGTGTGCCGAACGGCCATGATGGTTATCGTTGTCCACACATAAATCATCCGAGTAGTTGCGTGGATTATTATTCTGCTGATGGTAGGCAAACAGGGGCAATGTGCCCATAACGCCAGTTAAACATGGTGACATAGCACAGGCACGGCGGGCGCGTTAGAATCGCTGTATTCGTACAATACACAGCAAATGCGTAGGAAATAACCATGACATACCGCGTTACCATTCAGCCTGCGGGGCATCAGTTTTGGGCAGAAGCCAATGAAACCATTTTGGATGCGGGGTTGCGCCAAGGCGTGATGTTGCCGTATGGCTGTCGCGGCGGGGTGTGCGGGGCGTGTGCGGCGACGGTGTTGAGTGGGCAGGTGCATTATCCGTTTGGTGAGCCGCAGGGTTTAGCACCGTATGAGGAAGAGCGCGGCAAAACTTTTTTGTGCATGGCGGCGGCCAGTGGTGATGTGGTGTTGGATGCGCCGCGCGTCGGGGCTGAGCCGGACATTGAAATCAAAGCCTTACCCGTGCGCGTTGAGCGGTTGCGCAAACTCGCCGCCGATGTCATGGAGATGACGCTGAAGTTACCCGCTTCCGAACATTTGCGTTTTCGTGCCGGACAATACCTCGATGTGTTGCTGAAAAACGGTAAGCGGCGGGCGTTTTCGATTGCTAGTGCGCCGTCGCAAGATCAGTTGTTGGAACTGCACATTCGCCACGTGCCTAATGGTGAATTCACGGGCTTTGTGTTCAATGACATGAAAGCAAAAGCCTTGTTGCGCATCGAAGCTCCGTTGGGTGATTTTTACATTCGTGACGCCGAACGTCCGCTGATTTTGGTCGGTGGCGGTACGGGCTTCGCGCCCTTGCAAAGCATGTTGGCGCAGTTAATGGGCGCGGGTTTAAGCAAACCGGTGTATTTGTATTGGGGCGTGCGGGCAAAAGCGGATTTGTACATGGATAGCGTGGTGCGCAGTTGGGTGGCGCGTCATCCGCAGTTGACTTATGTGCCCGTGTTATCGGAAGCCCATGCAGATGATGCATGGCAAGGGCGCGAGGGTTGGGTTCATGCGGCAGTGGCGGCGGATTTCCCCGATTTGTCCGGTTACGATGTGTACATGAGTGGCCCTCCGCCCATGATTGTCGCGGGTCGCCAAGCCTTTTTGGCGCAAGGTTTGCCGGATACGCAATTGTATTCCGACGCATTTGAATACGGGCAAGATACCTTACACGCCATCAAAGCAGGGGAGGTGGTATGAACGCCTTCGCATTACACCCGCAATTGGCGCAAGACACGCATTTCGTGACTGATTTGCCGTTATGCCGCGTGTTATTAATGAATGAAAGCCGTTACCCGTGGCTGATTCTTGTGCCGCGTCGCGCTGACATTCGGGAAATCATCGAACTAAGCGCGGACGAACGCACGCAATTATGGGCAGAATCCGACCAAGTTAGCCGCGTGTTACTGGCATTGTTCCAAGCGGATAAGCTTAACCTCGGTGCGTTGGGTAATCTCGTGCCGCAATTGCACCTGCATCACCTTGCGCGTTTCCAAACCGATGCCGCGTGGCCTGCGCCTGTGTGGGGAAAATTCCCCCCCATCGCTTATAGCGGAGTGCAAGCGGCTGAGCGCGTGCAAGCCATTCAACAAGCATTAGCGGGGTAAGTTACACATGCTAACGAATTGGTCACAAGCGGCGTATTTGCAAGCGTGGGATTTTGCGTGCTTGGCGCATCGTGGGCAAACTTATGCCGGTGAAACGTTGGGTGTGGAATACGAGTACGTGAACCATCCGGCGGCGGTGGCAATGGAAGTGATTCATGCTTTAAGCCAACACCCTGAATGCAATGGCGATTTGGCGGTGCAATGCGCGTTATTACACGATACTTTGGAAGACACGGCGGTGACTTACGCACAATTGCGTAAGCAGTTTGGGCAAGCGGTGGCGGATGGGGTGGCGGCATTGAGCAAGCATCCCGACCTACCCAAAGCGCAGCAAATGGCGGATAGTTTGGCGCGAATCCAGCAGCAACCGCGTGAAGTGTGGTTGGTGAAATTGGCGGATCGCATTAATAACCTGCAATACATTCCCCCGCATTGGTCGCTGGCAAAAGCTCAAGCGTATCAAGCGGAAGCCGCAGTGATTTGCGACACCTTAGGTGCAGCGAGTGCTGTTTTGGCGGGACGCTTACGGCAGCAGATGCACGATTATCTGCCGCCAATGCTGCTTTAGGTTGGTGAATACTTTGCCATTAAGGTGGCAATGCAATTGCGCCATTCGATGATTTCGGGGGAAAGCGACTCCGGTAGCAATGCGCCTTGGTAGAGATTGCGTGCAACTTCAAGTTGTTGATGGCGAATGGCGTTCCACACTTCGATGAAGTCGACCCACACCGTACCTTGCAAACGGTAAGTGCGTGAACTGATACGCCCATCAAGCAAAGTGCGTAAGTGCGACAGTTCGGCTTTCAAGGTGGTGGTGGCAACGTGTTCATCGCCGTACAGCATGGCATGACAAGCTTCGAGTGTCAGACCTTCAGGATTGAGGGCTAAAAGGCATAGGATTTCAATCATACGCGGGGGTAAATGCAGGGTTTGCCCGCGAAAGCGTACTAACGGCTTGCCGAGTGCGTGAATTTCCAGTTCGGCACGCGGTAAATAATGTGGTAAATACTGGGCAATGTCTTGTGCTAAGCCCGTTGCTGCCATTTCACCAATCGGCGTGTGGTATTGCCACAATGTTCCCAAGGTTAATACGCCGTGCAATTCACCGGATTGGGGGTGCATGATCGGCGCGGAATAACACACCCAATTTAATGGGTCATTGCTTCCCTCCAAATAGGGCAAGATGCTTTTATTGGCATAACGCCACAAGATTTGTCCTTCTTTATCGGCAAGCGAGGCGACCAGACCACAGCTATTCACTAATTGTGTGGCTTGTTGTAAGGCGGAAGTGGCTGCCCAACGCAACGGTGAGGTTTCCCAAACAGTGATGTCATGAATGTTGAGCGGTGGTGAAGTCGCCATAAGATACTCCTTATCTTTGTTATTTTGATTATTGGCTGCAAAGCAATAAGCCTCGCAATTCTTCAACTTTTTTCTGCATGTTATCGCGCTGTGTTGAAACTGACATTTTGGTCAGTAATGTTGAGATAACACCAATTTCTTTATTTAAATTCGCCAGCTTTTCGATACTTTTTTCACAGGTTGTAACCGGTGGTTTGCCTGTGACACCGCAGGTAATGCTAGAACCATAGTTGCCAGTGAACATATTACCACCGATCCAACCAATATTAGAAAATTCATTGCCCGGATTGGTATCAACAGAGTTGGGTAATTGGTTAAAAGGGTCACTGTTGCTAATTAATGTTATGCCAGAGATGCAACCATTATTGCTGGTAAAAGAAAAAATACGTTTTTCTTTATTGGCCTCCCATGCAAAAGCGGGTGGTTTGCTGCCTTTGTAAAATAAACCAAACGATAAGTAATCAGCTTTAGGGTTCTCACTAGGTGCATCAACACGGGAATGATTTGCCCATGTAATATTATTAATCGCGCTATTGATTTTTGTCACATCAAAACGGCTTTTACCCATCATGTGCGGTACGACTAATGTTACTTGAGAAGATAAAACAATGTCAGGATTTGGCACGCTGTCAGTTGTCATGTAAACCACGTATTCATTACTACTGGATTCGTGAGCAATACGGAACTGCACACCAGCAAACGCAGGGGTAACGGCAGTCATCGCTAAAATAACCATGCTTGTTTTAATGATTGTTGCGGTTTTCATGACACTGTTCCTTTGTGATGAGTTTAGTACTGAGTTTATTATTGGCCTTCTGTGACTTAAGCATTGCAAACTCAGGGTTTAAAAAAGGTTGGTGCAGTATCAGATCGGAAAAGGTTTTTTTGAAGGTTTGATTAAGCGTAGGATGAGCATCGTTATTACTGGTAAAAAATATAAAACACCCTAAGGTTTACCATTGTGTAAACCATGAAAAGCTTAATCTTGTGATTAAGCCTATTGCGTAATGAAAACTTTTAAACTAATAATTCTATTAACCTCTCGCGAATCATGGGGGTACGCAGTAAATGATCGGCATTGTCGATGAGTAATTGTGCTTCCGTGCAGTGATACAATAAGTTTTCCATGTCGGCTTCAAGGTGGTGTCGCCAAACTTCCAGTGCCGGTGCGGTGGACGTTGGTAAAAATTCACCGTGGTAAAGTTTTAAGGCATCCGCCGTGCGGTGTTGGCGTAAGAGCGTTGATAATTCAATGAAATCTGCCCAAACCACAGGCAATAAACGATACGGGTGTGAGGCAATATTGCCGCCTAACAAATGCCGTAATTGGGTCAAAATGGTCTTAACCGTGGAGGGATGGGTGCTTTCATTGCCGCATAAGGCTTGGTGCAAGGTGTCTAAACTCATGCCAGCCGGATACAGGGTCAAGATGCAAAGGATTTCCAATTGACGTAACGATAATTGCAGGTGTCGCCCTTGGTACACGACCCGTGCTGAGCCTAATGCATGAATTTCCAACTCCGCTTTTGGTAAATATGCGGGTAAGCGGAAGGCAATATTGCGTGCCATGTAAGTAATCGCGGTCTGAGCGAGGGGCGTGTGTTGTTGCCAATCCATTGTCATGTCCAAGACCCCCACGACTTGCTGCGATTGTGGGTGAATAATCGGTGCGGCATAACACACCAATTCACGGCAAGCGAGTGAATAATGTTCGTCAGCAAAGACCGTGCACGGACGTTTGGTGGTTAATGCTACCGCTAATGCATTCGTGCCGTGGGAATGTTCTGACCAATTTGTTCCCACATCAAAATGGATGTCTTTGGTTAAGCTTTGCAAGGCTTGGCTGGCTATTGTCCATAATAATTTACCTTGTGGGTTGGCAATGGCGACAGCAATCGCACTTTGATGGGCTAAGTGTTTGAAGTGTGAGAGTTCGGGGGCGGCAGCCGTGTGTAGTGGTGAAGCTTCCCATTCCAATTGGGTCGCGTAAGTATCATTAGTTGGGAGGTTACATTGCGTATTGAGTTGGTAAGCATGGCTGCGTTGCCAAGAAGCTAAAATGTCTGGGTTGACACGTTGATCGCAATGTTCAGGGCAGTTTGGAGTGTGTTGGCAGATGGATAAGTTATTGATGAACCTATCTTTTTGAGTTTCAATTTTGTGACGCCTCAAGCGCAACGTGGATTTATGCGTTACGGTTTGCATGGTGTTTCCTCTTCCTCATGTATTTTTTATTCTTGATACTTTATTTTTTATTAGTCACTCAACCCAAGCTTAGTGTTTCTATTCACAGGGGGCAAGCTTTGTTAAAGGTGATTTATTAGCCAAAACGCATGTTCTATTTGCCAACCTTTCTTAAACCTCTTTCTTCTGATAATAAAAATGCACGCCCCGTTAGTCAATGCATAACAAAAATGACGGAAGTTATAATCATGAAAAACCATTGCAAATCCCCACTTGCCGCATTATTACCTGTCGCCTTGATGAGCATGAATTTGATTGGTATTCAAACTGTACAAGCCGAGTATCGTGGCTATTGGGCTGATAATGTACAGCATTACCCAGCCAATATTGAGCCTAATAATGCCATGCAATCTTTTCAGCAAGGCAATCATCAAGCCTATTATGGTAAAGCTTCCTATTATGCTCAGGATTACAATGGTCACTTGACGGCAAGTCAGGAGGTTTACGATATGTATGCCATGACTGCCGCCCACCCTGATTTAGCATTTGGTACATTGGTGAGGGTAACTAACTTACAAAATGGTCATGCAGTTATTGTCAGGATCAATGATCGTGGGCCATTTAAACCCGAACGCATTATTGATGTGTCTTGGGCTGCCGCGTTACAACTGGGTTTATTCTTGAACGGTTCTGCGGATGTGCAGTTGGACGTTTTATAAGTTATTGGCGTATTTGTGCTGTTGATTGTTGAAGTTGGTCTTAGAAAAGACCAACCTTATGTGAATTAATACTGTATCAGGTGTGTTAAGTAAAACATAATGTTAATGCTCGGCATTGGCTATGGCTTTTGCTTCTAACATATTGTGAATGACCGGATGTAAGGTTAATTCCATTGCCAACATCATTTTGCCACCCGGTACGACAATGGTATTGCGGCGTGACATAAATGAACCTTGAATCATCGCGAGTAAATACGGGTAATCAATATTAAAGCGTTTGGCATTACGAAAGCGGATGACCACAAAGCTTTCGTCCAGCGTGGGAATATCGCGTGCAATGAATGGATTCGAGGTATCAACCGTTGGCACACGTTGGAAATTAATATCCGTGCGTGAAAATTGTGGGGCAATATGGTTAATATAATCGGGCATCCGCCGCAAAATCGTTGCCACGGTGGCTTCTGGTGAATGCCCGCGCTCGGCATGATCGCGGTGGATTTTTTGTATCCATTCCAAGTTAATGCTGGGCACAACACCCACGCTTAGGTCAACGTATTGTGCGGCATCATAGCCACCGTATTTTTGATCAGGGCTCATGTCCTTGGCTAAGCCGTGTAACCCCTCGTAAAACAAAATGTCTGTATCACTGGGTAAGTTTTCCCACGGGGTAAATTCCCCCGATTGTGCATCACAGGTGATACCTTGCTCCGCGAGACGGCACTGATGGAAGTCAGCTTCCTCTTCATTGTGTAAATAGTAGCGTTTTTGCCCATTACCCGTTTCGCCATAGTGTTTAAACAGGGCTTCAAGGGCGTGGAAATCATTGGCTTCGGGACCAAAATGGCTAAAATTCGGTTCTTCTGCCGCTTTTTGGCTGAATTCAGCGCGAGTAATGTTGTGAAAACTGTCGCCTTCAATGAAAGCGGCTTGAATGTGTTCGCGCCGAAAAATATTTTCAAAAGCTTGTTTTACAAACGTTGTACCAGCTCCCGAAGAGCCAGTCACCACGATAACTGGGTGCTTTTTGGACATGCGGGACTCCTGCAATCCTATAAACGGTGATGTGTGGTTTCTGTATGGTGTCAGCAGCATTCTAACCAATGCTGTCAGAGGCGCGTACTGCTTCCAGCACAAATCTGCATAATCACCCCCTACTATTTGAGTTAATTACCTTGTAATCATACTGTTACCTAGGTTATCCCCAGAACCTGTGGATAACTTTGTGGATAACTTTAAATTCACGATTCGTAAGTATTGTTTCATAAGGATTTACCACACATTGGCTAAAAATATAGCTACAAAAAAATACTTTAAAATCAATCGCTTGGTTGGATTGGGCAAGGCATGGGTGCATTTGAGGTCGTTAATTGTGGTGGATTCACTACATATAGGGTGCTGTGCATAACTCTAGTGCCGTCTCCACAAAACTTGACACAAGATGTAGTGTATCAGGTTTTACGAATGCCTTTTTCGTGGGCTTGATAAGTCCATGAGCAGCATAATTCGTGGGGATCGGGTATGATTGCCAGCTTTCCGTATTTTGTTGTGTTCAGGTTCGCATTATGAAACAAGCTTCACCCCGCGTCGGTTTCGTCAGTCTTGGTTGCCCGAAAGCCTTGGTCGATTCTGAGCGTATCCTCACGCAGTTACGCGCCGAAGGTTATGCCATTAGCGGTGATTACGATTCTGCCGATTTGGTCGTGGTGAATACTTGCGGCTTTATTGATTCAGCGGTTGCCGAGTCGCTCGAAGCGATTGGCGAAGCCCTCAACGAAAACGGCAAAGTTATTGTTACGGGTTGTTTGGGAGCAAACGCTGACACGGTGCTGGAAGCTTACCCGAATGTATTAGCAGTGACGGGGCCTCATGCCTACGAAGCGGTGATGCAGTCGGTACACACGCATTTACCGCCGTTACACGACCCGTACATGGATTTATTGCCACCGCAAGGCGTGCGCTTAACCCCGCGTCATTACGCTTACCTGAAGATTTCCGAAGGCTGTAATCACCGTTGTTCGTTCTGCATTATTCCGTCATTGCGCGGTGATTTGGTATCGCGTCCGATTGGCGATGTGATGCAAGAAGCGGAAAATCTGGTGAATGCAGGTGTGAAAGAATTACTGGTGATTTCGCAAGATACCAGCGCGTATGGCATCGACACCAAATACCGCACTGGGTTCTGGAAAGGTCGCCCGCTCAAAACCCATTCGCAACAATTAGCCGAAGCCTTGGGCGAATTGGGGGTGTGGGTACGTTTGCATTACGTTTACCCGTATCCGCACGTTGATAACCTGATTCCCTTGATGGCGGAAGGCAAAATCCTGCCGTATCTCGACATTCCCTTCCAACATGCTAGCCCTAGCGTGTTAAAAAACATGCGTCGTCCTGCTCATGCCGAAAAAGTGTTGGAGCGTATTCAGAACTGGCGACAAACGTGCCCCGATTTAGCGATTCGTAGCACATTCATTGTTGGCTTCCCCGGCGAAACCGAAGAAGATTTTGATACCTTGCTCGACTTTTTAGAAGAAGCCGAACTCGACCGTGTAGGTGCTTTTACTTATTCGCCTGTGAATGGTGCGCCCGCCAATGACTTGCCGAATGCAGTGCCAGAGGAAGTCAAAGAGGAACGTTTGGAACGCTTTATGGAATTCCAAGCGGAAATCAGTGCCGCCAAACTCAGCCGTTTAGTCGGTAAGACCATGACTGTATTGGTTGATGAGGCGGGCGATGGTGTAAGCATTGCGCGGAGTCATCGTGACGCGCCGGAAATTGATGGTCAGGTCATTATCGAAGGTGTTGAACTGCCCGTCGGCGAGTTTGTGCAGGTGCACATTACCCACGCTGATGAGCACGATCTCTGGGCTAAAATCTAGTCATCCCCTGATAAAGTAATTTAGCTTGTTCCCCATCCCTGATTTTTTTATTCTCAGGGGTGTGAACGTTTTACGTTCGAGATTGCCTAATAATAAATCAATCAAACGCGCTTCTAACTAAGTAGTTTGCTTGCTAAGTAATCACATATTTTCATTCTGTGATTATGGTAGTATAAAAATGGTTAATGGCTAGGTTGGAACGATGTTTTAAAGGGCTGGGAATGTATGATCAAGACTATCAACACGTTATTTAACAGTATGATGGATAATCTGCACAGTGCAATGCCTGTGTTATTGATCGCTATCTTTTATCAGGTCACGATCCTTCAGTTACCGCTGAATGACGTGATGGAGATGTTAGGTTGGGTATTGCTGATTATTGTTGGGCTGACCTTGGGGATATAGATCAAGGTCAAGCCTGTATCATATTGACAAGCGGCGTAACGTTGCGTTACGCACCAATGCTTGCGTCTTAGTTGCTGGCGAAGTTACTGCGGCTACCGTAGTAAACCCATTCCACCGTGTCATCATGCACTTCTTTCGCTGTTGCACGAATATTGGCATCGTTGTGCAGCAAGGCGATAACGTAAGTTTGCCCATCCGCTGCATTCAAATAGCCAGCCAATGCCCGCACATCGCGCAATGTTCCGGTTTTGAATTTGCCACGTCCCGCCAAGTTTTTCAGACGATTTTTCACCGTACCATCCACGCCCAGCACCGCCATTGAACGCATTAAGTCGTCACGGTAAGGGCTGTTGTACACATCGACCAGCATTTCACCCATTTCACGCGCGGAAATACGTTCCACACGGCTTAAGCCTGAACCGTTTTCAATGCGCAAATGGTTGAAGTGCAAACCACGGCTTTCCAACCATTGCCCAACGGCAGCCGCACCTTTTTGCGTTGTACCCGGTGCGCCAAATTGTTTCGCACCTGATGCGAGTAACAATTGACGTGCCATGACGTTGTTGCTGTCTTTGTTGATTTCCACAATGATGTCGCGCAGTGGATCAGACAATTGCGTGTGAACCAATTGTGCGCCGCTCGGCGTTGCTTGGACTTGTAAACCGCCACCCATGCGTCCGCCCATTTCCCCCACCCAAATGCGCCAGAAGTCGCCGAATAAGTTAGCGTTTAAGTCATTGCTATTGCGTGGAGCAATCGGGCAGATGCGTTGTACTTGTCCGGCTTTGCCACTGATTTCATAACAACTGCCGCGCTCGTTATACAACAAGGCTTCGGGTAAGGCGTTGTAAGCCGCCCCAACGTTTTCGTCGATAGGGGCTTGATACGGCACATCGAAGTAGGTTTTGTCGATAATGAAGTTGCCCGCGATGTTGCGAATGCCACGTCCACGCAGGGCTTGCAGCAATTCACGGAAATCTCGTTCGCGGAAATCGGGGTTGCCGTAACCTTTGATAATCACGTCGCCTTGCAGCGTGTCACCCGCGACATTGCCTGTGGTGTAGATTTCTGTAGGGAAACGGTAGGTTGGTCCTAATACACCCAAGGCGGTGTAACTGGTGACGAGCTTCATGGTGGAAGCTGGATTGCGTGGTTGATCCGCATAAGAAGCCAGCAAGGGTTGTCCACCCGTAGCAGGGCGTACATACGCACCAAGGTTTTGTTCGGGTAGCCCGCGTAATTGCAAACCAGCGGCAATGCTGTCCGGCAAACGATTCATCTTACCGGGGCCACGGTACATCTTATCCCCGCCGGAACTTAAGGGCGTGGGGGAAGCTTGTGTGTAACTGTGCTCAGGAGCGTAGCTTTTCGATGGCTGTAGTACCACTGCCGGTTCACGGCTCGCAGAGGGTTGGGCTTGAGGCTTGGAAGCGGGTGTCGTGTTGCTATAACCGCTGTCTTCCCCAGAAATGCTGCCAGTTACATTAGGTTGTGTCGTTTGCGAGCTACAAGCTGCTAGTGAAACTGATAACAAAACAATTGAACCGAACTGTCGGATCCGCATAAATTCCCCACCCGTAAAAGTTGCCATCTGAAAAAACATCCCTGCTCCTGACAAGCGTTCAGGAAAACCTAGATATTGTAGCCCGCGTAATAAAAAATTGTCACATCGACCATAAATATAGACATGTGTGACATGAAAACGTTTCAAAAAACTACAAATTTACATACAGAACAATATCATGCGGCAACAATCAGTATTTTACAAAGCCTGATTGCGTGTTATTCTTGCAACATTTAGTGAGTAGTTGTGAGAAAAATGACATGAAACGGTCAATAAAATCATTGCTTTGTCCGACAGCGCAGAGGGCGGTAACAGGTGTTGCCATTATCGCTTTAACTGGGGTTCTGGGTATGCCCGCTCCAGCAATTGCTAAGGAAAAGTCGAGTGGAAAACCAGTAGCAGTCAAGATAAAGAAGATCAACAAAAACAAAGAGAAAGAAGCGAAACATAAACCAGAAACCAAGCATAAAACAGAGAAACACAAGGAGGAACACCCCGCAAAACACAGCAAAGTCGATAAGCCCCAACATAACGCAAAAACCGTCCAACATGCTGAAAAGCACGCTGCCAAACCTGACAAAATCGCTTCCAAGCATCACCAACAACACGCTGCGGAACTCGTCAATAAGCACACCGACAAACACACCACCAAGCATTCTGCTGACGCAAAACACGCTAAAGCTGACAAGCACAAAGTAGCATCACACCAACAGACACGCCCAGCGGCACATTCCTCGGCTAAAGCCACGAAAGTTGCTACACATTCTGAAAAATCGGTAAAACCAGCAGAAAAACGCGCGGATAAGCATAATAAACAAGCGTTACACCAAGCTGATACGTCAACCAAGCAACACAAAACCGCACGCCAAGCCAGTGACGAAAATACCAAGCACAAGCTAGGCAATAAAACCGCTGCGCACGCTGTTTCTTACGAAATTCCGCGCCAAGTCGGGGTGAAAAGTGCGAAAGCCAGCGTTCCGGCTGCTTACCAAGCTGCTGCCGCCGAGCCAAAAGAAGAGAAAAAAGCTGGGCGCGTGCTGCAAGTCGGTAAAGCCTCTTACTACAGCGATAAATTTGACGGTGGTCGAACCGCCAGTGGTGAACGTTTCGACCAAGATAAACTGACGTGTGCGCACGGTAGTTTGCCATTCGGTTGTAAGATCCGTGTTACCAATTTGCACAATAACCGTTCCGTCGAAGTGAAAGTGAATGACCGTGGTGGTTTTTCCAAGTACGGGCGTGTTGTCGACTTATCCAAAGCGGCTGCGCGTGAGATCGGTTTAGTGGGTCGTGGCACGGGTAAGGTAAAGGTTGAACTTGTGCAATAAGTTGCGCACGCTATTGTCATTCCCGAAACTATCCCCGCCCTCAGCGGGGATGTCCATTTTAGGGTTATTAGCCCTGTTTTCTTTGATTACCTTGCTCACGGTTTACCAAACCGTGCGGCAAAGCGCGTTACAAGTGTTAGAACGTGATGCCAGCAGCTTATTGTTGCAATGGCATGGGCAGTTAGATTCCGCATTAAAACGTCATGCTTACCTGCCAGCATTATTGGCTGAAGAACAAGAAGTCCGAACATTTTTGACAGCGCAATCCCCTCATGCGCCCACTGATGCCATCATGCTGGATGCGATGAATCGTTACCTAGAGCAACTCAATACGATTGCTCACACCTCGGTGATTTACTTAATGCGCCCAGATGGCTTAACCGTTGCTACGAGTAATTGGCAAGCTCCTTTGCCTTTTATTGGGCGTAACTTCAATTTTCGTCCGTATTACCAGCAAGCCATGCAGGGGCGAATCGCGCATTACTTTGCCTTGGGGACGACTTCTAAAGAACGCGGCTATTATTTTTCTGCTCCGGTTTACAACGCGGTAACACCCTCAATACCACGAACGATTTTAGGGGTCGTGACCGTGAAAATTGATGTGGATGACATGGAAAGTGCGTGGTCATTCCCAAACATGGAATTCGTGGTCACGGATGCGGACGATATTATTTTTATGTCCAGCCAAGGGGGATGGCTTTACGCATCATTGCAAGCATTGTCATCACGCCGCTTAGCTGAACTGCGTCAAGACCAACGCTATGTCGATATAGCGATTAAGCCGCTACGAGATGTCGTGATTCGACCACGCCAATCGCATCAGCAGATACGTGCCAATGGTGTGCCGTACTTGGTCTTGCATTACGACATGGATACGAGTGCAGGTTGGCAATTGTACTTATTGGCAGATGAAAGCCGTGTCACACGCTCTGTGGTTATCGCGCTATCCTTAGCCGGTATGATGTTGGTGTTAAGTGTGCTCTTGGTGTATTTGCTGTGGAAAAATCAGCGGCAACGACGTGAGTATGAGCAACACGCCCGCAGTGAATTAGCCGCCAAAGTTGAAGAACGCACCCGTGAATTACGCAAAACCCAAGAAGAACTGGTGCAAGCTGCAAAAATGGCAGCATTAGGACAGCTTTCGGCGGGGATTAACCACGAAATCAATAACCCGCTCACCGCGATTCGCGCTTATGCCGATAATGCGGTGCAGTTTTTGGACATTGGTAAAACCACGATTGTCCGCAGTAATTTGGTCGAAATTGTTGGGTTAACCGAACGCATGGCTGCGATTACCCGCCAGTTAAAAGCTTTTTCACGCAAAAGTACGGGGCAGATTGAACGTTGTGATGTGTACCAAGCCTTGGATTCGGCATTCAGCATTGTGCAGCCGAAACTGGCACAAACGGCGGTGGTGGTGCAGCAGGAACGCCGCGAAAACGCCCGTTATGTGCAAGCGGATCAGGTGTGGTTGGAACAAATTTTGGTGAACCTGCTCACCAATGCGGTGGAGGCGGTACAAGACCAAGCCGAACAGCAGGTCTGGGTGACATTAAGCGTGGTGGAACAATCACAACAGGATGGACAAACGGCAGCGCATGTCTGCGTACAAGTGCGTGATAATGGTGCGGGGATCAGCGATACTATTCGCCAACAGGTATTTGAAGCCTTTTTCACCACCAAAACCATTGGCAAAGGTTTGGGTTTAGGGTTATCCATTTCCTACCGTCTAGCGCGTGATATGCACGGTGATTTACGTGTGCAAAACGCCCCCGAAGGCGGTGCAGTGTTTACCCTAACGCTACCGACAGCCACCACGAGCAGCCGTAACCATGACTAATAATAATCCTAGCAGCGTCGTCATTAAACGCATTATCTTGGTCGATGATGAAAAAGCCGTGCGCGATGCTACGGCGCAATCCTTGATGTTAGCGGGGTTTGATGTTGAAACCTTTGAACACGCCAGCGCGGCTTTAAACCATTTAACCCATTTGCCGCCCGATTTTGACGGTGTAGTGGTGTCGGATATTCGTATGCCGGGCATGGACGGTCTGGAATTTCTGCAACGCGCTTTAAAAATTGACCGCGATTTACCCGTGATTCTGATTAGTGGGCACGCTGATGTTGCAACCGCTGTAACTGCCATGCGTGCAGGTGGTTATGATTTACTGGAAAAACCGTTTTCCAATGCACAATTATTGGAAGTGATTAAACGCGCCGCCGAAAAACGCCGTTTGACGCTGGAAAATCGCGCCCTCAAAGAAGCTTTAGCCAATCAAACCCGCCCCGGTCCACGCATTATTGGGCAAACCCCAGTCATCATGAATTTGCGTAAAATGATTACGCGCATTGCTAATGTGAATGCGGATGTACTGATTTGGGGCGAAACAGGTACGGGCAAAGAATTGGTGGCTCGTTCGATTCACGAACAAAGCAAGCGCCGCAACCACAATTACGTGGCGATTAACTGCGCGGCGATTCCCGGCAGTTTGCTCGACAGCGAATTGTTTGGGCACGAAGCCGGTGCGTTTACCGGCGCGAAAGGCAAACGCATTGGTAAGTTTGAACACGCCGATGGCGGCACGCTGTTTTTGGATGAAATCGAAGGAATGCCCTTAGCCACGCAAGCCCCGTTACTGCGCGTATTGCAAGAGCGCAAAATCGAACGTTTGGGGTCGAATAAGCTGATTCCATTGGATATTCGTGTGATTGCCGCGACCAAAACGGATTTGAAAGAAGCCGCAGAACGCGAAGAATTCCGTTTGGATTTGTATTACCGCTTGAATGTGGTGACGTTAGAAATTCCCCCCTTGCGTGCGCGGCGTGAAGACATTCCCTTGTTATTCCAGCATTTTGTATTAGTGGCGGCAGCGCGTGGTGAAACCGAAGTGCCACCACTGAATAGCCAAGCATTGCATGTGTTATTGGGGCATGATTGGCCGGGGAATATTCGTGAATTGCGCAATATTGCCGAACGCTACGTGCTGTTGGGTGAGGCGTATAACTTCGATTTAGCCGCTTTGATGAATTCCGACGAAAAGCTGGATGGCATGTCGTTGGTGGAACAAGTGTCGTGCTTTGAAAAAACCCTGATTGAGCAAGCCTTAAACCGTTACAAAGGCAATACCCGTGCGGTGATGGATGCTCTAGACTTACCGCGCAAAACCTTGGCGGATAAGATGAAGAAGTATGGTCTAGAGCGGGAACACTTTCGCACAATCTAACGCTTATGCTGCCACGTAGCGGTGATACAGCATTAATAGCATATTGATTTCATCATCTTTGGGGACATTCCAGCCCTGAATTCCCAAATCATTCAAGACTTGCGCTCCTTTGTCGTGTTGGCTGAGGTCGAGCAAGGCTTGCGTGAGTTGCGGGCGTAAGGCTTGGTATTCTGGCGCGATCAGCAGCATGTGGTAAGCCAATCCGGTTTCGCTTTCGTTCAAAACGTGGGTAGCTTCACGGCTGAGGCGCGAAAGCTGATGGTAATTCTTTTTCAACATGAACAGCATATCGGCATTGCCATTCAATAAGGCTTTCAGGGCGGTGATTTCATTACCCGTGAAGGCGTATTGCAATTGTGCGGAATCCAGCCCGTATTCATCGCAGAAAAATCGCCCCAACAGAAACACGAAATTCGTTTCAACGGCGGTAATCACTTTCGCTTGCGGGAAATCGGTAATGCTTTTTCCTTGGTCAGTTTGGCGCACAATAATGCTGACTTCATCGGTGTCATCTTGCGGTTGTACCACGGGTAAAAAGTGATGCTTAGTCATTAAGGCACAGGCATCAAACGGTTTGGCAAACACCAATGCTTGTTTGGCGAGTTCGGTATTCGCACCCAATTGGTTAATGCTCATGGCAATTGGGCGATCCAAAGCGCGTTGTAACAGGGTGTTGAGGTAATACCACCCTGTTAGTTGTTGGTTGCTTTGCAAGCTGACTGAGAAGGTCATTTTGCTGGTGGGTGTACTCGCCGTGGCAACAGCTGGCGGTGGCGTATTACGCGCCACGCGGCGTAATTGCGGTGGGGCAGCACGATTAGCAGGGGCGGGGCGTGCGGTAGCGGGCATTCGTGGATTGCCGCCATTGAGTCCGCTGGCGGGCGTGATTAAGCCATTGGTTGATGACGGCGGTGCGGAATGGTTGAGCGGTGCAATGTTCTGTGCGGTGACATTCTCACTAAAATAACGGTTCATGCCCGTCATTTTGAACAACATGCTAATGGTGCGGTTCATGTTGCACGCTTCCATGCTAATTCGCTGGCATCGCCATTGTTCCAACAAACGCAGGAGCTGCGCTAAACCCATCGAATTTACCCGCGTAACGTGGGTAAAGTCGAGAATGGCTTTGCGCATGGGTTGCGAACCGTCTAATTGGGCAAACGCTGTGCCCGCCGTGACATCCATTTCCCCACTCAGGTGAAACGTGACATGGCTGGTACTGTGATCAATAACGGTGTCGATTTTTAGTGTTGATGCTTCCGTCATGCGTATTCCTCGCTAAGCGGTGATGGCGTAATAGTATACGTCGTGGCATCCGTGCCGGTGGTGCTAGGGGTATTAGCGGTATACGCTGCGGTTTCCTCATACTCTGCCTCGACGAGCAAGCGTTCGTTGAGTTCATTGTGATAAAAGAACTGGAAGCCACTGTCACGTTCATCGTCCGGTACATCGTGCAACGACCACAACAAGGTAATTTGGGTTTGCTGTTGCGGCAACACACGAATTTGCAGGTAATCGCACATGCGCCACATTAAATACATGCCCGCGCCACCGATACCCGCTTCAATGCCTTGCTGGGCAAGATTCAGCACCAAACGATTGAGGAAGGTAACGGGGGTCAATGTTCCCCAATGGTCTGTCACCATTAGACCTAAACGTTCAGTATTTTGTAATAAAGTGACACGAATGCCTTCCGCTGGCGCGACCTCACGGCTTTGACCTTTGTGGTAAAGCTTTTGTTGCCACTCGTCCAACGGTGCGCCATAGAGACTATTTTCGATCAATTCATCCGCCATCAACAGCACAATGTCTTGGGTTTCGTTGGGAACTTGCCCTGTTTCGGCTAATAAGCCAACAATTTCCTGCATCACGAAACTTTTTTCTTCGCTATGCCCCAATACCCATTCGCGCTGTAAAGTGGCGGCGGGTAGCCATTGGTAAATGTCATCTTCTGCCACAAGGTGATGCTGTTGTAGCAAATTCTGCCAACCCAATTCGCGTAAGAATGCCTGTTCGCTGGGTAACACGCGCCGTACCCCCGTTTGGCACAGCGGCACAATCAAATCGGCGATTTGCCCCGCTTCATACGTCACCACAATGTGTTGGCGTGATAAATGTTCCGGCAGTTGCGGCTGATCAAGAAGGGTTAGCGCATCGAGTTGAATGATTTCGCGGGTATCCATGCGCCGTACTGGCACAGGTGCGCTAAGGGTGACGCGCTCGGTGTGTTCCATGAACAGCAAGGTAACGTCATCGCTGAACGTGTCGCGTTGGCAATGCTGTTGCAGTGCGGTGAACAGGTGATCCCGCGCGGTATCCAGCGGTAAAGTAGCGATTTCATACAATAAATCTTCCACCCGCTCGTAACCAAACGGTTCGCCAGCGGCATTTTCTTCCTCAATCAAACCGTCGGTGTAGAGGAACAAACGATCTTTCGGGGTCATGTCGAGCGTAATCGCGACGTATTGCGGTTCGGCAACACGACCCAACGGCACGCCTTCCGCTTCGATCATGCCCCATGCTTGTTCGCTATCCATCCACAAATAAGGGAAAGAATGCCCCGCATTGGCAACGCGCAACCGTCCGCTACGGCTATCAAAGCTAAAGCACAACATGGTCATGAACATGCTGTCGTGGCTGGCGGTGAGCAAAGCTTCGTTGAGGTGTTCTAAAGCAACGGCGGGGTCGGTTTCACCGTGATTGGCTAATTGATGCACGCTCATTTTCGCCGCACTTACCAATGTACCCGAAGCCACGCCATGCCCGCTGACATCGCCAATGAAGAACACGGCGTGATAGCCATCTACTTCATAATAATCGTAATAATCGCCGCCGACCTCGGTGGAAGTGGTGAGTTTTGCCAGCCCTTTCAAACCGGGTAAGCTCACTTCTGGCGGTGGTAATAAGGCACGTTGTAGCAACGCGGCGTGCGACACTTCTTCCTGCAATCGCGCACTTAAGGCAGCGGTTTTGTCGAGTGCGGCTTGTAAATCCTGTTCGGCTTGTTTGCGTTGGGTAATGTCCACGCCCGTTGCCAATAACAGCAGCGGCTTTTTGCTAATCGGGTCGGAAAGCAGGGTATTCGACCATTCAATCGTCAGGGTTTTGCCATCTTTGGTGAGTAATGGCGTTTCCAAGCGACGATTGGGTTTGCCTGTGAACAAATCCGCGTAGATTTGTGCCAACGCTGCACGTTCAGCGGGTGGAATAAACGTCGCCATGAAGTCGTATCCCACCACTTCGCTTTCGTTATAACCGCTTAATTGTTGGCTGTATTGGTTGAATAACAGCACTTGCCCGCTGCCATTCAAACCAATGATTAAGGCTTGCGAAGTATCGACCACGCGGTCGCTGAATTGCTGTTGGCGTACCAGTTTTTCCGTGGTGGTTTTGACCCGATTCACCAAGGGACGATAGATTAAGAAGGCTTCTAACAGCAAGGCGAGTAAGGTCACGCCATAAACGATTTTCTCATACAAAATAGCGCGTTGGACTTCTGCTCCAGCTTCTTTCTCGTATTGCACGACAGCGGCATTGAGGGTTTTGAGAAGTTTGCCGGGGGCAACGGTAAGGATGTATTGCAGGTGTTGGTTATCGTAAGTGGCGGCATCGTTATCCACATCGGCAATCAATTGGTTAATGTTATCGATGTATTGCCGTACTTGTTTATCGAGTTCGTCGGGCGGGTCAAAATACAAATGTTGCATGTCTGTCGACAGTTTATCCGGCAAGCCTAATTCCAGACTGCCTTTGGTCAAACCATCGTGCGATTTCAGCATTAAATCCGCCACATCTTTGAGTTTGCCGCGCAATTCTTTGCGTTCTTCTGTGTCGGTGGTGGTGATTAACTTCAAGGAAAACAATGCGCCGCGTTGCGACAACATGCGCTGTCGTCCACTGACGTTCACAATTGTCCCGCTACTTTGGTTAATGCTCAGGACGCTGTGCAAGATAAAAAAGGTGGTGGTGGAAAGAATCGCAATTAACAACAAGCCCGTGAGTGAGCGTAGCCACACCCCTTTGGTTAACGAGCTGATATTGGTTTCATTGCGCTGCAAAGAGCGCAGTGTTGCGAAAGGTGATGCGGAACTGCTAACGGTGGTGTGATGCCGATTAACCATGCTGATTTCCTTTCAGACTGACATGCACGAATAAGATGCGTATTTTGCTTAAATAAACGACAAAACAATCGGTTGTGATGCCTATTACGCGACATGAACGCTCATTGTAGTGGTGCGGGATGCACAGTTTTGGGGTTGGATGGTGATCCTCGCAAGTCTGTATTCCAATTTATTTATCTACGCGAGAAACCAAGCAATATTCATGCCTGAGCTATACAAAACCCTAATCATTGTGGGGACGTTAGCGCGTGGAAAAGAATCAGCGATGAGGTGATTATTGAATTTGCTAAGGATATGCTATGCATTAATTCAATAGGACGGGCTTGCTATGACTGACACTCGCCATATTTTCATTTCGCACGCGACCGCTGACGATGCCTTCGTCAAGCAATTGCGTGAAAAGCTGGAACAGCACCACCTTAACGTTTGGGTCGATTCGCGTAATTTGCGCGGCGGCGACAAACTTTGGCCGGAAGTTGCCGAAGCCATCCGCACCGCCCGCCATGTCTTAATGGTGATTAGCACCCATACCGTCAATTCATCGTGGGTACGCAAGGAAGTTCGTTTAGCCGAGCAAGCAGGCGTAACGGTCATCCCGTTATTGTTACCCGGCATTCTGCCTGCTGCGTTGGGCATGTGGTTTGATGAAGAACTCGCTGGCGAAAAGATCGAGCTGGAAGTCGGCAAATTGCAGGAAGCAATGCCGCGCATCCTCGCCGCCCTCGGCGAACGCTTGCCCGACGATTTGCCAACAGAGCAGCAAGTCGAAAACAAACCCCTTGCCGAATTGCTGCTGGAACTCTCCGAACCCAGCCTGACACGTCATGCCAATGGCAGTGAACAACTCAGTGCACGGGCAACTTTGCTTTACACCCCGGCTGATCTCAGTAAAGAACGCGAAGTCAAAAGCCGCCCGTTCCGCTTCATTGCCCCCATCGGGCAAATCGAACAGGACGAACTGCGTTGGTATTTGGAAGCGTATTACCAATGGCCTGTCGGCTTGTTCCACGAACGCGCGCAACGTACCGCAGCGCAATTGCCGCAATGGGGCAAGGCGTTGTTTGATGCGGTATTGGGTCTGGAAGCGGCTTGCACGGTATTAACTGCGTGGCAACAAGTGCGTAGTGCTGTGGAACGGCGGATTTCGGTGCGCGTGGATGCAGTGTTGCCGGAAGGCGCGAGCGACGATGAACAAAGCCAAGCGAATATTGCCGCCAGTCGTTTGCAATCCTTGCCGTGGGAATTGCTGCACGATGGTAAAGGCTACCTCAGCGATGGGGCGAATCCAGCAACGGTACGCCGCCGTTTACCGAATTACGACCATCAGTTACCCAGTTTATTGGCTTTGCCGTTGCGGATTTTGTTGGTAACGGCACGCCCAGAACAAGACGGGGTGGGCTACATCGACCACCGCGCCAGTGCTTTGCCATTGGTGCAAGCGGTGGCAAGTTTGGGGGATTTGGTGGCATTAACGCTGCTGACCCCCGCGACTTTGCCTGCGTTGCGCAAGGAACTGCACCGCGCTCGTGAGGCTGGTACGCCTTACCACGTTGTGCATTTCAATGGGCATGGTGTGTATGACGTGCAACACGGTCTTGGTGCATTGTGTTTTGAAGACCCGCAGGACAGCCATGAGTTGAAAAACCGCAGGATGCAATTGGTACACGCCGATAAGCTGGCGGAACTGCTGCGCGATTCCCGCATTCCGTTGGTGTTTTTGGAAGCCTGCCAAACCGCGCAAACCACGGCTGACCCGAATGCCTCTGTGGCGGCGAAATTGTTGGAAGCAGGCATTGCCTCCGTTATTGCCATGACCCACAGCGTGTTGGTGGTGAGTGCGCAACGTTTCGTTACGCAGTTCTACCAAGCATTGGCGCAGGGCAAGCGTGTGGGGGCGGCAATGTTGGCGGGGCAAAACGATTTACGCTTCAACAGCTTTCGTTTGCCGATCATGGGGGCGGGCGATTTGCACTTGCAGGATTGGTTCGTGCCGATTTTGTATCAGGAACAGCACGACCCGCAGTTGTTCGCACGGCTGCCATCCGCTACCGCGCAACTGATGACAGCGCAACAACGCCAGACGCGGCTTGGTAAGTTACCAGAACACGAATACAAGTTTGTTGGACGTAGCCGCGAATTATTGACCGTGGAACGCCTGCTGGAACAACAACCTTATGCAGTAATCCGGGGACGAGGAGGCGAAGGCAAAACCACGTTGGCGGTGGAGCTGGCGCGGTGGCTGGTGCAAAGCCGCCGCTTCGAGCGGTGCGCCTTCGTCAGCGTCGAGCAGTACACCCACCCCGACTACGTGCTGGAACAACTGCTCCAGCAACTGGTTAACCCGAATCACAATTTTGCAGCGGAATACGCCAGCGACACCGATAAAGCCTTGCAGGCAATCCGGCGGGTGCTGGAAAACGAGCGCGTGTTGATTGTGGTGGATAATGTGGAGGCATTGTTGGCGGATGAGGGGAATGTGGGGGCGGTGTTTGGAGTATTGGTAAAGCTGCTCCCTCTCTCCCACCTTCTGTTTACTACCCGTGAGGCGTTGCCTGCGCCGTTCCACCACACCGCCCGCGAGATTGTACTGGGGGCGTTGAGCGTGACGGATGCCAAGGCATTGGTGATGCAGGTGATGAACAACGAAGGTTTGCACCTGCGCCATGATGATCAGGGCAATACGCCGCAGGAAGTGGACGATCTGGTGGGTTCGGTCGGTTGCCATGCGCGAGCATTGGTGCTGCTGGCGCGGGAACTGGCACAGCGCGGGGTGACGGCGACCACCGCGAATGTGCGGGCAATCATGCAGGAGCTGGAACAACGCCATCCGGGGCAGCGCGAACTGTCGCTGTTCGCCAGCGTCGAACTCTCCCTGCGGCGGCTGTCGCCGGACGTGCGGGAGCAGATTGCCGGGCTGGCAGTGTTTCAGGATGGTGGAAGTTTGACAATTGCTTATGTTTTGTACGTTGATATCGACCAAATTGGCAATGTCATCCGCGAGCTAATCGAAGTCGGTCTGGCACAACTCATCGGCGACTACGGCTACATCCGCCTTGATCCAGCCTTGCCTGCGACACTTGATTTAGAGCTGACAGTGCAACAGCGCGAGGGCTATCGGCAACGCTGGCGGGAAGTGATGGGGAAACTGGTGGATTTTCTCTATCAGCAGCGTTTCAAAGATACCAAGCTGGCAGCACAACTCACCCAACTGGAACTGCCCAACCTAATGGCTTATCTGCAAACGCTGGTGGCGGATTTGCAAGCCGAAAGCGTGGCGGCGGAAGTGGTGGCTGACAAGGCAGACAGTGTCGAGCAATTGCTGGCAGCCCTGCACCAACCACAGGCACTGGCGCAGGTGGTGGCATGGCGCAAGCAGGCAGCGCAGGCTTTGGGCGAGTGGAGTCATGCCCGCTTTGAAAACGAACGCATGAACATTGAACGCCTGTTGCAGCAGGGTGATCTGCAAGCCGCTTTGCAGGCAGCACAAGCCTTGTTGCAGCAGTGCCAGCAGGCTGGAGAACAGGCGTATGCCGGAGCAGATTACGATCTGGCGATGGCGCACATCCTGTTGGGGAGGATATTGGAAACAGGCGGAGCAGCCGCACAAGCCTTGCCCTATTTGCAGGAAGCGCAACGGCGTTTTGAAGCCTTGGGGGAACACAGGTCAAGGATGGCTTCCGTAGCCTTGGGGGAACAGGGCAATTGCCTGCAAGCCTTGGGGCAACTGGAAGCTGCGGCAGCGGCTTATCAGGGAGCCATTACACAATCCGAAAAACTGGAAAATACGCGGCAGGTTGCGGTAGGCAAAATCCAGCTTGCTACCACACGTATGTTGCAAAAACGCTATGCCGATGCCCTGCAAGGCTATCAGCAAGCACTGACACTGTTCCAGCAACTGAATGAACCGGGTACTGTGGCAACGATTTGGCATCAGATCGGGATGACGCACAATAATGCAGGCGACTTTGCACAGGCTGAGCAGGCGTATCGGCAGTCCCTGTCGATTGAAAGTCAGCAGGGCAATAAGGCGGGTGAAGCGGGTAGCTTGGGTGAACTGGGCAATCTTTATGATGAGTGGAATCGCCCGGAACAGGCAGTGAGTTTTTATCGGCAGGCAGCGGGCATGTATGTGGCGTTGGGGGATTTGCGCTATGAAGGTTTTGCACGTAACAACCTCGCGGATACCTTGATCAAACTCCAACGCTATGACGAAGCACGCCCGGAACTGCTACGGGCAATTGAGTGCAAGCAGGCATTTGGTCATGCGGCTGAACCGTGGAAAACATGGCAAATCCTGCACAATCTGGAACAAGCCAGCGGCAATCCACCAGCCGCCCACGAGGCACGGCAACAGGCACTGGCGGCGTTTCTGGCGTATCGGCGGGATGGTGGGGAGAATCATAGCGGTGGCGGGCGTTTGGCTTTGGCTGTGGGGCAGGCAATACAGCAGGGGGATACGGCGGAGGTTGAACAGATGATTACAAATGCGCTCGCTAATCCTGCACAAGACAACAAAAACTTCCTGCACAAGCTGCAAGCGATTATCGCCGGGGAACGGGATTTGGCTTTGGCTTTGGCAGAGGATGAGGAGTTGCACTACGAATTAGCGGCGGAGTTGGTTTTGTTGTTGGAGGGGCTGCGGGAAGCGGGGATTTAATTTGCCACGCTTCCGCTGTTCCGTTTAATGGCTAAACGGCGGTGTTACGCACGACGCGCCGTCAGGTTTTTACCGCTTACCCGCGACGGCTGATGGCATCAACGGCGGCGAAGGCTGCCATGTTGACAATGCCGCGCACGGTGGTGCTTTCAGTGAGGATGTGAGCGGGGTAGTTGGTTCCGACCAGCATGGGTCCGACGGGTAAACCATCGGCGAGGGTTTTCGTTAGGTTGTAAGCAATGTTCGCTGAGTTTAAATCAGGGCAAACCAGCAAGTTCGCTTCGCCTGCAAACGCAGAGTTTTTGAACAAACGATCACGCACTTCTTGCGACAAGGCTGCATCGGCGTGCATTTCACCTTCGGCGAGAATGTGTGGGTATTTCTCACGCACGATTTCCAACGCTTGGCGCACTTTGCCAGAGTATTCGCTCATGCGGCTACCGAAGTTGGAATGCGACAGCAATGCCGCTTTGGGTTCTAAACCAAAGCCTGTCACCAATTCTGCTGCCAAGGCGACGTTATCGGCTAACTGTTCCGGCGTGGGGTCAATGTTAATGTGTGTATCGGTGAGGAAGTACGTGCCGCGTTTCAAAATCAGCATGGTCACGGCTGCCACATCCGTCAAACCGGGACGCGCTCCGATCAAATCCCGCACGTAATGCAAATGCGAAATCAAATTACCTTCAACCCCGCACAGCATCGCATCCGCATCACCACAACGTACCATCACGCACGCTAATTGCGTGGTACGCGAGGTAATCACACGGCGTGCATACGCTGGTGTTACCCCACGGCGGCATTGCACGGCATACAATTCATCGACGTGTTTTTGGTAATTCGGGTTATTGCGTGGGTCGACCACTTCAATGTCTTTACCAATGGTCAAACGCAAACCGTAAGTTTCAATATTGCGGCGGATATTGTCGGGGTTGCCAATCAGAATTGGTTTACAAATACCGTCATCGACCAGAATTTGTACCGCATTAATCACGCGCTGTGATTCGCCCTCCGCAAACACAATGCGTTGCGGTTGCGCTTTTGCCAGATCGAATACCGGTTTCATTACCATGCCAGAACGGGTGACGAAAGTATCCAATTGGCGTTGGTAAGCGTCGAAGTCGGTAATCGGGCGCGTCGCGACACCCGTATCCATCGCGGCTTTGGCGACACGCGGCGGAATAATCGTCATTAAGCGTGGGTCGAATGGCTTCGGAATCAGGTATTCGCGCCCAAAGCTAAAGGCTTTACCACCGTAAGCGGAAACCACCGCGTCGGAAGCTTCGCGCATGGCTAAATCGCCAATCGCTTCGACCACCGCGATTTTCATTGCCTCATTGATTTCGGTCGCGCCCACGTCCAACGCGCCACGGAACAAGAACGGGAAGCACAAGACGTTATTCACTTGGTTGGGGTAATCGCTGCGTCCGGTAGCCATGATTGCATCGGGGCGTACTTCGTACACCAATTCGGGGCGGATTTCCGGCTCTGGATTTGCCAATGCCAAAATCAGCGGGTTTGCCGCCATGACTTTAACGTGGTGCTGTTTCAATACACGCGGCGCGGATAAGCCTAAAAATACGTCAACGCCATCCATTACGTCGTCGAGCGTGCGTGCGTCGGTTTCAATCGCATACGCTGCATTGTACGGGTTCATTTCGTCGACACGACCTTTGTAGATAATGCCGAAACGGTCGTTGACGGTAATGTTTTCTTTCTTTAAACCCATTTCCACCAGCAAGTTCATGCACGCAATCGCCGCCGCACCCGCGCCGGAACACACCAGTTTCACTTCTTCGATCTTTTTGCCCGCGACGCGCAAACCATTACGAATCGCTGCTGCCACGCAAATCGCCGTGCCGTGTTGGTCATCGTGGAACACGGGGATGTTCATTTTCGCTTTCAGGCGTTTTTCAATCTCGAAGCATTCAGGGGCTTTAATGTCTTCGAGGTTAATACCGCCGAACGTTGGTTCGAGCAAGCTGACTGCATCGACAAAACGATCCACATCAGTAGTATCAACTTCAATGTCGAACGCATTCACGCCCGCGAATTTCTTAAACAGTACCGCTTTACCTTCCATGACTGGTTTGGAAGCCAGCGCACCAATCGCACCCAAACCCAATACCGCCGTGCCATTGGTAATGACCGCCACCAGATTCGCCCGTGTGGTGTATTCCGCTGCCATCTCTGGGTTTTCCGCAATCGCCATGCTCGCCGCTGCCACACCGGGGGAATACGCCAGTGCGAGGTCACGTTGGTTGACCATGTTTTTGGTGGGGGTGACTTCTAGCTTGCCCGGCATCGGAAAACGGTGATAGGTCAACGCCATCTGGCTTAATTCATCATTATTACTCATGCATTTGTTCCTCATCCTAACTGGTGATTGTTGTAAAAGCTGTTTAATCTTCATTCTGGCGGAATGTCGCCGCTCGTCCGATATTACCGCAGATGGTTAAGATGGGAAAAAGGTTTGTAACCAACCAGCATCAATGGTGATGAGTGAGAAAACGAATAAGGCTGCCATTGTGAGACAGCCTCTAGAGGACATCAGCAAGTTAAATCATTTGCGTGTTAGCACGCCAAGGATTACGCCAACAGTTCTTTCAGGAATTGTGGTAATGCCGCGCTGCCAGTGTGAATCGCCGCATTGTAATAGCTAGTGGGGAAGTTCAACGCTTGTGCAGTGGCTTCACGGTTGAAGGCAACTGTGCCGGATTTCGCCGCAATCGTGCAGCTCCACCAGCCCGTTGGGTAGCAAACTTGGTGGAATTGGTGCAATTGAATGTCAGTGAAACCCGCTTGGCGCATGGTGTCGTGCATTGGTTTAATGATCTTTTGCGCGTGAACCAATGGCGATTCGCTTTGTTGCACTAACAAACCGTTTTCGCCTAAAGCCCGCCAGCAACCACGGAAAAATTCTTCGCTGTACAATACCGCGCCGGGGCCTACGGGGTCGGTGCTGTCGACGATCAATACGTCCAATGAACCGGGTTCGGCATTGTTAATCCACGCAATACCATCTTCAAACGCTAAGGTAGCGCGAGGGTCATGATTGGATTCGCATAATTCAGGGAAATAAATTTCACTCACGCGGGTAACGCGCTCATCGATGTCGATTTGAATGACGGCTTCGACTTCAGGGTGTTTCAAGACTTCGCGTAAAGTCCCGCAGTCACCGCCGCCGATAATGCACACACGTTTGGGGTTCGGGTGGCTGAATAGCACCGGATGCGCCATCATTTCGTGGTAGACGAAGTTGTCACGGGTCGTAACCATTGTGCAACCGTCGAGGGTCATTAGTTTGCCGAAAGTGGTAGTGTCGTAGATTGCCAAGTGTTGAAAAGGCGTTTGTTCTTCGTGGATTTTTGCCGCTTCAGTGAGTTCCAGCCCGAAAATCGTGCCGGAATCGGACAATTCTGTGAACCAGTTAGGGTTGCTCATGACTATGCCTCGTGCATTCAAAGGGCGTTATCATGCCACAAGCTAACCAATGGGTGAAATGACGTTTCTGTGTCAGCGGGGTAGAAGCGTGCGAGAACTGGCTCGCTTCAGGATGGGGAATGGCTGTGCTAATGATAGACCGGAGCACCGCCGTAAACGCTTAAGCCTTCTGCCCAAAAGAAACTATTGCCTTCTTCGGGGCGATTAATCAGCACCATTAATACGACCCATTTAAGTCGATCAAGGTTAAAATCTGCGTCTTGTAATTCTAAGACGCGATCCAGAATTTGTTCACGCGCTTCGGGGCTAACGACTCCCGCCTGTTCAAGAAACATCAGATAGCCTTGGCATTCGCTATCCAGCCAACGGCGTTCTTCAATGGAAAACACGCGCGTAACGGATGAGCGCATGGTGACATCAACCCGCGCCGCTTCATCGCCTAAACTTTCTAGCCAATCAAAGGCGCGGGTGATTTCACTATTGAGAAAACCTGCATCCTGTAGATAACCGTGCATGGAAGCACGATCCTCTGGGAGGTTATCGCCCATTTCTGGGTAGTTATCAAAAAGGTAGAAGAGGACATCCAGTGTGTTTTCTTTCATTAATTCCCGTTTCCCGGCCCCATTCGCATGTAGTGACCACCACCACACGCTGCTACAAAGCCCTGTAGTTCCAGCATAAGCAGAATGGATGAAACTGCTTCAGCGGTCAAGCCTGTGTTCAGGATAATCTGGTCAATCGGTAGGGCTTCATGGCCTAACGAGTCAAGCACCATTGCATATTCGCTGTCCATTTCCTGCGGAAGTTCTAAGCCGTTAGGATAAATGGTAGGGCTAGTAAAATTAGACGAATGGATGGGGGAATTAATGGGTTTATCATGTTGCAACCAAATATTCAGTTGCGGAGCAATTTCTTCCAGAATATCGCTAGCCGTTTCCACCAGTTTTGCACCTTGCTTGATGAGGTGGTGGCAGCCACGAGCCAGCGGATTGTGAATCGAACCGGGGATGGCGAACACTTCGCGCCCTTGTTCCATTGCATGACGTGCGGTAACTAATGTGCCGCTTTGCAAGGCTGCTTCGACAATTAATACGCCGAAACTCATGCCGCTAATAATGCGATTGCGCCGTGGAAAATGTTGGGGTAATGCTGCTGTGCCAGTCGGGAATTCCGACACAATCGCGCCGTGAGCGACAATGCGTTCCGCGAGTTTGCGATTACGCAGCGGATACATAATGTCTAAACCATTCCCCACCACCGCAATGGTGTGTCCGCCATTGTCCAATGCCGCTTCGTGACCATAGGCATCAATTCCCACCGCTAAACCGCTGGTAACGGTTAAACCATGTGCCGCGAAATGGCTGGCAAAAGCACGAGCATTGTCTTTGCCACCTTGGGTTGGGTTGCGCGTGCCCACGACGGCGATTTGCGGGTCATTCAAAATGTCAGGATTGCCCAGCACGAATAACAGCGGCGGGGCGGTTTGAATGCGTTTCAGCAGTTCGGGGTAACGGCTGTCTTCGGGCGTGAGGATGTGGTGTTGCTCACTGGCATTCAGCCATTGCCAATCAGGTAAGGCAGCATTTGGCGATTGTGCGCGGTAAGCGGCAATGCCTGCGGTTTTTAAACCCGCTTCGAGCAGGGCTTGATCACCTACCTGCAATGCCGCCGCCGCCCCACCGAAGTATTCCACAATGCGCCGAATGCTAGTGGGGCCAATGCCTTTGGCTCGCCAGAAATGCAAGCGGGCGCGTAGTTCGTCTTCAGGTAGAATTGTGTGTGCCATGCTTGCTTACTGGGGTGAATGATTTAAGGTTAGTGCTTATGGATTACCGATTTTATCGCCGTTTTGGACTTCGCGCTTGCTATCCATGATCAAGCCGTAACTGACGTTATGGTCGACTTTGTATAGCACGACATTGGCGACTTTTTCCGGTGGTAATTGGTCAAACGTGGGTTTTTCCATGCCCGCGCGGCTGACGTACTTTTCATTCGGGTCTTTGACGTTTTTGCCGGGGGCGTAGACACCAAGTGTGTAGCCGACTTCCATGCGATCTCGCGCACCTTTATTAATCACGATCATCATGGCGTTACCGCTCACATCGGTGGCATCGAAGAGTTTCACAATGTCCGCGCGTACTTTGGTAGCGGGGGCGTGAATGGTCGCGCCAAGATTGGCGATTTCATCCACGGGCGGGAGTACACGATCTCCGGCACGGATTTCGCGGATGGTTTCCATGACCGTCATGGTGGCGGGGTTATCCAAACGTTCGACACGCCCGTAGCCGCCATAAGTCACTTCGTAACCCAAGGTTTTGCCAGTCAACGGGTCGCGCAATTCGCCATTCGGGTGGAAAAAGGCAAAACGACTGCCCATTTGTGCGCCACGTAAATTTTTCACGTAAATGGTTTCGCCGCCGCTGATTAAGTGGTGATCATCGCGGGAGGCAATAATGTAGGGCGCGTTATTCAAGGTCGCTTCGTCGACAACGCGCGGCCACAACAGATACGGTGCGAGCGTGGCAATGGGTTCGCCTTCACCGTGACGATCCACTCGAATGCGTGGCATTAATTGGTCGCCAGAACCCGTTTTGGCGTAGTCAAGTGTGAGTACATCGCCGGGGTAAAGCAAATGCGGATTGGTAATGGCTTGGTTGTGATCCCACACTTCTGGCCAATACCACGGTGTGTTGAGGAATTTTTGTGCTATTCTCCATAGTGTGTCACCTTTTTGCACAATATAAGTTTGTGGCGCGGCAGGATTCACCACAATGTCTGGGGTCAATGCCGTGTCTTGTGTGCTAGGTGCTTGACCGTAATAGCGGTCATACGGGTCGGGTGTCGGTTTCGTTGGGGCGGTTGCTCCACAGGCACTGAGTATTAAGCTTGAAGCTGTGCTGATTAACAGGGTTTTCCAGAGCAAGAAAGGGGAATGCCGCATGGTGGTATCCTTGTCGTTATTATGTGTTGGATGTTCGGGTTGTGCCGCTATGGTAAACTAGAGACTTAAAAGCACTCAAAAGTTTTGGATTTTCGGTATTTACTCATGACGCTATTAACGATCTTACATCACCCAGATTCTCGCTTACGCAAAAAAGCCGCCCCTGTTGCCCAAGTGGATGCGGTAATTCGCCAAATTATTGATGATATGTTCGCCACGATGTATGCGGCGAAAGGCATTGGTTTGGCTGCGACACAAGTTAATATTCAGCAACAAATTGTGGTTATGGATATTTCTGAGGAGCGTGATGCGCCACAGGTCTTTATTAACCCGGAAATTTTGCACAAAGAGGGTAGTATTGAACACGAAGAAGGTTGTTTATCCGTACCCGATTATTACGACAAAGTCACTCGCGCCGAACGTGTCACCGTGCGTGCCGTTAATCGTGATGGTGAAACCTTTGAATTGCAGGCAGAGGGTTTATTAGCTATTTGTATTCAGCATGAAATGGATCATTTGCAAGGCAAATTATTTGTTGATTACCTTTCCACCTTAAAACAGCAGCGCGTGCGCAAAAAACTGGAAAAGTGGGAAAAGGAACAGGCAAAAGACGCTAAAAATGGCGTAAAACCGGAAACCCGTGCCAATCGCCATGCGAATTCGCAGGCAGCAGGATGAGTCAGACAGGGAGTCGAACATTGCGTATTGTGTATGCAGGCACGCCGGATTTTGCAGTTCCGGCTTTACAAGCGTTACTCGCTTCGGCACACGAAGTGGTCGCGGTTTATTGTCAGCCGGATCGTCCTGCCGGACGCGGGCGTAAATTGGTATTCGGTGCGGTGAAACAAGTCGCGGTGGATGCCGGTATTCCTGTCGAACAGCCCGTGTCGCTGAAATCCCTCGAAGAACAAGACAAACTGCGTGCTTATGCCCCCGATGTCATGATCGTGGCGGCGTATGGTTTGATTTTGCCGCAAGTGGTGTTAGACATTCCGCGTTATGGTTGTTTGAACATTCACGGCTCATTATTACCGCGTTGGCGTGGTGCTGCACCGATTCAACGCGCGATTCAAGTGGGCGATAGCGTCACGGGCATTACGATTATGCAAATGGCAGCGGGTTTGGATACTGGCGATATGTTGTACAAAACTGCATGTCCGATTACGCCACAAGACGGCGGGCAAAGCATTCACGATCAACTCGCGGCACAAGGCGCAACGGCTTTGTTGCACACCTTGGCGTTATTGGCGGCGGGGCAATTACAGCCGCAAGTGCAAGACGATACTCAAGCCAATTACGCACACAAACTGACCAAAGCTGAAGCCGAAATCGACTGGCACAAACCAGCGGTGGAAATTGATCGCATGATTCGCGCTTTTGATGCTTACCCAACCGCCTTCACCCATTACCAAGGGCAACCGCTGCGGATTTTCGGGTCTCAAGTGGTCGATGCCGCTCATGAGCACGGTTTAGCTGCCGGAACGGTAGTGGCGGAAAGCAAGGCGGGGATTGATGTGGTAACAGGTGATGGTGTGCTGCGGATTTTGAGTTTGCAGTTACCCGGTGGAAAACGTTTGAATGCCGCGCAATTCCTCAATGGTCGCTCGTTGTTAGGGGTTCAGTTGTGAGTACCCGTGCTACCGCAGCCCGCGTGTTGCAACAAGTGATTTACGGCGGTGAATCGTTAACCGAAGCTTTGCAACAAACGGCGGTGCAACAAGTTGCGGCGAATGAACAAGCCTTGCTGCGTGATTTGTGTTTTGGCAGTTTGCGTTGGCATGAACGCTTAAGCGCGTTGCTGGCGAAATTGCTCAGCAAGTCATTGAAAGCGGCAGACAAAGATGTCGAATGCTTATTGCGCATCGGTTTGTATCAACTGATTTACCAGCGTACTCCCGATCATGCGGCGGTGAATGAAACCGTGAAAGCGGTGAAAAAGTTGCGCAAACAATGGGCGGAAAAACTGGTCAATGGCGTATTGCGCAGTTTTTTACGCGAACAAGAAAGCTTGTTAGCCCAACTGGATCAGCAGGACAGTGCGCGTTATGCATTTCCGGCATGGTTGTTGGAACGGGTACGCACGGCGTGGCCTGATGATTGGCAAGCGATACTCACTGCCAGCAATACCCATGCTCCCATGACTTTGCGCGTGAATCAGCAACAGGGTTCGACGCAAGCTTATCTCGCCGCATTACTCGCGGTGGGGATTAGTGCCGATAGTGTGGCGGCTGTGCCTTCCGCGCTCATGTTGCACAAAGCCGTGGGGGTGGAACAATTACCCCGCTTTGCGGCAGGTGACGTATCAGTACAAGATGCCGCTGCGCAATTAGCCGCGACCTTACTGGCTTGCGAGTCGGGAATGCGCGTGTTGGATGCGTGCGCCGCACCGGGTGGCAAAACCGCGCATTTGCTGGAAACCACACCAGACTTGCAATTATTGGCTTTGGATAGCAGTGCCAGCCGTTTACAGCGTGTGCATGAGAATTTGCAGCGTTTGCAGTTAACCGCGCAAGTGGTGGCTGCCGATGCGGGGGATTTGGCGGCATGGTGGAATGGTCAAGCATTCGACCGTATTTTGCTCGACGCGCCTTGTTCTGCAACGGGGGTGATTCGGCGTCATCCCGACATCAAAGTGTTACGGCGCGACGCGGACATTGCCAACTTACAGCAAGAACAAGCACGTTTATTGCAGGCGTTATGGCAAACCTTAAAACCGGGTGGATTATTGTTGTACGCAACGTGTTCGATTTTGCCGGATGAGAATAATCTTCAGGTAGCACAATTTTTACAACGACAAACGGATGCCGTGCTACTACCGTTAAGTGAAGGTTGGGGACGTACTGTATCCATTGGGCGGCAAGTGTTGCCCGGCGATGCGGGTATGGATGGGTTTTACTACGCGCTGTTACAAAAGGCAGTGCAGGAAGTGTCATAATGACTATACCTTCTCGGCGCAGGTTTTCGCATTGGTTACTGATGGTGTGCTTAGTGTTCGCATTAGGGCAACCTGTGTTGAGTGCGGCGGATGAAGGTATCGATATTCGCGAATTTTCCATCTACCAAGATACCGATGCGCCGCAGTTGTTGGCGAACGTGAAGTTGGATTTTCAGCTCAATGACTATTTGCGCGAAGGTTTGTTGAATGGCATGAGTTTGCAGAGCGAGATTAACTTTGAGCTGGAATGGCATAATTCATGGTGGTGGAATGACAATAAACCATTGGATTCGGTGAAAGCCGAGTTGAAATACCATTCCCTGAGCCAGCATTACCAGTTGGTGCGTTTGGATACCAACGAGCATTGGAATTTCCCGACCTTGGCATCCGCTTTGGATAAAATGGGGACTTTGAAAAGCTACGCGCTGCCAACATTGCCGAAAAATGCGTACCACAGTGATGCGGCAATTTTTGTGACCGCCAGCCTCAAACCCCAATCGCTGGAATTACCCCTGAAAGTACAAGCCTTGTTTTCTGACCGCTATTCACTGGAAAGTGAAGGAGTGATGTGGCCGATACCCTGAAAAAAGCCGTGTGGCAATGGCTGCCAGTCATCATACTGTCGGCAATGTTGGTCATTTCTTTGACCTTGTTGAATATGTCCACCATCAGCCCGCAAATGGCAGGGCGTTACGAAGAATGGCAGTTGTATTTGAATGGCGGGGTATTGGTCATTCTCAGTGCCATTATCCTGTTTAATCTTGCGAGCGTGTTGTATCAGTGGCGTACCCAGCAAGCGGGTTCACGCTTTACCTTGCGCTTGATGACCGGATTCTTGATCCTGACTCTATTACCTACCGTGATTGTGTCGGCGTTTTCCATGAACTTCATTGGCAAGCGCATTGACCGTTGGTTTGAATCCTCGGCGCGTTTCGGCAATGGTTTGGATGATGCGGTGGAATTGGCGCAAATTTCGCTGGACATGATGAGCCGCCAGCATTTAGCCGAATTACGCCGTTTAGCCGTTGTGGTGCAAAATGAAAAATGGCGGCGCGTGGATTTGATTGCGCAGTTGGATCAATTCGTTGCGGAAACGGGGGCGCAGGAAGTCTTGTTGCTGAGCAATGCGCAACGTTTGGAAGCGGTGAGTGTGGCGGGTACAGGGACGCTTGTGCCGCATTTTCCGGCGCGTGAATTGTTCCGTGCCATGAGTTTGTCTGCCGATGACAGTTACTACCACCTCGAACCCGTCGGCGATGAAAACCTGTTTTCGCGCGTGGCCTTAAAAGTGAGTTATAACGATCCGCAGGGTAATTATCAGGAAGCGGGGATTCTTACCGCCTTGTATCCGGTGTCGGATAAATGGCGCGAGTTAACCACCAGTTTGGAAGACGCGAATAGTAATTTCAAAAGCTTTAATTACCAGCGCGAATTATTGAAAGACGCTTTCCGCCTCACCTTATTGTTGGTGATGGTGATTACGGTGTCGTTTGCTTTGTCGATTGCGTTTGTGTTTTCGCGGCGTTTGACCCAACCCATTCGTACTTTGGTGGAAGGTACATTAGCGGTGGCGGCGGGGGATTTGGATAAAAAATTGCCCGTTTCAGATCGTGACGATTTCAGCATGTTGGCGCGTTCCTTCAATACCATGACCAAGCGGTTATCGGATGCGCGGCAAGAACGTGAGCAAGCGCGGCGACAGTTGCAGCAAGAACACGATTATTTGCATGTGGTGTTGGAGCATTTATCCTCCGGCGTGATTACGTTGGATGAAAATGGCATTATTCGGCGCATGAATTCGGCGGCAAGCCATGTGTTTCAGGTGGCGATTAAGGATGGCGTGGGGCGATGCGTACAGGATTTGGCGCAACAAACCCCGCATTTACAACCGTTTTTGAGTGCCGTTTGCCCGCATTTGCAACAAGTGCATAACGAAGGCGAATGGCAGGAAGAAATCAGCCTGACAACGCCGGAAGGACGGGTGTTATTGGTGTGTCGGGGTGCAGCATTGCCTGCGAAGGCTTCGCCTCAAGCCAGTGGCGCATTGGGGTCGGTATTAGTATTTGATGATGTGACCGATTTAATCCAAGCCGAACACGATGCAGCGTGGGGCGAAGTGGCACGACGTTTGGCGCATGAAATCAAGAATCCGCTCACGCCCATTCAATTGTCCGCTGAACGTTTGACGCGCAAATTATCAGGTGAATTGAACGAGGAATCAGCGAATTTCCTCAAGCGCATGACCAATACAATTATTCAGCAAGTGGATGCTTTGAAAGCAATGGTGAATGCGTTTAGCCAATACGCGCGTGCGCCGAGTTTGCATTTACAGCGTGTCGATTTAAATCAGTTGGTGCAGGATGTCACCGATTTATACCGCCTCAATGAAGGACGCACGCGGATTCAATTGCAATTGGACGAAGCGGTGCCATTTCTGCGCTTAGATATTAATCGGATGCGTCAATTATTGGTGAACTTAATTAAAAACGCACTGGAAGCTTTGGAAGATCAAGGGCAAGATGGTGTGGTAACGATTACGACCCAACGTCAAGCGGCACAGCAACAGGCGTTATTAACCATTCAGGATAATGGCCCCGGCATTCCGCCCGATTTATTACCGCGTTTGTTTGAACCGTATGTGACGACTAAACACAAGGGTACGGGCTTGGGTTTGGCAATTGTGAAAAAAATCGTCGAAGAACATGCCGGTCATCTTAGCGCACGTAACAGTGAGGCGGGTGGAGCTATGCTTAGTATACGATTCCCGCTGGACGTGGAAGCAGACAAGGAGCAGGGAAAATGACAGCACAATACATCATGGTAGTGGATGACGAACCGGATATTCGTCAGCTCGTAAGCGAAATTTTAGAGGACGAAGGTTATCGTGTGGTGGTCGCCGAAAATGCGGCACGCGCCCGCGAAATGCACCGCAGCCGTAAACCCGACTTAATTCTGTTAGACATTTGGATGCCGGGACAAGATGGGATTTCTTTATTGAAAGAATGGCGCGAAAACAACAGTTTGTGTTGCCCCGTGGTCATGATGTCTGGGCATGGCACGATTGAAACCGCAGTCGAGGCAACCAAGTTAGGGGCGTATGATTTCATTGAAAAGCCCTTATCGCTAGCCAAAATGCTGCTGACTATCACGAATGCCTTACGGGCTAGCCAACTCGAACAGGAAAATCGCGGGTTACGCAAACAAGTGCTCGGTATTCAAGAGCCAATTGGTTCGAGTGCGACCATGCAACGTTTGCGCGAACAAGCCAAACGTTTAGCATCACACGATACCTGTTTGTTGCTGTATGGCGAACCGGGCGTGGGCAAGGAATCGTTTGCACGTTTCATTCATTCGCGCAGTATGCGTAAAGATCGTCCGTTTGTACGCGCGGCTTTGTCTTTTGTGAATAGCGCAGCCATGCCTTTGAGTCATCGTTTGTTTGGCTCAGAGGAACACGGCAAAATCCATTATGGCTTATTGGATGAAGCCAATGGTGGCATTCTGTTCGTGGCGGAAATTTACGAACTTGACCTCGAAAGCCAAGTGCGTTTACTCAACGCGCTGAAAGATCGGCGTTTTACTCGCAATGGTGGGCGAGATTGGGTGGATTTGGATATTCGTTTAATGGTCGCTTCCACCCACGATTTGCAAGACGATGTGGCGGGCGAGAAATTCAATGAAGAACTGTATTACTTGTTGAATGTTGTGCCATTAGTTTTGCCGCCATTGCGGGATCATCCTGAAGACGTGCCGGAATTGCTCAACCATTACGTGGATACATTGACCGCACAAGACGGTTTGCCGTATCGCCATTTTTCGTTAGCGGCGCAAAATTTCCTGCGTAATCATGCGTGGCCGGGCAATATCCGCGAATTGCGCAACTTGGTGCAACGCTTGCTGATCTTGGGTACGGAGACTGAAATTTCATTGGAAGAAGTCGAAGAAGCGGTTGGGGCGCGTGTGCCAGTATTTGCGCAAGAAGTTGGGCAAATCCCTGAAAGTTTATTCGATTTGCCTTTGCGCCAAGCACGTGAACAGTTTGAGCACGATTATTTGATTTATCAGCTTAAACAGGCGGACGGCAATGTCAGTAAGTTAGCGGATCAAGTGAAAATGGAGCGGACACATTTGTACCGTAAAATGCGTTCTTTGAACGTTGATCCGAAAAAATACGGACGCTAGCGTTTATTCGGCATGTTTATCAATGCCCTGTTTTAGGGCATTGCGTGCGCAACAGCCTTATGCAGTAATGTGAAGGGGCGATTTTGGACGTTGCTGTGTACCTGTCTGCTTCTCTGTGCCGTTTATCTCTTCGGCGGCTGCAATGGGTGCGCGGTTACGTTGGTATCGCCTATACTTAGTTAAGCAAGGACGCTCTAGCGTGGCAGGGATGCCTACCCCTTTCTTCTAATGATTACAATAAAAAACGCGATTAAGAACGCTATTAACGGAAAGCATTATGAATAGGCACAAACAGACAGGCATGACGCTAGTTGAGTTGGTTGTCACTTTAACCGTTGTTGCCATTCTCGCCTCAGTCGCCGCACCTTCTTTCAGTGATATGCTTATCAATAACCGTCTGACTGCTCTAAATAATCAGGTGGTTTCTGCCATTAACTACACTCGTTCTGAAGCTGTTAAGCGTGTTTATAACGCTGTCATGTGCGTGCGTAATAGCGATGGTTCGGGTTGTACCACCGACACGAGCCTTGGGTTTGAAGCGGGTTGGATCGTGTTCATGAATTGTAATCCCACAACGAATACCACGCCGGATACCGCCAGCAATGTGTGTGATGCTAATGGTGATGGTACGCTCGATTCCCCCGAAAGCATTTTGCTGGATAGCAAGCCGGATGTGATGTCGGGCATTACCATTACTTCCACTACCTTGAATCAGAAAATCGGTTACAAACCGACGGGTAATGCGTCCGCGAATGGTACGTTATTGATTAACACAGATGGCACGACACGTTATAAAATCACCATTGCTTTAGGCACGGGGCGGGTGAGTTCTTGTAAAGTTGGCACAACGGGCTGTTAGGCTTGTTAATCATGTCGTTAATCGCTAAAACATGATGTTTGCATGATATTGGTGCATGATTTGCCATAAATCATTGCACGTTCAGCTAGTTTGACAGAAAATCCCCTTCTATAATGGTGGAATTCTTAGTGAGTTATTATCGCTCAAAAGAAACCACAGGCATGTTATTTGCATTAATTATTACAGACAGAAGATGACGAGCCGTGAATGAACTAGGAGGATCCATGCCAAACGCTCATGCAGCCTTGGAAGCGCATTATCAACAAATTAAAAATACACATCTGCGTGAATGGTTTGCTCAAGATGCAGCGCGTTTTCAGCAGTTTTCCCTCCAGGTTGACGGTTTATTCCTCGACTATTCTAAGAATCGGATTACCAGCGAAACCAAAGCCCTACTAATCGATTTGGCGCAAGCGGCGCAAGTTGAAACGTGGCGTGAACGCATGTTCACGGGTGAAAAGATCAACCATACCGAAGGTCGTGCTGTTTTACACACCGCATTACGCAATCGTTCCAATACGCCGGTGATGGTGGATGGCGCAGATGTCATGCCAGCGGTGAATGCGGTATTGGCGAAACTCGGCGCGTTTGCCGAGCGTGTGCGCAGCGGTGCGTGGTTGGGTTACACCGACAGACCCATTACGGACATTGTGAATATTGGCATTGGTGGATCTGATTTAGGTCCACAAATGGTGTGTCAGGCATTAAAAAATTACCAGCATCCGCGTTTGAATCTGCATTTCATGTCGAATGTGGATGGGGCGCATGTGGTCGAAATCCTCGAAAACCTTAATCCCGAAACCACGCTGTTTATCGTCGCTTCCAAAACTTTTACCACACAAGAAACCATGACCAATGCGCATTACGTGCGTCAATGGTTTTTACAGCAAGTAGGTGATGAAACTTATATTGCCAAGCATTTCGTGGCGGTTTCCACTAATGCTGCTGCCGTATCAGCCTTTGGGATTGATACCGCGAATATGTTTGAATTTTGGGATTGGGTCGGTGGGCGTTATTCCTTATGGTCGGCGATTGGCTTGCCGATTGTCCTAGCGGTGGGCATGGAACACTTTAGCCAATTGCTGGCGGGTGCTCATGCAATGGATAACCATTTCCGTACCGCACCCTTGGCGGACAATATGCCGGTGATTCTGGCGATGTTGGGCGTTTGGTATAACAACTACTTCGGTGCGGAATCGCAAGTGGTGTTGCCTTACGACCATTACTTGCGCAGTTTACCGATGTATTTGCAGCAAGCGGACATGGAAAGCAATGGCAAGTCGGTTGACCGCGCTAACCAAGCCGTTAGCGAATCCACAGGGCCGATTATTTGGGGCGCGACGGGTATTAATGGGCAACACGCTTTCTACCAATTGTTGCACCAAGGTACGAAACTTGTTCCAGCAGATTTCATTATTTCGGTTACTGCACCGACGGCGTTGCGTGAACATCACGATATTTTGATGGCGAATTTCCTAGCACAAACTGAAGCCTTAATGATCGGGCGCACGTTGGCAGAAACCCAAGCCAGTGGTGCGAGTGAACCATTTGAACCCAAAGTGTTTGCAGGCAATCATCCCAGTAACGCGCTTTTGCTGGAGGTACTCACCCCCCATAACCTAGGGGCATTGATTGCTTTGTATGAGCATAAGATTTTCGTGCAGGGCATTGTGTGGAACTTAAACTCCTATGATCAATGGGGTGTGGAGTTAGGTAAACAACTCGCTAAACGCATTCTGCCTGAATTAACCACAACCGATACCGTGACTACGCATGATGCTTCGACCAATGGTTTAATTAATCATTATCGAAAATATCAGGGGCAATAAGGTATTTCGCACTGTATTTTGATGTGCAACAACGTAAACAGGGGTTGCGTGCTGGTAACATGGGCGCAAAGGCGTGCAAATCACTAATAATCATGTCATTTTATTTGCAGGATAAGCCATGGACATTATTGCTGGCGACATTGGCGGTACGAAAAGCTGGCTAGTTTGGGCGCGTAGCACAGGGACGGGCAGTACAACGGTGTATTATGAGCAAGTGTATGCCAGTGCCGACTTTCACAGTGCTGAGCACCTGATGCAGCAATTCTTGGCGGATGCTGATGCCGCTAATACGCAAAAAACGTCACGGTTAAGCGGTGAGTTATGCGTATGCCTTGCATTACCCGGCCCGGTTCAGGGCGATCAACCGATTCGTTTAACCAATCTGGATTGGGTATTGGAAAAGGCATCGTTGCAAGCGGTGCTCAATACGCCACACCTCACCTTCATTAATGATTTCCAAGCAGCAGCAGCGGGCGTGGCAACCTTAACGAATGCGGATTACGTCGTGTTAAATGCGGCATCCCCATTACCCGCCGTGCCGCGTGTGATTACTGGTGCGGGAACGGGCTTAGGTTTGGCGTGGATGCAAGCGGATAACGCAGGGTATTATCGCAGCTTTGCTACCGAAGGCGGTCACATCGACTTTTCCCCCGCGAATGCGCAACAAGAACGGCTACTGAATTTTTGCCGTCAGTATTTTGCGCACGTGTCTTGGGAGCGCGTGTTATCGGGACCGGGAGTGAATCTGGTGTATCAGTTCTGTTTACAGGACATGATGGGTACAGTGCCGGACGATTTGCGTGAACGTAATGGTGCGGTGGTGAATCAGGCTGCACAAGCGGGTGATCCGATTGCCATTGCTGCTTTGCAATTGTTTACCGATATTTATGCTAATTGGGTGGGAAATCTTGCCTTGCTGTATCAACCGCGTGGTGGTTTGTACATTGCTGGGGGTATTGCTGCCCGTATCCAACCTTGGTTACAAACAGAACGGTTTTTAGCAGCCTGTTTTGATAAAGGCCGCATGGCTGGTTTAGTACAACAAATACCGATTTATTTAATTACCAATACGCGGCTGGGCTTGCAGGGGGCTTTGGCGACCGCACTGTACCACCACACGACAGGACGAGGAACAAATAATGACATTGGACATACATCAGCAGACCAAGCTTTATCGCTATTACACAGAACCGAAAATGGTCACGGAGTTGACGCGTAAAACCCTAGCTTTGGTATTGGCCGGTGGTGAAGGTTCACGTTTGAAGGATTTGACTGCTTGGCGTGCGAAACCCGCCGTACCGTTTGGTGGCAAATACCGCATTATCGACTTCGCTTTATCGAATTGCGTGAACTCTGGCATTCGGCGCATTGGCGTTTTGACGCAATACAAATCGCATTCTTTGATTCGCCATTTGCAGCGGGCGTGGGGATTCATGCGTGCTGAAATCGGCGAGTTCGTGGAAATTTTGCCAGCGCAACAACGTACTGCGAAAAAAGAGTGGTATCAGGGGACGGCAGATGCATTGTTCCAAAACTTAGACATTCTGCAACGTCATGACCCTGATTACGTGTTGATTTTGGGTGGCGACCACATTTACACGATGGATTATTCACGCATGTTATTGCAGCACGTCGAATCCAAAGCGGATTTCACAGTGGGTTGCATTGAAGTGCCAGTGGAAGAAGCTAAAGGCTTTGGTGTCATGTCTATTGATGAAGACATGCGCATTACCAAATTCGTGGAAAAACCCGCTGAACCGGAAGAAATCCCCGGTAAACCCGGCGTGGCATTAGCTTCGATGGGGATTTACATTTTCTCGCGCGATTTCTTGTATAAAGTGTTATATGAAGATGCGGCGAAAGCGCATTCTTCGCGGGATTTTGGGAAAGACATTATTCCTTCCAGCATTCACCGCGCGAAAGCCGTGGCATTCCCGTTCCGTGATGAGAAAGGCGATCCGGGTTATTGGCGTGATGTGGGTACGGTGCATTCTTACTGGCAAGCGAACATGGAACTGTGTTCCGTCGAGCCAGAATTGAATTTGTATAACCGTTCGTGGCCGATTTGGACGTACCAGCCGCAATACCCCCCCGCGAAATTCGTGTTCGATGATGAAGGCTGCCGTGGCGAAGCGATTGATTCACTGGTATCCGCTGGGTGTATTTTGTCGGGGGCGAAGATTAAGCGTTCAATGGTGTTCTTTGCGACCACGATTGAGAAATACACGATTGTGAAAGACAGCGTGATTTTGCCGAAAGTGAGTATTGGTGAGCGTTGTCGCATTAGCCGCGCCATTATTGATAAAGGCACGGTCATTCCTGACGGTATGGTGATTGGCGAAGATTTGGAACTCGACCGCAAACGTTTCCACGTCACCGAAGAAGGGATTGTCTTAGTGACAGCGGAAATGATGGGTCAAAAATTGCGTACTGGCGATAAGGATATACTATGGCGGATGGCCGTTTGAATGTCGTACTGTGCTGGCACATGCACCAGCCGTGGTATCGGGATGGGTTAGACGGTGCATACCGTCTACCTTGGGTGTATTTGCATGGCTTGAAAGATTACAGTGACATGGCATTTCACCTTGAACAGCATCCGCGTATGCGCTGTGTGGTGAATTTTGCCCCTGTTTTATTGGAGCAATTGGATGACTACGCTCAGCAATTAAGCGCGTTTTTGCAGTCGGGACAAGCCATGCAAGATCGTTTGCTGAACTTGCTGGCGGGTATTGAACCGATTCCAACGGATAAAGAAGCCCGTGCGGAATTGATTACCGAATGTCAGCGTTGCCATGCGCCCCGCATGATTCACCCGCACGCAGCTTTTCAACGCTTACTCAAAATGATTGGTGCAACCGATGAAGTCGGGATTGGCAGCAAACGTTTTCGCTGTTCGTTGAGCTATCTGAGTGATCAGTATTTCCTTGATTTACTGACGTGGTATCACTTGGCGTGGATGGGGCAATCATTACGCGATTTACCCACCATCAAACGTTTGATTGAGCAAGGCAGCGAATTTAGCACGGCGGATCGGCGTGATTTGTTGGTGGTCATGCGCGATTGTTTGGCGGGGATTATTCCACGTTACCGTGCTTTGGCGGTCAGTGGGCGCGTGGAATTGTCCATGACACCGTACATGCACCCGATTGTGCCATTGCTGAATGATTTCGCGAACATGCGTTGTGCAATGCCGGATGCGCCCGCGCCACAAGCGGTGGGTTATCCCGCTGGTGAAGAACGTTCGCGCTGGCATTTACAGCGTGGCATTGCGGTATTCGAGCAGTATTTTGGGCTGAAGCCGCAAGGCGTGTGGTTGTCCGAAGGTGGTTTGAGTAGCGATGCGGTGCAGTTGCTGGATGAACTCGGCATTCGTTGGACGGCTTCCGGTGAAGGCGTGTGGCGTAATAGCTGTCGTTTGTCCGGTTATAACGGTGCGGATGAGCAAAGTAAACGCAGCCTATTCATGCCGTATCAGCAACCCAATAGCCAAGTGCGTTTGTTCTTCCGCGATGATGGTTTATCCGACCTGATTGGCTTTAAGTACAGCGATTGGCACGCCCGCGATGCCGTGGCGGATTTCGTGCAGCATTTGGATAATATTGCCGCGTTCCTGAATCATCATGCTCCTGAACAAGTGGTGTCGATTATTCTGGATGGCGAAAATGCGTGGGAATACTACCCGAATAATGGCGCGTATTTCTTGGACGCTTTGTATGCCGCGTTAGATCATTCCGACCAATTGCGCGTCACGACCTTCGCTGATGCCAGCCAACGTTTACCATCGCGCGTCATGCCGCAGATTTGCGCGGGCAGTTGGGTGTACGGTTCGTTTTCCACGTGGATTGGTTCGCCCGATAAAAATCGCGGGTGGGATTATTTGGTGGAAGCGAAATTAGCCTTCGATGCGGTCATGGCAGCAGACACCTTAACGCCAGAACAGCAAGAGTTAGCCAGCCGTCAATTGGGCGTGTGCGAAGGTTCGGATTGGTTCTGGTGGTTTGGCGATTACAACCCATCGGATAGCGTGCGCGATTTTGAACGTTTGTACCGTCGCCAATTGCGCAAATTGTATGAATTATTGCAGTTGGCAGCACCGGATTATTTGGATCGCCCGATTTCTGAAGGCGGTGGTAATGCTGAAAATGCAGGCACGATGCGAAGGAACGTCACATGAGTACATTAGCCACAGTAGGACGTAGCGCGGGTGTGTTACTGCATCCAACCTCGTTACCATCCGGTTGTTTGGATGCGGACGCTTACCGCTTTGTGGATTGGTTAGCCCAAGCTGGATTTCGCGTGTGGCAAATGTTGCCGCTGGGCGTGCCCTTGGTGGGAGCTTCGCCGTATCAATGCGCTTCGGCATTCGCGGTGAATCCCGCATTATTTCCCCCTTCTCCACCTGCGGGGGCAGGGTTGGGGGGGAGTGATACATTTGACGATTGGTATGCCGCACAAAAGCATTGGGTGGAAGATTACGCACTGTTCATGTTGTTAAAGCAGCAGTTTGGCGGTACGGAATGGAGCGAATGGCCGGAAGCTTTACGGTTGCGCCATGCTGATGCTTTGTTCCAATTACGGGGCAGTCACGCGCAAGAAATTGCCGCGATTATGGATGAGCAATTCCAATGCTACCAACAATGGCAAGCGTTACGCACTTATGCCGCGCGTAAAGGCGTGGTGTTGTTTGGTGATATGCCGATTTTCGTGGCTTACGATAGCGCGGATGTGTGGGCGCACCCTGAGCGTTTCTTGTTGGATAACGATGGCAATCCGACGTTTGTGACAGGTGTACCACCGGATTACTTTTCCGAAACGGGGCAACGTTGGGGTAATCCGCACTACAACTGGGAACAAATGCAGGCGGAAAACTTTCAGTGGTGGCGTGAACGTTTAGCCTATCACTTTGCATTCTTCGATTTGGTGCGCATTGATCATTTTCGTGGTTTAGCCGCAAGTTGGATGATTCCCGCCAGCGAACCCACCGCCATCAACGGTTTTTGGCAGGAAGTGGCGGGCGAAGCCATGCTCGATAGCGTGCAAGCGATCATGGGTAGTTTGCCGTTAGTGGCGGAAGATTTGGGCATTATTACCCCCGATGTGGTGGCATTACGCGATAAATACGACTTGCCGGGGATGAGTGTATTGCAGTTTGGCTTCGATCATTTCGAGGATAATCCGCATAAACCGCAAAACGTGCGCGACAACACTGTGTATTACACTGGTACGCACGACAATGACACCTTATTGGGCTGGTTTACTGGCCTTGATTCTGCAACGCAACAGCATGTTATGCAGGTATTGGGGATTGATGAGGCGGAATTGTTGACCGATACCATGTTGGATACGATTTTTGCCAGCCGTGCTTTACTGGCGATTGTGCCGTTACAAGACTTATTGCATTTGGATTCCAGCGCACGCATGAACACACCGGGGACAGTAACGGGTAACTGGGCGTGGCAGTTTGCGTGGTCAAGCATTCCCGATTCTCTGGCACTAGAATTGCATAATAAATTACAAGGACACCAGCGCGATGAACGAGAACTTACGTCGGTTACAACAGGGTTTACACCACGATCCGTTTGATTGGCTGGGATGGCATCCATTGCCCGATGGTCAGTGGGCATTGCGTACTTTCATGCCAGCCGCTGAAGTGGTTGAGGTGATTGGGCATGGTGTAATGTCACGCATTGAAGGTTCTGATTGTTTTGAGGCTCTACTACCTTCACAACACACCCCCACTAGCCATCCATTATTACGGTGGCTAGATAAACAATCAGGACAATGGCGGGATGCTGTCTGTCCTTATACGTTTTCTCCCCAGCTTGGCGACCTTGATCTTCATCTCCTCGGACAAGGTCGCCATCATCACGCTTGGAAAATCTTAGGTGCGCATCGCCTGACCATCGATGGAGTAGAAGGCACGCGCTTTGCAGTCTGGGCTCCGGCGGTACAGCGCGTTAGCGTGATTGGTGCATTCAATGCGTGGGATGGTCGTCGCCATGCGATGCGTTCGCGCGGCGGTACGGGTGTATGGGAATTATTCATTCCGCAGGTTGAAGCGGGTACTGCTTACAAATACGAAATTCTTAACCGCCACGGTGTCGTGCTGAAAAAGACCGACCCTTACGCGCGGCAAATGTTCATGCGTCCTGAAACCACGTCATGCGTTACCAGTGAAGCGGTTTACGAGTGGCAAGACACTGCGTGGATTAATGCTCGTGCCACCGCTGATTGGCAACATCAAGCAATGAGTGTGTACGAAGTGCATGTCGGTTCGTGGCGCAAACATGAGGATGGCAGTTTCTATAACTGGCAGGAATTAACCGATACCTTAATTCCGTATGTGCGTGGTTTGAATTACACCCACATTGAGTTGTTACCCGTTGCGGAACACCCGTTGGATGAATCGTGGGGTTATCAAGTATCCGGTTATTATGCCCCAACAGCGCGTTATGGCTCGCCTGATGGTTTCCGTGCGTTTGTTGATGCCTGCCACCAAGCGGGAATCGGCGTGTTATTGGATTGGGTACCGGCGCATTTCCCCAAAGACGATTTTGCTTTGGCAAAATTCACGGGTGAACCCTTGTATGAACACGCTGATCCACGGCGCGGTGAGCATCAGGATTGGGGTACATTAATCTTTGATTTTGGACGTAATGAGGTAAAGAACTTCCTGCTTTCCAATGCCTTGTATTGGATTGAAGAGTTCCACATTGATGGTTTGCGCGTGGATGCGGTGGCTTCCATGCTGTATTTGGATTACTCACGCAAAGCAGGCGAATGGTTGCCGAATCAATACGGTGGGCGTGAAAACCTCGAAGCCATTGCCTTTTTGCGGGAAATGAATGCGGTGGTACACGGTTATTTCCCCGGTGTACTCACCATTGCGGAAGAATCGACTTCATGGCCTGCGGTATCGCGTCCGGTGGAAATCGGCGGTTTGGGTTTCAGCATGAAGTGGAACATGGGTTGGATGAATGACAACCTGCGTTACATTGAGCAAAACCCGATTCACCGTAAATACCACCACAACCTGCTAACGTTTAGCCAAATGTATGCGTATGCGGAAAACTTTGTGTTGCCGTTGTCGCACGACGAAGTGGTGCATCTCAAGCACAGCATGTTGGATAAAATGCCGGGGGATTATTGGCAAGCGTTTGCCAACTTGCGCCTGTTTTATGCGTGGCAATACGCGCATCCCGGCAAAAAACTGCTATTCATGGGCGGTGAATTTGGGCAATGGGCGGAGTGGAATGTGAAGCGCGAACTCGATTGGGCATTGGGTAGTTTCCCGGCGCATGACAGCATTCGGCATTTATTGCGTGACTTGAATCATTTGTACCGTGAGCAAGCCGCTTTGCATCAGTTTGAATTTGAAGGACGCGGCTTCCGCTGGATTGATTGCCACGATTCCGACCAATCGGTGCTGAGTTTAATTCGCCAAGGCGAGGCGGAAGGTGAGCAAGTCATTGTGGTGCTGAATTTCACGCCTGTACCGCGTTACCGTTACCGCATTGGTGTGCCAGCCGCGACGAGTTATAGCGAAGTATTGAATACCGATTCCCAGTATTACGGGGGCAGCAACTGCGGTAATGCAGGCTGGATTCCCGTACAAGATTGCCCGTGGATGGGCTTTGAGCAATCTGTCGAAATTACCCTGCCGCCACTCGCGGCTTTATTCCTCAAAGGGGTGTAATGAAAGTACTGTTTGTTGCCAGTGAAGCCTACCCGTTGGTTAAAACGGGTGGGTTGGGGGATGTTGCCTACAGTTTGCCGTGTGCTTTGCAAGAAGCGGGTGCGGATGTACGGTTACTGTTACCGGGGTATCGCGAGTTATTACGCAAGTTGAATGCGGTGCGGATTTTGGGTTGGTTGGAAGTGCAGGGCGCGAATCGCACGCAAACCGTGCGTTTACTGGAAGCCCATCATGCTGATTACCCTTTCCCATTGTGGATTGTGGATTGTGCCGCGTTGTTTGATCGTCCCGGTAATCCTTATCAGCAAGGTAACGGTGGGGATTGGGTCGACAATGCCGAACGTTTCACGGTGTTCGCGCGGGTCGCGACAGAATTGGCACGCGATGTGCTTGGTTTGGGGTGGTTGCCAGAAGTCGTTCATGCGCACGATTGGCAGACTGGTTTAGTCCCAGCGTTTTTGGAAGCTTTACCCCAGCGTCCGCGTTGCGTGTTTACCATTCACAATCTGGCGTATGGCGGGCACTTTTCGCACGCCGATTTCATGGCATTGCAATTGCCGAGCCGTTGGTGGTCTGCTGAAGGTGCAGAATTTTACGGCGGCTTTTCCATGCTCAAAGCGGGCATTGTTTACGCGGATGTGGTGACGACGGTTAGCCCAACGTATGCGCAAGAAATCTGCACACCAGCCTTTGGTTACGGCTTGAATGGGTTATTGCAGTCGCGGCGTTACAAGTTGCACGGCATTCTCAATGGCATTGATGCGCATGTGTGGAATCCGCTGACTGACCCGAATTTGGTCGAACATTACAGCGCGGAACAACTCGCGGCGGGGAATGTACACGGCAAACGTGCGAACAAAGCGGCGTTGTTGCGGCGTTTCGGCGTGCAAGTCGATGCGGTGAATACGCAGCCTTTACCTGAAGCGTTAAGCGCACCGTTATTCGGCATGGTTAGTCGTTTGGTCGAACAAAAGGGTGTGGATTGGGTCATTGGTGCGATTCCTGAACTATTAGCTCATACCAATGCCCGCTTTGTGTTGATCGGTACGGGCAATGCGTGGTTTGAGCAACGGTTGCGTGATCTCGCCAAGCAATACCCAGAACGAGTGTTGGTGTTCATTGGTTATGACGAACAATTGGCGCATTGGTTGGAAGCGGGGGCGGATATTTTCATGATGCCGTCGCGTTTCGAGCCGTGTGGTTTGAATCAAATGTACAGCCTGAATTACGGTACGCCACCGGTTGTTTACCACACGGGCGGATTAGCCGATACCGTGGTGAATGCCAGTGACGATAATCTAAACAATGGTGCAGCCAATGGCTTTGTGTTTTACACCCCGAATCAGGATGCTTTCTGCGGTGCGCTGTACCATGCCTTACGCTGCTACGCCAACCCCAGTGTTTGGCAGCAATTACAAGTAACGGGTATGCAACAGGATTTCGGTTGGCAACACAGCGCGGCAAAGTATTTGTCGCTATATCGTTAGGTAGGAATGAACATAATGGAGGGTTGGATGAAAGCTCATCAGTCGATTCGCGCACCTTACGTGGCAATCCCATTACAGCCGTTAGCAGCCGATGCGGTATCGGTTAGTAAGGATTTTCAACGTTACCTTTCCTACCACTTAGGACGTTTCCAAGGTTGCCCGCCGGTGTATTTGTACCAAGCATTGGCTTACACCTTGCGTGATCGTTTAATGGTGGATTGGCGCAAAACGTGGGGCGATTACATGCAAGCCGGTAAACGGCGTGCGTATTACATGTCGCTGGAATTTCTGATCGGGCGTTCATTGAGCAACAACTTACTGAACATGGATCTCGAAGCTCCCGTCAAACAAGCCTTACTCGATTACTGCACTACCTTGGAAGAAGTCACCGACGAAGAACTTGATGCGGGTTTGGGGAACGGTGGTTTAGGGCGTTTAGCCGCGTGCTTTATGGACAGTTGCGCAACTTTGCGCTTGCCCGTGGTGGGTTACGGGATTCGTTACGAATACGGCATGTTCCGCCAACACATTGAAAACGGCTACCAAGTCGAAGACCCTGATCATTGGTTGCGCGATGGCAATCCGTGGGAAGTCGAACGTGCCGAATACACCCAGCGCGTGCAATTCGGTGGTTATACCGAGTCGTATTTGGATCACGCGGGTACGCGGCGCATTCGTTGGGTTAGCAGTGATGATGTACTCGCCATCCCATTTGATATGCCGATTTCCGGCTACCAAAATAACAGCGTGAATACCTTGCGCTTGTGGAAAGCCACCGCCACTGACGAGTTTAACCTCGAAGAATTCAATGCGGGCAGTTACACCGAAGCGGTGGAAGCGAAAAACCACGCTGAACACATTTCAATGGTGTTGTACCCGAATGACAGCAGTGAAAGCGGTAAAGAATTACGCTTACGCCAGCAATATTTCCTTGCTTCTGCCAGTTTGCAAGATGCCATGCGCATGTGGGAACGCCAAGGCGAAGTGGATTACGCCAATTTCGCGGCGGAAAACGTGTTCCAAATGAATGACACGCACCCGACGGTAGCGGTTGCCGAGTTAATGCGCATTCTGGTTGATGAAAAACACTTGGGTTGGGATGAAGCGTGGAAAATCACCCGTGGTTGCATGGCGTACACCAATCACACGCTACTGCCTGAAGCTTTAGAACGTTGGCCTGTGCATTTATTTGCCAAGTTATTGCCCCGTATTCTGGAAATCATCTACGAAATCAATGCGCGTTTCTTGCGCGAAGTGTCAATGAAATGGCCGGGGGATACGGATCGTCAACGCCGCATGTCGATTATCGAAGAAGGTGGCGTGAAGCAAGTGCGCATGGCGTACCTCGCGATTGTGGGCAGTTTTTCGGTGAATGGTGTGGCGGCATTGCATTCCAAATTATTGGTGGAAGGCTTGTTCCGCGACTTTTACGAGTTATGGCCGGAAAAATTTAATAACAAAACCAATGGTGTAACGCCACGGCGTTGGGTGGCTCATGCGAATCCAAGCATGACTGAACTGATTAGCAGCAAAATTGGTAAAGCATGGATTGCCGATTTGAGCCAATTGGCGAAGCTCAAGCCGTATGCTGATGACGCGCATGGGGATTTCCACCAACAATGGCGTGATGTGAAATTTGCCAATAAACAACGTTTGGCGGATTTGGTGAAGCAAGAGTGCGGGGTGGATTTCAACCCGAACGCGCTGTTTGATGTGCAGGTGAAACGCTTGCACGAATACAAACGTCAGTTATTGAACATTCTGCATGTGATTCACCTGTATCGCCGCATTAAGCTGGGTAAGTTAGACAATTGGGCGGATCGTTGCGTCTTGATCGGTGGTAAAGCCGCACCCGGTTACGCTATGGCGAAACGCATTCTCAAGCTGATTAGCAGTGTGGCGGAAGTGGTGAATAACGACCCCGAAGTGGGCGGGCGTTTGAAAGTCGCTTTCTTGCCTAACTACCGCGTGTCGAGCATGGAAGTGATTGCCCCCGCCGCGAATTTGTCCGAGCAAATTTCTACCGCAGGCAAAGAAGCTTCTGGCACAGGCAATATGAAGTTCATGATGAATGGTGCGTTGACCATTGGGACTTACGACGGCGCGAACATTGAAATTCTGGAAGCGGTTGGGCAAGAAAACTTCTTCTTGTTTGGTTTGCGGGCGCATGAAGTCGATGCATTGCGTAGCAATTATCGTCCGTGGGAAATCATGGAGCGTGATGAAGACCTCAAAGGCGTGTTGGAATTGATGCGTTGCGGGCATTTTAACCCGTGCGAACCGGGGATTTTCGACATGATCCTCAATGCGATTCTCAGCCCGCACGACCCGTGGATGACGCTGGCGGATTTTCGGGCGTATGTCACGGCTCAGGAACAAGTGGCGCACGCATGGCAAGATCAAGCGCATTGGACGCGCATGAGTATTCTCAATACCGCATCGAGTGGGTTCTTCTCCACCGACCGCACCATGCAAGAATACAACCGTGAGATTTGGAAGCTCGACCCCGATCCGACTAGCGTTTAACGGCTTAAGTGTAAAGCAGCGGCAGGATTATCCTGCCGTTGTCGTTTTGGGTAACGTATCCACGTAGGTGTGACCGCACGACTTGGACTGCACGGCTTTATCCAGTTGGCGCATACTTTTTTGGAATTTCTTGGTGCGTTGTTGCAGGATTTGCAGCGAACGTTGGAAATCTTCCAGCGGCTGAATCAGTTGGCTTACCCGTTCAGCGTCCACAAAACTTACCAATGCTGGTAGCGGTGATGCTTCCAGTGGTTTTGGCGGTGGGGGCGTATCAAGTGCTGGTACGGGGGCTGGTGTAACGTCAAGCACGGGTGTCACACGCGGCGTTGCCACGAGCGATACGGCTATGGGGTGTGTTGTTAATGGTTGCACCGCTAATGTGGTCGAACGGGGTTGTTGCGGTGCGACTGCCACGGTGATGCGTGGTAAGTCATTGATGACCTGATTGACCTTGGGTTTTTGATAAGTTGTGGGCAAGGCGGCGATATTGGGCAAAGTGTGTGAAATGCGCAATGTTGATGCAGTTGGCGGGGTGGGGCGGTAAGGATGTGCCAATAAGATTTTAGCTTGTTGCCATGCTTGCGGCCATGCTTGCCGGAATTGTTGGTAGAAAAACTCACGCACCCATTCGGGTAACGATAAACCACCGCCAGTCACTTGTAGCAAACCAAGGCTTTGCAAGTGGCGTAACACTTGTTGCTGTTTCGGAAGACTAAGGCGTTTAAACGGTTGCACCACGGCTGCCAGCGTATCGCTTTGACCTGCCCAACGCCCCAAGCAGCGTTTAAACCAAGAGGTTCGCACTGGCACAAGGGTTTGCAATAAGGCTTGGCGGTCGATGGGTTGCGGGTAGGTACTCAATACAAATAACAGACTTTCCGCGCTGCTACCGACTAAACGCTGTGCATTTGCGGTGAGAATGCGCCTTGCATGTCGCCCTTCCACACGTTTTTCAAACAAGACGGGAATGTGTTCCAAGCCAAGCCAATCGCCATTATGCCAGTGGGACAAATACCCACCCAATAATTTCAGGGTTAAGGCGTGTGGCTCGTGATCGGTGACGATTTGCTGGAGTTTGGTTTCGCTACCTTGCACGCCTTTGTGTCGCAATAATTGCACGCAGGCGGCCAATGGTAATGGCGCAAGTTCAAGGCAATGTGCCGCTTCATACGGTGCAAATACGCTACTGAGGGATTGGCGTGTCATGACTATGCACAGCCCCGGATTGTATTCTGCCAAGCGTTCTAACAGCAGGGTTAAACGCGGGTCACGTAAAGTCGGTGGTGCATTTGGGGTGAGGAGGTGTTCGACACCATCCAAAATCAATAACGTATGGTTGGCTTGAATTTGACGGGCTAAGCGTTCGGCTTGATGGGTTGGTATTAGGGCATCGCTGGGTTGATCACCAAACCATTGCAGGGCGTGTTGGAAGAATGCGTCAACAGCGAGGGAGGGCGATTCGTGCTGCGGTTCGGGGTAAAACGACCAAACGTACACCGCTTCGGCATCGTGCCAATACTGCTGCTGAAGGTCGTATAACCAGCGTTCGATTAAAGCGGTTTTACCGACCCCTATCGCAGCGGATAATAATAATAAATGAGAGGCTGAATCAGCCCATGCCTGATGAAGCTGATCCAACTCGGTATTACGCCCAAACAGTGTCGGTATTTTGAACCGTTGCAGCGTATCCGGTGCATTGGTCGCACCTTTACCACATTCATCTTCGTCGCGGATGAAAATCCTGACCATACCCGTTGCCCCGATGTGTCATAAATATTTTTTGTTATTATCAAGTTATCAAATTAATTAAGGAAGTCAAGTAGCATTTTTATGACTGCTCATTAATAAGATGATTGGCAAGCAGTAATGGGGTGGGTTGATCAATATCCGTCTGAATCGTAATTATTTTTTACCCGCATCCAATTGTTCTGCTGCTGGGTCTGGTGTGTCCACGAGTTCGCCTTTCACAAGATTTTCGGGGTCACTATTCACTTGTTCAGAAGATGGTGTAACGCTGGGCGCATCTGTACCATCTGCAACCACAGGCAAGGGTTCTTGAACGCTTTCACTGAGATCGGTCATGCTAGCAAGGCACTCTTTAATGTAGGCTGGTTTTTTATCAGCACTAATGCCATCTTCTTCAGCGTAAGTCGTGCATAAGTCGGACATACCACCGTCAGTAGCATTTTCCGCTAATACGAACGGACTGGCGAAGAGGCTGGTCGTCGCCAGCAGGGTAAGCAGGTATTTCATCAATCTTGCGCGAGATACCCCGTCCTTGCTTCGGCTACGCTCAGCGCGAGTCAGGTAGGGGAGGGATAGCACGTCGGCTACCGCCGACCCTGTTCTCACGACCTCCTATCAAGTTAGCTATCTTTTGTTGTTGAGATTCACATCAGTTGTCAAACATGATATGAGCCAGTCAATTATTCTGGCGCAAATGCTAAATTGACCGAGATTAAACAGTTACCTGAGTTCGCATTTCTGAACGATGTGTCCAGCGTTCCACTGCAACAATGCTTGCGTAACCAGCAAACTGCGTTCAAAAACTTTTTTGCAGGTCGAGCGCAATATCCCGCCTTCAAATCCAAAAAACACCGCCAATCGGCGGAGTTCACTTACCGCGCTTTCACTTTCAAAAACGGTGAACTGAAACTGGCGAAGTGCGATAAACCACTGAATATCCAGTGGAGTAGACAACTTCCATCTGCTCCTACGACTATCACCGTTTCCAAAGATCACGCAGGTCGATATTTTGTATCCTGTCTGTGTGAGTTTGAACCGATGTTGTTGCCTGTTACCGATAAAAAGGCGGGCATTGACGTGGGTATCAAGGATTTGTTCGTCACCTCGGATGGTTTTAAATCCGGTAATCCCCGCCACACCGCGAAATACGCCGCTAAATTGGCGAAGTACCAACGCCGTCTTGCCAAGAAAAAACTCGGCAGCAAGAACCGTTTGAAGGCTAAAGCCAAAGTTGCCCGTATTCACGCGAAAATCACCGATTGCCGGAAGGATAACTTGCACCAGTTGTCCCGCAGATTGATTAACGAGAACCAAGTAATCTGTGTTGAAAACCTCGCCGTGAAGAACATGATCAAACATCCCAAACTTGCCAAGCACATTGCGGATGCAAGCTGGGGAGAATTTACCCGCCAGCTTGCATATAAGGCAAACTGGACTGGAAGAACGTATGTCGAAATCGACAGATTCTTTCCTTCCAGTAAACGTTGTTCTTGTTGTGGCTTTGTGTCCGAAACGATGCCGCTGGACGTGCGCTCTTGGAAATGCCCCGAATGCGGGTCAATCCATGACCGCGACATCAATGCAGCGAAAAACATACTAGCCGTGGGACTCACGGTGTTAGCCTTTGGAGAGAATGTAAGCAGCGATAGCATTTCGGTGTCGTCGTCCTGTTCTCGATGAATTAGGAATCCCCTTCCTTTAGGGAGGAGGTCAATTCAAATCAACCCTTGTTGTGCATGTCAATACGACCAATCGCGCAACTGACGACGGATTTGGCCTTTTCTTTCAATGAGGTCAGACCCTCAACAGTGCCGCGTTCGGGGTAGCCAAGGTTGAACAAAATGCCCACGGCGGCTTCCCGCACATCCGCATCACTGATCACGGTAATGGTCTGGTTGTCTATATCGACATCGACCGCTTGAATTGGTTCATGTTCTAGGAGTTTTTTGGTAATGGTGTTAGCACACCCGCCACAACGGATATTTTCAACTTCAATGCGCGTTTCCATGAAATAAGTCCTCATAAGGTTGATTCCTCTTATTAATATGGAACTAGGTTAGTTGAAAAACAAGCTTTATCCACGATCTGGCGGGTGTTTTTCTCGGCTATCAGGTGGCTATTTTGCGCAGCAATTTCACCTGTTTAGGGTTAGCCCAGCTTGAGTCCGGCAAAGAATCCAGCCGCTGCACTCACACCTTTGGCGGTAATGTGAGATAAGCGATCAACCAAGAAACTACCGGAATGTTTTGCCATGTCGGTCGCCGTGGTTGCGGCATTTTGCAATTGACCATCGTCAACGTGCCCAATGCCGTAATATTCCGCAACGAATAACAAAACAATGGCTGCACCACCGAGGAACAACGCCATGCGCAGCATTTTCTTGGCAAAATAACCAACGGCTAAACCAATCACAAAAGGTGCACCCACATTGCCGACTAAGAATGTGGAAGATAAAAAGTCTGTTGAGTCAGCAGTAAAAGTCTCGTTCATGTTTGCTCATTTTTGGGTTGGGTTGAAGATTTTCAGCAAGATGCACGGGTATTGTCCGGCATTTCATGTTTGTATTCTAGCCGTAGTTTTCTTGATGTGCAGCTCGATCAGCCACGAATGAGCGGGCGGGAAGCGGAGGCAAAGCCGTCAGCCATCATGCTGGACTTTGCCCCCGTTGGTGTTACATGCGGTTTTGGTCAAAGATATTGGAAATGAAGGTTTGATGCCCTGTTGATGCCGCACCACGATAAATGTTTTCGTAGTAGCGCATATCGCGAGCATCACCATCATTGGCGATACCATTGCTCAAATACAAGGAAATGACCGCGCCTTTATGGATGAACCACAAGTTATCATCGCCATCGCCGTGGGTGTCATGTAAATCCCAGAAAGTACGCGCGACCCACACTTCGTTTTCCCAACCATTGCTGCAATCGGGTGGGGTACTGCTATTTTCGGTGTCATACGCCAGTGCCCAACGTCCAGAACCAAAGCTGCCCGCCGCATTATCGCGGTAAGGGTAGCCGACCCACGCTGGCATAAAGTCAGCAAAGCCTTCGCGCAATGCCATGCCTAAACGGGTTGGATAGCACGAATTCAAACTGTGCGAACCGCCAGAACCCGCCGGACGTTTATTGCCCCAGTAACGGTTGTTTAACTGGTGCGACATTTCGTGCACGACCACATCGGCTTGCGTGCCGTGTGCGGCGGTTAACCAAATTTCCCCGTTGGTATTGGCACAACTCCACGGTACGCCGCTGCCATCGCCGCAGTCACTCCACGTATTGGGGAACCAAAATTTGAGTGGGCTGGAAGGCACAGGATTGACCCCACCATCCCAATACAAACGCGACCACATCCACATTGCCGCATCGACCAATTCGCCCACGCCATTTGCCGCGCCGCCGTCGGTATCCGCGTACCAATGCCCGATATTGCGCGAGGTGGTAACGCTGCTAATGTCTTGCCCCCAACGATAGGTATTACTGCTTTGGTCTTGTGGGCGGTAATAGCTGTTATTCGAGAGGTACAATACGCGCACGCTTGATGCAGCAGGTACGCTCATTGACCATGAACCGTTGGATTGCACCCAAGTGGAATTCACTTTCACGTTGTTTTCCCACGCTTCCACTGCAAAACCCCACGCGGGATGCAAGGCGTGATCGCTGCTCCATTTGCTGGAAAATGTGCCGGATAACACCACATCAGCTTGTGCAGTAATGGTGTTCGCTGGGCTGGCATTCGGATTAGCGTTTTCGTTGTAGCAGATTTGATCCCCGACTAAACCCGAACCTTGCGAGCGTACTAAGGCTAAGGTATTTCTTAAGCGTTCGCCTTTGTCGAAGGTTGTTATGTCAGGTATGGGTAGGTTGCGTCGATACGCCGCAATGTCGACGGGTAGAATAGCCGCATCCTTGGTATAGGATTTCAGCCCCATGCGGTTGTAGGTGGTTAAGCCTGATTGCCCCGCGCCGAAAATGTCCTTGTAAGAACCCGCGTACCATTCGCATTGCGCATTCATGCGGAAATACGGGTCGAGTGTGATTTGCGAATCGGCGGGTTTGCCCCGCAAAGTACGCGCTAGCCCTTGCGGATCATTCACACCTTGTTCAGCTTGGCTGCGATTAAGAATGTACACATCGCCATGCAAGCGCGGGCTTAAACCATCGTCGGTGCAACTGAGGAAATCCACTTGGATTTTGGTTTCCACGCTTTGCCCCGGTTGAATGAGTAATAAATCTTCCGTCGGGCAAGTACGCCAACGTTGGCTGGGGGCTTGCCAGTCTTTGACATACAACGGCGTAACGTTTTTGCCGCGCATGACTTCGGATAAGTTGGAAAGCGGTTTGCCTTTGGTTTGCGGGTCTTCGCCGCAATTGGGGAAGACTACCGCTAGGTATTGTTCGGTCAATTCCTTTGAACCAGCACGGAGTTTGGCAATGTATTGTGTATCACCGTCGGTGGTAATGCCGGATGAGGCAACGCCTTTGAGTGCGGTATAACCAATGTCAAATCCTGCGCCTTTGGGTTGGTCGGCGTAAGCGTGGGTACAAAACAAGAGACTGCATAGCCCCAGTAAGGGGTAAGTTTTACGTTCCATGACTTTTCCTCGCGATAAAGTGCATTACTTACCAGTATATTACCCAAAAACATACCAATAAAGTGATTAATGGATGAAACGTTACAGGGTTTATCCGAGTTGCTGTGGATTTAGTCAATTAAAAAGAGTAAGTTAAATTTTTAAGCGGAAGTTGTGCTGCTGTGGCATTGGTCTGCTTTTTTAACGTTATCTGGCAGCTTATGGATGAGTGGTGATGGTTTGTGATAAGTAAATCTGCTAGTTTGCGGGATTAATCACAACAATAATTGCATAGCGCAGTGTCATGAAAAACGCCTCCTTTCTGTTGAGCGGAATGTTGTGGCTCGCGACGACAGCCCAAGCCGCGCAAGTCATTACCCCATCCCAAACCAGTCTGACCGTGAATAGCGGTGCGACGCTAAACTATTCTCCCCTTTACAGCGTAACCAGCCCGACCACGGGTGCGGCAACCGGATTAGGGTTGCGCATTCATTTCAATTCCCAAGCCTTGCAATGGCAAGGTACTAGCCAACGGTTTGCCTACGGTTTAATGCCCGTCGGTGAAGTGATGAGCGATAGCACGGATGCGGATAATGATGCGACCACGGATCGTTATGTCGTATTGGCATGGGTGGATACCACGGCGCAATGGCCGGGGGCGGATGCGTTACCGCTGAGTTTAGTGCAGGTGCAATTTACCGCTGTGAATGGTTTTAGCGGTACGACGCAGGTTCGCACCACCGCTACCGCCACCGCTGATGATACGGCTTTCACCAGTACTGCGATGCAGGTCACGGTGAATGCGGCAACGGGCACAGGGGTGAAAGTACAGGTACGAGGTTTATTGCAGGGGGCGTATAGCAGCACGAACGCTTTAATGCGTGATGATTTACGCACGGCGAATTTACTGCCGCCAACCCAGCCATATTCTGCGTGGGGTTACGCGGGCAGTGAAACATTGAGTAGTACCGCGCTCGCCATTACGGGTAATAACGCGCTGGTGGATTGGGTTTTGGTGGAATTGCGCAGTGCCAATGCGTCGAGCACGGTGGTGGCGACGCAAGCAGCGGTATTACAGCGCGATGGTGATGTGGTGGATGCCGCCACACAAAGCAGCGATTTAAGTTTCCCCAATCTTTCAGCAGGGAATTATTACGTGGTATTACGCCACCGCAACCATTTGGGCGTGATGACGCAAGCCCCTGTGAGTTTGAGCAATACTGCGGCGCGTGTGGATTTTGCCGCGACTGCAACGGTGGTATCCGGCGCGAATCCCACTGCAACATCAAGTACGCAACGCTTGCTGTGGGCGGGGGATGTCAATGCCGATAATAAGCTCATCAGCGATGGGCAAAATAACGATAAAAACACGATTTTAGGCACATTGTTAACCCAGCCCGATAATACGGGGGCGGCGACCAACTACCAGTTGACGGCTTATGCGGTGGCGGATGTGAACCTTGATGGCAAAGTGATTTACGCCGGACCCAATAATGAAGTGAACAGTTTATTAGGGAATGTGTTGCTGTATCCGAGCAATAGTTCTGCCAGTACCAATTACATTATTAAAGGCACATTGCCCTAAGCTTTAGGTGGTTAAAATGAAAATAAGCCGTTTTTTTGTCGTGCTGAGTTTGTGTTACGGCATGGGCTTGGTGAATGCGGCAGAAGTTGCACCAGAAGTCGCCCCCGAAACGTTTCAGGGGGCAAGTTCGATCACGCCAGCAGTTTCTGCGAGTTTGCGTTTAGACCCGGCGAGTAAAGCCGCTGCCTCACGCAACGCCACGGCGGGAACAATGAATACCACGTCGGAAAGTTATGCATTACCTGCCTTGGATATGAGTGAACTGCAAGCCTTACAAGCTGATAACCAAAGCCATGCGCAACAACGTGCCTTTAAAGTCGGTTTGGGGCGGGCATTACCCAGTGCGTTAAGCGGCAAAATCGACTTGAGCCAGTGGCAATGGATGAATGTCACGGGTGGGCAAGTGGCGCATTTCAGCGTTAGTTCCAGCGGTGCGGCACGGGTGCGGGCGCAAGTGCAACTCGGTGCAATGCCAGCGGGTGTGGAATTGCGTTTCTACGCGCCGAGCAATACCAGTCTCGTGTTTCAACCCAGTATTAGCGCGAATAGCACGTTTTGGTCGCCCACCGTGACGGGCGATACCTTGGGGCTGGAATTGTTCTTACCCAGCGGGGTAACGCCGAATCAGGTGGAACTGAGTTTATTGCAGTTATCGCATTTGGTGCTTGATCCTGCGGACGCGAGTTTGAAAAGCACCACGTTGGCTACCAGCGATTACAGCAGTTGCCAAGTGGATTTGGCGTGTGCATCAAGTGCGTGGCAAAAAACGGGCAAAGCCGTGGCACGCTATGTGTTTACCGATACCGATGGTTACAGCTATTTGTGTTCGGGAACGTTATTAGCCGATAGCGATAACAGTACGCAGATTCCGTATTTTTTCACCGCTGCGCATTGTGTGAACAATAGTGCGGCAGCCAGCAGCATGGATGTATTCTGGTTGTATGAAAATTCAACGTGTGGCGGTAATGATGCGGCAGCCATTCAAACCGTCGGCGGGGCGCAATTATTGGTCACGAAACCCGCTTTGGATTCCACGTTTTTGCGCTTGAATTTAAATCCGCCCATTGGCGTGACGCTCTCCGGTTGGACAACCACGCCTTTAACGGCAGGGCAAAGCGTAACGGGGATTCATCATGCTTTGGGCTACCCGAAAAAATACGCCAGCGGTACATTCACCGCGCGTGTGGCGGTGAGTACTGCATCTGGTAATTACAGCGTCACCCCGAATGCCGATGGCGATTTTTCGCAAGTGGTGTGGAATACCGGCATTACCGCCCCCGGTAGCAGTGGTTCGGGAGCGTTTGTGGAAAAGAACGGCGTGCATTACTTGAATGGTTCATTGCTGGGCGGCTCTTCGGAATGTGCTGCCACCACCGCACCGGATGAGTACGGCCGTTTTGAACGCATTTACCCCTATATCAGTGCATGGTTGTGGACAACTAGCCCGTCGTTTCGCCTATTCGGGGAAAGTGCGACCCCCACCGCGTTGGTCGATGGCGTGGTGATTAGCCGTTATTTGCAAGGCTTACGCGGCACGGCATTAACCAGCGGTGTGACCACGCAAGCCGTCGATCAAACGGTATTGGAAAACCAATTGGCACAAATCCAAACCATCATGGATGTTGACCAAGATGGCGCAACCGATGCCAGCAAAGATGCACAATTGTTACTGCGGTATTTATTGGGTTTGCGGCAAAGCGCGTTAGTATCGGGTTTGGACTTAACTGCATCAGGGCGTAATAACGCTGCTGCTATCACCAGCTATTTGGATGCGGTGGTCTATTCAACAAAATGAAGTAGAAAAAAATCCGCTAATTGCTGGTTTTTCGTCAAAAATAGATTAATCTGTCAGTTGCTGTGAAACCACCACACCTAGGGTCTGCCGGGACTGCCACTCATGTTTGAATATGTTGATAATGCACAAAAACTTAATGATTTACTCGCCCGCTTGGAAAGTGCCGAGTGGGTAACGTTGGATACGGAATTCATTCGCGAGAAAACCTATTATCCGCGTCTGTGTTTAATTCAAATTGCCAGTACGGATGTTCTCGCGTGCATTGATCCGCTACAAATTCCCGATTTACAACCGTTCCTACAATGGTTGCGCGACCCTAGACGTGTCAAAGTGCTGCACGCCGCGTGGCAAGATTTGGAAATTTTCTACCATTTGGGTAATGGCGCATTACCCGCCCCCGTATTTGATACACAAATCGCCGCTGCCGTTTTAGGCATGGGCGACCAGCTTGGTTATGCGCGTTTGGTGGAAGCTTTACTCGGCATTACCTTGGATAAATCGCAATCACGCACCGATTGGTCACGTCGCCCTTTGAGTACCGCGCAATTGGAATACGCGATTGATGACGTAAGGCATCTGCGTGATGTGTTGTACCAAGCTTTACGCACACAACTCGACCAATTAGGGCGCATGAAGTGGCTGGAAAAACCATTCCAGAAATTGGTTGACCCCAGTACTTATGCCGTCGACCCGCAAAGCAGTTGGGAACGGGTCAAAGGTTTACAGGTGCTCAAACCTTATCAACTGGCGATTTTGCGCGAAATTGCCGCGTGGCGCGAAGAACGTGCTTTGCAAAAAGACATTCCACGCCGTTGGATTTTGTCGGATGAAATCCTGCTCGACATGGCACGAATGCAACCCGATACCCCCAGCGGTTTAAGCCATATTCGCGGTTTAAGTGACGAACAAATTGAACGCAACGGTAGTGAATGGCTGGCAGGTATTGCGCGTGGCAAAGCCATTCCGAAAAGCGAATACCCGCAATTACCACGGCGGCGCAAGCTCGATGCCAATATGAGCATTGTCGCGGATTTACTCATGACGCTGCTGAATCAAGTCGCTAACGATCACGGGATTTCCGCGCAAATGATTGCCACCCGCCAGCAAATCGAAAAGATGCTCGAAGAAGGGCGCACTACCCTGTCAGAAGATTGGCGCGGCGCGTTGGTGAATGACGTATTCACCGCCGTACTGTCGGGCAAAACCAGCATTCGCGTTCGCAACCAAACGGTGGTGCTGGAACATGCTTGATCGAGTAGCCAAACTACGCGGCTTGTACGTCATTACCGATGGTGCGGTTGGCACAGCGTTGTTACAGAAAGTTGAGCAAGCCTTGCAAGGCGGTGCGGCGATTGTGCAATACCGCGATAAATCCACGGATGCGCCACGGCGTTACCAAGAAGCCAGTGCGTTGCGGGCATTGTGCCAGCAGTATCACGCGCTGTTGGTGGTGAATGATGACGTGGCATTGGCGCAAGCGGTGCAAGCGGATGGCGTACACGTTGGCAAAGACGATGCGGCATTACTCGCCGCGCGGGCGGTATTGGGAGCAGCGGCGATTATTGGGGTGTCGTGTTACAACCGTTTGGATTTAGCCGTACATGCGCAACAACAAGGCGCGGATTACGTCGCGTTTGGCAGCTTTTTTCCATCCCCAACCAAACCGGACGCGCCGCGTGCCACGCTGGCATTATTGGTGCAAGCGCGTCAGCAATTACCGCATACCCCGATTTGTAGCATCGGCGGCATTACCTTGGACAATAGTCAAGCGTTAGTCGATGCGGGCGCGGATATGTTGGCGGTGATTACCGACGTGTTCCAACAGCCTGACATTACGGCACGGGCGCGGCAGTATCAGGCACGTTATTCGACGTGTCATTCAGCGGAGTATCCGTCGCATCTGTAGATAAAGCGGGCATGTCAAACGAATGCTCGCTGGCATCTGTTGCAGGCGATTGCAACGTCAGACTGATTAACGCTGATTCGATGAAACTGCGTTGTTCGGGTGATGTGTTGGCTTGCTGTGCTGCTTCGCGCAGTTGTTGCTGTAGTTGGGTTTGTTGGCGTATGCGTTGTTGCAGTTTGCCATCGGTATACGGCATGGCAAGTGACAACGCGACTTGTTCGGCTAATGACTGACTGTTAACGAGTTGCTGATACAGCATTTCGCTGGCGCGTTCTTTGTTTTGCAATAGCGCAATCGCGAATTGTTGGCTGCCGTATTGGTACAAGCTGAGACCATCCTGCAAACTAGGCGGTTGCACGGTTGCCGCCAAATAACGTAATAACAGTTGCTGATTGGCAGGCGCAACACCAGAACCTTGCACATCCGTTCCCGCTGCTGCTGATAAACGCCCGATAATTTCATCCGCTAAGCGCATTGTTAATACCTGCCGTTGTTTGGGGGTCATGGCGGTATGGTTGATGTCATTTAATAATCCCGCGTAGTCGGCATTTGCATCCCCCAGATTTAACGTTTTATAACGAAAATCAAAATATTGGTCAGGGTCAAGGCGCGATTGCACCACATCCAATTGTTCGCGGAATTGCGCTTTTGTTACCCAGCCGTCTTGTTCCGTCATGGCGTTATACAGCTCTAAATACGTGAGTAACATGGCTTGATCGGGTTCAAGTCGTAAGCGTGCTTCAACGAATGTTTGTAAGCGACGTTGGCGTGGGGAAGGGGAGGGCGATGGCGATAATACGTTATAAGCCAATGCCTGACGCGCTGCCAGCGGCGCACCGCTGTCTTCCAGCCATGTGAGCATTTGCTCAAACAAGGTAAGGCTAGGGTTATGCAAGTTATCCAATAACAGGTAATTGCACTCTTGCGGCACATACAAGGCGATGTATTGTTCCCATAAAAAGTTCTGCGTTGCCGTATTCGACAGTTTACTGGCTTGTCGCAGTAAGGTATTGAAGGTTTGCTGCACTTGATCAATCCGCTTTTGGTACAAGCGCACATTGGTGGTATCGACCCCGTAATTGTTCAGTGGGTTGCCCATGAGTGCATAAAGCTCGGCTAAATTCTGCAAATTCTCCCGCATCTTGGAAAATAAATCCTGTAACAGTGCGGTATTTTCTGCCGTATTTTCGTCGGTAGTGGGTGGGGAAGTTAGCGGAGCATTTGGCAGAATCGGCGCGTGATGGCTCGCGCTCGGCGATGGAAATGTCGCCGTGGTGGTTGGGCTGATTTTGCGCGAAATTGCTGGTGATTGCTCACCCGTTGATGGCGTTTGGAACAACAGCCTTCCCGCAACGATTACTGCTGCGAAAAACGTGACTGCAAATACGCCCAACACCAGTTTATATCTGTTCAAGTCCATGCCTCTGACGTAAGATAAGCGCACTTTTAATGTTAGCCAAGGATGCCAGTCGTGACCCGTTCTGATGCGCTGTTCGAGCAAGCCAAACGTTCCATTCCCGGTGGAGTCAATTCCCCGGTGCGTGCCTTCCGCAGTGTCGGGGGAACGCCGCGCTTTATCGCTCGTGCCCAAGGTGCATACATGTGGGACGCGGACGGCAATCGCTTGATTGATTACGTCGGCTCTTGGGGGCCGATGGTCGCTGGTCACGCCCATCCTGAAGTGGTGGCAGCGGTGCAAGCAGCGGCAGTGGATGGCTTAAGTTACGGCGCACCGACTGCTATCGAAATCACGATGGCGGAAAAAATCTGCGCACTCATGCCTTCCATCGAAATGGTGCGCATGACCAGTTCCGGTACAGAAGCCACCATGTCTGCGATTCGCCTCGCGCGGGGTTTTACAGGGCGTAATTTCTTAGTGAAATTTGAAGGCGGTTATCACGGGCATGGGGATTCTTTGTTGGTAAAAGCCGGTTCGGGCGCATTAACTTTCGGGCAACCCAGTTCCCCCGGCGTACCAGCCGCATTAGCACAATACACCCTAACCTTGGATTACAACAATAGCGAGCAAGTGCGTGAAGTATTTGCGGCGCGTGGGCATGAAATTGCCTGCATTATTGTTGAGCCAGTGTCCGGCAATATGAATTGCATTCCACCTGTTGCAGGTTTCTTGGAAACATTGCGCGAAGTGTGTGATGAATCCGGCGCGGTTTTGATCTTTGATGAAGTCATGACCGGTTTTCGGGTGGCATTAGGTGGCGCACAAACCGTTTATAACGTGCAACCCGATTTAACCACTTTAGGGAAAATCATTGGTGGTGGGATGCCTGTTGGTGCGTTTGGCGGCAAGCGTGCGATTATGGAATGTTTATCGCCATTAGGGGCGGTCTACCAAGCCGGTACTTTATCTGGCAATCCGATTGCCATGACAGCGGGTTTAAAAATGCTGGAGATTATCTCCCGCGACGGTTTCTATGAGGAACTGACCGCTAAAACCACGTATTTTACACAAGGAATGCAACAAGCCGCGCAAGCAGCGGGTGTGCCATTCCTTACCCAACAAGTCGGCGGCATGTTCGGGTTGTTTTTCACAACCGAAACCCGCATTGACACGTATCAGCAAGTTACGACTTGCAATATTGGACAATTTAACCGTTTCTTTCATGGAATGCTGGATCGTGGTGTGTATCTTGCACCATCAGCGTATGAAGCTGGCTTTGTTTCCAATGCTCATACTGCTGCTGACCTTGATGAAACCATCGCTATCGCCCGCGAGATATTTGCAACCCTGTAATGGCTGAAAAAGGGCTGTCATCTCTACAAATGGGAGTTTTTAAAGAAATTCCCTGCATTCTATTCTAAAGACTATTATTTGCGCTCCTACGAGGGACAATCGGCAAGAATTTTGCAGCATTGGCTTTGAGTCGCTCGGATTTACTTTGCCGATTTTACGAAATAACCAACAGGCGTCGTGCTGACGCTATTTATGCATTTATGCCGGGAAAACAGGGAATGCTCCGTCACCTGCTCTTTAATTGTATCTTCGCGCTTTGCGCCCTATTGCCTGCTTCATGGGCAACGGCAGCCGAGAGCGTGTCATCGACGATTTATTCTGATGTCGAACAGTCGGTTTATCAGATTCAAGTCATTAATAAACAAACAGGCGAGAAAAACGCGATTGGCTCTGGATTCATCATCCAAGAAGATAACCTCATTGCCACGAATTACCATGTGGTTAGTACTTTTGTGAATAATCCGAAAACCTACGAATTGGGTTTTTTATCCACCACCAAGCAAACCGGGCGTTTAGAACTCCTGTCTGTGGATGTTATTCATGATCTGGCGGTTTTAAAAGCACCACAGCCATTAGGTAAACCTATGAACTTAGGCAGTGTACCTGCTAAAGGTGCGCGGCTTTATTCCTTGGGAAACCCATTAGATAAAGGTTTTTCCATTGTCGAAGGCACGAATAACGGTATTATGACCGCCAGTGATGATAATAATATTTTATTCTCTGGCAGTTTAAATCCGGGTATGAGTGGTGGTCCGGCTTTAAATGAACAGCAACAAGTGATTGGTATTAATGTTGCCACATCGGGTAATGGCATTAGCTTTTTAGTGCCTGCGCAACACCTTGCCGCTTTGTTAGCCAGACTGCAACAGAAGGGCTATACACCGGATGCGAATATTAGCGGGCAGATTGCTGGGCAATTACGGGACAATGCCGACAAGTACATTGCGCACTTACAAAGTGCCAAGTGGGGTGAACTGCGCATTGGTAATTTCAGCAGCGTGCCGGGTAATATCGAAGGCGCGACCCGTTGTTGGGATAACAGCGAGAAACAGTTACCGAATGACTTAACCAAAGTCTATTACACGCGCTGTGACAATGAAAACAGCATCTACCTCGATGAAAAGCTTGAAGTCGGGAAACTGGCGTATGAATACATTTGGTTGGAAACCGATGCGATGATTCCACCGCGTTTTTATCGGCGTTACGAAGCCCTGAATTCCAGTATGCCGGACAGTGACGCGGGTGAACAGGATGTGACCAATTTTGCCTGTTACACCAATTTCACCGACGTATCAGGGCAAGCGTTCAAAATGACGGTGTGTCGGCGCGATTACCTGCATTACGCGGGTTTAAGTGATGTGCTCATTACGGGTGCAATGGTGGGTTATAAACAACAGGGAATGCTGTTTAATTTGGACATGACGGGCGTTAATTTTGACAGCGGCATGAAATTATTCAAGCAAATGCTGGAGGGATTCAAATGGCAAAAGTAATTCTGGAAGTCCAAAACCGTGGCTTAAATCAATACCACCCTTTGGATAAATACCCCGTTGCCATTGGTCGCGCTTTGGATAATGACATTATCTTGTCGGATGATTCGGTTTCGCCGCACCATTTGCTGATTGATCAGGATTCACGCGGGCAGCTTATTTTACACAACCTGTCGACGGAAAATGGCACGTTCCTGAATAAGCAACCGTTAGGGCAAGCATCCGTGGTGGCGGATTTACCGGGGCAGTTATTATTAGGCAATCGCAAATTACGTTTGCTATCGTCTGATATGCCCGTGGAAATGACCCACATTAACCGATGTAGCGGTTTAATGAACATTTTGTGTCATCCGGTTTCAGCAATTTTTCTGTTTTTGCTGAATATCTTTGCCTTGGTTGCGAATAACTACCTTGAAACGCCTTTGCAAAAAGATGCGTTATTCTATGTGAGTAATTTGCTGCCGACTTTATTATTCCTGCTGTTCTTAATGCTAACCGCTACGGTGGTGACGCGCTTGGTCACGCATCGTTGGCAATTCATGCCCGCGATTAGTTTGGTGTCGTTGTTTTCGCTTGTGCCGCTGTTATTGATTGAGGCGGGGCATTTAGTCGATTACTTCTTAACATCGGATGTGCCGAGCCGTTGGATTGCCACTGGCATTGGTGATTTCTTATTACTGCCAACGTTATTGTTTATTTTCTTGCGCTGGGTTCTGCATCAACGTACTCAGCCCGCATTAGGCATTGCCTTATTATTAAGTGCTTTGCCTTTGGGTTTACGCGCGGTGAATATCATTGATCAGTTTACGGCGGATAATGAGTTTTCCAGCGATGCGAATTACAGCCAATCCTTAAGTTCGTTGAATATCCATGCGGGTGCGACGTTAAATCTCGACGACTACCTTGCCGCCGCTCAACAAGCGTTACCGCTGCAAACCGAAGCGGCATTGCCGAATACGGCCAATGAGAAAAGCGCGGCACGCACGGATACGCACACAGCGGATGAGGAAGCCAAACCGGATAATACTTCCCCGATTATGCCTACCTCACCGAATAACTAACGTGGCGTAGTCTTCGCTTACAAATCGCCAAAGCGGTGCTGGATTAATGCCAGTGCCGCTAAACTCGCGGTTTCTGCCCGCAATACGCGCTGACCCAATGACACACCCTGCACGTTTGCGGCTAAGCACGCGGCGGTTTCTTCATCGGTAAAGCCACCTTCTGGACCAATCACCAAACTCAACGGCGTGGGCAAATCGCTTGGTAATGCACCAATGCGTGGGTAATCGCCAATCCCCAACATTAAGCGCGTCCCTGTGCCGGTGTGGGCTAACCAATGTTCCAAACTCAACGGTGCTAACACTTGCGGCAACACAATGCGCCCTGATTGTTCACACGCCGCTTGCACAATGCCTTGCCAATGCTGCACTTTCTTTTCGGTTTGCTCTTTGCTAAGGCGCACCACGCTGCGTTGGGTAATAAGGGGCTGAATCGTGGTCACGCCCAATTCCACCGCCTTTTGCAGCGCGAAATCCATCTTGTCCGGCTTAATAATCGCTTGTGCCAGCGTAATGGCAACAGGGGATTCATTCGCCACGGGGATAAAGGCGTTAAGCTGTGCGGTGGCGGCTTTCTTGGTCACGCTGCTGAGTTCGGCGACGTAATCACCGTCCTCACCATTAAACACAATCAACGACTCACCCACGTTTAAGCGCAAGACCTGAATCGCATGGCGAAACGTGGTTTCCGGCAGGGTAAAACTCGCACCAACAGCCAACGGCTGCTCAACATAAAAACGCGGAATTCGCATAGGTTACGGGGTTACTTCATCGATGGGTTGAGAAAAATCCACACCTGCGTAAATGTCCGCAAGCGTGAGCGGGGCTTCGAGGCACGGTAACGGCACAGTTTGTTCCAAATCAGCGTAGCGCGTCACTTCCCAGTCATTTTCAGTATCGCGGTAGAACACCACCACCTGCGGCTGATCTGGCGAAATGATCCAGTACGCCTGCAAGCTGGGGATTTTTTGATACGCCAATGCTTTCTCGAAATAATCCTTCCATTCGCTGGATTTGGACGTGATCTCCGCAATCAAACACGGCTTTTCCAGATAATACGGATTCGTATCATCCGCCTCGCATCCCACCACCACATCGGGGTAATAATAGGCTTTGGACTTATCCGCCCGCACTTTCACGTCCGACGCATGAATAGCACAAGGTTTGCCATCAGGTGTTTCTAAAGGCAAACGCCGTACCAAATTCAAGGCAATGCGATGGTGACGGCGCGACGTTCCCGCCATTGCGTACACCTTACCGTCAACGTATTCGTGACGCACTGTGGCTAACGGTTCGCCTGCCAAATACTCAGCTTCGGTAATGTCAGTGGGAAGGGGTAATTTCTCGGCTAACATGCGACGTGCTCCCAGCGAATTATGGCTTTGATCATAGTGGCACAAGGTAGCCGTCGCAAGAACGCTAGCGTTTTTTCACACCCCCAATGGGGCGGCATTCTTGTCCCCTCCACCCCTTGCGGGGGGAGGGTTAGGGAGGGGGGAAAGACGATGCTCTTTTAAACAGGGCAGGTATTCAAACAATCTTGATTGGTTGAAGCTGGGAGAATCTACGTCTTAATCCCGTCCAGTCAGGGCGGTATTCAAACGGATTATCATCCAGGGCAGCAATACAATACCTTCGTCTTAATCCCTTTTAAGTCAGGGCGGTATTCAAACCCAGATTCATACAGCTTAAAAGACGATCTAGTCGAGTCTTAATCCCTTTTAAGTCAGGGCGGTATTCAAACAGCCATGCTGAGCGTAATAGTGAACGTGGTGCGTCTTAATCCCTTTTAAGTCAGGGCGGTATTCAAACGCTAGAGAAACTCGACGAAGGAACTCAAAAGCTAGTTGTCTTAATCCCGTCCAGTCAGGGCGGTATTCAAACAGCCCTAAGCTCATCCGTGAAATGGAGCAAGTCGGTCTTAATCCCTTTTAAGTCAGGGCGGTATTCAAACGACTGGATAAGTTAACATACCTGAGCTTGTTTAACAGTCTTAATCCCTTTTAAGTCAGGGCGGTATTCAAACTAGAGGATTTTTATACTAAGGGACACAACTACCGCGTCTTAATCCCTTTTAAGTCAGGGCGGTATTCAAACAATTAAAGAATTTGTTTGAGCAGCGTGGATGGCTGGTCTTAATCCCTTTTAAGTCAGGGCGGTATTCAAACGGTTCGGCCATCTGCCGAGTACGTAATTGAGCCAGTGTCTTAATCCCTTTTAAGTCAGGGCGGTATTCAAACACTGTTTATAGTGAAAGAAACTTTGATTTAAGTGTCTTAATCCCTTTTAAGTCAGGGCGGTATTCAAACCGCCGCCACGCAGCGGCAAAAGAGTGGGCTGCAAAGTCTTAATCCCTTTTAAGTCAGGGCGGTATTCAAACGTCAGATACGCAGGTATCAGATGTCAGTCCATTGGTCTTAATCCCTTTTAAGTCAGGGCGGTATTCAAACCCTTTATCTCTCGTCACGCAGGCGCAATCGAATGGGCGTCTTAATCCCTTTTAAGTCAGGGCGGTATTCAAACACACCACAGAAGATAACACTGGGTGACCGCTGGGAGTCTTAATCCCTTTTAAGTCAGGGCGGTATTCAAACAGATCCGGACTCAGCGGCGCTGAAGCTTTGTTCGTCTTAATCCCTTTTAAGTCAGGGCGGTATTCAAACGTACTTCAGGCCGAAGAACCCGCCTCCGCAGCAGTGTCTTAATCCCTTTTAAGTCAGGGCGGTATTCAAACACAATGGTATGCCCGTCGTTTGAAATTCGTGCGTGCGTCTTAATCCCTTTTAAGTCAGGGCGGTATTCAAACAAGCAAAACTGGACTTACCTCGTGGTGCAGGTGGTCTTAATCCCTTTTAAGTCAGGGCGGTATTCAAACCCCGCCGTTCGTCGGAAACGGTTTCGTTTCAGTAACTTAGGCTGCCTAATTTTTCATATCAA
>JBDKID010000016.1:0-81752 GCA_039797295.1 Pseudomonadota bacterium | reverse complement strand
AACCAAATGAGCTTACGCCGCCAGCTAAACGCCATCAAACGCGAACAATTCCCGTGGATGCTGGCAGTCACTAAAAACGCCCCGCAAATGGCGATTATCCAACTGGGGCAAGCCTTTAACAACTTCTTTGCCGGACGTGCGAAGTACCCACAATTCAAAAAGAAAGGCCAAAGCCGCGACAGTTTCACCCTGACTAACGACCAGTTCAGCCTTGACGGTTGCCGCATCCGCATCCCTAACCTTGGGTTAGTGCGAATGCGAGAAACGTTACGCTTTTCCGGCAAAATCCTTTCTGCCACGATTTCCCGCACCGCTGATCAGTGGTTCGCCAGTATTACCGTGGACACTAATTCAAATCACCTCGCGCCAGCCGAAAACCAAGGCACGGTAGGGGTGGATTTGGGCGTGTCTGCACTGGCAACGCTGTCAACGGGGGAAAAAGTGACAGGGGCGAAACCGCATAAAGCCCTACTTTCCCGTCTCAAACGCTTGTCCCGCAGCCTGTCACGCAAGGTCAAAGGCAGTGCCAACCGCCATAAGGCGAAACAGAAGCTGGCAAAACTTCACGCACGTATTGCCAACATCCGTCAGAATTCTTTGCATAAACTTACCACGGATTTAACCCACCGTTTCCATACTATCGGCATTGAAGATTTGAACGTGTCCGGCATGATGAAAAACCGCCATTTGTCCCGTGCCATCAGCGACATGGGTTTCTTTGAGTTCCGGCGGCAACTTGAATATAAGGCGGCGATGCGTGGCGGTATCGTGGTGATTGCAGGTCGTGGGAATGCTCGACCTGTGGTGCAAGCCATGATCGCGATGTGAACGCGGCTATTAACTTAGCCAACTATGCTTCGGCTGCGCTCAGCAGCCACACCGTGAGTTCCACGGTGTCTGCCTGTGGAGGGGAAGGCTCTGGTCTTGGGCGCAAGCCGAAGACGAAACCAGCCCCCGTGAAGCAGGAATTTAACCGCAAACTTGACCTTGGTTAAGTTTGTATAAGTTTAAAGGAACGGTAAGGCTGCTAAAGCTTCCCCGCCAACCAATGACGTTTAGGCGTGCAAAAGCAGCTTAACGTTCCTTGCTCAATACCCCATTCACTAAGCGGTAAATGGTGTCCATTTTACTCGCCAGTTGTAAGTCATGGGTAACAATCACGAACGCGGTTTGGAGTTCAGCATTCAAACCTTGCATGAGGTTGAACACGTTTTCGGCGGTTTGTTGATCAAGGTTGCCAGTGGGTTCATCGGCTAATACGGCTTGTGGACGTGTCACCAAAGCGCGAGCAATGGCAGCACGCTGGCGTTCCCCACCGGATAATTGTGCCGGTTTATGATCTAAGCGTTCACCCAAGCCCACTTTGCTGAGGATGTCCGCCGCTTGTGCACTCGCTTCCGACACTTTAACGCCACGGATTAGCAAGGGCATGGCAACGTTTTCGAGTGCAGTAAATTCCGGCAGCAAATGGTGGAATTGGTAAATAAACCCCATTGACTGATTACGCAGCAGACCGCGTTCGGTGTCGGATAGTTGTTCCATGCGCTTGCCCAGCACTTCCACATGCCCACTAGAAGGTAAATCCAAGCCACCCATAATGTGCAGCAAGGTACTTTTACCGCTGCCAGAACTGCCTAAAATCGCCACTTTTTCACCCGCGTGGACGGTGAGATTAATGCCGCGTAGGACTTCCACATCCAAACGCCCCTCTTGGAAACGTTTGCTAATGTTTTCACAGGTAATAATCGCATTACTCATAGCGCAGAGCCTCCGCAGGTTGGACTTTGGACGCACGCCAAGCAGGGTAAAGCGTCGCCAGAATAGACATAAGCAGTGAACTAAAGGCAATCACCATCACGTCACTGACATTGACGCGCGATTCTAACTCACTAATGAAATACACATCCGCATTAATGAAGTGGGTGTGAAACAGCATTTCTAAAAATGGCACAATCACATCCAAATTACTGGCTAATAACACGCCGAGTAATACGCCAATACCCGTACCCACGATGCCAATCAATGTGCCTTGCACCATGAAAATTTTCATCACGCGCGCGGGCGACAAACCCAAAGTACGCATAATGGCAATGTCGGATTCTTTATCCGTTACCACCATTACCAAGGTCGACACGAGGTTGAATGCTGCTACCGCAACGATTAACAGCAGGATAATGAACATCACGGATTTTTGCGCTTGAATCGCTTTGAATTGGTTTTCGTTCAAATGCGTCCAGTCATTCACCCACATTGCAGGCCAGTCGTTAGACAGACGATTGCTAATGTCTTGTGCCACTTTGGGGGCAAGGTACAAATCACTTAAGGTTAAACGTAATCCGGTGATGTCGTTAGCCATCTTAAAGGTGGTGGCAGCATCGGCAATATTCACATAAGCAAAGCCATTATCGTATTGCTGCATGTCCACGCGGAAAATCGTCGCAATGGTAAAGCGTTGTAAGGCAGGGAGTTCGCCACTTTCCAGCGCACCTTCAGTGGGACTAACCAAGGTGAGCGAATCACCCACGTTGACTTTGAGTTCTTTGGCTAAAGTCGCACCAATGGCGATTTTAAAACTGCCCGCTTGTAAGGCATTCATATCGCCAGCGGTGACATGCTTGAAGACCGCACTGACTTGGCTTTCCAAACTTGGATCAATGCCTTGCAGTAATGCCCCGCGTGCTTCATCGCCTTGACTTAACATCGCAGGTTTCTCAATGAATGGCGAAACCGCTTTAACGTGTGGGAAATTGAGTAACTTTTCACGTTTCGCTTGCCAGTCGGAAACGGTGACATCTTCTTCCGACACGGTAATGTGTGCCAACATGCCTAAAATGCGTTCGCGCATGGCTTGTTCAAAGCCATTCATGACCGATAACACCGTAATCAAGACCAACACGCCAATGGCAATACCGGTCATGGATGCCAAAGAAATGAAGGAAATGAAATGCTTTTGTCGCCGCGCACGGGTGTAACGCCAGCCCACGAATAATTCCAGTGGCTGGAACATGGAACTTAGCTTACTCATAACGCAGGGACTCCGCAGGTTGAATCTGAGCCGCACGGCGTGCCGGATAAACGGTGGCGAGTACGGAGGCAATTAACGATGCCAAACCAATCCACAATACGTTTTCCCAGCGTAAGTCGGAGGGGATTTCGCTAATGTAGAAAATGTCCGCCGAGAACACTTTGAAACCAAAGGTATGTTCCAACCAGCCGACCACTTCGCCAATGTGCAACGAAAGCAGGACGCCAAGCGTGACCCCCACTACCGTACCGAAAATGCCGATGATGCTGCCTTGGATCATGAACACGCGCATGATGCGTTCGCCCGACATACCAAACGTGCGCAAAATCGCAATATCGGCTTGCTTGTCATTCACGGTCATCACCAATGAGGCGACCAAGTTAAACAACGCCACGCAGACTACAAGGAACAAAATCAGCGTCATGGCAATGCGTTCGGTTTTGACAGCGCGGAAGAAACTGCCGTGTTCTTCGCTCCAATCCGTGACGTTGAAATCCTTGCCGAGTGTGTTTTGTAACGTGTGCCCGATTTCTTGAGCGGCGAATAAATCGTCGACTTTCAAACGTACCCCGCCAATGTCTTCGCCCAAACTGAATAAGCGTGAAGCATCGCTCAGTTCAATGAAACTGGTCATGCCATCGTATTCTGGATGCCCGATTTGGTAGACACCGACCACGGTAAAGCGGCGAATGCGCGGTAAAATACCCGCTGGCGTGACTTGTACTTGCGGTACGACGACGGTGACTTTATCCCCCGGCATCACGCCTAAGGCGGAAGCGACTTCTACGCCCAGCACAATGCCGTATTCGCGGGATTTGAGATTGGCGAAGCTGCCATCGAGCATTTTGAAGTCAACGTCACTGACTTGATCTTGTTGCTGCGGGTCAATGCCCTGCAACATCACGCCGCGCATTTGATTGCCATTGGTGAGCATGACTTGCTTTTGCACATAGGGTGCAGCACCAATGACGTGGGGTTCTTTGCGCAAGCGTTCGACTTGCGTAGCCCAATCACTGAGTTGCCCATTTGTCCCTGAAACCGTGACATGCGCAACCACACCCAGTATTTTGTCCCTGAGTTCTTTCTCAAAGCCGTTCATGATCGACAATACGGTGATCAATACCATTACCCCCAACATGATACCCAGCATGGAGGCAAAGGAAATGAACGAGATGAAACGGTTGCGCCGCCGTGAGTGCGTGTAACGCTGACCGATAAATAATTCAAGTGGTGTAAACATGGCTGGCGATTGTACCGTGATAGTAATAAAAACACAGCATGAAATAATCAGCTAACGTGTCGTTAATAGTATTAATAAACATAAGTTGTGCAAACCCGTCGGGAGAATAAGACATGCATTTGCGTAAATGGTTTACGACCTTGTTACTTTGTGTACCTTTTTTAGCCACCACTGCGTTTGCCGATTACCCCACGCGTGGCATGAGCATGGCGAATGTCAAGGCACAGTACGGTGCGCCGCAATCGGTGCGTCTTTCTAATGGCAAAGTTAAGAAAAAATGGCCGCGCATTACGGTATGGAATTATGGTAACTTTTCAGTCTACTTTGAGCGCAGCACCGTGCTGCACACTGTTGTTCATCATTAAAAAAGACTGGAAGCAACTTGGAAAAGCGTAATTTCTTAGCGGAATGGCATCCGCAATGGGGCGTGCTATTAGCATGGCCGCATCCTGAAACCGATTGGGCTGATAATCTTGCACAAGCAGAAATCTGTTATGCGCAAATTGTCAACGCGATCAGTGAACGTGAGCATGTGCTGTTGTTGTGCCACGATGCAGCTCATCAATCTTATATTGAACGTTATTTAGGCGATTCGGAGCAACGTCTTCAGCGCGTACATTTTGTGCAATGTCCTTACAACGACACTTGGGCGCGGGATTTTGGTTTCATTACCGTTATGCGCGATGGCAAACCAGCGCTGTTGGATTTCACCTTCAATGCGTGGGGCGGCAAATTCGATGCGCATTTAGACAATAGCGTGAATACCCGTTTATTGTCCTTGCCATTTTTAGCCGCGAATATGTTGGAATCGCATTCGCTGGTCATGGAAGGCGGTAGTTTGGAAACCGACGGGCAGGGCACATTACTGACCACGGAAATTTGCTTGCTGAATCCGAACCGTAACCCAACCTTGGATAAAGCCACGATTGAGGAGCAATTACGTACCAGCTTGGGTGTGGAGCGCATCCTGTGGTTGGCTAACGGGCATTTGGAAGGCGACGATACCGACGCGCACGTTGATACCTTGGCGCGGTTTGCCGATGCGCAAAGCCTTATCTACATGAGTTGCGATGATCCGAACGACTCGCATTACCCCGCACTCAAGGCGATGGAGGCGGAATTGCAAGCCCTACGTCAAGCCAATGGCGCAGCGTACCGCTTATTCCCCGTGCCCATGCCAGCGGCGATTTATGACGACGAACGCCGTTTGCCCGCCAGTTATGTGAATTTTCTGATCATTAATGGCGCGGTATTACTGCCGATTTATGGCGATGAGCGCACCGATGCGATTGCCATTGCCCAAACGCAAGCCGCATTCCCGAACCATGAAATCGTAGCGATTGACTGCAATGCTTTGATTGCGCAAAACGGCAGCTTGCATTGTGTCACCATGCAAATTCCACAAGAGGTCATTGCCGCATGAGTCGTCAACTGAAAGTCGCGGTGGTGCAACACAGCAATAGTGCCGATTACCACAGCAATTTGGCAAAAAGTATCGCGGGCATTCGTCGTGCAGCGGCGCAAGGTGCGCAGTTGGTGATGTTGCAAGAATTGCACACGGGGCTGTATTTCTGCCAAGTCGAAGACACCGATTATTTTGATTTAGCCGAAACCATTCCGGGGCCAAGCACTGATACCTTGGGCAAACTTGCCGCTGAATTGGGCATTGTGATTGTGTGTTCCTTGTTTGAAAAACGCGCCACAGGTTTGTATCACAATACCGCTGTGGTGTTGGATACCGACGGCAGTATTGCGGGCAAATACCGCAAAATGCACATTCCTGACGACCCCGGTTACTACGAGAAATTCTATTTCACCCCCGGCGATTTGGGTTTTACCCCGATCAAAACCAGCCTTGCAACCTTGGGCGTGTTGGTGTGTTGGGATCAATGGTATCCCGAAGCGGCGCGGTTAATGGCATTGGCGGGGGCGGAATTACTGCTTTACCCGACGGCAATTGGCTGGAATCCCAACGACACGGTGGAAGAACAAGCCCGTCAGCGTGAAGCGTGGATTACCGTGCAACGTTCCCATGCGGTGGCGAATAATATTCCGGTATTGAGTGCGAACCGCGTTGGTTTTGAAGGCGACCCAAGTGCGCAAACTGCTGGCAGTCAATTCTGGGGTTCGAGCATGATTGTTGGTTGGCAAGGCGAGTTTTTAGCCCAAGCCGATACCAGCAGCGAAATCGAATTGGTGGTGGAATTGGATCTTGCGCATACCGAACAAGTGCGCCGTTGGTGGCCGTATTTGCGTGACCGCCGCATTGATGCCTACCAAGATATTACCCGCCGTTACCGAGATTAAGTGGATTTTGGGTGATTTCCCTACAATTGCTTACGGATTTTTACGACGAAATTATGGGGAACGTGGCGTGAATGCTGCGTTTCGCCGATGTTGAAAAAGTTGCCTAACATCTTCTATTTGCAACAGCTTTTTAGAAAGGCTAGACTGATTATGAGTTTAAATAATTTATAATGATAGCCTGAAGTCATATGGGCTTGTGCAGATAAAGAGGCAGCTATTTATGCGCATTCTAAAAGAAGCCACCACCCTGCTGTTGTTGGCATCAACCTTAGCAGCACTTCCAACCCAATCTTATGCTCGTCTTAAAGATGGTCATATTGGGGAGACAGCCGGACTTTTTCCGGGGGAACAACAAGCAGGTGGCAATCACACTGTGGAATCCGTTGACACGGATAGTGTGTACTATCACTTAAAACAGTTTTTTGGTGATAAGCTTTACAGTTATTTGTTAGAGCATGATGACTTTGTCAAATTTCAGGACATTGCCATCAATCTAATGGAGAAAAAATACGCCGTTTCACGCGGCAATAAAGACTAAAACCTTGAGAAACAAGACGTGCCGGAGGAGAACCCTCCGGCATTTTCATGTGAGTGACACCAGCCTTTAAGCTTAGACTGAGGCAATGCGACCTAAAGCGTTTTCTAAGTTCGCCATGCTGGTTGCAAAGGAAATACGGAAGTGACCTTCCAAACCAAAGGCTGAACCGGGTACAACCGCCACGCCGACTTTATCCAGCAAGTAACTGGCTAATTCCGCATCGTTTTTCAGACCCAAGCGTTTGATCATGCCTTCAGCATTAGGGAAGCTGTAGAACGTACCGTCTGCGGGTAAACATTCGATGCCATCCATTGCATTAAAGGTTTTCAGCACATAATCGTGGCGTTGTTCAAATGCTTTGACCATGGTTTGGATGAAGCCTTGATCGCCATCCAATGCTACGACCGCAGCATACTGTGAAATCGACGTGGGGTTGGAGGTACTTTGCGATTGCACCATGCTCATGGCTTGAATCAGCTTTTCAGGACCACCCGCGTAACCAATGCGCCAGCCAGTCATGGAATACGCTTTGGATACCCCGTTGAGAACGATGGTACGTTCATACAAGTCTGGGCAAGCGTTCAAAATGTTCACGAAAGATTTGCCACCGAACAAAACATGCTCATACATGTCGTCGGTTGCAATCAAAACGTGCGGATGACGACGCAGCACTTCGCCCAATGCTTGTAATTCCGCCAGCGTGTAAGCCACGCCCGTTGGGTTGGAAGGGCTATTTAACACGAATAAACGGGTTTTTGGCGTAATCGCAGCTTCGAGTTTTGCGGCGGACAGTTTGAAATGTTCGCTTTGACCCGCTGCCACAATGACTGGAACGCCGTCCGCCAGTAACACCATGTCAGGATAGGATACCCAGTAAGGTGCTGGAATGATGACTTCATCGCCTGCATCCAATAACGCTTGGCACAGGTTGTAGAAGCTTTGTTTTCCCCCGCAAGAAACCAAAATTTGTTTTGGTGTGAAATCCAGTCCGTTTTCCCGTTTGAATTTACGGATAATGGCTTGTTTGAGGGCAGGTGTGCCGTCAACGGCGGTGTAACGTGTTTCACCGCGTTGAATGGCTTCAATACCTGCTTGTTTAATGTGATCAGGTGTATCAAAGTCGGGTTCGCCTGCACCCAAGCCAATAATGTCACGGCCTGATGCTTTGAGTTGTGCTGCCAGTGCAGTAATGGCGAGAGTAGGTGAAGGCTTGACGCGCCCGACGCGCCCTGAAAGTTTTATATCCACTTGAAAAACCAACCGTCTTATGTTTTTCCATAATATTCGGCAAGCTGTTAGAAGGTTTGCCGTACCCTTGTGCCCTGTTGGGGGGCACAATGTTACTGTAAGATGATGTCCTAGATAAGGGATGAAATCAATTTTTAGCCAAGTATTCAAGAAAAAACTGCCACCTATGACTGAAGCAACCACCTTTCAACTGACAACCACGTATCAGCCTGCTGGTGATCAACCGGAAGCAATTCGCTCATTGATCAATGGCTTACAAGATGGTTTATTGCATCAAACCTTATTGGGGGTAACGGGGTCGGGCAAGACCTTCACAATGGCAAACATTATTCAGCAAACGCAACGTCCAGCGATTATTTTGGCGCATAATAAGACCCTAGCCGCGCAGCTTTACGGCGAAATGAAGGAATTTTTCCCACACAGCGCGGTGGAATATTTCGTCTCGTATTACGATTATTACCAGCCGGAAGCCTATGTACCGTCAAAAGATGTGTACATTGAGAAGGATGCGTCCATCAATGCACACATCGAACAAATGCGTTTGTCCGCGACGCGCAATCTGTTTGAACGCAAAGATGTGATCATTGTGGCGACGGTTTCTGCGATTTATGGTTTGGGTGATCCCGAATCGTATCTCAAAATGCTGCTGATTTTGGCGCGTGGCGATAAGTTGGATCAGCGTACCATTTTGCGGCGTTTGGCTGAGATGCAGTATTCGCGCAATGACACGGAATTGCAGCGCGGTACGTTTCGCGTGCGTGGCGAAGTGATTGATATTCACCCCGCTGAGTCGGATAAAGAAGCGATTCGCATTGAATTATTCGACGACGAAATCGAAAACCTCAGTTACTTCGACCCATTAACAGGGGAAATCTTGCGTCGCGTACCGCGTTTGACGGTTTACCCAAAGACGCATTACGTCACCCCGCGTGAAGTGTTGTTAGCTGCTGTCGAGCACATTAAGGTCGAACTCAAAGCGCGTTTGCAACAGTTGCGTGACAATGATCGTTTGGTCGAAGCGCAACGTTTGGAACAGCGCACGGTGTACGACATCGAAATGATTCTGGAAACGGGCTATTGTTCCGGCATTGAAAATTACTCGCGTTATTTGTCGAAACGTCCTGATGGTGCGCCGCCGCCGTGTTTATTCGATTATTTACCCGCCAATGCCATTGTGTTTGTGGATGAGTCGCATGTAACGATTCCGCAATTTGGTGGTATGTACAAAGGGGATCGTTCGCGTAAAGAAACTTTGGTGGAATACGGTTTCCGCTTACCTTCTGCGTTGGATAATCGCCCGTTACGCTTTGAAGAATTTGAACGCTTGATTCCGCAAGCCATTCACGTTTCGGCAACACCGGGGGCGTATGAATTGGCGCATTCCGACAATGTGGCGGAACAAGTGGTGCGCCCGACAGGTTTGGTTGACCCTGAAGTGGAAGTGCGTCCGGTTTCGTCGCAAGTCGATGATGTCATGTCGGAGGTAACAGAGCGTGTGCAACGTAATGAGCGCGTGTTAATCACCACCTTGACCAAACGCATGGCGGAAGATTTGACCGATTACTTGATGGAACACGGCATCAAAGTGCGTTACCTGCATTCGGATATTGATACCGTCGAACGTGTCGAGATTATCCGCGATTTGCGCAAAGGCGAATTCGACGTATTGGTTGGGATTAACTTGTTGCGTGAAGGTTTGGATATTCCCGAAGTATCATTGGTGGCGATTTTGGATGCGGATAAAGAAGGTTTCCTGCGTTCCGAACGTTCCTTGATTCAGACCATCGGGCGGGCGGCGCGAAATGCCAGCGGTAAGGCGATTTTGTATGCGGATCGTATTACGGAGTCGATGCGCAAAGCGATGGTGGAAACGCAACGGCGGCGCGAAAGACAAATGGCGTACAACGCCGAGCATGGTATTACGCCGCAAACCATTCGTAAGCGTATTGCCGATGTGATGGAGGGGGCGTATGCCAATGTGGCGCGAGGTAAGGGCAATAAACGTGCTGAAAAAGTGGCGGAAGCGGCTGCTGACTACCGTACTTTGACACCTGATCAAGCTTTAAAACAATTGAAAAAGCTGGAAGACAAAATGTTCCAACACGCGAAGAATTTGGAGTTTGAGCAAGCGGCAGCGGTGCGTGACCAGATTGCCGCTATTCGTGCGCGGGTGTTTGGTTTAGCGGATTAGCCTAAACTGGCAGCGTGACGGACTTTTTCGGTAGCCAATGTGGCTAGGAATTGCACCAGTAGCGCGCGGCATTGTTGTAATGCTGCGAGGGATTGCAGGTTTTTCGCAATGCCCACGCAGCCTTCTAGTGCTGCAACGACGAATAAGGCAATGTGAGTAGCATCGACATCATTACGCATCTCGCCAGCGGCTTGTGCTCGTTGTAAGGCGGTGGCAATGCCGACGCGCCATTCTTCCAAAACCGCATTTAATCGTGCGCGGAAATCTTCATCCACTGGACTCATTTCTTGCAATAAGTTATTGAGTGGACAACCCAATTTGACCATTTCGTCCGTACTCATGCGACTTTTACGTTGAATTAATTCCAGCAGGGTTTGCAGCGGATGGGGTGTGGTTTGTAACGGGATAATGAAATTTTCGCGAATATAAGGCGCAACTAATTCATCAATAATGGCTAATCCCAAGGATTTTTTATCTGCAAAATGGTGGTATAACGCGCCTTTGGTAACTTGGGCACGTCCGAGAATTTGACCAAGACTAGCAGCTTGGAAGCCGTACAAATGCACTTCGTGAAAGGCGGCTTCTAATAATTTTTGACGGGTAATATCAGGTTGTTTGGCGTATAGCGTGTTATTCATACTGTTTGCTGCGTGGTTTGCTCAAAAGTGGCTTGTAACGCAGTATAGTGGCGTAAGAATAAGGCTTCCAGTTCATCGATAACTTGTGGGGCTGCTTTACCTTGTAAAACGTGTGCTGCCATGAGATTAGATGTTTCGTTTAATAGCTGATCACGCCCAATCATGGGGTAGGTTGCGGTGAGTCGTTTGATGGCTTTGATTACGCTTTCCTGCGTGGGGCGGGGAATGGGTTGGGGTTCTGGAAATGTCGGCGTAGCGGTATGTTCGGCTAAAGCATTATCAGCCATCGTCGATGAGTTGGCTAAAAATGATGCAAATTTTAGCAACGTGGCTTGATCAGCCGCATTCAATTGACGGAAATACTGAAGCAGTTGTTTTTCTGGTTTAGAACCAGAAATGGGGATGATTGGCAACATAAAATCGGTGAACAAGCCCAAGAAGTAGCGTTAGGTTCAACATTATACGCGATATTCGGCAGAACTGGGGTACGGCAGGTGAGCCGTACCCGATACAGAAACAATGCTAAGTCAGTTGATGACTGATCTTACGCTTGTTTTTTCAAGTTTTCGCAGTAAGTGCGTGCGAATTCTAACAGTTCTTCCATCGCGCGGACTTTGAACTTTTGACGTTGACGCACGAATGAAAAGTCGCGGGTAAGCGGCGGATTCAATGGTACAGATACCAACGTACCCAACTTGAGTTCTTTCGCGATACTCGCACTGGAGACAATGGATACACCCATGCCAGCTTCCACAGCACCTTTGACGGCTTCAGGGCTGCCTAATTCCAAACAGGTATTCATACCGTGTTTGTCCATGCCTAAGCCATACATGTAGTCAAGGATGACTTCACGCGTGCCAGAACCTTCTTCACGGCAGATGAAGGGGAATTCCATAATGTCTTTTAGGTTAACATTGCCTTTTGTTGCTAGAGGATGATTCGGCGGAACAATCAATACCAATTCATCTTGACGGCAAACTTCTACTAACAAGTTTTTATTGTTGACTAACCCTTCGACCACACCGAGATCAATGACATTGTTTTCGACCATTGAAACAATGCCTTCGGTATTGGACACACGCAAGCGCAGGCGGACATCTGGGTTTTTCGCGTTGAACTCACCTAATAGTGACGGCAGCATGTATTCGGAAATGGTTGTGCTAGCACCGATGGTCAATGAACCACTGATGTCATCAGTCATTTCACGAATCGCATTCTCCATTTCGCTGTATTGCTCGAAAATCTTTTCGGAATACTCAAATACAATGCGTCCTGCTTCAGTCAGGGAAACCCGATTGTGTGTGCGGTCAAACAAACGTGTATCGAATTGATCTTCCAACTGACGAATTTGAAACGTCACAGCAGGTTGTGTCATGTGTAACACTTCCGCTGCCTTGGTAAAACTTAATAGTCGTGCCACTGCATGAAAGACTTGTAATCTTCTATCAGCCATATGCTTACCTATTCTCCTTGTTGAACATCGTCCAGTACAAGCAAACTGACAGAGTCCCCTTATCTCTGCACAACTTATTTATCACTGGATATTCCATGTTAATTTATACATCTAAAAATATTATCCGAAAAAGAACCCATCTACCGGCCTTATGTTCATACAAAGCATAGAACAATTTGCGGATAATGGCGGCAGGTAGCTTAAATAAGGCTCAATTTTTGATAAACGGTATATTTCAACCTCTCAAGTGTAGGCTTTATTTTTCCACTTTAGTTGTATCAGTTAATTGTTCGTGGGATATTTTTTGATTGCCTGGGATGCGAGGGTCGTCATCGTCCATTAGAATACGATGAGCGGGGCCTTCAAGGTCATCATACTGACCACTACGCACGGTGTAGATAAAAGCGATTACCACCACAATCATGACCCCGATAGCAATCGGAATAAGCATGTATAAAGCGTCCATCAGCTTGTATCCTCACTAAAACGGGTCATTATAGCAGTAACCGCCTAATTTTTCAGGCGCAGTGCATTTAAGACAACGATTAAGGAACTGGCAGACATACCAATGGCTGCCATCCACGGTGCGATAATTCCACTTGCGGCGAGGGGAATCGCCAGCAAGTTGTATAAAATCGTCCAAGCAAAGTTCTGTTTAATAATGCTTTGCATTCGTCGCGCTGTCTGCACCGCAAATGGTAGTTGGTGTAGGTTTTCAGATAAAAGCACCATATCTGCACTGGCTTGGGCTAAGTGTGAACCACTACCCATCGCAATCGACACCGCAGCACCTGCTAATACCGGTGCATCATTGACACCATCACCCACCATTGCCACGACTTGACCTTGGGCTTGTAACTGCTTGAGGTACGCGAGTTTCCCCTCTGGCAATTGCCCGCCGAAAGCATGAGGAATGTGTAATTGCTGTGCAACTTGGGTGACGACAGCCGGTGTATCACCACTGAGTAAGGTGACATCAATGTTCAGAGCGCGTAAGGCTTGTACGACTTGAGCTGCTTCCGCGCGTAGTTGATCTGCCAGTTCGAGGCGAGCTAACCAGCCTTGTGCTGAGCCGAGCAAGATTTGTGAATTCACCTGATCCGTTGTGGTTTGTGCTGCATCAGGTAACGCGCTGCCCGTGAGTTCCCGCACAAAACTGGCTGTGCCAATGCGGTATTCTTGATCTTGCCAATAACCTTTTACCCCGCGCCCTGATTCCGCGCTGAGTTGGGTTAAGGTTAAAGGTAAGCGGCTTAAACTGGCGATGGCTTGTGCCACGGGATGTTCCGATGCTGTTTCCAAACCTGCTGCCAATTGTTTGCACCAAGCTTCATTGGCATCACTTAGGGTTTGGAAGTTCACCACTTCCAATTGTCCGTGCGATAACGTGCCGGTTTTGTCGAAAATAATGTGATTAATACGCGCCAAAGTTTCCAACGCATGTCCGCGTGTGGTCAGTACGCCTTTGGAGGTGAGCAAACCCGTGGCGGCGGTTAAGGCGGCTGGTGTCGCTAAGGAGAACGCGCAAGGGCAGGTGATAACCAGTACTGACAGTGCGATCCAGAAAGCGTGTGTTGAACCTTGCAGATGCCAGTAAACAAACACGCTAACCGCTGTGAGGAGTATTAACGGCACAAAGCGTGATGAAACTTTTTCCGCAAGGCGAGCCAGTTCCGGCTTTTCGGCTTGCGCACGTTCCAAGAGGCGAATAATCGAAGCAAGCACAGTGCTATCACCGACTTTTTCCACGCGCATGATGAGCGGGCTTTCCATGTTCACCGTACCACCGACTAAAGCATCCCCGACGCGTTTGTGGCAGGGTAAACTTTCGCCCGTGAGTAAGGATTCATTGGTGCTGCTTGCGCCGTCGATGACCACGCCATCGGCGGGTACGACTTCGCCCGGTTTAATCAGAACGTGGTCATTGGGTTCGAGTTCGCTCACTGGGACGACTTCTTGCACCCCATGACGCACGCGAGTCGCGGTGGCGGGCATTAAACGCACCAGTTCTTCGGCGACCTGTCCGGCTTTATGGCGGGCAGCCATTTCCAGATAACGCCCTGTCAACAGCAGGAATGTGAACATGGTGACGGAATCAAAATACACTTCGCCGCCACCCGTGAGTGTTGCCCACACGCTGGAGCTAAAAGCAATCGCAATGGCGATGGAAACAGGCACATCCATGCCGAATCGCCAGCGGCGTAAATCGCGCCACGCCGAGGTGAAAAATACTCGTGCGGAATAAAACACCACGGGTGTCGTAATAACGAGGCTGATCCAGCGCAGAAAGTCGCGCATTCCGGTATCCATGTCGGAAACCGCGCCAATGTACATGGCAACGGCAATCATCATGGCTTGCATTGTGCCCAAACCCGCCACTGCAATGCGGCGTAAGGCTAAGGACTTTTCCTGCTTTTGTAGGGATTCTAAGCGTTTGGTATCGAAGGGGTGTGCGTGATAGCCGATTTCACCAATGGCTTTGAGCACATCACTGAGGTGAAGTTTGTTATTGTCCCAGCGCAATGTGGCACGATGCGTGGAATAATTAATGCGGAAATCCAGTACGCCGTCTAATTGTTTGACGTGTTTTTCATTTAGCCACACGCACGCTGCGCACACAATGCCTTCGAGGATTAACGATGCTTCGCGGACTGCGCCGCCTGTGTCACGCACGAAGGTTTTTTGCAATTCGGGGGAATCGTAAACCTGTAGTTGGCGTAAGGCTTCGGGTACAAGGTCTTCGGCTTTCGTACCAATGCCCGTGCGGAAGCGGTAATAATCGGTTAAGTGATTTTCCACAATCGCAATCGCCACGGCTTGGCAGCCGGTGCAGCACATGTCGTGCTGCGTACCGTCGATTTGTACCGGATAATGTGCGCCAGCAGGAATGGGCTGACCACAATGGAAGCAGGGCTTCTCAGCTAGTTGTTCCATAGACGTTAGTGTGTAGCGTTAGGTGCAACGACTGTTTCGCCTTTGACTTCAAAAGCATTATTGCCTTGGGCAACTTTGATTAAGAGCATCCATTTGCCTGATTGTGGCAGCGCAATGGGTTGTCCATAAGCACCGGGTTCGATTTCTGGCAAAGTCACTTCCGTGTCTTTGCTTTTATCTGCCGTGAATAAGAACTTAACTGATACTTGTGCGTTTGCAATCGCCATGCCTTCGTCATCGATGACACGCAAACGAAACATAGCAGGTTTGCCTTCTTGTGGAATGTCTATCCAACCATCCATTAAACGCCAGCCGAGCGTCTTTTGTTGGCGCATTTGGTCAACATATTGGTTGTAATGATTAAAGTCTTTTTGGAAGTCGTGGGCAACAGTGCCGGAAAATGCCGAAGTCACTTCTGTACCTACTTTTTTATTGTTTGGAGCAGGTAAATACTTGTGTACGAAGTCGGCACTCGCGCCATTATTAGCGAGTGTAATAATGAATGAGTCAATAATGGCTAAGGTAATAAAGAAGCCAATAATGATGCCTGGTGCCCAATGAAAGCGACTTTTGGGAGCAGCATCGGTATTTTTATCCGTAGCGCGTGTGCCAGTGACAATACCAAGCCCTGCTGCGGTCATGGTGAAAAAGGCGAAGTGGATGGCAAACACATCCAACCCCGCCCAGTATTTTATTGACAAAGGAATGTAAACAATCTGCGTAATCAGTATGGTGACTAACGCCGCGAGTTTACTGGACCAGTGTAGTAGTTTGTGAAAAATGAAAAATAAGGTGAACGATGCTAATACGCCCACCGTTAAAGTAATCAATAAGCTTTGGTTTTCCATTCAATCGTCACGGTGTTATAAAGTGCGAAGGAATGATGACAGGTTCAGTCACCTTGCCTTCCAGCGGTACGAGCTTGAACTGGAATGCATGGTTTTTCTGGTCATCACCGGGTTGCACATTATAACGAACTTTTACCAACACGCGCAGGCTATCGTCAGCTTTTACCTTGAGTTCCGTGAAATTCCCCATGTCTAGCTCAGCATTTGGTAAATTTTCCAACGATAAATGGTAACGTGCATGTTCCATTGTCTTGTTGTTAATTTTTACCTCGAAACTGTTTTGAATGCGGCCATCCGATAAGGTAACAAACAGCGGGTTACGGACTTGCACCGCAGAAGCTTCCAGTTGTTTGCTGTTACCAATGCTCCAGATCAAGTAGACCGTTGCCAGTAAAGTCGCGACGCCATAACCGATGGTGCGCAGTTTGAAAATTTGGGTTTTCTTACCTTCTAAAGCGTGTTCGGAAGTGTAACGAATCAAACCACGTTTCCAGCCTTGCTTATCCATGATGCCATCGCAAGCATCAATGCACAGTGCGCAGTGAATACAACCGATTTGCAAACCTTTGCGAATATCTACCCCAGTTGGGCAAACCTGCACACACAAGCCACAATCCACGCAATCACCGTGCCCTGCTTCTTGGCGTTTGGTTTGATCACGCATGTCTTTCACAGGTTTGATGCGTCCGGTTTTGCCTTCACCGCGTGGCGTGTCGTAAGACACAATCATGGTATCTTGGTCAAACATTACGCTTTGGAAGCGAGAATAGGGGCAAATGTGCATACAAATGTATTCTTTTACCCAGCCTGCTGCCGCGTAAGTCGTCCCCATCAGGATAAAGGTTGCGCCATACATCGCCGCCGGAGCATTACCAGTAAAGAATTGACCCGTCAGTTCAAACGCATCGCCCCAATACAGTGAGAAGCTCAAGCCCGTCCATAATGATAAGAAGAGCCATGCCGCATGAGTCAAACCGATTTTGCGGATTTTTTCTTTATCCCACGGTTGTTTTTCCAAACGTAAGCGTGCGACGCGATCCCCTTGAATTTTGCGTTCAATCCAACGGAATGCATCCATCCACAAGGTTTGGAAGCAGAAATAACCGCAGAACACCCGCCCAAACAAAGTGGTGACAAAGAACAGTAATACCGCAGCAAGGAAGAGCAGGGCAGTCAACCAGAAGATGTCTTGAGCATGTACCACAAGGTCAAAAATGTAGTAGCGTCGCCCCGGAATATCATACAAAATCGCTTGATCCGGCCCTACGGCACGTTCCCAGCGTATCCACGGCAGGATGAAAAAGGTCGCGTAAGCCAACGCTAAAATGCCAGTTTTAATGGTGCGGAAACGCCCTTCTACCGAGCGCGGTTGTATGGATGGCTTCTGTTCGACAACTTGTGGATTACTCATGTTTAGCAGTGTCCCAATCGCTCAAAAATTGCAGATTTCGGCATATGGCTTGCGCATTCGCATCTGACCAATATGCCGAGAAGTCTGCATCATACCTTAGTTGGGCTACTTTACATTGCGTTGCATCAACTTGAAATGGTATTTACGCCAAATATTCCGCATTACCCATGTAGCCACGCAAAGCTTCAGGAATACGAATCCGTCCATCAGCTTCTTGATAATTTTCCAGCACCGCTACCAAGGTGCGCCCAACCGCTAAACCTGAACCATTTAAGGTGTGCAGCAACTCCGGCTTACCCGTTTCTGGATTGCGGTAACGCGCCATCATGCGCCGTGCTTGGAAGTCTTGGAAATTGGAGCACGAGGAAATCTCGCGGTATTTTTGCTGCCCCGGCAACCACACTTCAATGTCGTAAGTTTTCGCCGCTGAGAAACCGGTATCGCCCGCGCACAACACAATGACGCGGTACGGCAAACCGAGTTTTTGCAGAATCGCTTCGGCATTTCCGGTGAGACTTTCCAACGCTGCCCATGAATCTTCAGGGCGTACCAATTGCACCATTTCGACTTTTTCAAACTGATGCTGGCGAATCAATCCGCGCGTATCTTTGCCGTAAGAACCCGCTTCAGAACGGAAGCAAGGCGTGTGGCAAGCGTATTTCACTGGCAAATCGGCGGCATCAGTAATCGTGTCACGCGCTAAGTTCGTGACCGGAACTTCCGCCGTGGGAATCAGGTAATAACCTTGTTCATTATTCAGTTTGAACAAATCCGCTTCAAACTTCGGCAATTGCCCCGTACCGCGCAAGCTATCAGCATTCACCATGTACGGCGTGTAAACTTCGCTATAGCCGTGTTCTTGTGTGTGCGTATCCAGCATGAACTGAATCAATGCGCGGTGCATCCGTGCCATTGCGCCACGCAAAACCACAAAGCGTGAACCCGTCAGTTTCGCGCCTGCATCAAAATCCATCCAGCCATTCGGTAAGCCCAGATCAACGTGATCTTTTGGCTCAAAGTCAAACGCGGCGGGTGTACCCCAACGGCGCAGTTCCACGTTAGCGTTTTCATCCGCACCATCGGGAACGGACGCATCCAGCAAGTTGGGAATGCCCATTGCAATGCCTTCGAGTTCCGCTTGCAAACTAGCCAGCTCTTGCTCACCTGTTTTCAAACGTTCGCCCAAATTCGCCACTTCCGCCAATAATGGCTGAATATCTTCACCGCGTGCTTTGGCTTGACCAATGGATTTTGAACGCGAATTGCGCTCATTTTGTAAGGTTTGTGTGTCAATTTGCAGGGTTTTGCGGCGTTCTTCGAGAGCGCGAATTTTTTCCACATCCAACGCAAAGCCACGACGCGCCAATTGTGCCGCGACTTCATCCAATTCCGTTCTTAAGCGTTTCGGGTCTAACATCTTCTTATTCCATGCCGAAAATCAGTAAAGGCGCAATCTTACCCCAGAACCCGCATTCTGTAAGCATTCCGTAAGCACGATGTTTTGTCCGTATGATTGCCTCTTGAAATATGCATTGTCTCCCCCATCTTGCGCTCATCGAACAAACAAGATGTGAGGACTAATACCCCATGACGGCACAAAAAGAGAACATGCAATTTCAAACCGAAGTGAATCAATTACTGCATTTGATGATTCACTCGCTGTATTCCAACAAAGAAATTTTCCTGCGTGAGCTGGTTTCTAACGGTTCGGATGCGTGTGATAAGTTGCGTTTTGAGGCAATTGGTAACGACAGCCTGTATGAAAATGACAGCGAATTGCGTGTAGAAGTCGAATTCGACAGCACCGCAGGCACAATTACTGTGCGTGATAACGGTATCGGTATGAACCGTGATGAAGTGATCGCCAACATTGGTACGATTGCAAAATCCGGCACGAAAGAATTCCTCAGCAAACTGACGGGCGATGAGAAAAAAGACTCCAACATGATTGGTCAGTTCGGGGTCGGTTTCTACTCTTCTTTCATCGTGGCGGATAAAGTCACGCTGACCACGCGCCGTGCGGGTGCACCGGTTGCTGCGGGCGTGCGTTGGGAATCCGATGCGCAAGCTGGTTACAGTTTAGAAAACGTTGATAAAGTCACGCGCGGTACAGAAATCGTGCTGCATTTGAAAGAAGACGAAAAATCACTGGCGGATAAATGGCGTTTACAAAGCATTATTCGCCAATATTCTGACCACATTCCACTGCCAGTGAAAATGCGCAAAACGGGCGAAGACGAGCAAGCTACCGCTGAGTGGGAAACCGTCAACAAAGCCAATGCGCTGTGGACGCGTGCTAAATCCGAGATCAAAGACGAAGAATACCAAGAGTTCTATAAACACGTTTCCCACGATTGGGAAGAAGCATTGGCATGGTCACATAACCGCGTCGAAGGCAAACTCGAATACTCCTCGTTGCTGTATCTGCCGTCCAAAGCACCGTTTGATATGTTTGACCGCGACCAAAAACACGGCGTGAAACTGTATGTGCAGCGCGTGTTCATCATGGATGAAGCCGACAAACTCATGCCGCGTTACTTGCGTTTCGTGCGTGGGGTCATTGATTCCAACGACTTGCCGCTGAACGTTTCGCGCGAAATCCTGCAAGGTAATAAAGTCATCGAAGGCATGAAAAATGGCTCGGTGAAAAAAATGCTGGGCGTGTTGGAATACATGGCAGCGGAAGAGCCAGAAAAATACGCGAAATTCTGGAAAGAATTTGGCAAAGTCCTCAAAGAAGGCCCCGGCGAAGACTTCGCTAACCGCGAACAAATCGCCAAATTATTGCGCTTTGCTTCCACCCATAACGACAGCGCGGAACAAACCGTGTCCTTGGCGGACTACATCAGCCGCATGAAAGAAGGGCAGGACAAAATCTACTACATCACCGCTGACACCCACACAGCAGCGAAAAACAGCCCGCATCTGGAAGTGTTCCGCAAAAAAGGCATCGAAGTCCTGTTACTGTCAGACCGCGTTGACGAATGGTTAGTCCAACACCTGATGGAATTTGAAGGCAAACAACTGCAATCCGTCGCCAAAGGTGAGCTGGATTTATCCAAACTCGAAAGCGAAGAAGACAAACAAGCGCAGGAAAAAGTCGAAGCCGAAGCGCGTAATATGGTCGAGCACATCAAACAAGTGCTGGCTGAAAAAGTCGAAGACGTGCGCGTTTCTCACCGCCTGACTTCTTCACCATCGTGCATCGTGTTGAAAGACCACGACATGGCGTTGTACATGCAACAACTGCTCAAACAAGCAGGGCATGAAATGCCAAACACCAAACCGTCGCTGGAAATCAACCCAACGCATCCGTTGCTCAAACGCATGGAAGCCGAAACCGACGACGAACGTTTTGCCGAATGGTCAAGCGTCCTGTTGGATCAAGCCATCCTCGCTGAAGGCGGACAACTCGAAGACCCAGCCGGATTCGTTAATCGCCTCAACAAACTCATGCTCGCAATGGCATAAACCAACTGTGTCCTAATTGCGTCGCATTAAAAGAAGCCGTCCTCGTGACGGCTTTTTTATGTGGAATAAATTTCGTCCCGTGTTATTCATTATTCAGGTTTTTCAGTTGGGTTTTGTTCTTCGCTTTGTTGTTGGGCGGCTTGCCATTTTTCCCATTTGCGCAGTTCTTTGCGGTAGATGTCCCAAATGCATGGGTCGCAGCCGCTTTCGCAGCATTCGTTGGGGGCGGGTTCGCTGGGTTTTTCAATTTGTTTCATGCGTTGTGTTCCCTGGTTAGTGTTAAACAATACTTTAGTAGAAAATGGCTAACAGGTGGTTTTGGTGTTGTGAGTCTGTTGTATGAGGATTGTTGGCTATTTTATCGGAGCGGTCAATGCGTGAATATTAGGCTGTGATGTGTGTGTTGATTATTTTCGCGGTGGCGGCTTTTTTGTGCGGGTTAATTTAGCGTAACATTCTGGAACTTCGGCAGATTTTGCTGGGTCAAAGCGGCTATAACCATACAGAGAAGGAAGCGATTTTATGTTGACTGTGCGTACTGTAATCATGGCAGTTTGTTCGGGATTTTTGGCGACTGCTTGCGCAGTTCCGAATGGTGCGTTGGTGAATCCGTGGGTGGTTACGCCAACACCTGCACCAGAGCCGGTTACTTATGCCGATGTTTATAAATACCAAGGTTCGCGTCAGTGTGAAAACAGCGGTGTGCCATTGGCAGAAATGCAGCGTCAATTGCAAATGTCGGGTGTGACGGTGACGAATGCGACGTGTGGTATGGATGGGCGCATGTATCCGGCATTTTGTGGCGGTGCGGATGGCAAAATTAATATCTTTACCGTTCCGAGTACGTCGGTGAATGCGGCGTTGTCGCAGGGTTTTGTGTTGTTAACCAGCTTACCAGAAGCGCAACGCAGCAGTTGTTATGGGGCTAATCCGGCGAATGGTGGTAACAATAACGGCACAAGCACGACTTATCCGTACAATGGCAACAACAGTACGCCGAATACGAACAATAATAATACGAATAGCGGTTTTATTCCCTATGCTGGCGGGAGTAACGACTCGTATTACTCCTACCAATAAGCAAAATTAGACGGTTAGTCGGAAAAAACCGTGCTGAATGCTGAAAAGCCTCCAATTCCGAGGCTTTTTTTGTGTTTAGTAACTTGCGGCTAACTCACGAACTTGTGCAGCGGTTAGCAGGAATACGCCATCGCCGCCGCGCTCGAATTCCAACCAATGGAATTGCACGTCGGGGTAAGCGGCTTGTAGTGCGTATTGGCTGTTACCGACTTCGACGATCAGAATGCCATGATCCGTGAGGTGTTCGGCGGCGTGTTGCAGAATGCGGTGGGCGTGTTCTAAGCCATCGTGACCTGATGCCAACGCTAGATCAGCCGGTTCGTGCAGAAATTCTGGGGTTAAACCTGCCATGTCTTCGGCATCCACATACGGCGGATTGCTGACGATAATGTCGTATTGACGACCTTCTAATCCGTCGAATAAGTCCGCTTGGATGAGTTCGGCTTGTTGGGTGAGGTTGTGGCGGGCAACATTGATTTGCGCGACTTCGAGTGCGTCGGCGGAAATGTCGCTGAGGTCGATTTGTGCGTGTGGGAATGCGTAAGCGCAAGCAATGCCAATGCAGCCGCTGCCAGTGCAAAGGTCGAGCACGCTGTTGACGGCGGCGGGATTAATCCACGGTGCGAATTGCTTTTCGATGTATTCGGCAATCGGTGAACGCGGCACTAATACGCGCTCATCCACATAGAATGGCAAACCACAGAACCAACCTTCTTGCGTGAGGTAAGCGGCGGGTTTACGTGTTTCGACTCGCGCTTGGATGATCGCCGCGACGGCATTACGTTCGTCGCTTGTCAAACGGCTGTCGAAATACAAATCGGGGGTATCAACGGGCATGTGTAAAGTGTGCAGCACGAGGTAGGCGGCTTCGTCGATGGCAGATGCCATGCCGTGCCCAAAGGTCAGGTGTGCTTCAATAAAACGGCTCGCGCCCCAGCGGATGTAGTCTTTGAGGGTGAGCAGTTCGGTGTGATTGAAATTCATGGGGTTACACTGTCAGCTAAAATTGCCGTATCATCCCGCATTTACAACCAATCCAGCAACCCGCATGACTATTTCTGACGCGCTCAAATCATTACCTTTGTATGTATTACCGCATCACCTGATTTCACGGTTGGTGTTTCGTTTGACGCGCGTGGAATGCCCGCGTCTTGTGCCACCCGCGATTCGTCTGTTTAGTCGCGTGTTTAAGGTTGACTTGAGCGAGGCGCAACACTCAGACCCAACGGCTTATCGTAGTTTTAATGCGTTTTTTACCCGCCCGTTAAAAGCTGGACTGCGCCCTATTGCAGAAGGTGAGAATGTCTTGACCAGTCCGGTAGACGGACGCATTAGCCAATTGGGTAAAATTACCGATGGACGCATTTTCCAAGCCAAAGGTCACGAATACACCGCTGTGGAATTGTTGGGGGGCGATGAACAACGCGCCGCGCCTTTCATGAATGGGCAGTTCATGACGATTTATTTGTCGCCGCGTGATTATCACCGCATTCACATGCCAATGGCGGGTGCATTGAGCGAACAAGTGTACGTTCCGGGGCGATTATTCAGTGTCGCACCGCATACCGTGCGTACTGTGCCGCGTTTGTTTGCACGTAATGAACGGGTGGTGGCAATGTTCGATACCGCTCACGGCAAATTAGCGATGGTGTTAGTCGGGGCGATTAATGTCGCAGCGATTGAAACGGTGTGGGATGGTTTGGTGACACCACCCCAAGGTTGGGCGGTGAAACGCCAAGTTTTCCCTAATGTGACCTTGGATAAAGGTGCAGAAATGGGGCGTTTCAACATGGGGTCAACCGTGATTCTGTTGTTGGAAAACCCAGAAATGGCTTGGGCTGTGGGTCTGAATGCGGATATGCCACTGCGTTTAGGACAGAAATTAGCCGATTTATCATGACAGGAATGGATCTAATGAAAAACTATCAACAGGAATTTTTGGATTTTGCCATTGCTCAAGGCGTATTGCGTTTTGGCGAATTTACCCTGAAATCGGGTCGTGTCAGCCCGTACTTTTTTAATGCGGGCTTGTTCCAAACTGGCTCAGCATTGGCGCAATTAGGCAAGTTTTATGCGCAAGCGATTGTGGATTCTGGTTTGGCATTCGACATGCTGTTTGGTCCGGCGTACAAAGGCATTCCATTAGCTGCTGCGACTGCTATCGCGTTATATGAACATCACGGTAAAGATTACCCTTACGCTTTCAACCGTAAAGAAGCCAAAGATCACGGCGAAGGCGGCACGATTGTCGGTGCTGCGTTAAAAGGGCGTGTGTTGGTGATTGATGACGTGATCACAGCGGGGACGGCGATTCGCGAGTCGGCGGACATTGTGGCAGCACAAGGAGCGGAATTGGCGGGTGTGGCGATTGCTTTGGATCGTCAAGAACGCGGTAAAGGTACACAATCCGCTGTGCAAGAAGTCGAAGCTTTGTACGGTATTACGGTGATTAATATCGTTGGGTTGGGTGAAGTGATTAACCACGTTAGTCAGCATCAGCAAGGTGCTGAACTGGTGGCGAAAGTACAGGCATACCGCAGTGCTTATGGTATCTAAGTTCATCAGTGAAACAATAAGTTAGGGGGAGTAATCATGGCTTTAACATTGGGTATTCTGTTACTCGGTATGCTATTGGGTTTGCTGTTGGAATGGATTGTCGTGCGTTTTTTCATGCCCGATACCAAGCTAGAGCGCGAATCGTTAGTGACATCGTTGCAAGCGCGTAAGGCGGATAATGCTGCATTACAACAGCAAGTACAGCAATTACAGGCTGAGTTAGTCAGTGCTAGGGAGCAAGCCGCGCACCAGTTGCTGGCAAATCAACAACAAGCGGAACAGCAATTAGCAACGGCGCGAACGGAATGCCAAGTCCAATTAGCGGCTTTACAGGCGCAGTTAGCGGCAATATCAGCACCACCTGTAGTACAACCACCTATGCCTGTTCAAGCACCATCTGTTTCACCGATTCCACCCGTGCAATTGGAATTGGCAACGGCAACACTGCCAGTGATGGAAGATTTGACCCGTTTAAGCGGGATCGGACCTAAATTGGCGGAGGCAATGCAAACGGCTGGGATTTATAACTATGCGCAGTTACAAGCAATGACGGCGGATGAGATTGTTAATCGTCTGAGTGGCGTGCGTTATAATAAGAATTTATTGGAGTCGTGGCCTAAACAAGCCAGCTTTGCAATGCAAAGTGATTGGGACGGTTTAAAGCAGTATCAAGCTGCATTGAAATAAACTAATACAATTGCTTTATTTGCGAGAACAATGCCCGCTATAGCGGGCATTATTTTGTACGCCAAAACTGAGGGGTAATGACTAGCATTATCCTGACGTTCACGAATTACTGATTACAGTAAGTTGTGGCGTTTCAGTTTAGTGCGCAGTGTTGCGCGGTTGATACCGAGGCATTGAGCAGCTTTAGACTGGTTTCCATGCGTATAACGCATCATGATTTCCAGCATAGGACGCTCAACTTCGTCCAATACGAGGCGATAAATGTTAGTAGCCTCGTGATCACCTAAAGTATCCAGATAATCTTGCAGTGTACGGAAGACCGTTTCTGACAGAGAAGAATCCAGACCAGCGCGAGAAGATGTATTTGTCATGTTTATGCAACCTTTTTAATATTTGTTAGTGCGATTTTACACATTGTTTCATTAACCGCAGCCAACTGTTTATCAGGACACGTGATTGCAAAAATTCCCTTTTTATAACTCGGTTCAGAGGTGATTCGATCCAGATACCACCCGATATGCTTCCGTGCAATACGGATACCCGTATCCGTTCCGTAAAAGTCGTGAATAGCCTGTACATGGCCTTGTACAACCTTTAACCTCTCATAGACATCTGGCTGCGTAAAAAGTTTCCCATGTTGAAGAAACTCATTTATTTGCCGAAATATCCACGGCTGTCCCCAAGCTGCACGACCTATCATCAGGCCATCGGCATGTGTGTAATCCAAAATGAAAGCTGCATCTTGCAAGTTTTGTATATCGCCATTCGCAATCACGGGAATGGTGATATTTGCCTTAACCTGCCGAATGGTTTCATACTCCGCGTGGCCTTGATAGGCATCCGCTCGCGTGCGCCCATGCAGAGCAATTGCCTTAATCCCCGCTAATTCAGCGATTTGAGCAATTCGCATGGCATTGCGTGTTGATATTGACCAGCCTGTTCTGAATTTCAGTGTCACTGGCACATCAACAGAGGAAACCACTGCTTCCAAAATATCCCGAACCAAGGGTTCATCCTTCAACAATGCAGATCCAGCAGCTTTATTACAAACCTTCTTAGCTGGACAACCCATATTAATATCAATAATTTGGGCACCCATTTGCACACATGCGCGTGCAGCTTCGACCATTTGTGTTGGCTCGCTACCTGCAATTTGGACACTGCGCGGGGCAAGTTCCAGTTGTTGCGGAAGCCGCGTTTGGGACTTTTTGCTACTCCACTGGCTAATATCAGCAGTAACCATCTCTGAGGTCGTGAGTGCTGCATCAAACTGCCGACACACACGTCGAAATGGGAGATCAGTCACTCCCGCCATAGGGGCAAGTAGTAACCTGCCGTTTAATTGATACGAACCGATGGAGAGCATTTGAATTAACGCATATCCTGAGTAAAAGAATACCACAGCGTGATAAATATCCATCTGCTACCAGACGAGCGGCATTTTGATAGCAGACAAACGGCCTCTAGATTTATATCGCCATATTTACAATGAATAAAGTTGTTGTATTTTATAGCGAAATTCAGCAATTGCTGATTAGAAGGAGTAAAGCTTTCTAACATTTCGTTTGAAGAATAACCATACCAAGTACAGCGCAAATAAAATGAAAACGGGGTAAGTCAGTTGTGGCAAACCAAAACCAAACAATGTCCAAGCAATGTCAGTGCATTCGGCGGTGCTACGGAACAGTGTTTCAGTGATTTGACCTTGGGGTAACAGCGCGATGAATTTATCCAGTGCAACTTCTAAACCAGGGCCGCAAGCAGCCGCTTGTTCAGGGGGAATGCTCAGTAACCAGATTTGACGCGACGCGATACCAGCACTGCAAAGTCCGCCGATGACTAACAGTAAGCCATAGACACGATCCATAATACTGATGGAGTTATGCAAGTAGGCCAATAAGGCAATGATTGCAATCCCGATAATGGCAAACCGTTGGAGGATGCACAGTGGGCAAGGGCCTAAGCCAATCACCAGTTGAAAGAAGAGAGCAGCACCGAGGAGTGCAAGGCAAAACACTACAATAAACAAGTAATGGGGTCGCTTTTTCATGTTATAAATTCTCCAGAAAATGTACTTTATAGTTTAAGCTACGTTGGTGTGTTTTTCGCACTTTTGCTGCCAGTTTTTAACATATTCATAACGTTTTGGAATTTCTCAACCTTGCTTTCCAAAATCAATATATCGCCGACCCGCAATTGCATTTCCGGTGCGGGGTGTTCCCCTCGGATTTCACCACGACGCAAAGCCCGCACGGAAACCATAAACCGCGCTAAGTCCAATTCAGCAATGGTTTTGCCTTTGGCATAATCATCGGATTGCACCGTGAATGTGTGTAAGAATGACTCGCCACGGCTTTGTAGAGGGTTATCTTTTTCGCCATGATAGTAGCTACGCAGCGAACGATAACTATCTCCACGTATTTTTTCAATTACTTGAAACACTTCATTGGGGCTGAAACCCAATTGCTCAAGCATACGATGGGTAATCATTACGGTTGCTTCGAGAATTTCAGGCAACACGCTGGTCGCGCCTAAACGTTCCAATTCATCAATGTGGCTATCCCCCCGCGTGCGCACTAGGATGGGAATATCAGCATGTTTGCGTCGTACTGCTTCGGTAATGCGTTTGGCAACTTCGGCTTCGACAACGGTAATGACCACCATTTTGGCGCGAGATAATCCGGCTGCTATTAGAATTTCTGGGCGAGTGGCATCCGCATAGTAAACGGGGTCGCCAGCTTCCCATGTTTCTTCGACGATACGTGGATCAAGATCAAGCGCGACATAGGGCACATTATATTCCTGAAGAAAACGCGCAAGGTTTTGCCCCATGCGTCGATAGCCGCATAAAATCACATGACCTTCAATTTCTTGTACCGCTACGCTGAAATCATGTGCATCTTGGGAAGTTTGACGCAAGTAAGAATCACGCAGCAGCAGTTTCGAGATAGTCTCGTTATAACGGATGATTAACGGTGATAAGGCCATGCTAATGACAATGGCTGCGAGTGCTGCTTGCGATTCGTTATTGGTCATTAAGTGGTTGCTTAACGCTAAGGACAACAAAGCAAAACCGAACTCACCGCCTTGCGCCAAAACCAAGCCCGTGCGCATGGCAACGCTACTGCGTGAGTCAAAGATTTGTGTTAGAGCCGCAATGAGTAAGGCTTTACCGAGCGTTAGTCCCGTCACCAATAACAACACGGGTTGCCATAGGGCGGGAAGCTCGTGGAAGTTGAGTTTTGTACCAACCGTAATGAAAAAGATGCCCATTAAAATGTCACGAAACGGGCGAATTTCACTTTCAATTTGATGCTTGTATTCGGTTTCACTCAGCAACATGCCCGCCAAGAACGCGCCTAACGCTAGGGATAGTCCCAATTTTTGGGTAATCCACGCAGCGGTTAAGGCGACCAGTAGCACGGTAATGTTAAACAGTTCGGTCGATTCGGCGCGGGAAATATAATGAAATAAAGGGCGCAGGGTGTAATGCCCAACCAATAACATGAGAACAAACAATCCGGCATCTTCTGCAAGAATCAGTAATAATTCCGTCGGCGTGGATGAGACCGCCGCGCCACCCGCTAACAGGGGTAAGATGATTAAAAATGGTACGACAGCAATGTCTTGAAACAGCAAGACACCTAAAGCCATTTGCCCGTGTCGCGCCCGCATTTCGCCTTGGTCAGTGAGTTGTTTAACCACGATGGCGGTGGATGACATTGCCATTGCACCACCTGCGATTAATGAGCCTTCCCATTTGATGCCAAAGTAATACAACACCCCCATGCCGCCAAGTGTGGTAATCAGCACTTGCAAGCCACCCAAACCAATAATGGTGGTGCGCATTGCCATGAATTGTTTGAGTGAGAATTCCAAGCCAATCGCAAATAGCAAGAACACAACACCGACTTCACCCATGAAAACGAGGTCGTCATTGTTCGGCATAAAGCCGAGGGCGTGTTCCCCTGTTAATGCGCCAACCAGTAAATAGCCTAAAATAGGCGGTAAGCGTAATGAGCGGAACGCGGTGACTGCTCCGACCGACAAAACCAACAGTAATAATATGTTTTGTAATAAAGTAGTGGTGTGGTTTTCCACGATGATATCCCCTTTGCAGGTCAAGATATTTGCAACATACGTGCTTAAATTAAGTGTTGTAACGTGCGGGTAGAGGCTAGAGTATACGAGGTTATGGCACTCATAACAGTGTAATAGTTTATTTTTTATTCAAAATTTCTGAGGTTTTTAGTAATGCATTGGCGGCAAGTGTGGGCTTATGTTTGGGTAGCTCCGATTACCTGCTTAAGTTTGCCATTGATTCCATTGGCTAAACTCACTGGGGGAACTTATTGGGTACACACGGGCGTGATTGAAGTGTGTGGCGGCGCGGTGGGCAGTTGGTTAGCGCGTGGAATCCCCGTGTTTGGTGTGGTTAATGCCATTACCATTGGGCATTTAGTGGCGGGTATTTCCCCACAACACTTGGTTAATAGCCGTGTGCATGAGCGAGTGCATGTTTGTCAATTTGAACGTTGGGGTTGCTTCTTTCCCTTGGTTTATGCCGCTGCTGGGTTAAAAGCTCATTGGCAAGGCAAGCATTTTTATTGGGATAACCCGTATGAAATTGCCGCACGTCAAGCGGCTTTAATGACGTGTTCCCAACCGACGACCCAATCAACACCCACGCGCTGATTGATGTTGTAATCGAAGTCAGGGTCGTCTTCATCGAAGAATTCGTGAGCGTGGACAATCAGGCCATTATCCAACTGAATTTGTGAATTCAGCGTTTGCCCCGTGTAATGGCGTTCTAAAATCTTGCCCGCGAAACCTTTGCGAATAGCGGGGTCAGGGCGGCAATCAATGCGTAAATCTTCGGGGCGCAATAATACATGCACTTTATCACCGAGCTGAAAACGTTGGTTGGCATGGATTTCACGTTCTGCGCCATTGATCCGCGCGGTGTATCGCCATTCACCTAAGGTCTGACAAATTTCCGAGCTAAATACATTGATTTCACCGATGAATTTCGCCACGAATAAGTTTTGCGGCGATTCGTAAATTTCACGCGGCGTACCAATTTGTTGCACTTGCCCGTTGTCCATGACTAATAAACGGTCAGACATGGACAACGCTTCTTCTTGGTCGTGCGTGACGTAGACGAAGGTAATGCCTAACTGTCGTTGCAATTGCTTAAGTTCCGTCTGCATTTGCTGGCGTAATTTGTGATCCAACGCGCTTAAGGATTCGTCCAGTAACAAGACTTGCGGGCGATTTACCACGGCGCGGGCAATGGCGACCCGTTGCTTTTGTCCACCGGATAATTGATGCGGTTTGCGCGTGGCAAATTCGTTCAACTGCACAATGGCTAAGGCTGCATTAACCCGTTCCGCAATGCTGGGTTTGGGTACACCAGCCATTTTTAAGCCAAACGCTACATTGTCGAACACGCTCATGTGCGGGAAGAGGGCGTAACTTTGAAACACGGTATTCACCGGACGTTTTTCCGCCGGTAACTGCGTAATGTCTGCACCCCGCAAGTGAATCGCGCCGCTATCCGGTTGTTCAAACCCTGCGATCAAGCGCAATACCGTGGTTTTGCCACAGCCTGAAGGGCCTAACAACGTGAAAAATTCACCGTCGTTAATGGTCAGATCGAAGTTGGTTAAAACTTCTTGTGCGGCAAAGCGTTTGGTAACGCCGGATAGGGTAAGGATTGCGTTGCTCATATTGGTGTTATTCTATTGCTAGAATTTCGCTCTCCGATTTGAGGGTCTTACTGGTAATAATGCGATAACCGCCGCTATCTGCGCTAGGTGTTTCACTAGCCATTTTAGTCACCTTTGCAGCGGCTTGAACGGTGTTATTGCTGGTTTGCTCACTATTTGCGACATAATTGCTGGGGCGAATCGCGCGTGGTTGAGTGGCAGTATGATTGGCTTCGAGCTTGTCCATTGCTTTCCAAACTTTTTGCGCGTATTTCCAGCGTGCTGTGGCTTTGTCTTTTTTCGTACCCGCGCCATACGCGCCGACTGCTTCCCAGTTGTAGCCCATTTGCTGAATATTCTGCGCCAAAATCCACGCGCCGACATTCACGCTGGTGCAAGCATCCATGAGTTCGGTAGTGCCAATGTGATATTTACTCAATTCCGGCAGCCAAAAATCATTAATTTGCATGAAGCCGTAATCCAAACTGCCGTTGCTGTTCAGCGCAACCACTCGCGCTCGATTACTCGATTCAACGTGGGCAATGGCTTGCAGTAATTCAATGGGGATGTTGTAACGTTTCGAGGCTTCTTGCCAGCACGTTGCATGGGCGGGATTTGCCAATCCCAAGATCGGCAGTAAGCCTAATGTAAGTAAATATTGTTTAATCATAGACACTTAAGGTCAGGCTAGAGAGAGTGCTAGTCTGGTTTAGGGTTGTTAATAAATCAGTTTTGTGGAAACGTTGCTGATTGTAATCAACTTTGCAGAAAAACGGTGTATTTTTCCCTCGTTTAAAATATCGATATTATGATAAATATCGATAAGTCTTGCATCCAGACTCGATTCCTTTATCCTATCCGCAGAGAGAGGAAACAGTCATTGAGGAGTGTCTGTTCATGAGTCATCATGGGAAAAAGTATGCATACCCGCCGAACCAAGATTTGAAATCGCTGATTCGTTTTGAAGAAGATACCGGCAATATTTGGCTGGGTCAGCAGCGCATGATTTTATTACATGCGGCGGCATTTGGTTCGATGCGTGGTGAATTGATCGAATCATTCGGCGAAGTTTATGCGCGTGGCATATTAATGCGCATGGGCTACGCAGCGGCGCAATCCGATATGCAATTGGCGAAATCCATGCGTCCGCACCACAGCCCTTTGGAACGGTTTCTCGTGGGGCCACAATTGCATGTGTTGGAAGGCATGGTCAGTGTCGAACCCGTTGCACTGGAAATGGACGTGGAACGCGGGCATTTCTATGGCGAATTTACATGGCGCAATTCGTTTGAAGCAGCGGAACACATGCGTTTGTACGGGCTTTCTAACGAACCCGTGTGCTGGAATTTGCTGGGTTATGCGACAGGTTACACCAGTGCATTCATGGGCAAACCGGTGTATTTCAAAGAAGTTGAATGCGTTGGCAAAGGCGATAAACAATGCCGCATTATTGGCAAACCGCTGGAAGATTGGGAAGACGCGGACGAACTCAAAGACTTATTTTCGCTGGAGTCTATGGCGCAAAAGCTGCATTCTTTGGAAGAAGAAGTGCGATTTTTGCGTAAAGAAATGATCGGTGGCGCACGCCCTGAGAATATTATTGCCGAATCCGCCCAAATCCGCGAAATCATGTATTTGCTGCACAAAGCCGCTGAAACCCATGTCACGGTCTTAATGCTGGGCGAAACGGGCGTGGGCAAAGAAGTGTTTTCGCAAGCTTTGCATCAAATGGGCACGCGCAAAAACGCGCCATTTATTGCGGTGAATTGTGCGGCATTACCACGTGATTTGGTCGAGTCGGAATTGTTCGGCGTGGAAAAAGGTGGTTACACGGGAGCGGATAAATCGCGTCCGGGACGCTTTGAACGTGCGAATGGCGGTACATTGTTTTTGGATGAACTCGGCGAACTCAATGCGCGGGCGCAAGCCAAGTTATTGCGGGCGATTCAAACTGGCGAATTCGAGCGCGTAGGCGGCACGGAAAAAATCAAAGTTGACGTGCGTCTGATTGCGGCGACTAACGCCAATTTGCTGGAACGGGTACGCGAAGGCACATTCCGCGCCGATTTGTATTACCGCCTGAATGTGTTCCCCATTACCATTCCGCCGTTACGCGAACGCCGCACCGATATTCCGGGGTTAATTCGTAAATTCATCGACAAGTACAATAAAAAATACGGTAAGCATGTGTTGGGTGTAACCGACGATACCTTGCAACGTTTTGCTGCTTATCATTGGCCGGGCAATATTCGTGAGCTGGAAAATATCCTCGAACGCGGAGTGATTTTGGCGGAAAACCACACGCGCATTGAATCCAACCAAATCTGTTTAGGAATGCCGTGCCCCACCGACGAATTCATGGTGATTGGGCGCGATGGCAACCTCGAACCCAGTGCGAAACCCGATGTAATCGACGATTTATTAGGGCGCATGGTGCAAGCGGGCATTGATTTCGAGACGCTCGAAAAGCAAATCCTCGACAAAGCCCTGCAAAAAGCCGGAGGCAATGTACTGGAAACCGCCCGCACGCTCGGCATTAGTGGCCCCCAATGCCGTTATCGCCTGAAAAAATTGGGTTTGGCGTGACTAAATCCGCTGTGCATCCATTACGCTGAAACGCGCTTAAACCTCGACAGCAATCGGGAACTGGCTTAAATATTGCGCGGTTACAAAATCCATTGTGGCAATGTGATTTTGTAGCCAGTCACGCCATTCGCTAATGTAACCAATGATTCCGGCAGCATCGCGCTCTTTCAACCAATACTGTTGCACCGCCAGCAATTGCTGCAAAGCTTGCTGGTGTTCACCTTGATGACAGGGTGTGGCAAAGAAATCGTATTCCTGCATGAAACGTTCTTCGCGGGCAAAATGTTCGTCCGTGTGCTGAATCCACGCCGCGAATAAGGCATCACAGCTAGAATGCTCCGCCTCGTTCTGCAAAGCCGCCAGTAATTGCCCCACTAATGCCAGTTCTGCGCAATGCACCGCGTTCATAAACGGCAGGGCAACTTCGGGTAAGGTGGTGCAATCAGTGAAATTTTCTACAGTAATGCTCATGGGAAACCTTTTTCAGAATACGGGGGGAAGCTGAAGGCTACGCAAGCTTGGTGTAGCGCACCTTGATGCACATCAAGTACACGCTAAACGGCTGATGCAGCAGACCAATCGCCCGACGTATTGCTTTCCACCCAGCGCGTGGAACCATCGGTTAAGGTTTCGCGTTTCCAAAAAGGCGCGGTGTGTTTCAAAGTTTCCATGATCATGCGGCACGCCTCAAACGCTGCGGCACGATGCGCAGACCAAACCGCCACCAAAACAATCGGTTGCGCGGGGGTAATCTCACCCACACGATGCACGATTAAGGCCGCATCCAAAGCGTATTGCGCCACCGCGTCGTTGGCTAATTGTGCCAACTGCCGTTCGGTCATGCCTGCGTAATGCTCCAAATACATCGCAGTGACATCATCGCCCGCGTTAAAATCGCGCATTGTCCCCACGAATACTGCCGTCGCCCCGTATTGCCCCGCCCGCAACGCGCTTCGCGCTTCCCAATCCGCTAAATATTGCCACGGCTCAAACGGTACGGCTGATAATGCAATGTGAATCAAGAATCCAGTTCCTCATAAAATGCACGGACGCTCACGGTCACGCCAATGCTATCGAGTATTAAGCTATCTTCCAGCGATGAATACACGCGCAATAACCACTCATCGCGCTTCAAACGGTGAAAATGTTCGACCAAAACCGTTTCAGGGTCGACCAATAGGTAATCCTGCAACCCCGCAATCGAACGGTAATGCGTGAATTTCCCGACACGATCATAATCGCGGGTACTTGGCGACAATACTTCAATAATAATCAGAGGATTCAACAAGGTACGCTGATTATCCGTCAGTTCTGGTTCGCCACAAAATACCGAAACATCGGGGTAAGTATCCAACCCCGACGGCGTGTGTACTCGCATATCGCTATTCATCGGTTGGCAGGGTTTGCCGCGCAAGGCTTGGCGCAACGTGGCGAAAACATTCCCCGAAACCCGCGCATGATGAAACGTTCCCCCCGCCATTGCATACACTTGCCCATCCAGAAACTCATGCTTTTCATCACTTTGTGCATCAAGCTGCAAATAATCGGCGCGGCTTAGTATCGGTTTGGCTTGTAACATCGTGGCGTTACTCAGTGGTGGGATCGGGTTAGGATAACATTTCTCAGGGGGGTAGGTGAGAGTGCGTAACAAACCATATCATCACCTCCCTTCCTCTCACCTCATCAATTCGTGAAATCCCCCCCGCCTTTCGCTTGCATTAAAATCCTTAAATTCATTATTAATCAGTTAGTTATTTCATTGGCACGCTGTTTGCTCTACAGGAAACATCTGTTGGTGTTGTTCTGGAGGAGGACAGTTTCATGCAGTCAAGTGTTTCCCAGTCTGAGCCGCCGCGTTTTGTGCGCGTAACGGGTGTGCGCAATCAGCGTTTTGTGGAGTTCGATTTTTCCATCGGCGATCCGACTTTGTTTGTGGAGTTAATGCTGCCGTTTGAGCAGTTTCGGCAGTTTTGTGCGCGGCAAAACGTGCAGTCGTTGAGCACGGAACAGCAGGCACAGGTGGATTTTGACCGTTTGAAATGGCGTTACGGGCAACCGGGGTTAAAGCAGTAAGTCCGTGCATTTGCGTGTTTTTAAAGAGAGGAGAGATACAGCATGTCTTTGAATATTGCGGCGAAAGAGGTTAAGCCGTTGCGTTTGAATTACGCTTATACCGCGCGACGGGTGGGGGAAAACAAGCCAGCAACCCGTTATCAGGAGGCGGTTTATGACATTCAGCCGACGTGTAATTTTCATTATCCGCCATCGTGGGAACCGCATAAGCAGTTGTTTGATGCGAGTCGTACCGCGATTGTGATGCAGGATTGGTACAGCTTTACCGACCCGCGCCAGTATTACTACACCACTTATGTCACGGCTCGCGCCAAGCAGCAAGAGGGCATGGATAACAGTTTTGAGCTGATTGAAAAGCACAACTTGCTGCAAACCGTTCCCGCTGCTGTGCAAGACAAAGTGCGTAAGGTATTGATTCCGCTGCGCCACGTTGAATACGGCGCGAATATGAATAACCAAGACATTTGCGACCGTGGCTATGGTACGACGATTACCTCGCTGGCTTCGTTCAATGGTTTTGACCGCATTGGCATGGCGCAATACGTCGCACGTATTGCTTTGTTATTAGACGGCAATGAAGAAACCACCTTACTCGCCGCGAAAGCCGCGTGGCTGGATGCCCCCGCATGGCAGCCATTGCGTCACGCTATCGAAGACACTTTCGTGCTGGATGATTGGTTTGAAATCATGGTCGCGCAAAACATTGTATTGGACGGTTTGCTGTACCCATTGCTGTACGAACGTTTCACCACGCAATTAGCGGCAGAAGGCGGCAGCCCGTTCATTATGCTCACCCAATTCATGCGCGAATGGTTTGACGAAACCACGCGCTGGACGAATCAACTGCTGAAAGTGACCGCTGCGGAATCCCCCGCGAATGCCGCCTTACTCACCGCTTGGACAAGCCAATGGTTAGCCCGTATGGAGAACAAGCCTTAACGCCGGTAGCGGCGTTGGCATTCGGTGCGGAAGGCGCGGCGCAATTGGCGGCGGTGAAACAGGAATTGCTGGCACGGCTAGCGAAACAAGGCATTAAGGTGTGAGGAGAACAGCCATGTCTGAAGGCAAAGTATTCATGATTTTTCAGGACACGGCGGATGCGCGTCCGTTTATCGAAGCCCTGACGCAAGAAAACCCCGCCGCGACGGTGATTCACCAACCCGGATTGGTGCGCTTTGAAGCAATGGGCGAACTTGGCATGACCCGCGAAGTGGTGGCGGAATTGGCAGGGCGTGACGTGGATTTGCAAGAGCTGCACCTAACGCTGATTTCGCTGTCCGGCAATATCGATGAAGACGATGACTATTTCCGCGTGACCCGTCACTAAGCCATTACCAGAGGAGGACTGCACATGGCAAAAAAACTGAATATGCGTAAACGCTACGAATTACTGACCCGTGGTTTGGGTTGGGAACCGACTTACCAACCGCGTGAGAAAGTGTTTTCCAATGAAACCTACGAAGGCATCAAAATCACCGATTGGAGCAAATGGGAAGACCCCTTCCGCCTGACCGTGGATGCGTACTGGAAATACCAAGCGGAAAAAGATAAAAAGCTGTACGCCGTGATGGACAGCTTCGCGCAAAACAATGCGCATTTGAATTTGGCGGATGCCAGTTACGTCAACGCACTGAAATTGTTTATCCAAGGCGTTTCCCCGCTGGAATACCAAGCGCATCGCGGCTTTGCGCGTTTGGCGCGGCAGTTTAGTGGTGAGGGGGCGCAAATTGCCTGCCAAATGCAATCCATTGACGAATTGCGCCATGCACAAACGCAAATCCACACCATTAGCCATTACAACAAGCATTTCAATGGGATGCACGACCCGTTCCACATGCATGATCGTGTGTGGTATCTCTCCGTGCCGAAATCGTATTTCGATGACGCAAAATCCGCAGGCCCATTCGAGTTCATTACCTCGGTATCGTTTGCGTTTGAATACATCCTGACCAATTTGCTGTTCGTACCGTTTATGTCGGGCGCGGCGTTCAATGGCGATATGGCAACCGTAACGTTTGGTTTTTCCGCGCAATCGGATGAATCACGCCACATGACCTTGGGCTTGGAAATCATCAAATTCTTGGTGGAACAGCACGAAGATAACCTGCCGATTGTGCAAGGTTGGATCGACAAACATTTCTGGCGGGCGTATCGCGTACTGGCGTTGGTGTCGGCAATGCAAGATTACATGCTGCCGGAAAGCCCGATGTCGTGGAAAGAAGCGTGGGACATTTATTTTGTCGAAAACGGCGGCGCGTTGTTCAATGATTTGGCGCGTTACGGTTTGAAAATGCCGAAATACCACGAAGTCGCCACCGCCGAAGCCGAGCATTTAAGCCATCAAGTGTGGGGCACGCTGTACAACTACGCGCACGCCGCTTCCATTCATTTCTGGCTGCCGAGCGAGAAGAAAATGGATTGGTTGTCGGAAAAATACCCGAATACTTTCGACAAGTACTACCGTCCGCGTTATGAAATGTGGGCGCAAATGGCAAAAGAAGGTAAACGCTTCTTCAATGGCGGTTTGCCGCAACTGTGCCAAGTCTGCCAAATCCCCATGCTGTTTACCGAAGTCAGCAAAGACGACCCGATGCAGATTGCTTACCGTAGCAGCGAGTTCAATGGCGAGAAATTCCACACCTGTTCCGACGGTTGTAAGGACATTTTCGACCACGAACCGGAAAAATACGTCAATGCGTGGTTGCCCGTGCATCAGATTTTCCAAGGTAATTGTGGCGGTGCGGCGATTCCTGACATTCTTAACTGGTATCACTTCAAGCCGGAAGATGGCGGCGATTACGCAGGTTCGGCGGATGAAGCCCGTTGGCAAGCGATGCACGGCACAACCCCTGAAACCAATCAAGACGCGGCATAACGGAGGCGAACATGGCAGTTAAATCCATCAATGGCGAATACCCATTCGTGATGAAAGACAGCGTGGATCGCTTCCACGGTAATCAACTGGTGTATGTGGGATGGGATCATCACACCAGTATTTCCACTGCGAATGCTTACCCATTGCCGCCCGACATGCCGTTTGGCGCACTGACACAGGCGGTATTACCCAGCGTATTGGGGGCGCACCCAGACTTTCCGCGCATCCAATGGGACAAAGCCGAATGGCTACTCGATGGGCAACCTTTCACCCCCGATATGAACCTGAGCCTCAAAGACAATGGCGTGGGGCATAAATCCCTACTGCGCTTACGCACGCCAGAACTGAAGGGGTATCAGGGAACGGGGAATTGAAAAAAGGGAAGGGGGTATTTCCCCCTTTCATGGAGGCTGTTATGACCTACGAAGTAACCATTGATCCGATTGGTACGAGCATCGAAGTGGCAGAAGGGCAAACCTTGCTGGATGCCGCATTACGCGCGGGTGTGTATTTACCGCACGCTTGTGGGCATGGTTTGTGTGGAACGTGCAAAGTGACGATTGTGGATGGTGACATTGACCACGGCGCGGCTTCGTCATTCGCGCTGATGGACATGGAACGTGAGGAAGGCAAGTGTTTGGCGTGTTGCGCGACGCCGTTAAGCGATTTGACCTTGGAGGCGGATATTGAGGAAGACCCCGACGCGCACCATCATCCGGTGCGGGATTTCGTCGGCGTGGTGTCGAAAATCGAAACGCTAACGCCGCGCATTAAGAGTATTTTCTTGGCGATTGAACACGATGGTTTGGATTTTCAGGCAGGACATTACATTAATTTGCTGATTCCGGGGCTGGAAGATCAACCGCGCGCGTTTTCGATTGCCAGTCCGCCATCCGAACGTAATCTGATCGAGCTGAATGTGGCGTTGGTCGAGGGCGGTAAAGGCACGACTTGGCTGCATAATCATTTGAAAGTGGGCGATGAAATCCGTTTTTCAGGACCTTACGGACGCTTCTTTGTGCGCGAATCCGCACCCGAACCGATGATTTTCCTCGCAGGTGGTTCAGGGCTTTCCAGCCCGAAATCCATGATTCTGGGTTTGTTTGAAAAAGGTGAAACGCGCCAGATTACCTTTATTTACGGGGCGCGTAATCAAGCCGAGTTGTATTACCGCGAATTGTTTGAAGAACTCGCCGCCGAACACGCGAATTTTACCTACGTTCCGGTGTTATCCGACGAACCCGCTGATTCGGCGTGGCAAGGAATGCGCGGTTACGTCCACGAAGCGGCAAAAGCGCACTTCAATGGCAAATTCGCGGGGCATAAAGCTTATATGTGTGGTCCACCGCCGATGATTGATGCGTGCATTACCACGCTAATGCAGGGGCGGTTGTTTGAAAAAGCCATGTTCATGGAAAACTTTTATAACCAATCCAGCCAAGCGGCGACCAGCAAAAGCCCGCTATTCAAAAATATTTAAGGAGTGCGCATGACGACCAACCCTGAAATCGCTAACAGCATTCATGCTGCGGGCGTGCAAACCAATTACCACGATGTCGGCACGGGTGCGCCTGTGTTATTAATCCACGGTTCGGGGCCCGGTGTGAGTGCGTGGGCGAATTGGCGATTGACCATTCCTGAACTCGCCAAACAATACCGCGTGATAGCCCCCGATATGGCAGGGTTTGGTTTTAGCGAACGCCAGCCGAATGCGGTTTACAACATGGATAACTGGGTGGCGCAGGCAGTGGGGTTGCTGGATGCATTGGAAATTGAGAAAGCTTCCGTGGTGGGAAATTCCTTCGGCGGCGCACTGGCACTGGCATTGGCGATTCGTCACCCCGAACGGGTGCATAAGTTGGTATTAATGGGTAGCGTGGGTGTGCCGTTTGCCATTACCGACGAGCTGGATCGGGTGTGGGGTTATGAACCGTCACTGGCAAACATGAAGTCCTTGCTGGATATTTTCGCTTACAGCCGTGCTTTGGTAACGGATGAGCTCGCCGAATTGCGCTATCAAGCCAGCATTCGCGAAGGTTTTCAGGGGTCGTTTGCCAGCATGTTCCCCGCGCCGCGCCAGCAATGGGTTGATGCCATGACCAGCCAAACGGAAGACATTCGCGCTTTACCGCATCACACCCTGATCGTCCACGGGCGTGACGACAAAGTGATTCCGCTGCAAAACGCTTATGATTTGGTGTCGCTGATTGACCATTCCGAACTGCACGTTTTCGGGCAATGCGGACACTGGACGCAAATCGAACACGCCGCCCGCTTTAACCAACTCGTCGCCGATTTCCTTGCCTGAACCCCTGTTTTGATAACCAAGCATTATTCCTGTGTTGGTAATGCTTGGTATGCTCAATGACTGTTATTCCATTAAGGTAATGAGCATGTCTGAATCTGCTATTCGTAACGCGGCGCAAGCATACGCCGATGTGGATATGTGGGAACTCACGGGTAAAAGTGAAACGGAGTTCCCTTTTCTCATTTGGCAAAATGAAAGCGACTTTACGATTATGTACTGGACGCGCCACAGCGGCATGATGCCGCGCGTGGATAATGATTCGGTGCGGAATTACGCTTTTGCCATGTGGTTAAAAGATAACGTGCATCCTGTTTTTGCCAATCTTGCAGAAGCCATGCAATACGCGCTTGAACGTGAATGGCCGCGTGATTAATTCCCGCGCTTTACAAAATCACTATCAGCAACAGCGGTACGCTAATCAGCGCGGCTAAGTTGGCGAAGGCGACAATCGAGGCGACGGCTTGCGGGTGTTGTTGATAACGTTCTGCCATCAGGAAATTCATGATGGCGGGTGGCAATACGCCAAATAATAAAATCACTTGCTGATTAATGCCTTCCAGCCCTAATAGTTCAATGGCTAACCACGCCGCCAATAAACCCGTGATGGGGGCGAGAATGGCGGCAATCACGCCGCTTTTCCAATGCGCCAATTCAATGTCCGTCAAACGCACACCCAAAGCGACCAGCATTAGGGGAATGGAAACATTCGACAGCATTTCCAACCCCGGTTTGATAATGGTGGGGAAGTGCAAGCCCCATAAATTCATACCCAAACCCACCAGCGTGGCGACAAAAACCGGATTCAGCAATAAATCCCGCGCTTTGAGTTGCCCGCTTAAATACCAAATGCCGAGCGAAAAGTGCAGGGTGGATGACACCACAAAGGCAATGATCGACAGGTGCAAATACTCTTTACCAAAGGCCAGCGTTGCCAAGGGCAAACCTAAATTTCCCGAATTATTAAACATCATCGCAGGGATGAGGGCTTTGCGCGGAATGCCTAAACGTTCGGCAATCGGTAGCACCATCAAGCCGGGTACGAGCACCACAATGGCGGCGGCAATGGCAATGCTGCCCGCTGCGGCGAGGTTGGGAATCTTTTCGGTGAGCACATACAACAATAACGCAGGCACGAACAGATTGATGTTAATGCGGTTCGCGGCATCGATATTGCCAGCATTCAGTTTGCCGTACACATACCCCAATAAAGCAATGCCAAAGACCGGAACGGTGATGTAGAGAACTTCCTGTAACACTTGCGTGACCTGCTGCCAGAAAAAAGCCACAAGCATAACGCATTGTGGCAAAGGAGGAGTCAACTTTATCGAATTGCCAATTCAATATCGACAATAGTTAAAAATATCGATATTATCAAGTTAAGCGATAATTCAGTGTTTTGTCGAGTAATGGAAAGTTCGCAAGGCACAATCGGCACTTGATGAAATGCTTATCCCCCGTGACCCACTTCATCAATTCGTTAGGTGAAAATGTGATTATGGATAAGCAACTGATTGATAGTGTTGATTTTTGTTGGATGGCACATCGCTTGCAATAGCGATGGTGGGCAGTGGTCTGGGAGGAACATCTGCCGCAATGCGAGAGTTTCTACGACGTTTGGAGGAGAACGGATATGCGCAAACCATTACGCACAGTGTTGATGATGGCAGTCCTCAGTGGACTGGCAATGCAGGCTTATGCCGATGGGCATTACGTGCCGGGGATCGAAGGTGTCAAAGCCGCCAGTGTGCCGCCTGCGGGTAATTACTACATCGGTTATGGCGTTAATTACGACATTAACGCGCTAAAAGCTCCGGGTACGGGTACTGACATTCCCGGCAGTAATACAGGTTCTGTTACCGCTATCGCTCACCGTTTTGTGCACATGACTAACAAGAAAGTCTTGGGTGCGGATTACGGTATGGAAGCGATTGTTCCGATGGTGAACAAAGATTTCAATTTCTCCGCTGCCAGTTATAACAACAGTAAAAGCGGTATTGCCGATGTGTATGTCGGCCCCGTGGTCTTGGCTTGGCACGGTTCGATGTGGGATGCCGCCGCCGCTGCTGGTTTCTGGTTCGATAATGCGGACAGCAAAGAAATGGCATCCCCCGGTAATGGCTACAACGGCACGATGCTGACTGCGGGTGGCACAACCTACCTCAATGCCGATAAGAGCGTTTCTGCCTCGGCCTTAATGCGTTACGAAATAAACGGCAAAACCGATGCGGGTTTTGAACCGGGTGATCAAGTTTCCGTGGAATGGGGTTTGGGTAAAAAGCTCAATGACCTGACCGAAGTGGGTTTGGTGGGTTACGACCAAATGCAAGTCACCCATGATAAAGGCACGAAAACTAGCAGCGATAAATTCAGCAAACACGCGGTGGGGTTAGAAGTAAGCCGTACCGTCAAATCGCTCGGCGGCATGGTGAAAGCCGCTTATTACGATGAATACGATGTCAATGCGGGCAGTACGCCAGCCGCATCCGGCGGCACGTTCCGCGTCAATTTTGTGAAACCTTTCTAACCCGTTTTAACTGTTTTGTATGGGTGAGGGGGAGGCTTTTCACCATGATAACTACGAATACAGCATCAGTTCTAACGGTAGAAATCCCTGATTTAGGGGAACGTTTTGCGTGCAAATCCCAAGAGTCATTGTTAAACGCAATGGCGCGTTTGGGGAAAAAGGGTATTCCCATTGGCTGCCGTAATGGTGGTTGTGGGGTGTGTAAAGTCCATATTCGTCATGGCGAATATGTGAATGGCAAGATGAGTCGTGCGCACGTTACCGAGCAAGAAGAGAGAGAGGGCTTGGTACTGGCGTGTCGTTGTCAACCGTTGAGCGATTTGACCATTGAGGTGGTCGGCTTAATGCGCAAAGCAACACACGGTTCAAAAGGCTGCTGAAGTTAAAGACTGGAGGAGAATTTCCAATGCCAATGACGGGAGTTTTAAGACCGGGACACGTACAACTGCGTGTGCTGGACATGGCGGCTTCGCTGGTGCATTACACCGAACGTGTGGGTTTGATTGAAACCGACCGCGATGATCAAGGGCGCGTTTATCTCAAAGGTTGGGATGAACAAGACTGGTTTTCGGTAGTGCTGCGCGAAGCAGAAGAACCGGGAATGGATTTCATGGGTTTCAAAGTCGATAGCGTGGAAACCCTGAATCGTCTGGAACAAGGTGTGCGTGATTTCGGTTGTCAGGTCGAGCGTATTCCAGCAGGTGAACTCAAGCATTGTGGCGAACGGGTGCGTTTTGATTCACCGATGGGTCACTGGTTCGAGCTGTACGCGGAAAAAGACGTGAAAGGCAATGGTTTGGGGCGTTTGAATCCGCATCCGTGGCCGGAAGATGTAAAAGGCATGAAAGTACACCGTTTCGACCATTGCTTGTTGTATGGCGATGATTTAGATGGTTCTGTCAAATTATTCACCGAAGTGTTGGGCTTCCAAGAAGCAGAAATTGTCAAAGCGGATGAGTTACGTATTGGGAGTTTCTTAACCTGCGGCATGAAAGCGCATGACCTTGCGTTGATTCGCCATCCTGAAAAGAACAAGTTGCATCATGCCTCTTTCTTGTTGAAAAGCTGGGAAGAAGTGTTGCACGCGGCGGATATTATGGGGCGTTACAAAATCCCCATCGATATTGGTCCCACCCGTCACGGCATTACGCGCGGACGCACGATTTATTTCTTTGACCCTTCCGGCAATCGTAATGAAACCTTCTGCGATTCTTACGACTGGTATCCCGACCACGAAAAAATTACGTGGACAGCGGATGAACTCGGCGGGGCAATTTTCTACCACGATCAAGCATTGAATGACCGTTTCTTAACGGTGGTGACTTGATGGTATAGCGCGTTCTCACTCCTCCCCCTCCTAAACACCGTTCGGTCTTGTGCCGTTCGGTGTTTTTCAAGGTAACGCAAGGTGGGGGTATTGGTACGGTATTTAATAATGATCTTAGACGCTTTTAGGGTGTGGTTTTCTTTTTAGCAACTCGGAAGAGGATGAAATCATGGGAGTTATGCGAATTGGCCACATCAACATCTACGTTATGGAAATGGATGCAGCCCTGAATCACTATGAAAAAGTGTTGGGCATGAAAACGGTTCATACTGATGCAGATGGTAATGTTTATTTAAAATGTTGGGATGAATGGGATAAGTATTCCTTGGTTCTTTCACCAGCGGAGCGTGCAGGTTTGCATCATGTTGCTTACAAAGTGGAAGACGATGCGGATTTGGATGCCTTTCAACAACGCATTGAAGCTTATGGCATCAGTACGCAAATGTTACCTGCTAATACGTTGCCGTTTACCGGACGTATGTTGCAGTTTAATTTGCCAAGTGGTCATGAAATGCGTTTGTATGCCGCCAAAGAATACGTCGGTACGGATGTAGGAACGGTAAATCCAGACCCTTGGCCGGATGATATTCGCGGTGCGGGCGTGCACTGGTTGGATCATTGCTTATTAATGTGCGAATTCGATCCTGCTAACGGCGTGAATAAAGTGGTGGAATCCACTGAATTCATGATGAAAACGTTGGATTTCAAAATGGCTGAACAAGTCATGGTGGGGCCTGAAAATTCCATTCAATTGGCGACATGGTTATTCCGTACCAGCACGCCGCACGACATTGCTTTCGTTGGTGGTCCGACAATGGGCTTGCATCATTTTGCTTTCTTCCTCAATGGTTGGAGCGATGTGTTGAAAGCGGCGGATGTTATGGGTAAAAACAAGGTTAAAATCGATGTCGCACCAACCCGTCACGGGATTACACGCGGCGAAACGATTTACTTCTTTGACCCATCTGGCAACCGCAATGAAACGTTTGCAGGCTTGGGCTATTTAGCGCAACCAGATCGCCCCGTCACCACATGGACGGAAGATGAATTATGGCGCGGTATTTTCTTCCATTCCGGTGAAGAGTCCGGCGCGTTTACCTCGGCTTACACCTAAGTCGTTGGCACAATGAAGGATGTAAAACATGCAAACAGTCAGTGTGACGCAAACACTAATTGACTGGAATGCTGCTGGGGCTGCCGTACACGCGGCAGTCGCAGAGGCAACAACCCTTGGCGTGAAAATTAATGTCGCCGTGGTCGATAGTTCCGGCACATTAATGGCGTTTTTGCGAATGCCAAACGCGCCCTTACATTCCATCGACATTGCAATGGATAAAGCTTATACCGCTGCTAGTTTTGGTTTGCCGACACATTTGTGGTTGGAAACGCTCAAAGAGCATTCACCCGCAGTGCAAGACGGTGAATACGGTGCTGCGCAGCCAGTTTGAAGTTTCCGGCATGGATTTGGTGAAAGGCAACGCGCTGTACGTGGTGTTGATGTGGAGTGTGGTGTCATTACTGTTTTGGTGGCGATTAGGGTAAGGATGTACATGATGTCAATCGTTGCCAATAACGCATAGGCAGGGCGTAAAATAAGGTGTTTGGCTTTTTATTGAGCTATCCTTAAATGGGGTGTTATGCTTCATCGCTAGTTTATGTTGAATACTGATAAGGATATTTTTATGAAAATTAATTATGTAATGGCTGGTTTTTGTTTATTAACTTTAACGGCATGTGTCGCTGCATCTCCAGCAAATGATCATGCCGCTAATCCTTCTCTTCCTAGCAATGCTGCTTCTGGTAATACGACTGCTTCAGTTGTAGGTTTAAGCCCAGCCCAGCTTGAAAAGTTGAGAGGTTTATTGGGTTTAGAACCGAGCAGTCCGTTTACCGTAGAGGTAATTGATCAAGATAATAGTCGGGGTTTAAGTGTCGGTGATATTGCTGTGATGATAGGCGGTATTGCAAACAGTGAAGTTGGTCGCCGTATACTCGATGCTAATGATATTGCCGCTATTAATACAAAATAAAAAAGATAAAAAATCGGACGGTTTTGAATTTGACCGTCCGACAATGTTTTTATGCGAAATAGTTTATCATGGTGCAGCAAGGCACAAAGAATACGAGCCGCTGCCGTAGAAGGAGTAAACTTCCCATGTGTAATAACCAGCAGACCCAGTATAACTAATGGATTCGGAAGACGTATAAGCTTTTTCGGATGAGGCGACTTCGACCCATGAACTTCCATTCCATTTATATAAATAGAGATCAAAGTCTGTATTGGCTGCGGCTTTTAACTGAGCGCGATGAGTGCCTGAAGCTGTACTTTGATAGTAAGTGCCATTAGGTTGGTATTGCACATCGTTGGAATAATATAAATAACCACTGTATTGTTTACAAGATGCAATAGTACCAACGCCGACTGCTTGCCAAGCTTTGTCAACGGTATTTTTGGCATTAGCACCATATAAATCATTTGCCGCAGTCATGGTCGCTGTACGTGCAGTAGAAAAGTTTGTGGTTGATGTGAAATACTGTTTTAAAGCACGATACCATATTTTTGATGCCATTGTCAGAGACGTACTTGGTGTCGAACTTAAAGCGGGTACTGCGATTGAGGTTTTTCCACGAGGATGTGTTCCGCCCATCGTCATCATATAGAAAGCTAAATTGGCAATACCTGAATTGCTGTGTACACCGCCATTATCACTCGTACCGGTATAACGTTCAGGATAATAGTCTTTTGAAGAACCATCCTGTGTGGGATTATTCATGTAGCGTAGAGCATCACCGCTAGTGCGTGGAGTATAAATATCCTCACCTATTTTCCAAGTGTTTGAATTGGGAGTCCCACTGTTTTTCGTGTAGGCTTCATTAGCAGCGGCTAGAATATCGGATGTTGCCTCGTTGAGAGCCCCTGATTCATTGCTGTAAATCAATCCCGCTGTTTTTTGTGTAACAGCATGAGTGAGTTCATGAGAGGTAACATCAAGGCTATTCGATAAAATGGTGAAAGTACTACCATCGCCATCACCATATACCATTTGAGTGCCATTCCAGAATGCATTGTTATATGCCGATGCATAGTGCAAAGATGATTTAAGTATTGCACCATTACCATCATACGAGTCCCGACCATGAACATTATAGTAATAACTGTAAACATTACCCAAGTAACTGTAGTTATTATTTATGGCAGAGTCACTGACCGCAGCTTGGCCTTCTCTACGTTTAAGTGTGCCCGGTAATGTTGTTCCATTATTTGCGCTATAGACATAGCGTGACATGGCGCGGTGAATTTGTGGATGACGCGCTACTAATTTACGAGTATTGGTATCAATAAATACTTGGTCGATTTGTAAGCCTTCTGCATTAGTATATTGTATTTTCGCACTCCATGAGAGATGTGCTTTCCCTGCATTATCTAAGACGTAGGTTAATTGTGGTGTATCAATTAATTGTCCCTGAAGTTTAGTTATGATGTCTTTAAATGCAGTATCGGATGTAATGTTTGGTATGCGATTCAAAGCTGTATCTGGTAAAAAGCGTCCGCCAATGCCCTGAACATTACCCGTTAAAGTATTTGCATGAATCACAATATCCCCACCGACTACTGGTAAGCCAGCTAACTTTTCTTGTGCACGGATATGTGTTTGACCAAATTGATCATGTTCGACATTAAGAATCTCAAATTCTTCTGTTCCTGTAGCATGAGTAATGGCAGCTTGATTATTAATAAGGTTACGAACAATTGCCTCCCATTTTTGTTCGGTATTTTTTAAAGATGGTGATTGATAGACCAGTGATGCTGATGCGGCTGGCAAGTACCCAACTGGTTTTTCCGTCTCTGCAAAGTCTACTGATGCGTTACTTTTATCGATGTTTTTGGGTGCTGCCAATACTTCGTTAAGTGGCAAAGATAAGAGTAACAGTATAGTGAGTTGCAAAGATTGATGAGCTAGCCTAGTTTCGTGATTTTTCATTGCCGTTATTCCCGTCGTTAGGTTTTACATGACCTTGATTATGTTCAATATTCAAGATGTCAAATAAATGGATGACACACTATTAAGTGTAGTATTGTTTTTCGGGAAGTTCGTTTTTTGTGCAAGAAAAAACTATTTTTCTATAAATTGATATGCTTGAAAAAGGTAAGGGGGGTATACAAAAACAGCCGATCAGTCGCGGAATCGTGCTAAAGTTGAGTGGTGATCCGCAATACAATAATTCAACAACCATGCAAACCAACGCTATCCGCCACGTCACCATTCTGGGCACGGGGCACGCTGTCCCTTCACAGATTATTGCTAGTTCCGCACTCGACCAGCGTTTGCGGTTGCCTGCGGGCACGATTCAGCAAGCAGGTGGTGTCAGTCAACGCCATTTCGCCGCCGCGCATGAAACGGCTGCCCAGTTTGCTGCCCAAGCCTGCCAACGTGCTTTGTCCGCCGCCAATTTCGCTATGAATGACATGGATTGCCTGATTGCTGCCAGTGGCACGATGGATCAGGGAATGCCCTGTAATGCCGCGCTGATTCACCGTGAACTGGGCTTGAATGCCACCATTCCTGCGTTTGACATTAACATGAGTTGCCTCGGTTTTTTGGCGGCACTCGACACCCTGTCGTGGCTGGTGGTGGCGGGGCGTTATCGGCGCGTGCTGATTGTGGCTGCGGACATTGCTTCCTGCGGTTTGAATTGGCAAGCCTTGGAAGCCAGCGCGATTTTTGGTGACGGTGCGGCGGCGGCGGTACTGGGTGCAAGTCCGCAAGGTAGCCATTCGCGCATTCTCGCCAGCGAATTGCTGACGATTTCGGAAGGTGCGGCACTTTGCCAGATTCCTGCCGGTGGTAGCCGTTTCCACCCTAGCCGCATCGACCAACCTTTTGATCCACTTACGTTGTTTCAGATGGATGGCAAGCGCGTGTTCAAACTCGCCTCCCAGTATTTGCCGGATTTTCTGGAACGCTTGCTGCACAGTGCCGGACTGACGCGCGAGCAGATTGATTGGGTTGTGCCGCATCAGGCCAGCCATTTGGCATTGTCCCACCTCAGCAAACGCTTGGGTTTCCCGTCGGAAAAAGTGATTAATATTTTCGCCAATTACGGGAATCAGATTGCGGCTTCCTTGCCGACCGCTTTGGATGTTGCGGTGCGTGACGGACGTATCCAGCGCGGGCAAAAATTGCTGCTGTTGGGGACTGGCGCGGGTTTGTCGCTGGGCGGCATGGTGTTGGAGTACTGATGAAAATCCTCATTACCGGCGGCACGGGTTTCTTGGGGCGACATCTGGTGTGGCGGGCAGCGGCGGAAGGTGCGCAAGTGGTTTTCACCGGGCGGAATGCGACTGCTGCGCAAGAAGTCATGCGCCTTGCTCCGCGTCCGGTAGTGTGGCAAGCGTTGGAACACGGTATGCCCGATGCAGCAGCGAGTTTGCGCACACTCGCACAAGGGACGGATGCGCTTATCCATTGCGCGGCATTGTCCGCGCCGTGGGGTACGCCGGAAGTGTTTCATCGCGCCAATGTCGTCAGTACGCAGGAAGTGCTGGATGCGGGACACGCTGCGGGTACGCGCCGCTTGATTCACGTTTCCACCCCTAGCTTGTATTTCGGTTTTGCGGATCGGCTCGACATTCGTGAAGATGCCGCCTTGCCGCCACCAGCCAATGAATACGTGCGCACCAAAACGCTTGCCGAAACGTTGGTGCGGCAACAGCCTTTGCCCGAAACCGTAATCGTGCGTCCACGAGCCTTGTTCGGTGCGTGGGATCAAACGCTAGTACCGCGTTTATTGCGAGTGATGCAGCGCGGCGCATTACCCTTGATGCGTGGCGGCAATATCAGCATGGATTTGACTTACATCGACAATGCGGTGGAGGCAATTTGGCTGGCATTGACCCGCCCGTTACCGCGTCCGCTGGCGACCTACAACATTACGAATGGCGAACCGCGCCAGTTGCAGGATGTGCTGGCAATCATGGCGCGAGAATTTCGTTTGCCATTACGCACGCGCCGTGTGCCGTGGTGGTTGATAGATAACGTGGCGCGGCTGCTGGAGTTGCACGCACGTTGGGGGGATGGGTGCGAACCGTTGCTGACCCGTTACAGCGCGGGAGTGATGGCATTCAGCCAGACCCTGAATATTGACGCGCTACGCAACGAGCTGGGTTATTGCCCACAAGTGAGCATTGAAGAAGGTATTCGCCGTCATGCCGCATGGCTACGCGGCGACCAAATAGGGAGTAATCGCTAATGGCAACCACGATCAAGTTACATTTACTGCGCGTCGGCGCGTGTCGCCATCTGGAATGCATGGCAGCGCGGGGTGGGCGTTGGGCAATGATGGATTTTCCCGCGCTGTGTGGACTGATTCAGCACCCGACACGCGGTTGGATACTGTATGACACGGGTTATGCGGAACATTTTTTTACCGCGACCGAACATTTGCCCGAACGTTTGTACCGCCAGTTCTTGCCCGTCGATTTGCCACCCGCTGAATTGCTCACCGCGCAATTGACAGCATTGGGCTTGACCACGGCGGATATTGGTACGGTGATTATTTCGCACTACCACGGCGACCACATTGCAGGGTTGCGCGATTTTCCGCAGGCGCAGTTTTTTGCTTTGCGTAAGGATACCGAACAGTTTTTGGCACTGACGGGCAAACGCTGGCGGGCAACGTTGCAAGGTTATTTGCCGGGGCTGTTGCCGGACGATTTCCTGCCGCGTGTGCAAGCGGCGGATGATTGTGCGCAGGTCGATTTGCCCGCGTGGTTGCAACCGTTTACCAGCGGTTTGGATTTGCTGGGGGATGGCAGTTTGCTTGCCGTGCCCTTGCCCGGTCACAGTCATGGGCAAATGGGCTTGTTCATACCGGATGCGGATGGGCGACCCGTGTTTCTGATTGGGGATGCGGCTTGGTCGTTGCCATTCCTGCGCGAAGGGCGTTTGCCGTCGCGTTTGGTGGCCATGATTACGCCGGATCGTCGCCGTTACGCGCAAACTTTCAGAGGCTTGCAGCAGTTGGCTGTGAAAGAACCCGCATTGGCTTTGCTGCCGTCACATTGCACGGTGGCGTGGCAGGAATACTTGCATGATGCCTGATGCTCTGCTAATGGCTGCACATTTCGCCCGTACTCGCTGGCTGCTTGATTTCCGGCAGCGGGAGGCGTTGGAACGCTGGCAACAACAACGGCTACAGCAATTTTTCACCCACGTTTTGCCCCGCGCCGCCCGCTTTCGGGGTTTGCAACCAACGACTTTGGACGACTTGCCGTACATGGATAAAGCCACGCTGATGGCGGATTTTCAGGCGTACAACACGCGCGGCGTTGCGCTGGAAACGGTATTGCCGATTGCCTTGCAAGCCGAAACCAGTCGGGATTTTAGTCCGGTGTACGATGGTTTGACGGTGGGGTTGTCGAGCGGTACGTCCGGCAATCGCGGCGTATTTCTGGTGAGCAAAGCCGAACGTTTGCGCTGGGCGGGCATCTTGCTGGCACGCACCTTACCGCCGCATTTGCTGAAGCATTTATTGTCGCCGTGGCACGCGCCGTTGCGGATTGCATTTTTTCTGCGGGCGAATAGCAATCTGTATTCGACACTGAATAGTCGCCGCATCCAGTTCACTTTTCATGATTTGTTACTTGGTGTGGAAGCTGCTGTGCCGCAACTCAATGCCAATCCGCCGGATGTATTGGTTGCCCCGCCGCCCGTATTGCGTGCCTTGGCTGCGGAAGCTCTCGCGGGACGTTTGCGCATTCAACCCAGCCACATCATTGCGGTGGCAGAAGTGCTGGAAAGCTGTGATGCGGACAGCGTGCGCAGCGCGTTTGGGCGGATTCCCCACCAGATTTATCAAGCGACCGAAGGGTTTCTGGCATACACCTGCGAACACGGCTCGTTGCATTTGAATGAGAGTTTTGTGCAGGTGGAACGGGAATGGCTGGATGCCGAACGCACCCGTTTTCAGCCCGTGATTACTGATTTCACCCGCGATACGCAGTTGATCGTGCGTTATCGCCTCAACGATGTGCTGCGCGTGCGGGCAGAACCGTGCCCTTGCGGACGGGCGGAACACAGCATTGCCGCTATCGAAGGGCGTGCCGACGAAGTGCTGTGGTTGCCTGCGCATAATGGGAAAGCGGTGGCGATTTTCCCGGATTTTATTCGCCGCGCCATGTTGTTGGTGGGGGAGCAAATACGCGAATTCGCCGTGCAACAATGCGGCATGACATTACACATCGGTTTGCTGTTGGAGGATGACAGCAGCCAAGTTCAGCAAGCTGTTGCTGCGCGGTTGGCGGATTTGTGGCAGGAACTGGGCGTACAAGCCCCGACGCTGCATTTCACGGATTGGCAAGTGCCGTCATTAGGGGCGAAACGGCGGCGGGTACAACTGCTCAGCGCACCGGAGGGTTTGTTATGCACATTCTGATTTTGGGCGCACGCGCTCCGGCTTGTTTGGAATGGGCGCGGATTTTTGCTGCCAGTGGTTGGCAAGTTACCGTCGCCGATTCGTTGCGCTGGCCTGTTGCGCGTTATAGCCGTGCGACGCAGCATTATTTGCGTTTGCCAGAACCGCGCAGTAATCCCGATGCTTGGATTGAGGCTTTGCGGGATGCGGTACAAACTCATGCCGTTGATTTATTGTTACCCACTTGCGAGGAAGTGTTCTATCTGGGCTATGGTTTGGAACGCATCCCATGCCGAGTCGCAACTATGCCGTTGGTGGCGTTGCAACCCTTGCACCACAAGTACCAGTTTGCTCGCATGACGCAAGGTTGGTCGGTCGCCGCACCAGAATCGCACTTGCTGGAATCCGCCACCGATGTCGCCCACTTTGCGAAAAGTAGTAACGAATGGGTATTCAAACCTGCTTATTCGCGCTTTGCCAATCGCACTTTGATGCGTCCTGAGCGCGAACAACTGCTACGCATCCAACCCACGCCGCAACAACCGTGGGTGGCGCAACGTTATGTGGCGGGGCGCGAACATTGCAGTTACAGCCTGTTGGTGAATGGCAAGTTGACCGCGCACGCTTGTTACCATCCGCGTTATCGGGTTGGGCGTGGTTCGGGCATCTGGTTTGAACCGACTGATCCACCCGCGATTCGCGCGTTCGTAGAACAGTTTGGGCAAGCCAGGGGGTATCACGGGCAGGTGGCGTTCGATTTCATCGAAACCGATGACGGGCAATGTTACGTGCTGGAATGTAACCCGCGTGCCACCAGTGGAGTGCATTTGTTCGATGATCAGCCGGAAGCCTTGGTGAAGGCGTTGTTGGGGGAAGGAGGCGATAGCGTATTAACCCCGACGCAACAGCCGCGCATGGTCGCGCTTGCCATGCTGCTATTTGCTTTGCCACGTCACGGTTTGAGCCGTGCTTTTTGGCAGGATTTTGCCTCTGCCCGTGATGTGATTGTTCGCGCAGGGGATTGGAAGCCGTTACTGGCGCAGTTTCCGGGATTGCTGGAAATCACTGGGCGGGCGGTGACGCGGTGGCGCGGTTTGCTGGCAGCAGCCACGGCGGATATTGAATGGGATGGTCAACCCATGCAGAAATCATCATGCGCTTGATTACGCCCGAACAGTTGGATGCAAATCAGGATTCACTCGCGGTGCGGTACGTGCGTCACGCGGCGGATAAAATCAACAATGTCACGACGCGCATGGCATTGCTGGAATTCGGTGCGTACCAGTTTCCGGTGAGCATCAATGACGGTGGCGAATGCGCGGATAATAGCTACGTGGTGTCGCCGCTGACCGCTTTCACGGGTTATGCCGATTACGAACTGGCGCACTTGGGTCGCCCGTGGTTGGCTTGGCCTTTGCAACAGTTGGTCGCTGGGGTGGGCAGGCATTTGGAACGTCAGCGCATTGACCGCATTGTGCAGGTTAACAACTGGTTGCTGTCGACCAATGTGTACCCGCCGCAATGGCAGGGCGATGAACTAGCGGCCATGACGCAATTGCTACGCGAACGTTTTCCTGATCACGTTTTCGGCTTCCGTTCCCTCAACCGTTTCAGCAATCCGCAGTTGTTGGAACGCTTGTCCGCACTGGGTTATGTGTCCGTACCGAGTCGGCAGGTGTATTTATTCGACGGATGCACGGGGCAACAAGCCGCATTTTTACGCCATCACAATACCCACCTCGATGCGACACTGTTGCGCAAGACGCATTACGAAATTGTGCCGGGACACGCACTGGCTGATGCTGATTACCCACGTTTGGAGCATTTGTATAACCTGTTGTATCTGGAAAAATATTGCCCGTTGAACCCGCAATTCAGTGCCGATTGGTTACGTTGTGGGCAGCGTGACGGCTGGTTGGAATTGACTGCCTTGCGTAATCCTGAAGGCCGCATTGATGGCGTGCTGGGCTGGTTTGGTAATGGTGCGATTCTGACCGCGCCGGTAGTGGGTTACGACACGGCTTTGCCGCAAAAAACAGGGTTGTATCGGCTGATTACGCAACTGTGTTTGCAAGCGGCAGTCGAGCGTGAATGCTTGCTCAACTTTAGTTCGGGGGCGGCGCATTTCAAACGCTTGCGTGGTGGGCAAGCGGAAATCGAATACAGCATGGTGTACGTGGCGCATTTACCGCCCACCCGCCAACGCATTTGGCGGCTACTCAGCAAGTTGCTGCACGGCATTGGTATCCCTTTGATGCAACGGTTGAAACTATGATCGAGATCGAATTAAAACGCCAACTCCGTGATTTCCCCATCCGCATCAGTGATTTCAGCGTGAGTGAGTTTGCCGGATGCGTCGTAGGTGTATTGGTGTTCGATTTCAATTTCGCCGTAGACGACTTTTTGGAAGCCTAAAAACACCCCATCCGCAGCGAAATACCGTTTCAAACCCCGGAAAAAAGTATTTCGGTTGCGGATTTCGTGTTCCCCCAATTCGGAGACGAGCTTGAATGGCAGTTGAACACCGCTGTAGGTGGTGAAATAACGGCAGATGGTAGCGGTATCGTTCATGGTTTAAGCTGTGAGTTTGGCGACGAGCGCGGGTTTAATTTGTCGAATCCAAGTAGCAAGGCATCCGCCGTCACGCCGCATGGCTGCGCGACGAACAGGAGTAACCGCTAATGGCAACCACGGTCAAATTACATTTATTGCGCGTCGGCGCATGTCGCCATTTGGAATGCATGGCGGCGCGGGGTGGGCGTTGGGCAATGATGGACTTTCCCGCGCTGTGTGGACTGATTCAGCACCCGACACGCGGTTGGATACTGTTCGACATGGGTTATGCAGAACATTTTTTTACCGCGACCGAGCATTTGCCTGCTTTATCTGATTCGAAGCCAATTTCATCCCTGATAAAGGTCATCCGCCACAAATGCCATACCGGATGTAATCCAAAAATGGCGGATGACGCTACGCTTATTAGCCCTACGTAGGCTACTTCACTTCAAAGAACCAGATAAGTACCCCATCTCTGTGTTTCAGCGTAGCACAGACTTGGAAAGGGGGATTGTTCACAGCTTTATCGCTGAAATTAGACATCTTCCGCCAAGTTTCTTTTGCAGCGGAGCTGCCGGGTTCATTATTAGTTCCGACCTCAATCTTTCTGGAGCCTATGGGTGGCCAACTAACTGCAAACTGGACATGCTTTCCGGTACCTTCAATGGCGTAGTTAGCAGCAAAAGATAAACTATCATGAAATTCGTTCCCTGAAAGTTGGCTACCAGCCGTCCTTAATGCACCAATATTACCAACAGGCCATGTGCTTGAATCATTATGAGCACCTACACGCACGAGAGTATGGCCAGTTTTATTGGCAACCTGAATAACACACTTCCCGGAATATGTACCCAATTCTAGGATCTGGTCTACGGTTTTATTGGCATCAATTGCGATGTCGAAGTTAGAACTCATGTATTGTCTCTTCTGCTTTGCCTGATGGCATATCGTTAACTGTGTAAAGAATGTGCGAATTTATAATAATGCACCTATAAATGCAATGGGTGCGTAGGGTCGCTTGCGCTACTCATACCCGACGAGTAGGTTTACGTCATTACGTTTATATTCAAGGGGATGTGCTGCCTGTTACAACGCCTACTCACCGCCATTGGGCGATTCTTTAGCGCAAAAGGTGCTGGCAAAACTGAACTTAGGCGAATCCAATCTAATCGCTATAATAACGCGGGATAAAGTCGGTTATGGGGCGTGACACAGGTTGGTTTGCAGTCCCTATGAGAGAGTTATCCAACCAATTTCGCCAACAACGCCGGTTTAATCGCCTCAATCCACGCACTCAACCGCGCGTCGGTGAGCAGGCTTTGCGAGCGTTGATCGATAATCAGCCCGACAAATTGTCCATCGACGACTGAAGGCGAATGCTCGAATGCGTAACCTTCCGTGCTCCATTGCCCGACGACTTCCGCGCCATTGGCTACGCACCAGTGATAAATATGGATTAACGAATGCGCAAAACGGTCGGGGTATTTTTCCTGATCACCCAAGCCGTATAACGCGATGGTTTTGCCGGAAAGGTTCACGCCTTGTAATTGCGGCATGAATTCTTCCCAACTACCGTCGGCAATCTTGGTGCTTTTGCCGGGTAATTGGTCGACACCGTAACTCGGCGTACCCAGAATGAGCGCGTCGTATTGCAGCAACGCTTCTGGCGTGCAGCGATTCACATTCACGGGTTTGGCGGCAACATCACCCAGCAGTTTCGCCATTTTCTTTGCCATGAGGCGCGTTGTGCCAGAATCCGTGCCGAAGAAAATGCCAATTTTACTCATGAGCAACTCCGTGGCGCAGTTCGTGCAGGTTTTCTTTGATCATTTTACGGTATTGCTCGGTGTAATATTCCACCGCTGCGGCTTCTTTGTCGGGGTCGCCATTGGTTTCCATAAAGTGGAAAGCGTTATAACGCGCCGCTGCGTATAAAATCGCTGCACTGAGGAAATTGGGAGCCCATTCTTCGCTCAAATCATTCGCTAGATTGACGAATTCATCGGCTACTTCATGAAAATCCAGTTCTTGCATCGTCAATCTCCTTGGTAAGTGGGTTATAAGCTGTAAGGGCGTTGTTCCCAAGCGCGTAAAATTTTCAAATCCCGCGCGGGCAAGTAAGCGTAAGCCCCCATCAGGTCGCGCAATACCGCTTCGGCGATGCTGGTATCCACGCCTTTGTGGGTGAGCATGAAGAAATACCACGCAAATGGATAAGCCACTTGGCGGTCAAAACCGTGAATGGCCTTGGCAAGTTCCGAACCGTGTAGGTCTGTGGATGTCGGGAATGTCGGGGCTGTACCGAGTAATGCCGGAGTAGGGTGGAAGTTGTAGTGCGTTACCTTATCGCTGCCGTGGTATTCGTGCAGAATCATCACCCAATATTCACAGAAAGCCTCTTCGCCCGCGCTGCTTTTATCCCAATCATCGACAAAACGTAGCAAGTTTTGCACATGGCGACTGTGCATGTTTTGGTCGGCGAGAACATCTGACATGAGATTTAAACGGCGGAAACGGTAGTACGCTTGTCCCACAGGTTGGTTTTCCAGACGCGGACAATCCATCGGATCAAGAAACTCTTCGAGGTTATCCGGCATGAATTCGGGGTCGAATAACGGGCGGTCAAGCATTTCCTGCATCACTTCGATTTCTAATTGCAGGTAATCCAACGGTTTGTCGCCCGTGCTGGCATTGAAATACAGCGTGCGACCATCCAAGCGCGTAGCATAAAACGCTTGTCCGGTGTATTTATCCATTAATACGTCAACATCGCCGTCGGATTCGCGTTCTGCCCACGCGCGTAAGCTGCTGGCAATGGCTTTGTGTTTGCCATCGACCACACCACCAAGGTGATGCCAACCACCACGTTCCATGACCAGATTGAATGCGATGTTTTGCGAGGCAAACAGTGCGTTAATGGTTTTGAGTAGGTTTTCATGTTGCGCATCAACCAGCAGTTCTGGGCATTGCGCGGTTAATTTTTTTTCGTGCCAGTCAAATGCTTTCATGGTGAATCCAGTTCCCTTAGTCGCTGGCGAGCGACTTCTTTAACATCGGGGTCAGTGTCGTAAACCAAAACTTCCAACAAACTCAAGGGGGCGCGTTCCGCTACTTTTAGGCGTACACCCCAATCGGGGTCATTCACCAAACCTGCCAAGGCTTCGGGTTGAATGCGTTCGGCAACCAAACGGCGGATTTCCGGTTCGCCATCGTTGAGCATTAACCCCAAACTTTCTTCCGGTAAACGGCGTGCAACGGTGGTACGCACTTCGCGGTCATCGTCGCAAATCATGCGAAATAAACGTCCGCTAATAATGCGCCGTGCGACGTATTTGCGTACCAAGTAATCGCGGTCATTGACCAAAGCTTCCAACTGTTCCGGTGGTAAACGGTCAGCGACGGTAATGCGCACTTCGCGGTCAACGTCGTACAGTAAGCGGTGTAATTCCTCGATGGGTAAGCGGTAAGCAAGCACGCGGCGTACCACTTCATCGGGATCATTAATCAGTTCCAGCAGACGGTGTTGGGCAATGTAACGTGCGGCAATGGCACGGCGTTCCCAGAAGTCATCGTTTAGGTAGTCGCTGGCAAGGTCGGGATTTTCGCGGAAGAAACGGTCAATTTGCCGCCCGCTCATGGCTTTCACGCAACGATCCCCCGGTTGGCAGCGACCTTTTGTCAAGCGATCTTCGCAGTGGCAGCAGCTCGAACAATCCGCAGTGGGAACGGGGATGTCCATTGGCAGGCTTTCGCGATTCATGCCGCCTCGTCCTCACCGAGTTCAGCGATAACCACCCCACTGGCGGCTTCCAAACTGGGGGTGAACGCCAGACAATGGTTGCTGCTATCCACCAAATACACCTGAAATCCTTTACCCGTTGCCGCAGGGCGTGGGCCACACACGTCATCATCCATGCACCATGTGAAATGCAGGTCGGGAAATTCGCCGCGCAAAAAAGTTAAGTTCGCATCCGCTAAACCGTATTTTTCAACAGCAGCAATGATGGCATCTAGGCGTTCCGGTGTAATCATGGGGTGGTATCCTTTGGCGTGCTGGGTTTTAGCCTTCGGCTTCTAGCAAATCATCATCATCGTCATCACCGCTAAAACGCGCTCGTGCAGTGGCATCTTTACCCATGACTTTACCCAACCACGGTGAAGGGTTTTCGAGCGCAGTTTGCAGTTTGATGAGTAATTCACTGGTGGGGACAACGGTGGGTTGCTTGATCGGGTGAATGCCTTTTTTCACGATTTTCGCCGCCGCAGGACCACCGACAGAAGCAATAAACACCACTTGGCAATCCAGAATCAGGCTGGCACGGTAAGCATTTTTGTCTTCTTCGGCTTCGTCGTCACCGACTTCACGTACATCAACCAGACGGTACTCAGTTTTGGATACCTGATAGACCAGAAAACGTTCGCACGAACCAAAATGACCGTTTAACAATTCACCGCTATTGGAAGCACACGCCACGCGAATCGAATCGGGCATGTCGCCATCGGTGTAAGGTTGGGGAGTCGGGATGTCGCTCATGTGCGTCTCCTTTGTTCACCCCTCGCCCCTTGTGGGAGAGGGGCAGGGGGTGAGGGTTTTAAACGTATTCGATGCAGCCGTCTTCCATGCACACTTTCATGCATTGTGGCTCATCGTGCGTGCCTTCACATTCAGTGCAAGTTTCTTCGACGATTTTGTACGCGCCTTTAAAAGGCTTAATGGATTTGGTTGGGCATTTCGGTTCGCAATCGCCGCAAGAGGTGCAGATGTCGCGGTTAATTTTCAGTGCCATGACGAATCTCCTGTAAGGATTTTGCTAGATCGGTATCAATCAGCCGCGTTTAAAACGCAACGTGGTTGGAAAAACGGGAGGAGGGCTAATCGGAGCGATGTACCATTTAGAGCCATCGGTTAACTCGACTGTACCACCCCACTCTTCGGCGTTATCTTTTTCGATGGTAGCAACGGTTTCTTCCATGTCTTGTTTGGCGACATAAAACTGTAACTTGCCATCAGGTTTGCGTCGGATCATCACATTAGGCATAGGGTGTCTCCTTGAGTTTTTACCGGATTTCCCCCCTCTTTCACCCTTCACCTTTGACGGGGGAAGGGCTAGGGATGGGGGGAGTGCGGAGGACTATTAACGAACCAAGTCGTAGTTATAGTCAGTTGTACCCATGCCGCGAGTTTCCTCGTCCAGACGTTCCAGTACTGCGTTAACCAAGGTGCGCAGCATGTACATTGCGCCTTCGTAACCCAGAGTGGTGTCACGGTGCATGTGGTGACGGTCGAAGATCGGGAAGCCGATGCGGATCAACGGTACTTCAAACTCTTTGCCTTTGTGCAGCGTGTCACGTTGGATGAACTTGCCGTAGCTGTTACCAATCATGAAGTCTGGTTTGTTGGTGAACATCAGTGAACGGAAGTGCCACAGGTCTTTACCAGTGTGAACTTCGCTGTTTTTACCGTATGGAGAAGCGGCCAACAGGGCTTCGACTTCTTTTTTCCAACGTTTGTTAGCGTGGTTGCACAGAACGTGGATAGGTTCTGCACCGACTTCCAGTAAGAATTTGGTCATGCCGAGTACGAAGTCAGCATCGCCGTACAGACCGAATTTTTTACCGTGCAGCCATGCGTGGGAGTCGGTCATCATGTCGACCAAGCGACCGCGTTCCAGCAACAATTTGTCGGAAATCGGTTTGCCTGTGACTTCAGAAACCTTCATCAGGAATTCGTCAGTCCAATCCAAGCCCATTGGAATGTTGATTTTAGGCGCGGTGTGTTTCCATGTGCCTTGCACCAATTTCTTGGTTTTTTCCAACTGCCACGGTTGCAGCAACAAAGTGTCGTAAGCGTTGGGCGCGTCTTTCACTTCATCAATCGTTGTGCCACCTTCGTACAGACGGAATTTGCCGTCCGCTGGAGTATCCAGCACTTCGGTTGGGTCGCACAGCAGGGTCGCGTCCACATCCATGTCAGCCATCATGCGTTTGATCACACGGTAGTTGCCAAGGTAAGTTTCAAAGCCCGGAACAATGTTCAGTTTACCGTTGCTGCCAACTTCTTTGCCTTCCATGTAGTTGAGGGTGAAGTAGCGAGCGATGCCTTCAAACATATTGTCCCAACCCGTGGTGTGTGAACCGACGAAGCTAGGGGTATGCGCGAATGGCACGGGGTAATCTTGCGGAATGTGACCTTCTTTTTTGGAGTTATTGATGAACGCATTCAAGTCGTCACCGATAACTTCCGCCATACAGGTAGTGGAAACCGCAATCATGGTTGGTTTGTAGATCGCTTTGGCGTTTTCCAAACCATCGAACATGTTTTTCTGACCACCGAAAACCGCTGCGTCTTCCGTCATGGAGTCAGAAACGCAAGAGACTGGCTCTTTAAAATGACGGTTGAAGTAAGTGCGGAAGTAAGCCACACAGCCTTGTGAACCGTGCACATAAGGCAGGGTTTTTTCAAAGCCTAAGGCACACAATACCGCGCCTAATGGTTGGCAGGCTTTCGCTGGGTTGACCGTCAGGGCTTCACGAGCGAAGTTGAGTTCTTTGTATTCTTGCGTGGTTGTCCAATGGAAAACTTCTTGGATTTTCTCCACGGAATGACGTTCTTCAAAGTTGTCCTGTTTGTTTTTCAGGCTGGCTTTGTACTCATCGTCACGGAACAAAGGGTAACTTGGCTTGATGTTATCAACAGCTTGGCTCATTTTCGTTTCTCCTCCCGCGCCGCTAATCTGCGGACTACGGGCAGTCAGTTGAATTTGGGTTCGGGGTGTAAGGTTGAGTCACACCCCGCTGGCATTACGCAGCAGCAGAGGTCGCTGCTTCGCTGGACGTTTCCTTGAGCCAAGGAGCTTTCATTTTGCCCCAGCAAGGGTTATTCAGCGTCATGTCCATGTCACGGGCGAAGATGGCAAAGCCGTCGTAACCGTGGTATGGGCCGGAGTAGTCCCATGAGTGCATTTGACGGAATGGGATGCCCATTTTTTGGAAGATGTACTTCTCTTTGATACCTGAACCGATCAGGTCTGGCTTGACCTTTTTAACGAATTCTTCAAATTCGTAGCCGGTTACGTCATCGTAAATCAGGGTAGCATTGCCCATTTCTTTGATAGTACGGTCGTAGTCGTCGTTATGCGCGAACTCGTAACCCGTACCGACCACTTCCATGCCAAGGTCTTCATACGCACCGATAACGTGACGTGGGCGTAAGCCACCAACGTACAGCATGACGCGCTTGCCTTCTAAACGTGGGCGGTATTTAGCAATAACCGCTTCGTATTCAGCACGATAGCGTTCGATAACACGCTCAGCACCGGCTTTGATGGTGTCATCAAAGTAGCTGGCGATTTTGCGTAAAGATTCCGCGATTTTGGTTGGACCAAAGAAGTTGTACTCAACCCACGGAATGCTGTATTTCTCTTCCATGTGGCGAGAAATGTAGTTCATGGAACGGTAGCAGTGCAGCAGGTTCAGCTTCACTTTCGGGGTCAGTTCCATTTCTGCCAATGTGCCGTCACCCGACCATTGTGCAACCACGCGCAGACCCATTTCTTCCAGTAGGGTACGAGAAGACCATGCGTCACCACCGATGTTGTAGTCACCGATAATGGAAACGTCATACGGGGTGGTTTCAAAGCTGTTGTCGCCGTCGCGTTTGCCTAATACCCAGTCACGTACTGCGTCATTGGCAATGTGGTGGCCTAAAGACTGAGAAACCCCACGGAAACCTTCGCAGCGTACTGGTACGACGGGTTTGTCGATTTCTTTGGAGGCTTTTTTGGAAACCGCTTCAATGTCGTCACCGATCAGACCGATTGGGCATTCGGATTGAACGGAGATGCCTTTGTGCAGTGGGAACAGGCTTTCGATTTCGTTGATCAGTTTCGCCAATTTTTTGTCGCCGCCGAATACAATGTCTTTCTCTTGGAAGTCAGAGGTGAAGTTCATTGTACCGAAGGTATTGATACCCGTCGTACCAACGTAGTAGTTACGGCGACCAGCGCGGGAGTATTGACCACAACCGACCGGACCATGAGAAATGTGGATCATGTCCTTGATCGGACCCCAAACCACCCCTTTTGAACCTGCGTAAGCACAACCACGGATGGTCATAACGCCGGGTAAGGATTTACGGTTAGAGGTGATGCATTTTTTGGACTGTTCGATGCTTTGATCATTGACAGCCAAGTGTTTCGCACGGTCTTTCTTGGCTTTTTCTGGGTAAACTTCCAGCACTTCGCTAATGAGTGCCTGAGTTTCTTCGCGTGTCAGGTTTGTCATGTCATCTCTCCTGAGTCACCGCCACTAATCTGTGGACGGGTGATGGGCAGAATTTTTGGGGAACGGTGGGAAAGCTCGCGCTTACCCACCCTACATACCCGGTGTTGGGCTTAGTCAGTCGCTTTTTTACCAACAATGCTTTCGTCTTCGGCTTCCATGATGCCGAATTCCATCAGCAGGTCTTCCAGTTCGTCCATAGTGATTGGAGTTGGGATGACCAAACGTTTGTTATCGATGATTTTTTGTGCCAATTGACGGTATTCGTCAGCTTGTTTGGCAGCAGGATCGTATTCGATAACGGTCATACGGCGGATTTCAGCACGTTGTACAACGTTGTCACGCGGTACGAAGTGGATCATGAATGTGCCCATTTTTTCAGCCAGAGCCATGATCAGTTCGTCTTCACGGTCAGTGTTACGTGAATTGCAGATCAGACCAGCCAAACGTACACTGCCAGAGTTCGCGTATTTCACGATACCTTTAGCGATGTTGTTTGCAGCGTACATTGCCATCATTTCGCCAGAGCAAACGATGTAGATTTCTTGTGCTTTGTTTTCGCGGATAGGCATCGCGAAACCACCGCAAACAACGTCACCCAGTACGTCGTAGAATACGAAGTCGAGCTCGTCGTCATACGCGCCTTCTTCTTCGAGGAAGTTAATCGCTGTGATAACACCGCGACCCGCGCAACCAACACCTGGTTCTGGACCGCCAGACTCAACGCATTTGATGTCGCCATAGCCGACTTTCAGTACGTCTTCGAGTTCAAGGTCTTCTACCGAGCCAGCTTCAGCAGCCAGATGCATGATAGTGTTTTGCGCTTTGGAGTGGAGAATCAAGCGAGTAGAGTCTGCTTTTGGGTCACAGCCCACGATCATGACTTTTTTACCCAGTTCAGCCAGACCTGCAACGAGGTTCTGGGTTGTGGTAGACTTGCCGATGCCGCCTTTACCGTAGATTGCACATTGACGCAGTGCCATATCTTGGTCTCCTTGTGTTAATGGATCAGTAACGAATGTAACGATGATGTTATTGCAATCAGCGTGCCAAGGCGGCAACTTGATTTTAAGTGTTTGTTTTTAAAGTTAAATAAAGTTTTGAAATGAAACAAAGCAACGTTGGTACAGGTCGTGTTCCCGACAATACCGACACAATTTGTACGGGTAAAGACAGTGCCTTTTTACCCATAAATCGCTGTAATCTCCCCGCCAACTTGCTTGGAAGCCTGAATTTTCAACGATTCCCCGTGCCTTTAGTGTTAGATGGTGTGGCAACCCTGCATAAATCACTGTTTACTCACCTACAAGCCTTGCCTGATGCGATGTCGCGAGCGCAACGTTTCATGGATTACATGACCGTACATTTCCGTTTGGAACATTTAGATGAAGCGGGATTGGTCGCAGGCAGCCAGAAAAAGCGTGCCAATGCCAATTATTTGCGCGTATTACGTGGTTGGGCGTTTGATTCCAGCGGGCGCGAAGGCGCGGTATTAAAAGGTTGGGTCGAATCGCGTTTTGGTTTGGCAGTGCAATATCACTCCGGCGCGGTACGCCAAGATACTGATTTTGCTAACCGTCGTTACCTCGCGGATCGCAGCGCGGGGCTGTACGCCACCAATGCGTTAGAAAGCCAACTCGACTTACTCTACACCTATTGTCAGTACGAATTAGCCTTGTCGCATTCCCGACAAAGCCCCACACAACACGCAGCACAAGCCTCACACCCTACTCATCTTCAGTTGTATCGCGGCGTGAATAGCTTGGCGGAATACCGTATTTTGCAACGCAATGGCAAACACGCGGTGGTTGTGCTGAACAATGTCAATTCTTTCTCCACTTGCCGCGAACGCGCCTGCGAATTCGGCGATTACATTCTGGAAGTTGCCGTGCCGCTCAGTAAGGTACTGGCGTATGACGTGTTGCTGCCGAAGCTGCTGCGCGGCGAAGGCGAGTACCTCGTGATCGGCGGCGTGTATGAGGTAGACATGAGCGCGTAAGTAGATGCTTACTACACCGAATGCTATTGAAAATTTTGGATATAAGAATATCAGTATTGTGTATTTCTTGTTGTGAAAATGTAGCTAAGGTTTAATTTTACTTAGGCGTTCTTTAAATTGTTGTGCTTGCTTAGGTTGAATTCTTGCAAGCATATTTACTCGACCTTCAGTGCTTTTAAATAATTGTCTATACGCTTCAGTTTTTTTACTGAGTTTTGCCATATTTTCACATTGATGTATCGCCGCACGAATTCTAGAGCGTTCTTCTTTTGGTAGTGTGGGTTTTCCTGTATTTACATTTAGGTTGTGAATTTTTTGTGTGCATCCAGCAGGCATTATTTTATGTTTTTTTCTATTTGGCGTGACATTTTTACTAAGAAGCATTCCAAAAATTTCTGAGATAACGGCTGTTCTAAGTCGTACTGATGGTCGATAGTTACAAGATACGGTGATGTCATCTACTAAACGAGAGTAAAGCATTCCTTTCTCGTTAAGCCTTTTGATAAGTACGTCTTCTTTATCCCCTAAAATTAGATTTGCAATATAGCTACTGGTTTTTGCTCCTTGAGGAACAAACCCGTTTAAAGTTGTAAGATTTGTTAGAATTATCGCGACATCAGGTGAGAAATTAAAGAGATGTAGCCACATTTTCTTAACAATATCAGAGTTTATAGATGGGAAAAAGTTAGAAATATCTTCTGTGATAAGAAATTTTCTACCAGCATGAATTCTAGTATTTGATATGTAGTCTCTCCCTTTGATACCACCTTGTAAATATTTTGGGTAAGTAACATTCTGGAATATATTTGTTTTAATTTTCTCGTGAATATCCTTAAGTTGCTTTTTGACATCATAAGTGGTTCTAGTTGAACCGTCAGGTTTGGGTATTACTTTTGTAATAAAATAGTAGGATTCAGATTTTTGGTGTATTTCTAATAGTTCATTTTCAGTAATCTCTAATGCTTTAGCTAAAGATGAAATGCTTGCTATAGATTTGTTTATATATTTTGCCGTCATAATAATGGGTTATTTGGCTGATATTAATTTCAGAACAGTAAACGATAACTTCTCAGCTAAATCATCAGGAATGCTGTTAAGTTCGTCTTTATCTGTTGCGAGAAACATCAAAATACTAATAGGAACATCTAATGCAGTAGCTATGTTTTGTATAGTAGATAGGTTTGGGTCACGTTTACCTTGTTCAAGTAGCGAAAGATAAGACGTAGAAATTTTCGCGTTTTCAGAAAGTTGAGCTTGGGTAAACCCTTTTTGAGTTCTACAAAGCTTTATAGCGTTACCGAAAATAGATGCCGATGAATCGCCGCCAACGCACCCAAATCAAACGCGGCAAAATCCGGCTCGAAGGACTCACTGCGAAGTTGGGTCAACTCAGCTTCAACAGCTTCCAACTCCTGCGCATCACGGATAGTGAGCTTGTTGACCAGCACCGAACTATTCGGGTAACAATCCGGGTCTTGGCTGACACCGTACTTATCCGACATACCTTGCCTTGATTTGGGCAATGCGGCTTTCAATGTCTTGTGGGGAAAGCAAAGGGGCTTGTTCCTCCAAATGCTTTTGGTTTGATGGCGCAAACCCTTCCAACCGCAAACTGGCACGGTAGTTACGGCGGCGGATTTGCCGGAAACGGGCGAGTTTTTTAGCCTGTGTCAGCATGGATACGTTCCTTTGATATGATGAGCACATTGTAGCAAATTGCGGAATGTTACCCTACCGGAAACATCCGAACTGGTATGGCTTCACGGTTTTTGCTCGTCCCCGACAAACCCGGCTGGGTAGAGCCGTATGCTGGAGAGTGAGAGGACACCCTCTACGCCGTTATCTGGAATCCCATTCGGCAGAACTTGCCGAAAAATTCATACGTGAAGATGTCCAATGGGGATTGCATGGCAAGCACTGATCCAGCAATAGGAATCAACACATAATCCTGTGTTACACTTATCCATGTGTTTCCTTTAACGGAGCTGTGCCATGTCTGCCACCGTCAATTTCACAGGTTCGGTTGACCGCGACCTGTTGCGCCGCGCCAAGGTGATTGCGGCGAAATCCGATACTTCCGTCAATGCTTTGTTCAATGCCGAATTACGTTATCTGGTGGAAACCTTCGAGGCTGCCGAAACCGCCAGCAACCAGAATTTTCGCGCCCTGCTGGATTTCTCGCTGGGCAGGATCGACGACCTGACCGCAATGACTGCATTGGGTATCGACAGCAGCGAAGACCTGTTCCTGCTGATGGCGCAGGCGCACTTGCCGATGCCGCGCCTGCCGGATAGCGTGACCCAAAAGATGGTTGATGTCCTGAACGCCTTGCCGCCCGGAACCACCTATGGCGGATAACCCGGTTATCCTGCTGGCGGATGCTGGGCCGTTGATCACACTGGCCTATGCGGATGCGTTGGATGTGTTGCTGCTGCCTAATTGGCAGGTGCAAATGGTGGATATGGTGTTGCACGAAGTGACGCGCAACCCGACCCCAACCAGTCAAAAAATTGCCGCGTGGGTGGCGCAACAGCAGTTGTTGGTACGGGAAACGCGCATTTATCAGCGTTACATTGCCTCATTGAATGCAGGGGAAAAGCCGCGTAAAGCCAATTTAGGCGAGTTAGCCATCCAAGAAGTGATGAGCGAATTTGCGTTACAAGCGCGACCCGTCACAGGGGTATTCTTGTTTGAGGATCATAAAGTGGCACGTGCCAGTTTTGTGTTGCCAGAAGATTGCCATAAAATCAGTACCCGTGCGTTTTTGTTATTCTTGGAACAAAAAGGTTTGGTGGAATCGGCAGCAGCGATTGAACGCCGTGCGATTCAAGCCGGACGTGCATTTTCTAGCATTCGTTTTCCGCCGTAAAGCATTTGTTGTATCACGCCGTTTCTGTCTTCTTCCTGCTGTCGGTTTCCCGACAATTATCAATAAATCACTTTCATTGCTTTGATTCTATTGGTGTTTTTGTCTTGGCTCTAAAATTGCAGTAATACGGGGAATATTGCAATAGGAAGGGATAGAGCCATGTCGGACATGACATTACAAGCATTGGTTGCTGGGGTTGAAAGCGGCAAGATTGTGCCGTATTTGGGTGCGGGGGCGTTGCAAGGTGCGGTGGATAAGGCCACGGGTGCGCCGATTCCCGCCGATAGCGATAGCCTGATTTTGGCGATGAATGGTGGTAAGCCAATGTCGGCGCGGTTAATGTGGGAGTTTGCGCGGGCGGCAATGGATGTGGAATTGAAACGCGGGCGTAAAGCGGTTCACACCTTTTTGGAAGACACTTACGGTAAAAAGCAGTGGACACGCGCCCCGATTCACGATTGGTTGGCGAGCATTAAGCCGCATTACGTCATTGACATTAATCGCGATACGCAGTTGCAAGATACTTATGCGGATCAGCCGCATACCTTGATTCGTGGGACGGCGCGGGTAATGGGTACGAATTACCGCTTTACCATTAACGAATACAGCGGTAGCAATGGTTATCGGGAAATCACGCAGGAAGAAGTTAACCCCGCGTTACCGATTTTGTTCAAACCAATGGGTAGCCCGCGCCCTGATGCGGTTTACATTGCCTCGGATGCGGATTACGTCGATTACATTACCGAACTCATGGGCGGGTTTGCGATTCCTGATTTCCTCAAAGAATACCGTAAAGCCAAACAATACCTGTTTGTGGGAATGCGTTTCCAACGCGATACCGAGCGCATGGTGATGTCGGACATTACTTACGCAGCGGATGAACCCAAAGGTTGGGCATTGTTGCCGAATCCGACCGACAAGGAAAAGCGTTATTGTGCGCGTCAGGGCATTGAGTTGCTGGATGCTGATGTGAATGATTTGTTAGCAGCAGCAGGATTTGCTACCGCGCAAGCGGCGTAAAGTCGTTTTGATTAATGCTCCGGTAGGTTGAATACCGGAGCGTGTTTGCATCAAGACTGATGGTCTTATTTAACGACGTTTACGGTAACGGTGCTGGAACTGATGCCAGTATGTCCGTCAGTATTTTTGTAGGTAAAGCCGCCGACACCTAGGAAGTTTTTCGCAGGTGTAAACGTGACCGTGTTATCCGCATTTTTCTTTAGCGTGCCGTGCAGTGGCGTGGTGGCCGCAAGCAGCGTTAATGCATCGCCATCCGCATCCGTGTCATTGGCTAAAACATTAACCGTTACGGGCGTATTTTTGGTGGTGGCAACTGTATCAGCTACTGCAACGGGTAATTGATTAGGGGCAACCTTGACGGTGACTGTGCCCGTGGCATTACCGCCTCGACCATCGGTAATGCTATAAGTGAAAGTATCAACACCCGTGAAAGTGGCTTTGGGTTTGTAAATAACCCCATTGGCATTGATGACTGCTGTGCCATTCGTTGGGCGCGAGATTTTTTCGATGGTTAAAGCGTCGCCATCTACATCCGTATCATTGGCTAAGACATTAACGGTAATCGCGGTTTTCGGGTAAGTTCGCACATTATCCGCATTCGCTTGTGGCGCACGATTGGGTTGTTGTGGCCCCACGACGTGTAAGTTATACGGCACGGGGCTGCTAATCAGTGCGCCAAGTGCATCAGTAACGGTTAGATTGAAAGAGTAGTCTCCGCCAGCGGTAGGCGTGCCTTCTAAAATACCGCTGGATTTGCTCGGATCAACCGTGTCGGCTTTAAAACGCATACCACTCGGTAATGCACCATCGGTTACTTGAATGGTATAAGGCGAGCTACCACCGATGACAACGCGCCGTGAATAAGCTTGTGTGGTATCCGCATCTTGCAGGTTGTCGATTAAACCCAGTGCCGCAGCGGGATCAAAGCCAGCCATTTGCGCACCTGTGTATTCACCCACGACGGCAACAGCGGAACAGTCAAAATACACGGTATCGCCATTCGCATTGGTGACGCCAACATTATTCATGGATGGATCACCATGAATACCATCAGTAGCAACCGCATCACACATTGCTTCACCAGTTTCACCATCAATGGAATTGTCACCCGCCACGTATTTGTAAAACTCATAACGACGTGTGACGGTTTCATTTTTATTCGGTAAGGCTTCGGCTTTACCCTTTAATGCGGCCTTTTTAGCATTATTATCGCTATTGGCTTGTAATAATCGCCATTCTGTTTCAACTTCGTCGGGTTCGCCATTAGTCCAATCCGCTTTTCCGTCGCCATCTTTGTCGTCACCGACTAAATCTTTTAATGGTAGGTTTTTATTATTATGGGTTTTGGTTTTAATGATTTTAACCCATGAAGCTTCACCAAATTTTTTAGCGGGTGGAATGGGTTCGACTGGTGCAGGAATCACGGCAACGACTTGTGCAACGGCGTCGCCCGGTTTCGCCACAACATTTGGGGCTTTATAAGCTATCCACGAGGGGGATGCGACATTAACCGCAGGGCCATGCACCAAATTACCGTTACCATCATCGACTAACCAATTGTATTTAATTGCACTTGGTTGACCATAAAAACCTACCCCAAAATGTTCACACCCTTGATTAACGGCAGGGTTGGTACACATGTGACCATTGGTGGGCGTAATGGGTGTGGTCGGCACGGCGGTATAAGCTGCCCAACTTCCGTCAGCATTTTTTAAACTTTGATAACGGACAAATACTTTGGGATGCAGCGGATTGCTATTATCCTCGGAAATAACTGGCGTGCTGTAATGATTCCAATCATAGGTGTAGGTAATATCGGTTTTATGGACATCATCGATTTCAATTTCAAAACCGTGGCAATCTTGACCTGTGTCATTCACCGTGTCGAAATTATTCAAATCACCATAAGATGTACTGGCGATTGCTGATGTGGCAACTAAAAATCCCGTGCCCACTTGCACGAGATAAAAATAAGGCTGTTTCATAATAGATTTCCCCTCGCAATGAAACACTCTGCATACTGAACCATTATTCTTGGGAACTTATTCCCTATTTTGTTAAATGTCAAAGCCACATTAATGAAATTGTGCCCGCATAAGAGATTTGCCCGATGGGTTTTTTAGTGCATTAAGGGGTGTGGCAGGCGGATCAAAATGGTGTAATCAAATGCGCCACCGCCATTCCCGAATTTCTGGCATATCTTGCCCGTGCTGATTGATGTATTGCCGATGTTCAATCAGTTTGTCTTGCAGTTGTTGTTTGAGGTAAACCCCTGCTTCGCCGGTTTGTGGGAGACGATCCAGCGTATCCATCACCAAATGGAAGCGATCCATGTCGTTTAACACGGTCATGTCGAACGGCGTGGTAATTGTGCCTTCTTCTTTGTAGCCACGTACATGGAAATTGGCGTGATTGGTGCGGCGATAAGTTAAGCGATGAATCAGCCACGGGTAGCCATGAAAAGCGAAGATCACGGGTTTGTCTTGGGTGAATAAAGCATCAAAGTCGCTATCCGCTAAGCCGTGCGGGTGTTCGCTGTGCGCTTGCAAACGCATTAAATCCACCACATTCACCACGCGGATTTTCAAGGCGGGTAAGTGTTCGCGCAGAATGCTGACTGCTGCAAGTGTTTCCAGCGTTGGTACGTCGCCACAACACGCCATTACTACGTCCGGCGCAATATCTTGGTCATTACTTGCCCATTGCCAGATGCCAATGCCTTTGGTGCAATGCACGACGGCTGCATCCATTGTTAGCCATTGCGGTGCGGGGTGTTTACCCGCAATCACCACATTGACGTAATGGCGGCTGCGTAAGCAATGATCCATTACCGACAGCAAACAATTAGCGTCTGGCGGTAGGTAAACCCGTACCACCTCCGCTTTTTTGTTTACCACATGGTCAATGAAACCGGGGTCTTGATGGGTGAAACCGTTGTGATCTTGCCGCCAAACGTGCGAAGCTAACAAGTAATTCAAGGAGGCAATGTTACGTCGCCACGGTAATCGGGCACTGACCTTTAGCCATTTGGCGTGCTGGTTAAACATCGAATCAATGATGTGGATAAAGGCTTCGTAGCAGTTAAAAATGCCGTGCCGTCCGGTGAGTAAATAGCCTTCCAACCAACCTTGGCATTGGTGTTCGCTGAGCATCGAATCCAATACCCATCCACTTGGTGCGAGGAATTCGTCGTGCGGTAAAGTAGTGGCATCCCACTGGCGATGCGTGACTTCAAACAAAGCTTCGAGACCATTGGATAGCGTTTCATCAGGACCAAACACGCGGAAATGGCGTTGTTCGCTGTTTAAGGTTGTAACATCGCGCAAAAAACGCCCCAAAACATGCGTATCGCCCATGCCGCCTGTGCTTGGTGTCGGAACATCCACCGCGTAGTGACGGAAATCGGGTAGGCGCAAATCACACAACAATAGCCCGCCATTAGCATGAGGATTCGCACCCATGCGTCGCTCACCGCTGGGTGCAAGTGCCGCCAGTTCGGCGCGTAGCCGTCCTTGGGCATCGAACAAGGCTTCAGGATGATAACTTTTCAGCCATGATTCCAACAAAGACAGGTGTTCAGGATGCGTTGCAGGGTCGGAAATGGGAATTTGATGGGCGTGAAACGTGCCTTCCATTGGCACACCATCGACTTGCGCCGGACCTGTCCAACCTTTTGGCGATACCAACACAATCATTGGCCATTGTGGGCGCGTGAGATTGCCACGATAACGTGCATCGCGCTGAATACGTTGGATTTGTGCAATTACCGTGTCTAACGTGGCAGCCATTGCTTCGTGCATGGTTTCCGGTTCGCAACCTTCGACGAAATAAGGCGACCAACCGTAACCGCGCAGCAATTGTTCCAATTCTTCACGCGGAATGCGGGCAAGAATGGTCGGGTTGGCAATTTTGTAACCGTTTAAGTGCAAAATTGGCAATACCGCGCCATCCGTGACGGGATTCAGGAATTTATTGGAATGCCACGCGGTTGCTAATGGACCAGTTTCCGCCTCACCGTCGCCGACCACACACGCGGCAATCAAGTCGGGATTGTCGAATACCGCACCAAACGCATGACTGAGCGAATAGCCGAGTTCACCGCCTTCGTGGATAGACCCCGGACATTCCGGCGATGCATGGCTGGGAATGCCGCCGGGAAACGAAAATTGCTTACACAGCTTTTGCAAACCCGCTGTGTCTTGGCTGATGTCAGGATAGATTTCGCTGTAAGTGCCTTCGAGGTAGGTATTGCTAACCACGGCAGGACCGCCATGCCCAGGACCCGCGACGTAGATCATGTTTAAGTCGTATTGCTTAATCACACGATTCAAATGCACGTAAATGAAATTTTGTCCGGGCGTTGTGCCCCAATGCCCCAACAGCATGGGTTTGACATCGGTCAGCGCGAGTGGGCGTTGCAGCAGTGGGTTGTGGTAAAGGTAAATTTGCGCCACGGAAAGGTAGTTAGCCGCCTGCCAGTAAGCGTGCATTTGCTTAAGCAGCGTCGGCGTGAGGGTGTTGGGTATCATGGTCGACTTCCATCAATAGTTGTTGACGAATTGACAGCAATTCCTGTTGGCGTTTGGCATCGGCTGTGGGGTAGCGCAAGTTAAGTGATTCAAAAGCATCGAGAATAATGTGGGCAATAATGAGCCGCGCATTCTTTTTGTCGTCGGCTGGCACGACATACCACGGGGCGGTTTTGGTACTGGTAGCACTCAGGCAAGCGGCGTAAGCGTGCATGTATTGTTTCCATGACTGGCGTTCCACAATGTCGGCAAAACTGAATTTCCAATTTTTTTCGGGGTCGTCAATGCGGTCAAGAAAGCGTTTACGCTGTTCTGCGGCGGAAATGTGGAGGAAAAATTTGATGATGCGCGTGCCATTGCGGTGCAAGTGATTTTCCCAATCCACAATAGAACGGTAGCGTTCTGTCCAGATGGTGGATTCATCCAGCAGTTCTTCGGGAAGCCCTTCACCGCGCAAGATTTCAGGGTGTACCCGCGCGATTAACACTTCCTCATAATAAGAGCGGTTAAAAATGCCAATGCGCCCGCGTTCGGGTAAGGCTTGTGAAGTGCGCCACAGAAAGTCGTGTTCCAATTCTTCAACGCTAGGGTGTTTGAAACTGAATACCTGACAACCTTGCGGATTAATGCCCGACATAACGTGGCGGATGACACCATCTTTGCCAGCGGCATCCATTGCTTGAAAGATTAATAACACAGCATAGCGGTTATCAGCGTAATGCAAGTATTGCAGCTTGCTGAGTTTTTCCACCTGCTCTTGCAATAATTCGTGATAATGCTCTTTGGATTTGTAGATGGGTTTTACTTCGGTCGACCATTTTTTTAAGTCAACTTTATCATTGGGGGGAACTCGAAAGTCTTCTGAATTGATTTTCATCTTTTCCACTCCTTGGTAATGAATTTTTGATGATTGTTAGTATGATTTTAGTTTAGAGCGGTTTGCGTATCAGCAACAGTTTGATGTGTATTAGCAACATCGGCTTGATTGGCGATCAAAATGTTTTTAGCGGTTGTGATTTCTTGTTCCGTGCCGTGGACAATTAATACGAACTTATTGGCTTTAATAGCCGTTTCGTATTGCACAATACTGTCTTGCGGAATCCCAATGCTGGCTAATGCACCGCCTAATGCGCTAAGGCTGCCTACAATAACGGTTGTTTCTATGACACCAATAATCCAACTGACCAAAGGGCCACCGACCATCACGGGGCCAATACCCGGAATAATCAAAAAAGCAGAGCCGAACAATAAGCCCCAAATCATCCCCCAAAATAAACCGAATTTACCCCATGTTGCCATGCGGTCGCCGGTATTGTAATAACCGATAACGGTTTCTTCGGTGTCATAATCTTTGCCGACAATCGACAGCTTTTTCATGTCATAGCCAGTGTGTTGGAGTTCCTTTACCGCATTTTCGGCAAATTCGTGACTGCTGAAAATGCCAACGGCGGCGTGGTTTTGATTTATCATAATATTTCTCGATAATGAATGATTAATAATGCAGGGGGTTTTAAGGTGGGGTGTGTTTTAATGTTTTTGCATTCATTTTCATTAAGCTCTCTATTTGCTTGTATTGCAAGCTTTCATCGCTAATAATGGTGTATATGCCAGCTTTAACTCATTTAACATTTTACAATGCAATTAATCAAAGGATGAAAAAGTATGGGCAACACCATTAATGAAGCCGTTAATAAAACCATTAACAAGGCTGATTCCCCCCCTGTATTGGCAGAAAGTAAAGCCACGCTTACACAGGTATTAAAAGTCGATGCCAGCTTATTTGTTGGGATTACGTTTTTCGCGCTATTAGGTGTGGGTATTACCAACTATCGCGGCGACACGGCCTACAGCTATTGGAGTTACATGCTAGTTGCTTTGGCGCTGGTCACGACGGTGTGGGGCAGTTGGCGTTCCAAGCGGTTAGGTTTGCTAGAACACGGTAAGTTGCTGTACCAACAAGTGATTGTGTGGGGCGCGGCATTGGTAGCCGTGGCGGTTATTTACCGTTTGTTGAATTCAGGGCGCATCAATTTTGAAACCACGGGGCTGTTAGTCCTGTTGATGCTGACGTTTGCGACGTGTATCGACGGCATGTTGGTGTCGTGGAAGTTGTACGTGGTGAGTGCGTTGCTGTTGGCTACCCTGCTCATGGCTGCTTATGTGGGGCAGTTTTTATGGATGATTATGTTAGGCGCAGCAGTCGTTGTGGGTTTCGTGCTGATTTTTGTGGTTTGGAAAATCCGCGCTTACAGCCGTCAATAACGGCAATAAAAACAGGGGAAACAGGATGGAATACAAGGACTATTACAAAGTTCTGGGTTTGAGCAAAACAGCCACGCAGGATGATATTAAGCGCGTTTACCGTAAATTAGCACGTAAATACCACCCCGACATCAGCAAAGAAGACAATGCCGAAGAACAGTTCAAGGAAGTGGGCGAAGCTTACGAAGTCTTGAAAGACCCGGAAAAACGCGCAGCCTATGACCAGTTGGGCGAAGACTTGAAAGCCCCACGGGATTTCCGTCCGCCACCGAGCGGGGCTGGAGGAGGGGCAGGGCAGTCTGCTGATTTTGATGATTTTCTTGCTAACCTGTTCGGGCAGCGTGGGCGGGGTGGTGCTAGTGCAGGTGGGGCAGGTCGTGTGTATCAGGAAAACGGTGAAGATAGCCACGCCAAGGTGTCGATTGATCTGGAAGATGCTTATCACGGTACAACGCGCAGCTTGAATTTGCGTACTACCGAACGTTGTGCGGATGGTCGCCCCTTCCTGCAAGAACGCACGCTCAATATCAAAATCCCCAAAGGGGTCAAACAAGGCCAGCATATCCGCCTGCAAGGACAAGGCAACCCCGGTATCGGTGGTGGCAGTGCAGGCGATTTGTATCTGGAAATCGCTTTCAACCCGCATCCGCTGTACCGCGCCGAGGAACTCGATGTGTATCTGGAATTGCCGATTGCCCCGTGGGAAGCGGCTTTGGGTGGTAGTGTTAAAGTGCCAACCCCGGATGGTGCGGTGGACATGAAAATTCCACCCAATTCTTCTAGTGGGCGCAAGCTGCGGCTGAAAGGGCGTGGCATTCCGGCGCAGATACCGGGCGATTTTTACGTCACCTTAAAAGTGGTGATGCCGGATACCCTCAGCGACAAAGCCAAGGCTTTGTACAGTGAATTGGCGCAGGAACAAGCCTTTAATCCGCGTGCCGGAATGGGAGTGTGAGTGATGCAAACCGCTTTAAATGAAATGATCGGCAGGATTCTGGAAGACGACGCACTATTTTCGTTGGAGGAATTGTGCCGTTCTTGCAGCCTGCTACCCGAACAGCTTTTGGAAATGGTGGACGAGGGCATTATTGATCCCATCGACTACCAGCAAACCACCACCGCTTGGCAGTTTGCGGGCAATAGCGTGGTGCGGGTGCGTACCGTGATCCGGCTTCAGCGCGATTTGGGTGTCAATCTGGCAGGCGCTGCTTTGGCGGTAGAATTGCTGGATGAAATCAAGGGTTTGCGCAATAGTCCTCAGCGGGAGCATTAAAAGATAACTTCAACGAGGATGGTGTGATGCAAAAAATAGTGACCGCAGGTTCGACGATTATTTATCTGTTCGCGGCCTTGTCTCTTATTGGTCTGTCACTCATGATTATGGGCTGGTCAGTGTACGAGGTGGTTTCCAATGTTCCGGTAAGAGGTGAGTTTATTCCGGCAATGCTGCAAGCTGTGGGGACTATTATCATCGCCGCCGCTATTCTTGATGTTGCCAAATACATGATTGAAGAAGAAGTCTTTATGAACAAAGAACTGCGTGAGCCTGAAGAGGCCAGAAAGACGATCACTAAAATCATGGTGATTATCTCGATTGCCGTGAGCATTGAAGGCTTGGTTTATGTATTCAAAGCTGGGACAAAAGATATAAAGCTATTACCTTATCCTGCGGTACTTATTATTGTTTCTGTATTTTTGATTGTGGGGCTGGGCATATATCAAAAACTCAGTATTTCCATAGAAAAAGCAGATAAGAAAATAGTCGTCTAATGCCAATATAGAACCATTTGTGATTTAGTTAAAATGTGTGAAGGAGAAATAAAAAATGTCTAGTGTCGGTTATCATGAACCCGTAGCAGAACTTACGGATGAAACCCGCGATATGCACCGCGCTATCGTTTCGCTCATGGAAGAGCTAGAAGCGGTGGATTGGTATAATCAGCGCGTGGATGTGTGCAAGGATGAAGAACTCAAAGCTATCCTTGAGCACAATCGCGATGAGGAAAAAGAACATGCCGCGATGTTGCTGGAATGGATTCGACGTAAAGATCAGCGGTTTGCCAAACAACTCAAAGATTATTTGTTCACTGAAAAACCTATCGCGCAGCTTTAAGTGACGGCATGTCAGGGATTAATTCCCCCTGACATGACCACTTACCCACCGCAAAATCTCCAGACTCACACCAATCCCCAGTACTAAAGCCATGCCTGCCAGCAGTTGAGGAATACCTATAACGCTAAACCCCATAATGTCGCGCAGCACGGGTACGGTAAAGACCACCACGAGCAGTAATCCCACCGCGCCGAACATGCGCCAAATCCACGGATTGCTTGCCGTCAATCCATGCAGCAGCGACCGCGCAGCATCGCGATTGGCAAGAATGAGCAAGCACAAACCCAGTACTAAGCCCATGAACATTGCCCCGCGTATTTCCTCAGCCTGAAAGCCTTGCCCATCCATCGCCCAATACCCCAGCAGCAATACTTCCGCCACCGCGATGCCTTGTAGCAACGGGTAAAGCAGCGCACTAAACGCAAACGGCGAATCGGTTAGTTTACGCGGCGGGCGCGTCATGATGTCGCTGGCTTCCGGTTCCGCCTCGAACACAATCGAACAGGCGGGGTCGATCAGCAATTCCAGCAAGACGATATGCACCGGCAGCAACAGCACCGGCCAATGCAACAATGCAGGAATCAGTGCCAACACAATAATCGGCATGTGTACCGCGAAGGTGAACGCGGTGGCCTTGGTGATATTGTCGTAAATGCGCCGCCCTTGCCGAATCGCGGCGACAATGCTGGCAAAACTGTCATCCAACAGCACCAAGGCGGCGGCTTCGCGGGCAACATCCGTGCCGCGTTCACCCATTGCAATGCCAATATTGGCGGCCTTGAGTGCAGGGGCATCGTTAACGCCATCGCCGGTCATGGCGACCACTTCACCGTTTTGTTGCAGTATCTGCACCAGCCGCAGTTTTTGTTCGGGTTGCAAGCGGGTGAACATATCCACTTGCTGCAACTGCTCGTGCAATTCGGCATCGCTGAGTGCCGCCACTTCCGCGCCCGTCATCACCGCCGTGCGGGTACTCAGGTTGACTTGTTGCGCAATCGCCCGTGCGGTGGCGGGATGGTCGCCCGTCATCATAATAATGCGCACCCCAGCGGCACGGCATTCGGTAATCGCGGCGGGTACTTCGGGTCGTGGCGGGTCAACAAACCCGACCAGCCCCAGAAACTTAAAGCTGAAGTCATGTTGGCTGGGCGGTAATTCCTTGCTTTGCCATTGACCTTTGGCAACGCCCAATACACGCAAGCCGCGCTCTGCCATGCTCAGCACTTGCTGATGGATAATGTCCCGTTCAGCGGTGGGCAAATGGCACAAATCCGCCACCGCTTCGGGCGCACCTTTGCACGCCAGTAAATGCTGGGTGGGATCATTGCTGGAAAATACCTGCGTCATCGCCAGTATTTCGGCTGACAGGTCGTACTGAAATTCCGGGGCTTGTGAATGCCAATGCTCCGTGTCCTTCAACCATTGCTGGGCGAAGGTCTGAATGGCTTTTTCCATCGGGTCGAAAGGGTCAAGCGGCGTGGCTAACAGGGTGAATTCAGCGAGTTCGTGAAAGGTTTCCGGCAGGGCGTTTGCGCCTTCATTGGTGAAGGTTGTACCCGCCGCGACTAGTTCTTCCATCTTCATGCGGTTTTGGGTGAGCGTGCCGGTTTTATCCACCGCCAGTACCGTGATTGCGCCCAAGGCTTCGACCGCTGACACGCGCCGCGTCAAAACTTTTTGCTTGGAAATACGCCATGCACCCAACGCCAGAAACACAGTCAGGATGACGGGGATTTCTTCCGGCAAAATCGCCATTGCCAGCGCAATGCCAGACAATAAACTGTCCAGAAATACCCGTCCGTCCCACAGCCAGCCCAGCAATACTAGCAGCGTGGCGAAGGTCAAACCCACGATGGTGAGGACGATAATGAGCTTGCGCGAGGCTTGTTGCAAACCGGAGGGGGCTTCCTGCGTCGAGGCCAAGGCTTGCCCGATGCGCCCGACAGCGGTATTCACGCCGATCGCGCTGACTTCCGCCAGCCCCACGCCTTTGGTGACGACGGTGCTGGCATACAGGGACGCGCTGCTTTCGCCCTCTGGTGGGGCAAAGGTTGCGCCAGCCGTGGGCGATTTGTTGACCGGCACGGCTTCACCCGTGAGCAGGGATTCATCCACGCTCAATTGCCCATCGAGCAGCAAGGCATCAGCGGGGATGCGGTCGCCTTCGTGCAGGATCAGCACATCGCCGCGTACCACTTCGCGCCCCGGAATGCGGATTTCCTGCCCGTCCCGCACTACCAAGGCACGCGGCGCGGACAGGTCGCGCAAGGATTCCAGCGCACGTTGCGTTTTGCGTTCTTGCGCCAAGGTAATGCCGATCACGACGAACACGAAACCGAGCAGGAACGAGGCTTCGGCACGATCCCCCAGCGCGAGGTAGATACCGCCCGCACCCAAGAGCATCAGGAACATGGGTTCGGTAAACACGCTCAAGGCGATGGCAAACAGGGATTTGGGGATACTGCCGGGGAGCATGTTTTCGCCGTCGGCTGCCAAACGTCGGACGGCTTCGGCTTGGGTAAGACCCATTATATTTTTTTTCATCACTCTTGCGCGAGAAACCCCGTCCTTCAGGTCGGGGAGGGATAGCGCGTCGGCAATAGCCGACCCTGTTCTCGCTCCTCTCTTTGGTTAAGCTATCTTCGGTTAGAAACTGTACCGCCGTGACTCGCGGCACGAAC
>JBDKID010000015.1:0-82574 GCA_039797295.1 Pseudomonadota bacterium | reverse complement strand
AAGCGTTCGACCACGGCATTATCCCAACACGCCCCGACACCGCTCATGGAGGCTCGGATCGCGTGCTTTTGCAATAACTGTCGAAACGGTTGACTGGTGGGGAGATAGTCGGACGTGCCGTAGCATTCCGCCCAGTATTTGGGGGGGTCGAACAGGGCGACAGGCACATGGGGATTGGCGTTGGGCGGCATGGGGGCAGTTTCGGTCAGGATAAAAGCGGATATTCTAACGCAGTTTGTGCGGTGCGTGTGGTTTGCTTATTATTGATGAGGAGTAAACAACTAGAAGATGAAACAACCATGAGCAGCCACATCCAGTCACTCCAACACAAAAAGCTCCTGCCCAGCCCGCCGGATTTTCTCAGCAGTGCCGTGCAGTACGAAGTCATCATGGGTTCGGTGGCGTATGGGGTTAGCAACGACAGTTCGGACATGGACATCTACGCCTTTGCGATTCCGCCCAAGACCATGATGTTTCCGCATTTGCGCGGCGAAATTCCGGGTTTTGATAACTATTCGGTGCAATTCGAGCAGTACCAGCAGCACCATATCCGCGATACGGCAGCGTTGGGTGGCAAGGGGCGGGTGTATGACGTGACGGTGTTTGCGATTGCCAAGTATTTCCGCCTGCTGACCGAGAATAACCCCAACATTATTGACAGCCTGTATGTGCCGGAGAATTGCGTGCTGTATGCCTCGCCCATCGGCAAGCCGGTGCGCGAACGGCGTCAATTGTTTTTGCACAAGGGCTGCTGGGCGAAGTTCAAGGGGTATGCCTACGGGCAGATGCACAAAATCCGTACCAAACAGCCGGAGGGCAAGCGCAAGGCGTTGACGGAGCAATTCGGTTATGACGTGTTGTTGCCTACCATGTGGTGCGCTTGTTGGGTGAGGTTGAGCAATTGTTGATGCATCAGGACATGGATTTGCAGCGCGATGCCGAGCAGATGAAAGCGATCCGCCGGGGTGAATGGACACTGCCGCAACTGGAAGATTACTTTGCTCGCAAGGAAGCCGATCTGGAACGGGTGTATCTCGCCAGCCGCTTGCCGAATGCGCCGGATACTGACGCCATCCGCCAATTGCTGACGGATTGTCTGGAACAGCATTTCGGCTCGATCAGCGAGGCGGTGAGCCGTCCGCACGCGGCTGAACGGGCGTTGGAGGAGATTGGGCAGGTGTTGCAACGTTATCAGGGGAAACACTGACGGCTGACGCGGTCGTGTTGGCGGCGTTTCAGCGGCAGATCTAAGACAAGGCGACGAAAACCGAGGCGGAAACGGCGAGGTTGATCCTCCGTGTCTGGCATTTGTGCGGGAGCTGTATCGGGAAATTATGGCTGCGGATGTGGAGAAATTACCGTCGCGTCGGGAGGCATTGGGGAATGAGGGGGGGGCGTAACTACTTGGTAGGTACAAGCCTTACCTGTCAGCAACTGCATCCGGCCGCTTTCAGCTTGCGTTCCTGATGGAAACCGGGAGACGGGGATACCCAGTGGACGCTGCTTTTTGAGAAGCCAACCGTGTTTGCCAATGAGCGGATGCCTTGTTTGCCACGTGCCAAGGTTTCGACGATAATGGTGCGGCTGCTTACCCAGAAGGCGGCTGTTACGGTGTTTTTTGGTCATTAACGCGTGATGCCAGTGAAATGCAGCCAGCTCAAGTATTTAGCAAAAGTTTCTAGGGGATGAAGGGAATTGTCCCGCCTTAAGTGGGTAGCCCAGATGGTGCTGTTTCGGCGGCATTTCCCGTCAGGTGCCATTGTACATTCTGACTGGGACAGCTAGTATTGTTCCTTGGCGTTTCAGCGTTTGTGGACTGCCAATAAACCTACTGTAGTACTCCATGAGTGCCAAAGGAAACTATCATGACGGCTATATCACACCCAAACCATGTAAACAGGATTTTTACAAAAACTCACTTCCTAGCATTCCGTTTTTCATGGGGTGGATCGCCTTAATAGGTCGACACAGGATAAATGACAGACTGTATATTCTAATTAGTAGTGATATTAGCTATATGAGAAATGTATCAAGGTAGTAGTAAGATGGAAATAATACTGCACATCACGGATTTACACTTTGGATATGAAGGTAATAACGTTAATGCAAAAGCTAAAAGACAGAATTGTCTAGATTCTCTATTAAATGAAATTTCAAATTTAGATTCGTCGTGGAAGCCGTCAATTATTTGTATCACTGGAGATGTAGTATGGCGTGGTGCAGCAAGTGATTTTGTTGAAGCTAAATCGTGGTTGGATAAACTTCTCGAAAATTGTGATTTGGATTATAGCAAAGTGATCTGCTGTCCTGGCAACCATGAAGTTGATAGATCTAAAGCTAAGAAAATTCCACGACCATCAACTGCTTCAGAAGCAGATGATAGTTTGGAGTACCCTATTGCCTCGCATTTCTTAGAGCCATTCAGTGAATATATAAGTTTTTGTGAAGAAGCAAGGATTCCAGCTCTTGAACTAGGAGGTATGGACTCTAGGTTAGTTGGGACATGTACTATTAATAAAATTCGATTCGTGGTACTTAACACCGCGTGGTTTTCAAAGGACAATGAGGATAAAGACAAGCTATGGCTTGGGCTTCCTCATCTTGAGTTGATGCAATCAAATCAGAAAATATCCATACTGGAAAAAACTCCAAATGCTCCAATAACGATAGCTCTAATGCATCATCCTACAGATTGGTTGCATCCTGATGAGCAAGCCGCCTTCTCAAACAGAACAAATACTAGAGATTATTTGGCAGCCAGATGTCATATTCTTTTAACTGGTCATACTCATGCAGAGGTAAGAGATCCTGATCAAATTGCTAGAGGAACTCATCATTTTTCTGGTGGAGCGACCTATGCAGCCTCCAATTATTTTAATAATTTTCGCCTTATTCGCATTGAAGATGAATGTGTGGTTTATAGGTCTTTTGAGTACGACCCAAGATCTCCTAAAGATGAATGGAAATCATCCAGTGTAAAAGCCTTGGCGATAAATGTCGGATTGCAAGCAGATATATCTAAAAAAAAACTAAAGAACTAGCGATCGATCATGGGATTTTTGAATCTTTAAAAGCGTATGCTTTAAATATGAGGAATCAAAAATCTCGATTATTGAAACCCTTTGGGACTTTGCCCAAAGATATTAAGAACCCCGTTTCGGTTCGTGTCAGTACTCAACAAGAAGACTTTGATTTCAGCGGAAAACTCATACGACCAAAAAATTCAGAACATATTATGCCTATGTTCGAAGCAATCAGAGAATCACGGAATAGTCTGCTACTTGGAGATTTAGGCACTGGGAAAAGTACAATAGTAGCACAGCTAGTTCTTGATACTCTGGACAAATCGTCAGCTACAGTTACAGTTCTAGTCCCTGCGAAAAGTCTCAAATTAGATAGTCGTTTCACAGTGCGTGAATTAATAACGATTGTAAATAACTTTCTTATAAAGGATGTTCTAAAAGAAAAGCAAGAAGTTAATTTGGAGGGGCTATTAAATGAGCATACTGAGATTCTTATAATATTTGATGGTTTGGATGAGCTTTCTCAAGAGATAGCTTCACGCTTATTAGAAAAGGCAGCCCGTTTTACAGAAACATGGTCAACTATTCAAGTAGTAGCAACAGCTAGACCAATAGAGTTGAAAGGTATCTCATTCGCCAATTGGAAAGTCATTCACACTGCATCATTGAGTATTGAAAGGAAGCAACAATTCATTATTGAAGAATTGATAGCAGATGGCTTGGATATTGAAAAATCCAAACAAGAGTCAGAAGTACTTATTAAAAAACTGAAAGAACAATCTGAACTTAATTCTCTTGCTTCTACTCCACTTACAATCAGGTTAATATACCCACATCTTAAAAAATCCACTCCTGATAAGTCAAATACACTAGGTGACTTACTGTATGAGTTGTTGTTGATTCGTCTCGAAGACTGGCAGAAACGAGATGATAAGCCTTCTAATTTTGATTGTCTTGAATCCATATATCCAACAGCCGAAGCTAAGATGGAATTGCTTTCAATATTGACCATGAAAGCGATGGAGAAGCCTAGCATTAGTGTTGATGAAGCCAAGGCTATTTTTCTTGATAAAGCTGAAAGTAATGGTGAGAAAAAAGCATATTTATTAGTTAAAGAAGCATTATCTTATTTCGAGTGGCTGGGTCTTATCACAATAACAGATGTAATTGATTTTCCACTTCAATCACTTGCAGAAATGTCCGCCGCACATGGATTATTAAAAGAGTGGAAATCGAAAGATTCCACCCTGACATTACCAAGTAACTCACAATGGCGAATAGTATCATTTCTTGCCACAATAGCCCGTCGACGTGGACAATTAGAGCAAGTGAGTCAATGTTTGCACAAATATATTCAGCAGTTACTTATACCACGCTCCCCGAATCTCCCAGCAGCTTGTTACATTGTTGCTGAATCAAATAATTACCAGTGTGCAAAAGTAGCCATTAAATCATTTGACAAGCTAGAACGAAGACCTCTTACCTTCTTTGGTGATGACCATAGAACGTCAGCATGGAATATCGCAAGAACGATTTGGCTTGCTGAAGATGCTGGATTTAATTGGCTGTATACTCATTACCTTGATCCAAAGTACCCGATAATTAATGCGGGAAGCCTTGTTATTCAAGACGTTTTCAGTGAGTGGGCTGCAATAGCTCATGCCAATCTTAACTCCTATCATAAAAAGCTTCTAGCTAAACTTGTTCCTCCTTATTTGGCAACTGAGGGGGCTCAATTCTATGGTGTTTTAGATATATTAGCATTATTAGTACCCAATGAATTTAAAATTAGTGACCGTTTATGGTATCTGTCTCATTCATTAGATAGCTTGCCATTTGGAGACTGGGTTCTATCGCAGTTTAAAACTGCTCCAATACAAGATCGGGTGTGTTTGGAAAAAATACTGTCTTACAATTTAGGAAGCTCTAAAAAAGCTGCTTCTTTTTGGCTTGAACTTAACCCTGATAAAGAACCACCTATTCCTCTTATCAAGCAGGCATTACGTTTGATAACATTATCAAATACCTACAATTCTATTACCACGAAATGTATTGCACGTTTAGGACAGGAAAAGTGGATGCATTTTGTACGTTGGTTTCTCTTTGATTCGGACAGAAGTGTAGCCACCGGAGCTGTAATAATTTTATATCGCCACGGAGAGAGACGCCTATCAATATTAGGTAATACTCTTGTAGATTCACTACATGATGGCGGCTATCAAGCTAATGCAGAAGAAATTTTATTAAATTTGATAAAAGAGGCTGGAGATAAAGGGGTGCGATGGTTAGCATCTCAAATAAGTAATTACAGTGATTACCATAGGGCACATTCGGGCTTATGGCGTATTCTTCTTTCTCAAATCAGCAATATTGATGATGGCCCTGAACTTCTTGCAGGTTGTATACATAACCTTGGAGAGTTTGTATTGCCTCGATACCCTGAAGTTAGAGAGGCATTTTCTCAATTATTTAACGGTCTCAATGGAGAGGAATATAAGACTTCTTTAAGAAAACAACTTTATAGTCTTGACCCTATGATTCGAGAAGGTGCTGCAAAAATACTAACCTCAACCAATCCTCAGACGGAAGGGGACGCTTTATTTGTTGCAGTTCGCTCTCGTGCAAGCAGGAATAACCACAGAGATCAGCATGAATGGGAAAGATTTTGTCTTAGCCTTAACTTCTCGCATGGTGTATTAACACTACTTCAAAGTCGGTTGCATATGCTGGATCCAAAATCACAAAGCCTTGCACTATTTATATTAATTAAAAACTCTATTGAGATTCAAGATGAACAACGTAATAACCTTAAGTCGCAGCTTTTAAATTTGGATAACTGGCATCTTGCTCGTGACCCTGTTGGTAAATCACTATTAAGTACTCAAGAATCATTCACATATTTGTTATCAATCCTTGACAAACCTATTATAAAAGGAAGTAAGAGAGCAGCGGAGTACTTATTAGAGTTACATGGAGACCGTCTAACACCCAAAGATAAAGCAAGATGTATGGCTTTATCCAGTAAATATACTGGCTGGCCACATGACCTCACTAATTTAATGGTTCAAATTACCACTAACCAACAGTTTGCTGAAGCGTTTATTCAGGCATCTAATGAAATAAAGGCTAACGGTGGAAAAGCCTCGTTGTTAGAAATAATTCTTAACTCCTCTAAGGGTAAAGCTCCATGGAAAGATGTTTTATGGGCAATGTTATGTGACGATACGTCATTTAGAAGTAGCAGCGAATCTGAAACAAATGGTTCAGCTCTATTGGAATACGGATTAAAAATTAGTCAATATAGAAAAGCTATAGGGGATGCTGCTATTGAATGCCTCTCTGACCCAAGAATGAAAAATAATCGTTGGACAGACGCTTATCATTGGCTCGCTGTTATTGCTGATGAATTTACTGGTCTTCTTGCAAGAGAAATAGAATCGATACTAAGAAAATCGAATTCAACAATTCACGCTGAAGCGACAACGTCATTAATTGCTCGTTTGGGCTATGTACCAGAGGGTGTTCAATTTAGACGTGGTTATGGAAGTAAGCCAGATTTATCTGTTGACAAAGCCACTCATGAAGTAGAATTTTCTTCTGCCATCCAGAAATTGAATGATTTCTCACGTGACTCCGATACTTTGCATCCTGAACTAATAACAACCATTGAACAATGCTTATATTTTTCTCCACTCGATAATCAGGCAATCACAGCTTTTAGTGCCAATGGCAAGCCTGGAATGCTAATTGCCACAACCTTGCGACATTGCTATGGGTATTCACCCCAATTATTCGAAACAATATCATTACTTGATCACTGGGGGGTTACAAATAACACTAATGATCAAGCAAAGAAAAAGCTTCAAGATATATGGAGAACAATTCGTTATTCTATACATGATATGAATGATGAAGTAACAACGAAGTACCTAGAAGAGCTCGATAAAAATTTATTTTCTAATAACGGATGGGAGCTTTTTATTGCTTTCGAGATTCTACGAGTTCGGGGGTGTTTATTGGTAGAGCAGATAGATCATGTATTTCTTAAGTATGTAGATCATACTTCCTATTTGCATAGGCATATTTTTGAAGAATTAATTAAATGGCTGTCTGGAGATTTGAATGAAACGACAAAGCAAGCAGTAATACGTTCAACTCATGCAGCACTTGTAACTTTAAATGAAAATTCATTGTATTCATCTTATGGGGATGACTCTATCGAATGGGTTTTTTGTATTTTTCCTGTTATCCAATGGGTATTGGAAGGAAAACAAACCCCTGCTGCGGAGTCAATTTTCTTACGAAGCTTACAATGCGCTTTAGAAACTTCTCATGTCACATTACTTATTTCAAAGCTTGAGCCGCTTTTGAATATGGTTCCTCAGCATATAATCAGAGAAACTATTATTTCCGGGAAGGAAAACCCAGAACCTTTTGTGCGTGGATTTTGCGGATTGATTAAGAAATTTAGTTGAAATTATTTAAAGTCTCTCATCGTGGGAAGTAAACCCTTTGCTGTTGGAAAATGGATTTTTTCTTAGGAGGTAGTCCGATAATAAATGTGGGTAAAACCGCTGATTAGGAAAATTGTCGTGTACAGAGCTGCGGATCAATACGCATACTCAGTCGAGCTGTAGCAGGCATGTTTATTTCGCCAGAGTGAACGTCGGGAACCAACCTACAACATTATTCCATTCAGAAAAATAGCGGCGAAGCAAGTCAGGAAAACCTGTCATTCAGCCCCCCATTATCTTGGTTAGAATGCCCACATCAAGTAACTTAATATTTATATGCATCATCTGTTCATCTCGTAAACAACCCAAGATACTCCCTAAACACAAACAGCCGATTCCGCCGCTGCCCGGTGATTTCAGCCAACACCCCATAACTAACCAAGTCATCAACCAGCGACCCCGCTGTTTTTTGCGTGATTTCCAAAAGCTCCGTAACCGTTTTCACATCAACAACCGGCTTCCGGTAGAGGTAGCGCATAAGCTGTTGCGCATTTTCCTGCCGCCGTACACCGAAGCGTGGCAATACATCCCTGTCGATACGCTCTTTGAGCAGTAATATGCTTTTGAATACGGCAATGGAGGATTGCGCCGTTTCCGCCACGCCATGCAAAAAGAACAACAGCCATTCACGCAGGTGGTTGCCCTGCCTGACTGCCATCAGGTGATCGACATAAGCCGTCTTGTTGCGCTCGAAGTAATCCGACAAATACAACGCCGGTTTGGCAAGAATCTGTTCGGAAGCCAGATACAGCGGAACCAGTAACCGCCCCAGCCGCCCATTGCCATCCAGAAACGGATGAATCGTTTCAAACTGGTAATGCGCAATCGCAATCTTGAGCAGCGGTGATACATAGTGCGTGTCGTCGTGCAGGAATTTTTCCAGATCACTCATCAACTCGCCAACCCGCTCATGGTGCGGGGGAACAAACACCGCATTTTTCAGGCTAACGCCAATCCAGTTCTGGCTGGTGCGAAATTCACCGGGCTGTTTGGTTGCACCCCTGACTCCTTGCAACAGGGTAGCGTGCGCCTCCCGCAACAAGCGGTTGGAAAGAGGTAGGGTTTCCAGCCGTGCCACCGCATAATTCAGCGCCTGAATGTAGTTCTGCACTTCCGCCCAATCGTCACGTTTCTCTGGCGCGACATCATCAGCATCCTTGAAAGCGTCTTCGACATTCGTTTGCGTGCCTTCAATGCGGCTTGAGTAAGTCGCTTCCTTGGCAACATACATCTGGATGAAAAAGTCGACATTCGGCACTAATTGCGAAAACGCATTCAGCTCACCCAATGCGCGGTCAGCCTGACTCAGTAGGTGCGACAGGGCAGGATCAGCGATCACCCAAGGATGATTGATCAGGGATGGCATGAAGCTCTGGTACTCATATTGAGCTTCATAATGACCAGATTGGTACTCAGATAGATTCATATTTTAGAAAGTGGCATAGTTTCTACAATAAGAAAAACTATAATGGAGATTCTCGCTATAGCCAAGCTATTATTGGAGAAACTCACCAACTTTCTACCATAAGAAAATTCATATCCGTATGCTGCGTCAACACCTTCCCACCGTAAGCGTTCAAATACGGGTTGATGATGCGGTCGATTAATACACAATCTTAGACATTTACTAGAATCATGAGTTTGTATATACTTTTGTTTATACAAACTGGGTATAAGGACGTTAACGATGATGCAATCCGCACTCGCCAAAGTTTTCACCAGTGGCAACAGCCAAGCCATCCGCTTGCCTAAACAGTTCCGACTGGATGTCAAAGAGGTATTTATTCGCTGGAGTGGCAATAACCTTCTGATCATGCCTCATCCTGATTCGTGGGAGGGTTTTATGCAAGGCTGTACAGGGTTCAGCGATGATTTCAGTATCAGCAGTGACGCACTTCCGGCCGATATTGAACGCCGTGGGTTTGAGTGATGCTGTACATGCTGGATACCAACGCCTGCATCGGCATTATCAACAACAAGCCAGCACAATTGCGGCAAAAGCTGTTTCAGGTCGCGGTTGAGCAGGTCGCCATTTCGCAGATGGTATTGTATGAACTGGAATATGGCATTTGCCGTTCACAGCACCAGCAACGTAACCGCGACAACCTCAATAGTTTCCTCAAATACATTCAAGTGCTGGATTGGGGCGAGGAGCAATCGCAAGAAGCGGCGTTGGTGCGTTGTGAATTAATGCAGTCGGGGCAACCGATTGGGTATTATGATACGTTGATTGCTGCTCATGCCCGTTCGTTGAAAGCGACGTTGGTGACGTACAATGTCCGTGAGTTTGAGCGGGTGCGGGGATTGTTGTTGGAGGATTGGGAATAAGCATTTATTTACCTCCCCAATCTGAATCAATCAAGTCTGCCCCCTTTGGTTATACTTGTTAAGGTAACGACTGCATCACCGTCTGCATTGGAATGAACAGTGTCAGTGGTTTGGTCGTATAGGGCGTAAATCCATACTTCAGATAAAACCGTTGTGCCTGCTCGTGTTTGGCATCCACGATAATGCCGACTGTACCGATTTCCCCCGCAATTCTGGCGCAGCGTGCTAATGCATTCATCAGTAATAGCTCACCCATGCGTTGCCCTTGGCAGGTTTTGTCCACCGCCAAGCGGCTCAAGCGGGCAACGGGCACTGGGTATTGTGGGGGTAATTTCTTGCGGGTAGCGGTAGGCAAATCTTCCAACTGTGATTCCGCCATGCTCAGGCTGTAGAAGCCTGTCACGGTGTCGTTATCAATGGCAACGAAAGTACGGCTGACGTTTTTGCGGCTGTGTTGCCCTGCCAGTTGTTGCAAGTAGTGGTTCAAAGCGGGTTCGCCACAATCAAACGCATCCCGCGCTATCGCGGCGGTGAAGGGGATAATCTGCATCCGGCTCAATCCAGCAAGGCTTGATGGCGTTGCATGGCGGCGCGTAGGGCGGCATTGGGCGGTGGTGGGTTATCCAGCAAGTCCATGAAACGATCCCATTCCTGTTGGTTTAGGGTGATTTGGCGGGATTCTGCCAGCACTACTTCGGCGGCTTTACGCGCTGCTGCCAGCAAGAAATCCGTCATGGAAATGTTGGAAATAGCCGCAGCAGCAACCAACATGCGTTTCAGTTCTGGTGGTGTGCGAATACTGATGCGGTCATCTTTGGCGGCGGTGCTAGGCATGGTGCGTTCCTCGTTAGGCTATGTGGATAGTCTAGGAGGAATGACTTGATTTGTACATCCAATGGCAATACAAATCTTGAATTCAAAATCAATCAAGTCTGACCTACTTTGATTTATCGTTGTATTTTTGCAGGCAAGCCTGTATTCCTGTTATGATAGCTATCATCTGATGATAATAAAGATGATGGTATGGCATACGATGACGGACTCAGCATTCTGCTGGACTTGAACGGCACGGAATACACGGAAGAAAACGGTTATTGGTACAAAATTGAGGCGTGGATGGTTGAGCCATCGGAGCATATTCCGCACGGTATCCGTTACAACCTGACGCTGCACAACAACTACAACAAGCGCATTCTGGGGTTTGACAATGCTCATGCTGTCAAATCACCCAAACGGGGCAAGTTCAAAGGTCGGATCGTGACGTATGACCATCTCCACCAAACACCTGTAGACAAAGGCACGCCCTACACGTTCAGCAGTGCAGAGCAGTTATTGCAGGACTTTTTTCAGCGGATTAACCAGATTTTGAATGAGGTGAGCAAACCATGAATACCGTTTTGAATGTTGGCATCATGCCCCGCGAACAGTTCCAGCAACGGGTACTGGCGATTGCTGCCGGACGTTACACACCACAACCGGGCGAACCCAAAATTTGGTTCAGTTCCATGAAATCCCTGAGTGAGGTGTTGAGCGACAACAATATGCGCCTGCTGAAAATGATTGAGGAAAACCAGCCGGAAACCTTGAAAGACTTGGCGACTCTGAGCGGGCGGCAAACCAGCAACCTCAGCCGTACCTTGAAGACGATGGAACGCTACGGCATTGTGGAACTGTGCAAGCAGAACCGTTCTGTGCGTCCGGTGGTGAAGGCATCGGCGTTTAATATCCAGTATGCGATTTGAGCGGAGAATGGGGTCAATAATCGAATTTGACCCTTTTATTTAAACTCATGCCTTTATTTCCCATGGAATATTGTCATCAGTTTTTGTTATAAGCATAAAGTGATGAAGTTCATTTAATTTAATTTTGCACCAATCAACTATTGCATTGGTTTGATTTTCATTGCTTAAGAAAAAATCTAGTTCTTTTTTATAAGCAAGACAAAACCAACCCCACTCCATAGGTGCTATAAATAGATCACTCCTTTCAGGTATGTTTTTTAAAGTGTAATTATCAGATGTAACTAAGCTTCTTATTTCTTCCCAATATTTATTAGACTTTTCAATCCAAAAAACCACTTCTATTTTTGGCTTAGATGTAGCTCCCCAGCTAAAATAAACACATATAGCACCAGTGCCTTTTTTGCCTAAAATATCTTGTTTCAATATGTAACGATTACTATGTGTTTCCAAAGATGCAAATAATCTTTCTTCTTTAAATTTATTTTTAAAGCAAGGTTTTATCAACTTAAAGCATTCGTCAAAATAATCAAACATTGGTGTAATGGTTTTAATTTTGTCCAGGTCCTCTAGGCTAAGTTTAGGAGGTTTGCTCATTTTTTGAATCTCCAGGTATTTTAAAAATTCAGTTGTAAGACAATTTTGTTTAAGCTCATTTTCTTTTTGTAAGTAGCTAAAGATTTCGCGCCATAAGAGTTGTTTGAATGGAATTGGTTTGTATAAATCAGGGTTTTTGATTTCTTGATATTTTGTGCAAAATAACAAAACAACTTTTTTGGTTTGATGTTTTAGAATATTAGCATAAATTTCTAGTTGACCAAGCCCACCCCTTTCGCCTTCAGGAGAATCTACTTTGATTTCTAAAAATATCAAGTAATTTTTATTTTTAAAAGCCACATCAATACGAGGATTAGAACCATTATAAGAATAAGATTTCTCTGTAAATATCTCAAAACCTGTTTCGTTTTCGATTCCGGCAAATTTTCGTAGAAAGCTTTCTAGTAGAGCTGAGTCAGACCTAAGCACTCCACAAAATGCTTCTGTAGTGAAGCGTTCTAATGGTGTGTTTGAGGAATGACTTTGGTAAAGATTTAACAGGGCATTGAGCATTGGGGCATCCTGTAGTTAGATGCCTATAATATAAACAAAAGCCTAATAAGTTACCATTATTTTATTTTCGTTTTTGTGGCTTGGAATGGTTTTTAGGTTTCGGCGGCAACCCCGTATGCTGTGTCAACATTTTCCCACCCTGCGGTTTACCCGCATTCGGTTTACTCGCTGCTGCTTGCGTGGGTTTACCAGCCGCTGCACTTTGCACAGGTTTACCATAATTCGGCTTACTCGTTGTTGCAGCCGCGACAGGTTTCCCCACCCGCTTCTGATGCTCCCCACCTTTATTCTTGCGGCGATGCGCTTCGTAAACGAGGTTTTCTTCGCCCGCTTTGTAATGTGGGATCAACTGGTTCTCGCCATCGCCGATCAATTCCTGCCGCCCCATTTCTGCGATGGCTTTGCGCAGCAGCGGCCAGTTTTTCGGGTCGTGCCAGCGCAAAAACGCTTTGTGCAGCTTGCGCTGTTCCGGCGTTTTGGCGGTGGCGACCTTTTCACTTTTGTAGGTGACTTTGTGCAGCGGGTTTTTGTCGGTGTGGTACATGGTGGTGGCGGAGGCCATCGGTGAGGGGTAAAACGCTTGCACTTGGTCGGCGCGGAAGCCGTTTTTCTTCAGCCACAGCGCGAGGTTGAGCATGTCTTCGTCGGACGTGCCGGGGTGGGCGGCGATGAAATACGGGATTAAATATTGTTCTTTGCCCGCTTCCTTGGTGTATTTCTCGAAGAGCTGCTTGAATTTGTCGTAAGTGCCGATGCCCGGTTTCATCATCTTGGAAAGGGGGCCGGACTCGGTGTGTTCTGGCGCAATTTTTAAATAACCACCGACGTGGTGCGTGACCAATTCTTTAATGTATTCGGGGTCTTTCACCGCCAGATCGTAACGCAAGCCCGAACCAATCAAGACCTTTTTAATGCCCGGTAAATTCCGTGCAGTGCGGTACAGTTCTTTCAACGCGGCGTGGTCGGTATTGAGGTTTTGGCAAATGTCGGGGTAAACACACGCGGGTTTGCGGCACGCGGCTTCGATCTTCGGGTCTTTGCAGGCGAGGCGGTACATATTCGCGGTGGGGCCGCCGAGGTCGGAAATAACGCCGGTGAAACCCGGCACTTTGTCGCGGATTTCTTCGACTTCGCGGATGATGGATTCCTGCGAACGGTTCTGAATGATGCGCCCTTCGTGTTCGGTGATCGAGCAGAAGGTACAGCCGCCAAAGCAGCCACGCATGATATTCACCGAGAAACGGATCATTTCATAAGCGGGGATGCGTTCGCCCTTGTAGGACGGATGCGGCAGGCGTGCGTAGGGCAAACCGAAGACGAAATCCATTTCTGGCGTGGTCAGCGGAATCGGCGGCGGATTAATCCACACATCCACTTGCCCGTGTTTTTGCACCAAAGCGCGGGCATTGCCGGGGTTGGTTTCCAAATGCAAAACGCGGTTGGCGTGCGCGTACAAGGCTTTGTCTTTACTCACCTTTTCGTAAGATGGCAGACGAATCACGGTATGTTCCCGATCCAGTTTGGCACGCGGGTGAAAGGTTAATTTGTGTTCGTCGGCACGTTTGCTGCGCGGGTCTTCGTAGCTGAACCATTGCACATTGCGCTTTTCAATCTCGCATTCGTCCATCTCGGTGGTGTTCAAATACGGGTTGATGATGCGGTCGATTTTGCCCGGTTGGTCGATGCGCGACGAATCAATTTCCATCCAACCGGAAGGCGTGTCGCGGCGCACAAAGGCGGTGCCGCGCACGTCAGTAATATTTGCCACCGTTTCGCCGGAAGCAATGCGGTGCGCGACTTCGACAATGGCGCGTTCGGCATTGCCATAGAGTAATAAATCCGCAGCCGCATCCATTAAAATCGAGGTGCGAACTTTTTCCTGCCAATAATCGAAATGCGCAATGCGGCGCAATGAGGCTTCGATCCCGCCAATAATAATCGGTACGTCGGGGTAGGCTTCGCGGCAACGGTGCGTGTAAATCAGTGTGGCGCGGTCGGGGCGTTTGCCCGCCATGCCGCCGGGGGTGTAAGCGTCGTCGGAACGCGGTTTGCGATCAGCGGTATAACGATTGATCATCGAATCCATATTGCCCGCCGCCACACCGAAGAACAAATTCGGTTCGCCCAATGCCATGAATGCGTCTTTCGACTGCCAATCGGGTTGCGCAATGATGCCGACGCGAAAACCTTGCGCTTCCAGCATCCGCCCGATCACCGCCATGCCAAACGACGGGTGGTCAACGTAAGCATCGCCCGTGACAATAATAATGTCGCACGAATCCCAGCCCAGTGTGTCCATTTCCGCCCGCGATGTGGGCAAGTAGTCGGCAGTGCCATAACACTCCGCCCAGTATTTCGGGTAATCAAACAAAGCATGAGCAACTTGGGGATGGATTCGCGCGGACATAGTAAGGCTGCAATCGGGTAAAAAAGGTGGGGTATTGTAGCAGAAGCCATTTCGCGTGTGCGGATAGGGATGCAAATCGCAGGGATTAGCGCGTTAGCTACCGAATCCCGCGCAGCATCCACAATCCACCCATTAGGAATACCAACAGCGGTAAGGTGGCGGAGAGTAGCGGCGGGATGCCGTACACAATGCCGATATTGCCGAGAATGCGATTCAGCAGGAAGAAAACAATCCCGATCAGAATACCAATAAAGATGCGTTGCCCCGCGCCCGCATTGCGTTGGAAGGTGAAGACAAACGGTGCGGCAATGATCAGCATGACCAGCGTGGATAATGGCGTGGTGAAATGTTGCCAGAAAGCTTGTTCAAAGCGGTCGCTACTCAGTTCATTGGCGCGTTGGTGTTGAATGAATTCCGCCAGTTCGGTGGCGGCTAATTGGTTGGGTTTGACGGCGGCAATGCTGAGTACTTGATCAGGGAGCAGTTGGTTTTCGCGCAATTCGGCGTAATGTTCGGGGGTAATGCCATCGTCGCGGATGGTTTGCTTATTCACGTCGTGCAATACCCAGCCTTGTGCGCTGCGTTCGGCACTGGCAGCGTGCAAAATGCTGGCCACTTTGCCGATTTGTGGGTCGATTTGGTACACAGCGATTTTTTCCAAACGTTGTTCCGACCAGAGTTTGCCCACGTTAATAATGCGATTGCCGTCTTTGAGCCAGATGCCTTGTGCGCCAACCGTGAGTTGGGTTTGCAGCATTTGTACTTTGAAACTGTTCGCCATTTGTTCGGTGCGTGGCGCGACCCATTCGCCCAAAACAAACACGAGGATGACGAGTACCATGCCCAATTTCAGCGTCATGGCAATGATTTGCCGGATGGAAATCCCTGCTGCTCGCATGGCGGTGAGTTCGCTATTCGCGGCGAGATTTCCCAAGCCCAATAAGCTGCCAATCAGTGTGGCGGTGGGAAAGTAGTCGTACAGGCGTTTGGGTGTACCAAACAGGATGTAGATAAACGCTTGCAGATTACCGTAGCGTGTACTGGGTTCGACATTGCCCAATTCGCCCAAGAAGGCAAAGAAACTGTCCAGTAAGGTTAGTGATAACCACGTCATGACAATGCTTAGCAGTACGCTTTTCCACAAATAACGCTCGATAATGTTCATGTGGGCTTTCCGTAATATTTGCGCAATAGCCAAAAACTTAGCATTAGTAACAGCAAGTGTATCCACCACAAACCGGGGAAGAGAGGGAATTCACCGCGATCCATCATGCCGCGCACCGTGGCTAATAAGTTGGCGTACAGGGCGTAAATTAAAATCGCCACGGCAATTTTGCTGTAGCGTCCTTGGCGTGGTGCGGTGTAACTCAGCGGGAAAGCCAGCAATGCCAGTAACGGCGCGGACAAAATCACCGCGACTCGCCATTGCAATTCCGCTTGTGAAGCATTGTCAGGTCGTTGCATTAACTGCACAAACGGCACGGTAACAAGGCTGCTGTTGGTTATAATGCTTCGTAATGGAATGCGAATGCTGTGCTCGGCGAATTTAATCACTGTCATGCCGCCTTGCGCAGGGTCGGATTCGTAACGATAACCGTCGTGAATTTGCAAAACGCGCTCGCCGGAGTTGGAATCAATCAGTAACACGGCTGATTTTGCCCAAATCACCACTTCTTTGCCTTTGTCTTGGGCGCGAATGAAAAAGCGTTCCATCACCGTGTGCGTGGGGTCAATGCTTTCGGCGAGTGCGGTGTAATTGCGGTCGGCATTACCGGAACTGACGAATTCCCCCGGCGGAATGCCTGCGGCTTCGGGGCGTGAATCAATTTCGTGGCGTAATTCCACATTGCGCAATTCCAACCACGGCGAAGCAAAAATCACCATGATGGCTAAGAGCAAGGTTAGCGGTAATACAAAGCTAAAAATCGCACGGTAAAAATGGCGCGGGGCAACGCCCGCAGCGCGTAAGGCTGCCATTTCCGAATCGCGGTATAAACGACTGAATGCCAGCATCATGCCAATCAGTAGGGCGACGGGCATGAGGCGAATCAATTGTTTCAGCGAGCCAAACCACAAGAGGCTGCCGACCAAATCCGAGGGTAAATCCCCCGTGCTGGCATCCGCGAGTAAGCGCACAAACGTGTTCCCGACAATAATCAGCGTCAGGACTAACAAGGTCGCGGCGAAGCTGGCGGCGATTTCTTTGAATAAGTAGCGATTAATAATCATGGTGTTGGGTGATGCCAGCTTTGCCAAAAGCCCCACAGTGCGGCGATGGTGGTACAAACAGCCAGTGCATATTGCCAGTTCAGGGCTTGTGGGTAGTCAGTATGCAGGAAAAAGCTTGCGATTGCCGCGCCAAGGCTGATGGCCCACAAGCTTAATTGCCAAGGTCGTGATTGCATCACGCGCTGTTGCCATTGCCGATATTGCAGCAGTTTCCATGCCATTAATGCCGCCGCCCAACCGACTGCCGCTCCCATACCAACATCCATTGGCCAATGTGCGCCAACCGCAATGCGACTTAACCCAACCAGTAAGGCCAACCAGAAAACTGCATTAAAAACTTTCTGTGAGCTAAAGGTGATGGTGTAAACGCCTGCAAACATAAAAATCGCGGTGGTGTGACCGGATGGAAAACTGAAATGTTGCAAATGGTTGCCAATGACATGCAGGTGTTCGTTTAAGGCTAGGAATGGGCGATCAACATTTAATAACAGCTTTAAGGGGCGATTGAGTAAGGTGGCAATAATACCCGCGACGAATCCCAACGGTAAGATGCTGGGGTTACGTAATGCCAGCAGCGATAATAAGGCTGTGACAATTAAAGCATCGCCTAAAATCGTGATGGCTGCCCATACGCCGTCGGGAATGCCCGCGAAAACCTGTTGTAACCCCAGAAATAAGCCCGTATTGATCCCTAACAAGCCAATGCCATCGGTAATGATGAGCAAAATGAGAATTGGCGTTAACCAATGGTGTGGAATGTTTTGCATGGTCAGTGTATCCGTTGTGCCAGCGCGAGTCCGCCTTGTTGGAATACGACCGTAAAACTGGGTTGAGGTTGCGCAGGATTAGCCGCTGGATCAGCCACCAAATACTCCAAGTTCGTGAAAACGTATTCCCCACGTTGTGGCGGACGGTGTGGTGTAATGTGCTGACGGTATACGGTAAAACTGGGCATGTCGATGCCGTCCATCACAATCGTCGCATTTTCGAGGTGTTGTTGCGCAAATTGCGCTGCGGCTTTGACGGGGCTTTGCTGAATGTGCGCAATCAAGGGGATTAACACGCTGGTTAAGAACACGGTTTGCATGATTGCCACACCGCATAAACGTACAAAACCCGTCACATTAGGCCAAAACAGCAATAACAATAGCGCGAAGGCATACAATCCCGCCGCCAACCGATAGCGTAAGCCCAGCATGGGTTGGGCTTGATCGAGTAAGCCGCTGAAATACGCACTAGGGTTTTGTTGCACAGCCATGACCAATAATTCCGGCAAGCCGCACAAGATGCCAGCCATGACTAACGCGGGTAACACAGCTAACCAACGATTGGGGTTTTCCCCAGTGTATTGCGCCAATAACAGTAACAACGGTGTGATGCCATACAGCAAGTAATGCGGTAATTGCGTATTGGAAAACGAGAAAAACACCAACACAAACCCGAACCAGCACCACAAAAAGCGTTGCCACGGTTGCTGAATTAATTGCGGTAACTGTTTGAAAAGCGACAGTAACAAACCACTGAATGGCAGAATAATGAAAGGCAGTGCCATCAGGTAATACCACACGCTACCGCCATGCCCTTCCATCGTATCGGAAAAACGCTTGAGGTTGTGTTTGAAGAAAAATCCATCGATGAAAGCTTGGCCTTGTGCTTGGTATTCTAGTACATACCACGGGGCAGCAACGGCAATAAATAATAGTAATCCGTAAGGGTTGAGCAAAGTGCGCCACCAAGCTTGCCATTGTCCGTGCGCTATGTACAAACAGCCGCTCACCACCAAGGGAATTGCCACGGCAATGGGCCCTTTGCACAAAAAGCCCAAGCCCAACCACAGAAAGATGCGCAATAACAGGTGGTGACGTGGTTGTTCCCAATATCGCCAAATATCAAACAGAGTTAAGGCGAGTAATAGATTGAGTAAAGCATCCGCGATTGCCGCGCGTCCGATCAGCACAATCATGGCGGAACACGCGACCATTACCGCCGCCATCATGGCACTGCGCGGTGATAGACGCGGTTTGGCGAAGTAATACGTTGCACTTACCCACGCACTGGCTGCCAATGCCGATGGCAAACGCAAACTCCATTCGTGCAGACCAAAACTCCACACGCTCAGGGCTTGCAACCAGTAAATCAGAATGGGTTTATCAAAGCGCGGTTCGCCATCGAGAAAGGTGGTAATGAAATCACCGCGTTGGAACATTTCCCACGTCGCGGCACTGAATGCACCTTCATCCAGATCGAATAAGGCGGGTGTGCCAAGCTGCCAGAAAAACGCCAAAGCCACTAGCGGTAACAAAAAGACATCGCCGCTGGTGAGCCATTGGCGCAAGCGTTGGGGTTGCATCATGAGTCTGTGGTATGCCAAGCGCGTTCGATCACGGGTTGTGGTGGGCGAATAATGTACGGCGTGCGATTCGAGGACTCGAAATACACGCGCGTTAGTAATTCCGCAATAATGCCAGTGGTGAGAAATTGGATGGAAGTAATCACCATCATAAAGCCAGCTAGCAGCATGGGACGACCTCCAATGTCGTGACCGAGAATGAATTTATCAATACCTAACCATAGCAAGGTTAAACTGCCCAATAAGCCGAAAGCTAAGCCAATTGTGCCAAAGAAATGTCCCGGACGGGCGCGGAAACGCATAAAAAACCACATGAATAACAAATCAATAATCACGCGGAAAGTGCGCGAAATACCGTATTTGGATTCGCCGCTTAAACGTGCATTGTGGTTTACGACTTTTTCACCAATGCGTGATGGACGCACCGACGTGGCGACCCACGTTGGAATAAAGCGGTGCATTTCGCCATACAAACGCACGTCTTTCATGGCAGCGGCGCGGTAGACTTTCAGGCTGCAACCGTAGTCATGCAAATGCACGCCCGTGACTTTGCGGATGAGGCGATTGGCAATACGCGACGGAATTTTGCGCATTACCAAGGTATCTTTACGGTTTTTGCGCCAGCCGACCAACAAATCTAAGTCGCGTGTTTGTAAGTCTTCGATCATCGCCGGAATGTCAGCGGGATCATTTTGCAAGTCGCCATCCAGCGTAACCAGTAAGCTGCCACGCGCTTGGTCGATACCCGCTTGCATGGCGGCGGTTTGCCCGAAGTTACGTTGTAATTCAACAATGTGAATATAGCCACCAAAACGGCGGGCGGCTTCATTGAGGCGTTCAAGGGTGCGATCCGTGCTACCGTCGTCAACCAGTACCAGTTCCCACGGATGCTGAAAATTTGCCAGTGCTTCACTGACACGTTCGACCAGCGGCAGTACATTACCTTCTTCGTTATAAAAAGGTACGATGATACTGACGGTATCAAGAGAATTTGTCATTAAATCAATGTCCGGTTCGGTTACAATGCTGCGCGAATTATACGGTAAAGCGGGTGAATGATGACAGAACAGAACACGACATCGCGTCAACGCTGGAAATTAGTGCTTTCATGGTTGCTTTTGCTGGTATTCGTGGTGGCGGTACAGCATTGGATTGGTTGGCAAACCGTCCTCGCACCGTGGCTGCAATTTAGTTGGGTACAAGGTTTAATCGCTTTGGCGTTATTAGTGCTGACTTATGCACTACGCGCATGGCGCATGTTTGATTATTTTCCGCAATATTTAAGTGGTAAATGGTTTGCTACTTGGCGGCTCATGCTAATTCACAATGTTTTAAATAATGTATTACCGGCTCGCACGGGGGAAGTGAGTTTCCCCTTACTCATGAAACGTTATTTCGATGTGAGTTACGCGCATTCGGTGTCGGCCTTATTGTGGTTTCGCGTTTTGGATTTACACGCGATTTTAAGTTTTGCGATTTTCCCCTTGTTGGTGATAACACCGTTAAAACGTTTCGCCATGCCCATTATGTTGTTTTGGTTATTATTACCGATCGTCTTGTATGTGCTACATCACCGCATTGAAATCTGGTTTGCGGGTAAAGACGGTAAACTCAGCCAATTTGCACAGCAAGCCATGTACGGTTTGCCGGATAATTGGGGCGAATTCTGGCGCAGTTGGTTCATGACGTGGGCAAACTGGTTGGTAAAAATCCTAACCTTGGCGTGGTTATTGGGGCAGTTTGCTCCGGGGGCGAGTTGGAATTTATTACTGACCAGCGTGGTCGGCGGTGAATTAACCAGCGTGTTACCCATCCACGCGCCGGGCGGTTTTGGGACGTATGAAGCGGGCATTATCGCGCCGTTATCGCGTATTATTGATATGAAAGTGGCAACGATTGCTGCTGTGAACCTGCATTTATTTGTGTTGGGATCATCATTGGTCGGTGGTTTGTTGGGTTGGTTCATGCCACTCAAAGCTTCGATGGCGCAAACTACCCCGCCTTAAGGGACTGGACGGAAAAGAACCGCGACAATGTTAAAAAATCATCCGGGGTATGTATTACTGGCTCTGCTATTCGGGGTAACGGCTTATCGCGTATGGGTCGTTGCCACCAGTGGCTTAAATTTGTATGTGGATGAAGCGCAGTATTGGTATTGGGCGCAACATTTAGCATGGGGGTATTATTCCAAACCGCCGGTGATTGCGGCGATTATTGCCGGAACAACCTCGGTGTGTGGCGATAGCGAATTCTGTATTCGTTCCGGCAGTTTATTGTTTTACCCGCTCAGTACCGTGCTTTTGTTTTTGCTAGCCAAGCATTTGTTTGATGTGAAAACCGCTTTAGTCGCGGCAGTTTTGTTTCTGACTTTACCAGCCGTGAGTTTGTCATCAACCCTGATTTCCACCGATGTCGCGCTATTCTTTTGCTGGACACTCGCGCTGTATGCCTTTGTGAAAGCGTGGGATGGTAATGCATGGCGTGATTGGCTTTTACTGGGTGTGGCATTGGGCGTGGGAATGCTCAGCAAATACACGATGGGGATTTTCCTTATTTCGGCGTTATTGCTGATTATCTTGGAAAAACGTTGGGAACAATTGCGTAATCCGCGTGCTTGGGTAGCGATTGCCTTTGCAGCGGTGATTTTTGCCCCGAATTTGTGGTGGAATTGGGAAAATGGCTTTCCCACGTTTCACCATACCGCTGAAATCGCGGCTGCTAGTAAAACTGGTAGCGTGCATTGGGACGAGTTGAACGAATTTTTCGTAGGGCAGTTCGGTGTATTCGGTATTTTGTTATTCCCGCTGCTGGTGTGGGTTGTCTTCAAAGGCGAAGTGGCACACAAACGCTTGTTATTGTGTTTTGCTTTACCTTTTTTGCTGATTATTAGCCTGCAAGCATGGTTAGGGCGGGCGAATGCGAATTGGGCTGCTCCGGTTTACGTTGCCGCTACCTTATTGGTGGCTGCATGGCTGGTGCATCGTCGCGCTTGGTTACTGAGTGCTTTGCTATTGAATGTGCTATTGGGTTTACTACTGTACCATCCTGCACCAATTAACCATTGGTTACACACGGATTTACAAAAGCGTTTAAAAGGCTGGGACGCGCTGGGTAATCAGTATTTAGCGATTCAGCGGCGTTACCCGAATGCCTTATTGTTATCTGATGATCGTGCGCCATTGAGTATGTTGGCGTATTACGCACATCCTGCGGGAATGCGTGGTGTGAGTTGGAATCCTCGGCATGTGGTGCGGCATCACTATGATTTGGTGACGACCTTGGATGACAAAAAAGGCGCGGATTTCTTATTGGTAACGGAAGATAAATTATCACCGAAACTCACACGTTATTTTGATAATGTGCAGCGCGTCGGCAGTTTACGCAAAATCATTACCCCTAACTATGGCATGAATTTTGATGTGTATTTGCTGAGTAATTTCAAGGGATTAAAGCAGTGAAGTATTGGCAACGCTGGCAAAACTGGTTCAGCCGTTTACATCAACGACACCCGCGTTTGTGGTTGTGGTTGAACATTGTTGCTGCTTCCACCGTGGTGTTTTGGTGTTCGGATTGGGATTTAATCATTTCGCAGTGGTTTCAAACCAAGGCAGAACACGGCACGATGCATTGGTTGTTGGAAGATTTCCCCGCATGGCAATTCGTATTTTATAACTGTGTACCGTGGTTGGCTGGCTTGGTTTTGTTCGGTTGCACGGGGTTGATTGCTTACACCACCGTGTCTCGGCGGCATTATCTCACGCGCTTGTATGCCACCTATGTGCTGTGTGTGTTTCTGTTGGGTCCCGGTTTATTGGTGAATACGCTCTTCAAAGACCATTGGGGGCGGGCGCGTCCGGTGCAAGTTGCACAGTTGGGTGGCACAGAACCTTACACCCCACCGTTGTATTTTGTCGCGGATGGTGATGGACGTTCGTTTCCCAGTGGGCACAGTTCCGTGGGATTCGCCTTCATTGCGTTTTGGTTTGTCTGGCGTAAACGGCATCCACGTTGGGCGAAAATGGCACTGGTGGGAACGCTAGTATTTGGCACGCTCGTGGGTTTAACGCGCATGGCAGCGGGTGGGCATTTCCTTTCGGATGTCATGTGGTCGGCATGGGTCGTTAGCTTTGCCGCATGGGTCTTGTATTACCACTTGTTGCGCATTCCCGAACGCGAAAAATGTTACGCTCATTGAGGTAATGCACAGCGTAGGTGATTGTCATGCGTATCCTGCTTGCCGAAGACCATACCGAACTCCGCGAAGCCATCGCCCGACGGCTTCGCGCCCTTGGCAATAGCGTGGACGAAGTGTCCAGCCTCCGCGAAATCCGCACCTACCTGAACGGCGCACACTATGACGTAGGCGTGTTTGACCGCATGTTGCCCGACGGCGATTCCCTCACCCTGTTGCAAGCATTGCGCACTGCTGCCAACCGCACCCCGATCCTGCTGCTCACCGCACGCGACCGCATCGAAGATCGGGTGGAAGGCTTGCAAGTCGGCGCTGACGATTATCTGGTCAAACCGTTTGCAATGGATGAGTTGATTGCCCGCATCAATGTACTGGCGCGACGTGGCGAACCATTACGCGACACCATCTTGCGGGTGGCGGATCTGGAAGTGGATAGCGGGCGGCATGAAGTGCGCCGGGGCGGAGTGCTGATTCCCTTGCGCCCCAAGGAATACGCCGTACTGGAACTGCTGGCAGTACGCAACCGCCGCGCTGTGTCACGTAACGACATCCTCGAATATTGCTGGGATACGCTGGAAAGTCCCGCCTCCAACGTCGAAGAAACCATCATCGCCTCGCTGCGGCGCAAGTTGGGCGAACCTGCCCTGATCAAAACCGTGCGCGGTCACGGTTACAAGCTGGACGATGCCCATGAAAGTTGACCCCAGCCAGCGGGCGCGGCTGTTACGGCTGGGCATCCCGCTGCTGTTGGCTTGGGGTGTGGCATGGCTGCTGGGCATTGCCATCCTTGCCAAAGTCGCCATCGACCTGCGGGCGGAACTGCGCGAAACCGACCTCGATACCGAACTTGCCCTCTACGCCACCACGGTGTACGGCCTGACGTGGTTTGATCAGCAAGGCAAGTTCCACGATGAAATATTGCGGCTGGAACACGATTTGCTGGATGCGCCGTATGACATCTGGGTAATCGAACCGGGCAATCCGCCCACCCGCCATTTCACCCCGACGCACCCGCGTTTCAACCTCACCGATTTCACCCAATTGCAAACCACCGTGATGGGGCAAGGGCAAGATGTTTACCTTGACGGGCAGGATACCGATGGCAAGCCGTACCGCCTGCACGCCACCCCCACCTTTATGGATCAGGGCGACACCAGCACCCCCAAAGCCATGATCATTACCGTTGCCGACCCGATACCGGGGCAAGCAGCGTATCAGGCATTCGTGCAGCGTATTGTCGGGGCAAGTGCTTTGCTGGGTATTCTCGGTCTGCTGGTCGGGGTCGGGCTGACGGCGTGGAGTTTGCGCCCGGTGCTGGCTGCGTTGCGTCAGCGCGAACGTTTCCTCGCCGCCACTGCCCACGAATTGCGTACTCCGGTGGCCGCCTTGCGCAGCATTTGCGAATCCGCCCAACGCGGCGACGAAGCCCCGCAACTCGCCCTCACGCGCATGGATGGGCTATTGCGCAGCGCCACCCACACGCTCGAAGACCTGCTACTGTTTGCGCGGCTGGATGCGGGGGCAAGTCTGGAACGCCAACCCGTGCGGCTGGATTTGCTGGTCGAAACCCTGCTGCCCGACGACGATTCGGTGACGCTGGATGCGGCTGCCACGGTGGTCAATCTCGATCCCCGACTGGCAACGGTGGCGGTGCGCAATCTGCTGGAAAATGCCCACAAGCACGGTGTTGCCGCTCAGTCACACATCCACATTACGGTGGCGGGTGCGCAAGTCACGGTTGAAGATCAGGGCAAGGGTTTTTCTGCCGAATTGCTGGCGCGGCGGGAAACGGATTTCGCGCTGTCGCCAACCCAAGGTGGCACGGGTTTGGGGCTGGCGATTGTGAATATGGTGGCGCGGCTGCATGGCGGGGCGTTGCGGCTGGAAAATCGGGCGGAGGGTGGGGCGCGGGTGACGGTGCAATTTCTAGAGTGACTGTCAGCAAAACATCAGCTTTCTCCCGTAACCTGTCCCCATCAACAACCAACCGATGGAGACAACACCATGAAAACCACAACCCTGCTTGCCACCCTAATCTGTTCACTGAGCGTTTTGGGAACAATAACCAGCACTGCCACTTACGCCGCCAGCCAAAACCACCTATCGGAAGAAAACATTCTTATCCTTGCTATTGAAAAAATCAAGGGTAGGTTCTAAGAATGGCAACAGTAAATCTGACTAGAGAGGAGGGCTTTGTGCCTGCGCCTAAAGCTCCACGGCCACGACTGGATGTGCTGGATGTACTCCGTGGCTTCGCGATATTAGGAATTTTTTTCATCAACCTGCCATCGATGGATTCCATGGGTGGGGGCATTGGAGTTACGCATTTGTCCGCTGTAGATGCGGCTGCTCAGACCTTTATAGATCTCTTTTTTGAGGGTACACAGCGCGGTATGCTTCAAATGCTATTCGGAGCTGGCATGATATTGTTGACGGCGAAAGCAATGTTGCCTGATGGATCGGTCAGTATTGCCGATACCTATTTGCGCCGCAACATGTGGCTTGTACTCTTTGGGCTACTGCACATTTTTGTCGTTCGCTGGGGATATGACATCCTGCATGTCTATGGCTTGGCAGCGCTGTTTCTATTCACCTTCCGTAAGTTATCGGCACTGACTGCATTTGCACTTGGGCTGAGTATTACTTTCACTGTACAGTTGATGGGTGGGGGTATACACGGTGCAGAGTTGCTTAACAACACAACGAAGCCTCCCGCTGAAATGGATGCTGTTCAGATGTGGTATGAATCAGTCAAAGGTCTTGGTTTGTGGTCGACGGTCGCCGAGGCGTTCGGCACAATGCTCATCGGGGTGGCACTGTTCAAATGGGGCATCATTCAAGGATTGCGGTCTGGCCACTTTTACTTGGTGCTCATGATCCTTGGCTATAGCATTGGTCTTGTACTACGTATTCCAGCATTGGAAAACCTTTCACAGCCAGCAATGGGGCTAAACCCATCCGAGTTGGGTCGGTTATGTATGACGATGGGTCATGTTGGTTTGATCAATATGTTGTGGAAAAGCCAGATCGGCGTAAGACTACTGTCCCCATTTAAGGCAGCGGGACGGACGGCCTTTACCCTTTATGTCATGCAAAGTGTCATTGGTATCTGGATTCTTTGGGCATCTTGGGGACCATTAACCCAGCTTAAATTTGGAGCGGCGGGGGGATTGGCGACGGCTGTTTTGGTGTTAGCGCTACAAGTGGTTCTTGCCAACTTGTGGCTTCGCAAATTCGACGGAGGTCCACTTGAGATGTTGTGGCGTCGCCTAGTGAGGCTTTAAGCCCAAGCGTATATAAATATTCTATGGATGCAATCATCACCCAAAATCAGATAGACATCATATGTGGCAAGCATTAAAAACGATTGGTAATGCACATCAAAAGAAACTGCTCATGGCATTTTCTTTAGTGGGATTGGAAAATTTATTGATGCTGACTTATCCAATGCTGGGTGGTTTTGCAGTCAATGCGGTCATGCTAGGAAATGTGTGGCAGGCACTGACGTATGCATTTTTTGTACTCGCCATGTGGCTGGTTGGGTCGGCTCGACGCAGTGTTGACACTCGCGTGTTTACACGAATTTATAGTGAAATCGTTGTTCCGATTATCATTAAGCAGCGTGCTCAAGGGCAAAGTCCATCTAAAATTTCAGCACGTGTAGCGTTATCCCGTGAGTTTGTTGATTTTTTTGAAACGCATTTGCCAACGGCAGTAACCTCGATATTTTCGATTATTGGTGCAAGTTTAATGCTGTTGATTTTAGAGTTTTGGTCGGGTTTGCTCAGTGTGGTTATTTTGTTGTTTTTCACTTTGCTATTACCTTCTTTTACACGCATCAGTGGTCGATTATATTTGAAACTAAACAATCGCTTGGAGCGTGATGTGGATGTCATTAGCCAATCTTCAGAGGAAAAATTGCACCAACATTATGGATGGGTGGCGCATTTACGAGTTTTAATTTCTAATCGCGAAGCTTTTGGCTATTTCTGTAATGGTGTTGCGTCGAGCATTTTGTTTGGTTTCACTTTTGTGTGGATGGCGATGAACGGTTACGGTAGCGCAGGGCATATTTACTCAGTTACGACTTACTTGTGGATGTTCGCAATGAGTTTGGATGATGTGCCGCATTTGGTCGAGAGTTACTCTAATTTGAAGGATGTTGCGAAAAGAGTTGAGGTTGGTGACAATTGATACACGGTGTGCCGCATATTTTCGCGAGTGGTGAAGCGCGGCTTGGAAATGGCTCAATCTGCATGAAGTTTATACACTGACCCACTGTCAGCAAAATATCAGCTTTCCCCCGTAACCTGTCCCCATCGACAACCAACTGATGGAGACAACACCATGAAAACCGCAATCCGCCAAACCCTGCTTGCCACCCTGATCTGCTCACTGGGAGCTTTTGCAACTATGACCAGCACCGCCACTTACGCCGCCAGCCAAAGCTACATGCCAGAAGAAAACGCCACCCACGAAGGCACTTGGCTGCAATGGCCGCACCAGTACACCTACGGCGCAACCTACCGCAACCGCCTCGACGCGACATGGGTAGCCATGACCAAGGCACTGGTGCAAAGCGAAAACGTCCACATCATTGCTTACAACGCCACCGAGAAAACCCGCATCCAGAACCTGCTGCTGAATGCAGGCGTACCCCTCGCCAGCGTTAGCTTCCTGATCAGCCCGACCGATGACGTGTGGGTACGCGACAATGGCCCAGTCTTCGTGCGCAATCAGAGCGGACAATTGCAAATCACCGACTGGGGTTTCAACGGCTGGGGGCTGGATACGCCTTACAGCAAAGATAATCTTATCCCCACTGCCGTCGGCAAAAGCCTCGCCATGCCCACCGTCAACCTCAACAACGTGGTGCTGGAAGGCGGTGCAATCGAAGTCGATGGCAAAGGCGCATTACTCGCCACCAAAAGTTCCGTGCTGCAAAACAAGCGCAACCCCAACCTGACCCAAGCGCAAGTGGAACAAGCCCTGTCCAACAACCTCGGCATCAGCAAATTCATCTGGCTGGATGGCGCCCCCGGCGGGAAGGAAGACATCACCGACACCCACATCGACGGTTTCGCCCGCTTCGGCGACGACCGCACCCTCGTCACCATGAGTGCCACCGACCTCAACTACTGGAGCATTTCCAGCAAAGACATCAACACCCTGTACACCGCGAAAAACGCCAACGGCACACCCTACAATATCGTGAAATTGCCGCTGACCGCCAAAAACGTGGTAACGGCTTACGGCAAAAACCTCGGTTACAAAGGCTCTTACGTCAATTATTATGTCGGCAACAACGTGGTGCTAATGCCAGCCTATCAGGATGCGAATGACACCGTAGCGCGAAACATCTTGCAGTCGCTGTACCCAACCCGCACGGTGGTAGGGATCGACGTGCGCAACCTGTACGCCAACGGTGGCATGGTGCATTGCGTGACCCAGCAACAGCCGACTGCTTACTAATCAACAACGTGGAGATTCTCGCATGAACCGTCGCCATTTTCTCAGCACTAGCCTGCTGCTATCCACAGGTAGCATTTTCGGCTCGCCAAGCATGGGCTGGGCAGCGTCCGGCAACGGCTGGCGGATGCCCGACGAAAGCGAACCACATGCGCGTACTTGGATGGCATTCGGTGCATCCGAAACCATTTGGGGCAAGAAATTGCTGCCAGAAGTACGCCGTAATCTCATTACCATTGCCACCACGATTACGCGTTACGAACCCGTTTCCATGCTGGTACGCGAGGCTGATTACGCCCTTGCTCAGAAACTGTTGGGATCGTCCGCCGTTAAATTGGTGGTTGCCCCACTGGATGATTTGTGGATGCGCGACACTGGCGCAGTATTTGTCACCAATGCCAAGGGGGAAAAAGTTGGTGTTAGTTTCAACTTCAACGGTTGGGGTGAAAAGCAAGATTTCGAGCGCGATGCCGAAGTCGCTCGGCTGGTTGCAAAAACTGCTGGTGTAACGTTGTTGGAAACTGATTTGGTACTGGAAGGTGGTGGCATCGAAGTCGACGGACACGGCACAGCTATCATCACCGAAAGCTGCGTGCTAAACGCCAACCGCAATCCCGGCGTGAGCAAAGCCGCGTGCGAAGCTGAACTCAAACGCCTGTTGGGTTTACAGAAAATCATCTGGCTACCGGGCATCAAGGGCAAAGACATTACTGATGGTCATACTGACTTTTATGCCCGTTTCGTCAAACCAGGTGTGGTCGTGGCAGGTTACGATCCTGATCCGCAATCATTTGATCATGCTGTAACCAAACGCCATCTGGACATCCTCAAAACGGCGACAGATGCACAAGGCAACAAGCTGGAAGTCGCGGTAATGACAGCCCCTTCCAAAGTACGCGAGCAATACGCCAATAACGATTTTGCCGCAGGATACATCAACTTCTACGTGTGCAACGGCGCGGTGATTGCCCCGGAATTTGGCGATGCCAAAACGGACAAAGCTGCCCACGATACCCTGCAAAAGCTGTTCCCGGATCGTGACATTGTGCAGATCAATATCGATGGTGTGGCCGCTGGCGGTGGTGGGATTCATTGCACTACGCAACAAGAGCCAGCGGTTTAACGATCATTAGTGGTAATGATGGATTAATAATTGAAATAGGTAATCTGTTCCATTAGAGTAACGCATGGATCGCTGCATAAATCAGCACCACGCGAGGGAACAACTATGCATTACCAGCCATCAATACCAACCCCATTCCTTGTTGGCAGAGGAATATACAAGCGTTTGCTGTGGCTATTATGGCTAACGGTGGCGTTTTTCTGCTTACACAGCATTCCCGTTTATGCAGCCGCGCCGATTATTAGTGGTACGCCGCCAACGAAAATCAATGCTGGCAATGCCTACAGCTTCACACCCTCTGCTAGTGATGCAGATGGTGATGCATTAACCTTTAGTATCGTGAATAAACCTGTTTGGGCGAAATTCAATGCTACGACAGGGCAGTTGAGTGGAACACCGACCAGTGCACAAATTCAGAATTACACGGGCATTAGAATCCAAGTAACGGATAAAAAAACCAAAGTCGTTGCACTACCAACTTTCAGCATTGCGGTCGTTAATGTCGCCCCCATGATTAGTGGAACACCGCTAACCAAGGTGGCAGTCGGGCAACTTTACAGTTTTACGCCTGTTGCCAGCGATGAGAACCACGATGCTTTAACCTTTTCCATTGTGAATAAGCCGACTTGGGCGGTTTTTGATACCAAAACTGGCAAGTTAAGTGGCAAGCCAACGGTTAAGGGGTCTTTCAAAAGCATTGTCATTAAAGTGTCGGATGGCAAATTAACCGTCGCTTTAGCTGCCTTTAGCATTGATGCGGTGATTAATACTGCCCCTAAAATCACGGGTAAGCCAGATGTCAGTGTTCCCCCAACCTTTACCTACCGTTTTGTACCAGCCGCCAGCGATGCCGATAAAGATACGTTGACCTTTAGCATTACCAATAAGCCAGCATGGGCGGATTTCAACTTGGTAACGGGCGAATTGTCTGGGCGACCTTCTACGAAAGGTGTTACCAAAGGTATCGTTATTCGGGTCAGTGATGGTAAAACCAGTAGCGCATTGCCAGTGTTTAGTCTTGCCGTACAACCCAATACCGCGCCAGTGATTAGTGGCACACCAGCCACCACGGTGGAAGTCGGTAATGCTTACAGCTTTACCCCAACCGCTAGCGATGTGGATAAAGATGCATTGACCTTCTTGATTAACAATCAGCCGTTATGGGCAACTTTCGATGCCACCACGGGAACATTGAGTGGCACACCCACCGCTGCCAGCGTTGGTACGACCCAAAACGTGACGATTCAAGTGTCGGATGGTACGGAAATTACCACGTTAGCCCCGTTCAACTTGAGCGTTACCAAACTCAATCATCCGCCCGTGATTAGTGGTACGCCCAGCGCGAAAGCCACGGTTGGTACGGCGTATAGTTTTACCCCAACGGTAAGCGATGTGGATAATGATACGCTCACCTTCAGCATTAGCAATAAACCCACGTGGGCAAGCTTTGATACCGCCACGGGTAAGTTAAGCGGTGCTCCAACGGCTAAGGATATTGCGACGACTGCCAATATCGTTATCCAAGTGTCAGACGGTAAAGCGACAGCCAGTTTAACGGCGTTTTCCCTGCAAGTTGTGGCAGCAACGGCTACCTGTAATGTCAATTACAAAATCGCCAGCCAATGGAGTAATGGCTTTAGTGCCAATGTGACCCTCACCAACTTAGGTGATGCGTGGAAAACGTGGACAGCAACATGGACTATGCCGAATGGACAAACCATTACTGGGCTGTGGAATGGCACGTTGACGCAAACCGGTTCTGCCATGAGTGTGAAAGATGTTGGCTGGAATGGTGCTGTTAGCAAAAATGCATCCGTACAATTTGGCTTTAATGGGACGCATACTGGCACGAATAATGTTCCCACCAATGTGACTGTGAATGGCGTGCTGTGTTCGGGGAATCCACCACCGCCGCCGCCGCCAGTCGTGGCGTGTGAGGTGAAATACTCGCTGGTTTCCGAATGGGATACGGGTTTAACGGCGGATGTTTACATTAAAAATACCGGCGATACGGTAAGCGATTGGACAGTCGCGTGGGACATGCCAGACGCGCAACAAATCACTGGCATGTGGAATGGGGTTTACAAGCAAACCAATAGCCACGTTGATGTTACCAATGGTGGTTGGAATCGCGTGGTGAATGCAGGTGCTGCGTTGCAATTTGGCTTTAATGGTACGCATCAAGGCGCTAACCGTATTCCCGGCAATATCACCCTCAATGGCGTGAAATGCGCGGGTCAGGTTGATCCGCCACCATTGCCATTGCCAGCGTGCGATGTGAAATACCGCATTCAAAAAGAATGGGGGGCTGGCTTCACTGCTTCCGTTGACATTACCAATACGGGTGCGGCGTGGAATGGTTGGAAAACCACTTGGACGATGCCAACCGGACAGGTGGTGACGCAAGGCTGGAATGCACTTTTGTCGCAAACTAGCGATAAAGTTACGGCACTCAATCTGGATAGCAATAAGCTGGTACGGCAAAACGGCACGGTATCGTTTGGTTTCAATGGTTCACTGAATGGTTTCAACGTAGCCCCGATTGATTTGGCGGTGAATGGTACACGTTGCAGCGGTCAATCAACTAAGTTGGTGATTCCGCCGAACGCGCCGTCGCAATTGCAAGCGAATTTGCTGGATAACAATTACGTTGATCTGACGTGGCAAGATAACAGCAGCTACGAAGACAATATGGTCTTAGAACGGCGTGAAAATGGCGGTAGCTGGGCAGTATTAGCGACATTACCGGCTGATGCTGTGAGTTATTCTGATAAAACGCTTACTGTCGGTGTGGTTTACGACTATCACGTTAAAGCGGTGAATACTTCTGGTTCATCCGATTACACCTCGACAGTTAGTGTGAAACGCCAAGATCGTACCGACATTAAAGCCGCTACCTTGGTGAATAACTGTGCTGCTTGCCATAGCACGGATGGTTACAGTGCAGGCCCTGGCGTACCGTCGATTGCGGGTTTGAGCAAAAACTATTTGGTGAAAACCATGAAGGCGTACCGTACCGGCGAACGTTACTCCAGTGTCATGAGCCGGATTGCCAAAGGTTACACCGATACGCAAATCGACCGCATGGCGGATTATTTGTCGCAATTAACCTTCAAAGCGGCAACGCAAACCACCGTGCAAGACTTGGTGAATCGCGGCAAAGCGGTACACGAAAGTAATTGCATGTTCTGCCACGCGGGTACGGGCAATGACCCAATCTTGACCGGCACACGTTTGGATGGTCAGCAAATGACTTATCTATACGCGACCTTGGAAGATTATTACGCCGGACGCAGCAGTAATATTCCCACCGAAATGGCAAACCAAATGAAAGGTTTGAAAACCCAGTTTGGTGATGATGTGATGACCACATTGGCGCAATACTACGCAGCAGATGCGACCACCAAAGCGGGTGGTAATAATGGCGGCGGCGGTGGCAACAATGGCGGCGGTTCGACCGACCCGAAAGTAGCTCCGGCTGCACCGACTGGTTTAACGGCTACGGTAGTGGAAAACAGCAAAGCCAGTTTAGCGTGGCAAGACAATAGCGGTAATGAAACCGGTTTCCGCGTCGAACGCCGTGTGGCAGGCACAACAGCATGGTCATTGGTTGCTACATTAGGCAGCAACGTTCAAACCTATAATGATGCGGGCATTACGATGGGGATGAGTTACGACTACCGTGTTTCTGCCTTTAATGCGGTGGCAACGGTAGCGAGTAATGAAGTCTCCGTGACCTTGTTGACGGCATTGAAATACGGTGAATCGCAATACCAACGCCAAGGTTGCGCAAGCTGTCACGGTGCGGATGGCAAAGGCGGCTTCACCAAAATTTCACTGACGAAATACACGTCCGGTCAGTTGAGTGCTTTGACCAAAATTATTCACGATACCATGCCGCCGGGGAATCCGGGTGCATGTACGGGTGGTTGTGCGTCTTCCATTGCCTCTTACATTTTGGATGTGTTAGTGCCTGCTGCGGGTGGCGGCGGCGGTGATAATACGCAAACATGTGTCGGTTCGCCGCCTTCTGGGGTGCGTAGTCTGCGCTTGCTAACCCGTTTAGAATACCAAAATACCGTCAATGACTTGCTGGGTTTGAGTTTGAGCCTGGTGAACAGTTTGCCGGATGAAAACCAAGTCAGTGGTTTTGATAACAATATTGTGCAAAACCAAGTGTCTGGTTTACGCATGGATGCCTACTTGGCACAAGCGGAAAAAGTGGCGGCGCAAGGTGTTTTGAATAGCTGGAGCAAAATCGTACCGTGTACCCAACAAGACACGGCGTGTGCGCGGCAATTCATTCAAACCTTTGGTAAGCGGGCGTTCCGCCGTCCATTGACCACGGCTGAAGTCGATACTTACGCGGCTAACTTCAGCGGTACGGCATTCAAAGACGCGGTGGAACAAAGCGTGATGGCGATGTTGGTATCACCGAACTTCCTGTATCGCTCTGAACTGGGTGAATTGCAGGCGGATGGCACGTACAAACTCACGCCGTATGAAGTTGCCAGCAGTTTGTCGTACTTGTTCTGGGGTTCAATGCCGGATGACGTGCTGTTCTTAGCGGCGGATCAAAACGCTTTGGATACACCAGCACAACGCATTAGCCAAGCCTCGCGTTTATTGTCGGCATCGCGCAGTCGCACCCAAGTCGGTAACTTCGTCGGGCAATGGTTATTGAAAACCAGCCCGTACAGTTTGCCTGCCAAAGATGCGACGGTGTATCCGGCGTATACCGCTGAGGTAAAAGCGGCAATGTCGCAAGAGCTGATCAACTTCTTCAACTACGTCACGTTTGATTCCACGCAATCATTCCACGAGTTGTACACCGCTGATTATGTGGTTGCGAATAAAACGCTGGCGGATTTCTACAAACTCACAGGTCCTAGCGGTACGGCGTTCGAGAAAACGCCAGTAACAGACGGTTCGCGTACCGGTTTGTTGACCTTGGGCGCGGTATTGGCGCGGTATGCCAACAGTAATGAATCGCATCCGTTCAAACGTGGTCGTTTCTTCTTCGAGCGGATTTTGTGCCATGAATTGCCCGAACCTGCGAACTTCGGTTTGGTACAGCCACCCGATCCAGACCCGAACATGACCACGCGGCAACGCTTTGATTTCCATAGCAAGGCGTTCGCAAGCTGCTATAGCTGCCACCAATACTTGGATGGTCCTGGTTTTGGCTTCGAGAACTACGACGGTGCAGGGCAATTCCGCAAGACCGAAAACGGGAATGTGATCAATGCTGGTGCGATTTTGCGCGGGCTGGAAACTTACTCGCCAACGGAAGAACTGACCTTTACTGACCTCAATAACTTGAGTCAGGTGGTGTCGGATAGCCCAACCGCTGCGCAATGCGTGGCACGGCAATACTACCGTTACACTACGGGGCATTTGGAAACCACGGCGGATCAATGTGCATTGGATAGTTACCTGAAAAACTATTCCGACAATGGTTACAACCTGCAAACCATGTTGATCAGTATTGTCAATGCGCCAAACTTTACCCTACGTCGGGCGCAATAAGGGGATCGCCATTATGATCAGTAAAGAACGTCGTGATTTTATGAAATGGATGGCTGCCGCCGGACTCGGTGCGGCAACCTTACCGTTTGCGAACATGGCTTTTGCAGGTGAACCGCCGCGTCGTGCCATTTTCGTGTATTTTCCAGACGGAATGCGCCCCGAAAACTGGCACGCCGTGGGGACTGGCACGAATTTCACCTTGCCCGCCATGACCGCACCGTTAGAACGGGTGCGTCAGCATTGCGTGTTCTTGAGCGGGGTGGACATGAAAGGACCGGGCTCTACTCACGAAGGTGGTATCCAAAAATTACTGACGGGTGCGGATGGTATGTCATCCGACAAAGCAGTGTCATTGGATTACCACCTTGGGCAATATTTCAAAAGCCAAACCGTGCGTCCGCATTTAAACCTCAATATCGTACCAACGTGGGGCGTGTATGCGATTACTTTCGACTACAACGGCTTACAAGTGCTACCTGAACCTAATCCGCTAGCAGCATTTGAATCGTTGTTTGGCACGAATGCGCAAAGCAACTTCATTGCACAACGCCGCATTAATGTGTTGGATAATTCCTTGGCGGAACTCAATGCCTTACGCACCAAACTCGGCGCGGTGGAAAAAGCCAAGTTGGATATGCACGTCGAGTCGGTGCGCGAAATCGAGAAGAAATTGACGGCGAATGTCGGCGCGTGCGCAGCGTGGAATTTCAACCCGACCGGTTTTACTGTTGATCTAAAGAAGAACTATTGGCATGGCATTGAATACCGCGACCCGTACAAAATGGGGGTGATTAGTGATTTGCAACGCGATATTGCGGTTCATGCGTTGGCGTGTGATTTAACCCGTGTTGTTACGTTGAAGTGGTCGCATTCTGTGAATGAAAATCAGATTCCTGAATCTGGTAGTGGTATGACCTGTCACGGTGCATCGCATTCAGGTGGGGAAGATTTCATTAAAATCAAAGCGTGGTACACCGAACATTTGGCGCGTTTGATTGAACAACTCGCGGGTGTTCCCGAAGGCAATGGCACATTACTGGATAACACCATTATTTTCGTGGGCAGCGACTTGGCAAACGGTGGCTGGCATAACCATACCGATATGCCATTCATTGTCGCAGGTGGTCACAGTGCGGGCATTACGGGTGGGCGCAGTTTGAAATTCAGCGGTACGCCACACAATAAAATTCTGGTTTCAGTCGCGCAATTCATGGGGCTGAATATCAATAGTTTCGGTAATCAAGACAGCAGTCCGGGGCCATTGCCCGGCTTGATCGGCTAGGAGGCAAGCAGCATGGATACCCGTCAACGGAATCAGCAGTTAAATTCGCCGCGTCGCACTTTTCTGAAAACTTTAGCTGCCGGAACAGTCGCCAGCGTATGGGGTTTTCCCGCCATTGTCGGTGCTGCCAGCCAGCGCGTCGTCGTGATTGGCGGTGGTACGGGCGGGGCGACGGTGGCGAAATACTTGCGCCGCCTCAACACGAATCTCGACGTAACCCTGATTGAAAAGAATGCGATTTACACCACTTGTTACATGAGTAATGAAGTATTGAGTGGCGAACGCACGCTGGAATCGCTGCAATTCAATTACGATGGCTTGAAAGCGCACGGTGTGAAAGTCGTGCAAGATGAAGTCATTGGCATGGATTACGCGGGTAAATTGGTCTTAACCAAAGGCGGGATTAGTTACCCGTATGACCGTTGCGTGATTTCACCGGGGATTGATTTCCGTTACGACACCATTGCCGGTTACAGCGAAACGGTGATTGATACCGTGCCTCATGCGTGGAAAGCGGGACCACAAACCACGATTTTACGCGACCAATTAACTGCAATGGCGGATGGTGGCACGGTAGTGATTGGTGCGCCGCCGAATCCATACCGTTGCCCGCCCGCACCGTATGAGCGTGCCAGCCAAATTGCTTATTACTTAAAGAATAATAAGCCGAAATCCAAAGTCATTATTCTCGACCCCAAAACCAGTTTCACTAAACAGGCGTTGTTTGAACAAGCGTGGGCGGAACTCTACGGTTACGGCACGCAAAATGCGATGCTTGAATGGTGGTCGGGGTTGAATGAAGCATCGCGCGTGACTGATTTGGATTTAGCTTCCAAAACCGTGAAAACCAAAGACGGGCACAGCGTTACGGGGCAAGTGGTGAACCTGATTCCGGCGCAGAAAGCGGGCAAACTCGCTTTCGATGTGGATTTGGTTGATACCACGGGCTGGTGTCCGGTGAATAAGTTGACGTTTGAATCCACACGCCATCCCAGTGTGCATGTGATTGGCGATGCGTGCATTGCTGATTCCTTGCCGAAATCCGGTTTCGCGGCGAATTCCGAAGCCAAAGTCTGTGCCGCAGCGGTGAACGCTTTGTTGACGGGGCAAGTGTTGGATAGCCCATCGTTTTCCAATGGCTGTTACAGCGTGGTGAGCAAGGATTACGCCATTTCCGTGGTCGGTGTGTATCGCTTATCCGACGACGGCAAGATGATCGAAAGCATTGCGGGCAGTGGCGGGACTTCTTCGTCCACATCCACTGCCGAACAACGCAAGGTTGACGCGGAATACGCTTATGGTTGGTACAACAACTTCACCCAAGACGTATTCAAGTGATGTTGTTCAAATGACCTTTACAGCGTTTCATCATCGCAACTGAGGCGGAACGTGCCGTCGAGTAAAGGCGGCATGATCAAGGTGCGGAAACCACGACTCAGCGCGTCGCTGCACAAGGCTTTGCGGGCGGCGGGGTCGTCGATGTAACGTTGTTGGTATTCGAGGTTGTACACAGGTTTACCCGCTTGAACAAAGGGGTTAAGCAGGTGGCATTCGTTGTAAGTGTGGCATTGCTCATTGATACTGAAGTCAAACCAATTCACGAGTGCTTTAATCTGATTCAGGTCGTTCTTTAGACCAATACTGAGGTTGCGCAAGTGCGCTTCTGTGGCAAGAAAACGGTTATAACTCAGTTGATGGCGTGCGGTGAGTGGAAAGCCCGTGTCATTGGTGTAGCTATTGACGTTATCCGGGTCAACCCCATCGCAACCTTTTTGCACTGCCAAGTTTAACCGTGCCCGCATAATCGTGCGCAATTGGGGTGCGCGGATGTCTAACCACCGTTCACCCGCCCAACCCGTGAGTTTTTTGCCCAAAAGCGTTGCGGGGAATTTGGCTTTATCTGGTCGCCAATTTTCGTAACTTCCAGCCGAAAAATAGCAAATAACGTGTGTGCCACGGGCTTTTAGCTCGGCAATTTTGGTTTTGGGTGTGTCGAATAAATCCACGACATACAACTCAACCGGGTATTGCGTATTGAGTGTGCCCGTGAGCTGGATATTAGCGCTGGTAAACGCATTGGGTTGATACCAATCCGCTGCTGCCACCGTCGTGCAACAATTCAAGGCAATGAAGGTGGTAATAATACTGCCGATTTTCGCTATGTTCACCATATTAGGTATTTCCCGGTCTGACATTGATGTGAGTAATTTCCCCGTCGGCATCAATGTGAATGTCGAGCTCAATCGGGTTGCAGCAGATTTGGCAGTCTTCGTAATAGTCTTGGCTGCCAGCGGTTATGTCAATTTCAGTGGAAAACTCACTATGGCAGTAAGGGCAGGTAATGTTGGTGTAAGTTAGAGCCTGCGACATAATTAATCCTCCAGAAATAGTTGAATCACTTCATTCAGAAATTGCCAACCCAGTTGCGTCGGGCGGATGATCTCGCCGTCAAAAGTCAGTAACTGGCGTTGCAATGCCTGATCTAGCCCCGCCTGAAGGTGGGAAAATGCCAAACCCGTGCGCTCCGTAAACAGGGAAGCGGCAAAACCGTCACGCAGACGCAACGCATTCAACATGAATTCAAAGTTCAAATCGTGTGCGGTTAACACTTGCGAACCGCTACGCGCTTGACCTTGCGTGACTTGCTGCATGTATTCGGCAGGCTGCCGATGGTTGTGATAACGGGTAATGCTGCCTTCTGCTGGGTTGGTAATCTTGCCGTGTGCGCCCGCACCGATTGCCACGTAATCACCAAATTCCCAGTAATTCCGGTTATGCCGACATTGTTTGCCCGCTCTGGCATAGGCGGAAACTTCATATTGATTGTAGCACGATGTGTTGAGTGATTGTTGCCCAGATAGATGCATATCCCCCACCAAATCATCATCCGGCAACTGGGGTGGATGCTTGTAAAACACCGTATTCGGCTCAAGCGTAAGCTGATACCATGATAGGTGCGTTGGCTGTAAATCAATGGCTTGCCGCAAATCTTGCATGGCTTCTTCCAGCGTTTGTTGCGGTAAACCGAACATTAAATCCAGATTGAAATTCTCAAACCCCGCCGTGCGTGCAATATCCGCTGCGCGTAATGCTTCCTCACGATTATGCACGCGCCCTAACACTTGCAAATGGACGGGGTTGAAGCTCTGAATCCCCATTGATAAGCGATTAATCCCCGCCTCGCGAAAGCCGCTGAATTTTTCCTGTTCAAACGTGCCGGGGTTGGCTTCCAGTGTGACTTCGACATTCGGGCGAAACGGCAGCATGGCACGAATCCCGCTGAGTAATTGATCCAGACTCGCCGCGCTGAACAAACTCGGCGTACCGCCGCCAATGAAAATCGATTCTAACCGCCTGCCCCAAATGTAGGGCAATTCCTGTTCCAAATTGCGCAATAACGCTTGGATATACGCCTGTTCCGGCAGGTTTTGCGGCGCATTATGCGAATTAAAATCGCAATACGGGCATTTACGAATGCACCACGGCACATGGATATATAACGAAAGGGGAATGTGGGTCATGGTCATGATTAGTGGTTTGAAAATAGGATTGTAGCGAATCACCTCTACCTTTGACAGCTTACGAGTATCCATTCAAAATCCATTGATTATTCATGCAAAATACCAAGGTGGATGATTGCCATGCCGACGGCGACTGATCTTTTGAACTTATTGCAAACGCAGCCTTTGCCTGCGCGTGAGATTTTGCAACGCCTTGCGATTACCCAGCCTACCTTGTCGCGCTGGGTGGCAGAATTGGGGGAAAACGTGGTGCGTTACGGACGAGCGCGGCAGTCTGCTTATGCGGCGCGGCGTTGGGTAATGGGGCAACGTCAGTTTCCGTTGTATCAAATTAGCCCTGCTGGACAGGTGCAAGAACAGGGTGTTTTGCTACCCGTGCAGGCTTGTGGTTATGTGGTGCAATGGTCGGATACGGCATTGGCGGCGGGGCAATCTTTCTACACGGCGGGTTTGCCGTGGTGGTTGGCAGACATGCGTCCGCAAGGGTTTTTGGGGCGGGCGTTTGTCCATCAATACGCCCAACGTTTGGGTTTGCCTGCGGATTTGAGCTTGTGGAGTGATGATCAAGTGCTGATTGCCTTGGCGCAACTGGGGGAAGATTGCGTGGGAAATTGGCTTGTCGGCGATGCAGCATTATCGCGCTTGCTCAATCCGCCCGTTAGCGATGCATTATTGGTGGCAGAACGTGTGCAGCAATACCCTGTTTTAGCGGCACAAGCCTTGGGGCAGGAACGTGTCGGTTCGTCCGCTGGTGGTGAACAGCCGAAATTCACCGCCACACTTAAAAAAGCTAATAACGATGTAGAATCCATTCATGTTTTAGTGAAGTTCACCGCGCCAGCAGATAATGCTGTCACGCGACGCTGGGCAAGTTTGCTGTTAGCGGAACATTTAGCCTTACAAACCTTGCAAGCGGCGGGATTTCCTGCGGCTACTTCGCAGTTTTACAGCATTGAGGGGCAATCTTTCCTCGAAGTGCAACGCTTTGACCGTACCTCAATGGGTGGGCGCATTGGTTTAGTGTCATTAGCGGCGGTAGACCATGCGTTTACCGGGCAGGCGGATGCGAATTGGGCGGTATCGGCGCACGCTTTACAGCGATTGAAACAGATCAGTGCGGAAGATGCAGCATACATGCAGCGTTTGTACGCTTTCGGGTGCATGATTGCCAATAGCGATATGCATTTGGGCAATCTGGCATTTTTCCATGAACAAACTAGCCAGTTACGCCTTGCACCCGTGTACGACATGTTGCCGATGCAGTTCGCGCCGCGTGCGTCGGGTTTGATTCCACAAGACGTGCCTGCCTTGCGCGTGACAACCCCACCAGCCTTAACTTATTGGCAGGAAATGCTGCCGATTGCGCAACGGTTTTGGCAGCGCGTGATGGATACGCCGCAAGCTGATCCGAGTTTCCCAACGCTTGCTAGTGCTTGTTGGCAGCGATTGCAGGACATGCGTTCGCGCTTTGTTTTAGACTGAGTTTTTACGATAAGAATGGGTAAGCACGCATGTGGAAAGCGGTGGTGGCAATTGCTTTGGGGGCAGCGTTGGGGGCGTTATTGCGTTGGGTATTGGGGGTGAAATTCAATAGTTGGTTTCCGACATTACCGCCGGGGACACTCATCGCGAATTGCTTGGGTGGCTACATTATTGGGTTGGCGATTGCGTTTTTTGCGCAGATGCCGCAGCTTGCTCCCGAATGGCGGCTGTTGATTGTCACGGGTTTTTGCGGTGGATTGACGACGTTTTCAACATTTTCGGCGGAAGTGCTGCATTTGTTACAGCAAGGGCGGCTGCTGTGGGCATCGGTAACGGTGAGTGTGCATGTAATGGGTTCATTACTCATGACTTTAGCAGGCATGGCAACGTGGCAATGGTTAGTTGCAAAATAATAAGGCGTAAGCGGTTGCACTTACGCCAGACGGGGCATTAGAGATTGCTGAGATTGACGAAATCCGCAACGGATAAGGTTTCCGCGCGTTGTTGCGGGTCAATGCCAATGCTTTCCATTTGTTCGCCCGTAATCAGACCTTTCAGCGTATTGCGTAAGGTTTTGCGGCGTTGGGAAAAAGCTTGCGCCACGATGTCCGCGAAGTGCCCTGTATTGTTAGCAGCGTGCGGCGGTACGTCATAGGGTCGCAAGTAAACCACGGCAGAGTCGACTTTCGGCGGTGGGTCGAAAGCACTGGGGCCGACCAGCATTAAATACGACGGTTCGCAGTAATATTGCACCATCACGGATAACCGCCCGTAATGCGCATCGTCAGGTGCGGCGGTAATACGATCCACCACTTCTTTTTGCAGCATAAACAGCATGTCACGAATGTGTTCACGGTGATGCAACAGGTGGAATATTAGCGGGGTGGAAATGTTATACGGCAGGTTGCCGACCACACGCAGTTGTTCAGCATCGCCGCGTAAGGCGGGAATGTCTAAGTGCAAGGCATCTTGCGCGTGAATGTGCAATTTACCCATTGCTTGGGGTTGTTGTTGCCACCATGCAATTAAATCGCGGTCAATTTCAACCACATCCAAACGCGCTAGGCGTTCGAGTAGAGGGAAGGTTAATGCGCCGGGGCCGGGGCCAATTTCCACCACCCGATCCGTGGGTTGCAGGCATAACGCACTTAACATGCGTTCAATAACGCTGTAATCATGCAGAAAATGTTGCCCAAAGCGTTTTTTGGCGCGTTGTTGGTAACGACTCAACCTCTCCCTCCTAAGGATAAATCCCGACGTGCTGCCGAGATGGTAATGGTAAAGCCCGCGATGACATCCAAAAGTGCCATCCCTGTAAGGATCAGAAACACCGAATTGCCAGCCCACGGTGAAGTCAACCAAGATGTTAAATACAAGATAAGGACTACCGTGGAGAGTAAATGGTCAAAGATCGTGGTTTCAGAAGTGCGGGTCGATTTGAATAGTTCAATATACAGGAAGACTATACCCAATAGTACCAAGAAGTCGCCCCATGTGGGTCGCCATGTCACACCAGAGGGTAATGCGACCAGAAACATGACGTAATTTAAGCCTTTGGGAAATAAATTTACTTGCACTGCCAGCCAGTAAATCAACAGCATAATGCCGAAAAATGGCGTGAGATGCATGACACGCAAAAACATGGTCGTGTTGGCTCCCTTACGAATTTCCGTGATGCCAAAAAGGTTGGGTTTGCTCGCTCACAATTGACTAATAAATAGCAGAAATCCAAACTAATACCGTTTATCTGTGCGCGGTTGGCGATAGACGTAAACACGCTTAGAGTATACAGCCTGATATTAATTGTAAACAAAGGGCTTTCCGACAGTTGGCGCAAACTTAAATTCCTGTAGATTCAGCTCGTTGGCTACGCGCTGGGTTTGTTCCTGCGTTTGAGGTTGCGCTTATCGGAAGATAATTGTGGTATCCGCACCACACGGAATATAGTGGTAATCTAGTGCATCCGATACCAATGATAAAAAAGCACAATTGCAGAGAGATTCAAGATGAATAACAAGAAAATCCGTTTTTCCCGATGGGCTGTTCTACCATTGCTATTCTGTTCCGTTGCGGTATTGGCTGCCGATAATGGGGCGGGCAATGCTTATACTGAAATGCCTGCTCAACAAGACACGTTAACCCTCGAAGGGGATGCCGCTGCGCAAGGTATGCAAGATGGCGTACCACCCGAAGCGATGCAAGCCGCTCCCGATACCATGCAACAAGCACAGCAATTAGGCCAAGACAGTGACGGTTTTGTGCAAGATGCAACCGAAACATCCAGCGTCAATACGGGCTATGTTGGTGGTAAAACGCGCGTGGGCGTGGGCATTGATTCCGACTTAAAAATCAAGGCGGAAGGCAGCCAAGTCATTCAAGAAAATGAAAACAGTGCCACGATTGGTGAAGGTTACATTGGCGTCAATCCGAAAGCGAAGTCGGACAAAAATGAAGAAACCGTCACTGGCATGGGCGTGAAATTGAACCAGCATTGGGTTTCGACCGATGCGAATGGTCAGCCAACTCACGTTAATAAAGCGTTTGGGGCTTACGACCAAAACGAGCAAAAAGACAAAAAAGTCACGGCTGGTTACGGTCAAGAGAACGACAAAATGTTCTGGTCTGGCAGCGTTAGCAAAGGGATTTCCAATGCGCGTGATGCCACAGATGGTTCAGGCTTGAAAGAAAAAGCTTACGACTACGGTGTCGGTGGGCGTGCGGGTACTTACTTGCCGGATCAACAAATGCGCGTACAAGGCGGTTTGGACTACGAATGGGGTACAGACCACACTGACAGCGAGAAAAAGCCAACGCAGACCACGGTATCTGGCGGTGTGGAAAAATTCATTCCCGGAACGCCACACAGCGTGGGTGCTGACTTGGCAGTTTCCAAAAAATCCGGTGGTGCGGATAGCGATAACCAAAAAACCGAAACGCGTGGTGGTGTGAGTTACCGTTATGACATCGCCAGTGAGTCGGGTGTTTGGCAGGCGGATCAACAATATCGCCGCGTGCGCGTGGAAATTCCGGGCGAAGAAATTAAGCAGCAGCCGAAAATGGCACAAAAGCTGGTTAAGCACACGATGGAATTAGAAGCGGATACCTTCTTTGAACTCGATAAAGCCAAACTGACCCCCGAAGCGAAAGAGCGTCTGCAAGCAGTAGTCGGGCAAATTCGTGCCGCTGGGCATGAAGGCAATATTCGCATTACGGGCAATACCTGTGATCTGGGTTCAGACAAACACAATCTGGATTTGTCCCAACGTCGTGCCAATGCGGTGCGTGATTTCATGGCGAAAAATGGCTTCAGTGCGGATGAGTTACTGTCTGAAGGTTTGGGCGAATCACAACCGAAATACCCGAATACTGAATCCGAACGCCACAAAAACCGGCGCGTTGATATTGAATACGTGAACTACCAAAACGAAGTTAAAAACGAAGTCATTGAAGAAGGTGGCACTAGCAAAACCGACCCGAAAGTGGTGTGGCGTAAAGAGTTGATTCCTTCACCGCCATTGTGGGTACGCCAAGCATTGCACAATACGGCGGACTACAAACAAACCGTTGATACTTACAAAACCGCGAAAGGTGCGGCGGGTAGTGCGACCAAACCACTGGCTTACGGTGATGCAGCGACTACCGTGCAAGGCAAAGCGGTAGCGATTGACGTGCTGGCAAACGATGATGATCCAAACGGTGATACCTTAACCATTAAAAGCTTCCAACAAGGCAGCAGTGGCAAAGTCGAGCAATCGGGTAATCAATTGGTTTACACACCGAATGCGGAATTCACTGGTACGGATACTTTCCAATACACCATTACTGACCCAGCGGGTAATGAAGATACCGCGACTGTCACCGTGACTGTTGGGGCAAATGGTGCACCAACCGTGAAAGACGACGCGGCGGATACCACGGCTAATACGCCAGTGACGGTTGATGTGTTGGCGAATGACACAGACCCAGATGGCGGTACATTAACCATTAGCGGCTTCACGCAACCGGGCAATGGCGCGGTCAGTTTGAACGGTAACAAAGGGCTGTATTATACCCCAGCGAAAGATTTCACGGGTGATGACAGTTTCACCTACACCGTCGATGATGGTCAGGGTAATAGCGTCACGGGTAATGCCTATGTACACGTTGCCGCAGTGGGTGGCGATGTTGTGGCAGCCGAGGATAACTATCCGATTACCAAAAACAGTGCGGGTACAGACTTAGGTATTCTGGCGAATGACACCGTGCCAAGCGGTGTAACGCCAACCATTACCATTGTCACCGCGCCATTACATGGCACAGCAACCGTGGTTGGTAATCACTTAGTGTTTGTCCCAACCACGGATTACATCGGTACGGATGAACTGACCTACAAAATCACCGCGAATGGCAAAGAAAGTACCGCGAAAGTCGCCTTAGACATCGGCATTTGCAACACTTGCAGCGCGTTAACCGTCGCGGACGACTATTTATTAATTGACCTGAATGATACCGTGACCAAATCGTTGGATGTATTAGGTAATGATAGCGGCAATGAAATGACCATTACGGCGGTTGCCACGCCACGTTATGGTACAGCGCAAATCAGTGCCGATGGTAAATCCATTAAATACACCCTGCGTAGCGGTTATTGCTCTGACCATACCTTCACTTATACTGTGATGGATAAAAACGGTAATAGCAAACAAGCCACCGTGACCATTGACGTAGCACCCGCTAACAAATAAGTCACCGCTTTAACGCTCAGACGGAACTGAATCAAGCCGCTTAGGAAACTAGGCGGCTTTTTTTATTTTATGTTTTGCGTAACAGGCTGTAGCCGAGCAGGGTTAATCCCGTGCCGCCGAATCCCCACGTTAAAAGCGATACGCCCAATAAACTGGGGGCGAGTCGACATTTAAATATGATGATGCACAAAACTTGCGGTGTATTAATTGCACAACAACTTCGGCTGTGACATTAGATTATGATGCTAATAATGTACGTGTTAAGAAAACCCAATCAGGAATTAGTACCTATTATTTCTATGCTCAAAACGGCAATCTTATCCTAGAGTACACGCTGGGGAAGGGTGAAGCGAAACAATACGGTTATTTGGGTGCAAAGCAAATTGCAATGCGCCGTCTATGGAGTTCTACTTTTGATCTTGATAAAGATGGCATTATTGATGCTCAGGAAATTAAGCAATTACCCGGAAGTATTACCGCAGGTGAAAACTTAACGTTTTATCACCCTGATCAGGTGGGTTCGCCGATAATGGCAACGACGCATCCAGATGGTGTTATCAGTTGGCGGGAGAATTATAAGCCTTACGGTGAACGTCAAGTTCGTTCGATTACCTCTAGCACCAATAACAATTGGTTTGCAGGCAAGACGATAGATACTGAAAGTGGTTTATCGTATTTTGGTGCGCGTTATTATGACCCGCTTATCGGACGTTTTATGTCGGTTGACCCAGCAGAACCCAATCCGAATAACCTTCATAGTTTAAACCGCTATGCTTATGCTAATAACAACCCGTATAAGTATGTTGATCCCGATGGTCGTGATCCTAATTTTGTTTTAATGATTGATCCCACTTTATTTATGTCGGATATAGCACCTAGTCTTTACAATGTGGATACGTCTACATGGGAAGGTGTTAATATTGCTACTAAAGAAATGCAGCGTGAAGCTTTATATGATATGGGTGGAATGGTTGCATCTGGTATTATTGGTAAATTTTCTAGTGCTTTTACTAAGCTCCCTAACTGCTTCACTGCCGGAACACCTGTGCAAACCAAGGATGGCATCAAGCCGATTGAAGCCATTCAAGTCGGTGATCTCGTCTTATCACGCGATGAAACGACGGGAGACACCACTTGGAAACCCGTGGTTCGGCTTTTCCACAATCAAAACAAAGCCATTCTGCGTGTTACTTTCCACAAGGCACACGGTGGCAATGAAACATTAGGCGTAACGGCAGAACACCCCTTCCATGTCGACGGCAAGGGCTGGGTACAAGCCGGACAACTGCAAATTGGCGACGAACTCAGCAGTTGGAAAGCGGGCGAAACCCAAACCGTACAAGCCATTACGCACGATGCGCAACATCACGACACCTATAACTTCGAGGTCGCTGATTATCACACGTATTTCGTCGGCAATGACGGCGTTTGGGTGCATAATAATTGCGGTTTAGAAAAGTTAATAGATTTTGCAACTGGTACTAAGGGTAACAGATTACATGGGAGCGCTTCTGACTTAGAAAATGCTGTTAAGCAGTTAGGTTATAATAAAAGTGCACTTGAACAAGCCAAAAGCATCTTTCAAACCAGTTTGTCTACCCGAAGAGGAGAAAAGTCAGTTTTTGGTACTCTAGATAAAGGACACAAGGATAGAATAAATATCGAGCAAGACTTGCTGAACTCTATTAACAGAAAGCTGGATGAATTTTAATTATGTGGAATAAAGAAATTAATGATGAGGCAACAAGTTCTGCCTACCATGTTCTTCATGAGCTTTTAGATTGTGATCTGATTTATAACTCAGATAAACACGGTAAGTTAGTGAATGAATTGTCGAATTTAATGTATGAAGGTGCATCAGTAGATGCTTTGAATTACATGGCTTCAAAAGCAAATAGAGTTGGTGATTATATGGCACTATCATTTGTTATTGAAGAAAGTTTAATGTTGAAGGATGTAACGATTTTTCCTTTAATTAAATTGCTGTTAAAAAAAGATTATTTTAGAATAAAGGCGGCATTGATTGATTTTTTGGCTATTAATGCCGAAGATTGTGATGATGTTAATTTAATCGTTAATTATTTAAGTGACAGAAATATAGTAGTGTGTGCAAGAACAATGAATGTTATCTGCTATATTTTAACTGATCATCAAATAGAAATAATGTTATCTACTATAGGTAACGACAAGTTAAGGAGGTTTTTTTTAGGAAATTTTTGTATTGACGACTTTCTTTTTGAAATGTCTTGTGATGAAAAGATTTCAAAAATGCTGATATTTTGTGCCGCAACAAGACTAAGAAAAGATAAAAATGAATTATTAAAGCTTGAACAGTTGGCATCATGTGAAGAGATTAGTGAGTTCTTTTATTTTTATGTTAAGTAGTAATGCAAGTCTGTCAAATGAACTGTATCACAAGTAATAAGAATCATGCTCTATAAGTGTTTTTAAAAGCTGTTATACAAGTTTTTTGAAATTAACTGGTTCGGTTGTATTGACGGCGAGTTAGCGGGCAATGGTCTGTTAACCCGTCGCGATTATGATGTGTATTCGGGGCATTTACGGCGCATTACCACGGGTATTCAGGATCAGCAGGATTTGGTGCGTGATCTGACGTATACCTACGATGGGGCAACGAATGTCGCGAGCATTACCGACATGGTGGCGGGTAGAACTACTTAGAAGTGTGTATTATAAATATTGTATTTTCTTTTGATTGATTATTACTGAAAGATATGCATCTAATGTTGAACTCTATGATAAGATGGTCGGCAAATTTATTAACTGACATTCACTCCAATTCTTATAAACTATAACCAAATATTATTTTAAGTGAATATCTCAAATATAGACTGGCCAAACAATAGTAAGGATTCAGTAGTATTATATCTTGCTTTTCTGCTAAAGGTTATTCGGGATAAAAAAATTGAACTTCCCAAGCAGATTGTAGATTTTGATACGATTGAAATAACTGAAAAATACATAAATGGTGATATGTCCTCTGAAACTTACCATTTATATGCTAATTTTTGGTGGAAATACCTTGATGATAATGAAAAACTTCGTGATTTTAGTAACTATGATGCTTTAAGTGCGAGAATTGCCATTTGTTTATTATCTGCTACTGAGGAGGATGCAGATAAGTTGGGGGAACACCTCGCATGGTTTTTCGAGCTGATGGATTATCTAGGGGTGAATATCGATGATTTATTGAAAGATATGAGAAAACATTTTTCCTTTAAATCGTGAGTATTCGTCGCGCTGTTTTGTAGCCTGTTACTTGCGTAACAGGCTGTAGCCGAGCAGGGTTAATCCTGTGCCGCCGAATCCCCACGTTAAAAGCGATACGCCCAATAAACTGGGGGCGAGCGTTGAAGCGGTGGTCAGTGTGGCGGTAATTAATAAACTGCCGCCGATAATTGCCATGCGATTACTGCGTTGGGCTTGGCGCATTTCAGTGCGTAAGCTGTCAAGTTGTTGCGATTCCCAATGCAGTTTTAATTGTTGCTGCGTGGTTTGTTTCATAATGTCGTGCAGCATATTCGGCATGTACGGCAGGTTTTCGAGTAATTTGGGTAAATTATCTTTTACGCCATTGAATAATGCCCGCACGCCGACTTGTTCATCCATCCAGCGTTCAATAAACGGTTTGGCGGTTGACCATAAATCCAAATCGGGGTAAAGCTGTCGTCCTAAACCTTCAATGTTTAATAAGGTTTTTTGCAATAACACTAATTGTGGTTGCACTTCCATATTAAAGCGGCGAGCGGTTTGGAATAGGCGCAATAAGAAATGCCCGAAGGAAATATCTTTAATCGGTAAGTTGAAAATGGGTTCGCAAACCGCACGAATTGCTGATTCAAATTCATCAACGCGAGTTGTCGGTGGTACCCAGCCGGATTCAACGTGTAATTCGGCGACGCGCTTATAATCGCGTTGGAAAAAGGCGTAGAAATTCTCTGCTAAATAACGTTTATCGGCAGGTGATAATGTGCCGACAATGCCGAAATCCACCGCCATGTATTGTGGTTCATTCGGGTTGCTGGCATCCACGAAAATATTGCCGGGGTGCATATCCGCGTGGAAAAAGTTATGGCGGAATACTTGGGTGAAAAATACTTCCACACCCAATTCGCCCAAGCGTTTGAAATTAATGCCAAGGCTTTGCAGGCGCGGAATGTCGCCGACCGGAATGCCGTAAATGCGTTCCATGACCATGACATTCGGGTGGCAATAATCCCAATACACTTCCGGCACGTATAACACCGGATTGTGCTCGAAATTGCGGCGTACTTGCGAGGCATTGGCGGCTTCGCGCATTAAATCGAGTTCGTCGAAAATGGTTTTTTCGTATTCCGCAACCACTTCTACGGGGCGCAAACGGCGAGCTTCTTTCCAATAACGTTGCAGCAAATTCGCCAATAAATACATCAATTCCACGTCTTGGTGGATGACTTTATCGATATTGGGGCGCAATACTTTGACCACCACGTCTTTGCCATCCCAGAGTTTGGCAGCGTGGACTTGCGCAATCGAAGCCGATGCCATTGGTTCGGTTTCAAAGTATTGGAAAACTTCCGTGACCGATTTACCGTAAGCCTTTTCAATCATTTGCCGCGCTTCGGTGCTGGAAAACGGCGGCACGCGGTCTTGCAAGCGCGTTAGTTCAGCAGCAATGTCATCGGGTAGCAAATCGCGGCGCGTGGAGAGCATTTGCCCAAATTTAATGAAGATGGGCCCCAAATCTTCCAAGGCACGGCGGATGCGTTCCCCGCGTGGACGGGTTTCTTCCTTGCCCCAATTCCACGGTAATAAGTGGTAAATAAAGGCAATTGGGCTGAGAAACGGAATGTGAAACGCGAGTTCGTCCAAACCGTGCCGAATCATGACACGGTTAATCGTCCACAGACGGAAAAGGCGGGTGAAGGGTTTCATGCTGCAAACCAGTCAGGGGAAAGGGCGGCAGTTTAGCATTACGCCCGCGTTACCACATTAAATCGTCGGGGATTTTGTAATCTGCATACGGGTCGTCTTCTTCCACCGTGGCTTGCGTGCTGCCAGTATTGAGGACGAGGATGCAAGCAGCATCGCGTTGGGCGATTTTTTCCGCGACTTGTTTGGGCACGAGTTCGTAACCATCGCCGAATTTCACGACTGCAACCACGCCATACGCGAGTTGATCTTGCAGTTTGTCGGTGACGTAAATGTTTTTGATTTTGCTGCCATCCGCGAATTGGTAGCTGAGGCCGCCTTTGCTGCGGTCAATGCGATTCAGGGTAATCAATTGCTTGATTTGCGCTTGAATGGCTTTTTTCTCGGCTTGTTCGCGCTGTTGGCGATTCAGTTCTTTGGAACGCTCGGCTTTTTCTTGCAGGGCTTTTTCCGCCAGCAATTTGGCTTCATCCACTAAAGATTCGCCCGTTTTTTTGGCTTTCTTCTGCGCTTGTGCCGTGTGTTTGTGGGCGTTTTTGCGTTGCTCGCGTTCGGCGGCTTCGGCTTTGGATTTGTCAATTAAACCCGCTTTGAGTAATTGCTCGTGTAGTGATGCCATGTGGGTGTCCGTCAATAACTAAGTAACAAGGAGTGCGAAATATAGCATTTTTTAAGAACGGACTCAGTGATCAGAAGATTGAGTCGTGTCATAAGTCATGGTGTTGTGTTTCCTACCTTGTTGCTGTGCCAACTGAGAATCACCACGCCCAGGATACCAGCAAGCAAGGAGCTGCATAAAATCGCGATTTTTGACAATTGCACTAATTCGGCTTGTTCAAATGCTAACAGGGTAATGAAAGTCGACATGGTAAAACCAATGCCGCCAAGGCAACCAGCCCCAACAATGTGTCGCCAAGTAATGTCGCTAGGTAATTGGGATAAGCCGAGTTTTACAGCTAGAAAGCTGAACAAGGTAATGCCGATGGGTTTGCCGAGTACCAAACCCGCGCTAATACCCAAACTATTCGCACTGATTAAGCTATCTGCCCAGTTGCCATTGAAAGCAATGCCAGTATTGGCGAGTGCGAATAACGGCATAATGAGGAATGCCACGGGTTTGTGTAAGTTGTGTTGGAGGCGATAAGAGGGGGATTGTTGATGATTTGGTGAATCTTCACCTGCATTACGAAAGGGGATGGCGAAGGCTAACAGCACACCAGTTATGGTTGCGTGAATCCCCGATTGCAGCATAAAAAACCACATGATTGCGCCTGACACGAGATAGAGCCATAAGGTCGTGACACCGCGTCGATTCAAAATCAATAAGCCCGCGAACACGCTTATGGCTAACAGAAAATACACGAGTGAAAAGCCTTGGGTGTAAAACAAGGTAATCACCACAATTGCGCCTAAATCATCGGCAATGGCGAGCGCGGAGAGGAAAATTTTCAACGATAGCGGGACTTTATTTCCCAGCAGCATTAATACACCAATGGCGAAGGCAATATCGGTTGCCATAGGAATACCGAAGCCGCTTTGCGTCGCTGTGCCTTGGTTTAATAAGTAGTGGAACAGCGCGGGTGTGAGCATTCCACCAATTGCTGCCATAATCGGTAGCGATGCACTTTTTAGGTCAGAAAGTTCACCGATATAGATTTCGCGTTCGATTTCCAAACCGATTAACAGGAAAAAAATCGCCATTAAGCCATCATTGACCCAATGTTCCAAACTGTGTGACAGCGTAAAGCTACCCAAGGTAATACCGATTTCCGTATGCCAAAAAGCAAGGTAGGCAGGTGATAAGCTGGAGTTCGCCAGCATTATTGCGATGAGGGTGCACAAGATAAGTATCACGCCGGAAGCTTGTTCGCTTTCCGTAAAATCATTAAATAATTGGGTGAATTTGATTGGCATCGGTTTGTTTTTCCCGTTGTTATTGATCAGGTGTAAGCCTATACCATCAAGCATTCAAGAGCCATGTTTGGGATTTTGGCGAATGGCTTGACCTTTTTTAGGGACTCTTGCTGTGGTGTAAACGGTTGCGGATAGTGTGGCTTTACCCAGCTAAGGATTCGTTATGCGCGTGTTACTCACTGGAGCAAGTGGATTCATTGGGCGGCATTTGCAACAGGCTTTGCTGGCTGCGGGGCACGAAGTTGTGCCGATTAGTCGCCGTTACGGGGTCGATTTCCAGCAAATGTTGACCGTCGAACGTTGGTTGCCGCATTTGCAAGGTGTGGATGCGGTGATCAATAGCGTGGGAATGATTGCCGAAACGCAGGGGCGGACTTTTGCCGCATTGCATCAACATGCCCCGATTGCTTTGTTTCAAGCCTGTGCCGCTGCGGGGGTCAAGCGTGTGGTGCAAATCTCGGCATTAGGCGCGGATGAGCAAGCATTTACCCCTTACCAACTCACGAAAAAGGCGGCGGATGATGCGTTACGCAGCTTGCCGTTGGAATGGTTCGTGCTGCGCCCGTCATTGGTGTATGGCGCGGGCGGGGTGAGTTTCAAACTGTTTCGTACTTTGGCCACCTTGCCGCTGATACCGTTGGTGGGCGATGGCAAACAACGCATTCAACCCGTGCACATTAGCGATGTGGTGGCGACGGTATTGCACTGTTTGCACGCCAGCCCTGTGCAACGCACGTTGGATGTGGTCGGCGCGTACCCGTTGAGTTTCGTGGAATGGTTGCAAATCCTGCGCCAGCAAGCGGGGAAATCGCCTGCACGAGTATTGCCGATTCCATTGCCATTGGTAATGACGAGTGCGTTTATCGGGCGGTTTCTGATACCGATGTTGCATCCTGATAATTTACGCATGTTACAACGCGGCAATACGGCTGATGTCGCGCCGTTGGTAGCATTTTTGGGCAGAATGCCGCGCAGTGTGGATGAGGTTACAGCATGAGTTATTTGTTATTGAAATACCTGCACATTCTCAGCATGGTGTTGCTGTTTGGCACGGGGTTGGGCAGTGCGTTTTACAAATGGATGGCGGATCGCAGCGGTAATGTGGTGCACATTGCGGTGATGAATCGGCATGTGGTGCTGGCGGATTGGATTTTCACCACGCCAACCGTGATTTTTCAGCCCATTAGCGGTTTGTGGATGGTGCATTTACTCGGTTTACCGTTGACCACGCCGTGGATAGCCATCAGTTTGAGTTTGTATGTCGTGGCGGGCGTGTGTTGGTTGCCCGTGGTGTGGTTACAAATTCGGATGCGGGCTTTGGCAGACGAAGCGGTAAAAACACAATCCGCGTTACCCGCGTTGTATTGGCGTTACGCGCGTATTTGGTTTGGCTTGGGCGTGCCAGCGTTTATCGCAATGCTGGCGGTGGTGTTTTTGATGGTATTCAAAACCAGTTTCGGAGGTTGATATGACGACTAAACCCTTGATGGAACAAGCTCTCGGTGCGCAATGGGCGCAGTTACCACCTGCCTTACAGGCGCATTATCAGCAGGGCGATAACCGTGATGTGGGCGCGTTGGATATTGATTACCCCGCGCTTATGCAACCGTATCTGCACTTTTTGCGGTTGTTTGGGGCATTGCTCAATCGGCGCGGCAAGGCTATCCCGACCACGGTGGCAAAGTACATGGATGGCGATACGCAATGTTGGAAACGCACCATTACCTTTCCCGATGGCAAAACGATTCTGTTCCAAAGCCGTTGGCAATACGGCGGCGGTAATGAAGTCATTGAATACGTTAGTCCCATTATGGGGTTGCGCATGGCGGTGGCGGTGCAAGATGGCAAGCTGCATTACAGCGGTAAGCATTTGGTGCTAAAACTGGGCAGCGTATTAATCCCAATTCCCGAATGGTTGGTGTTAGGGCATACCACCATTGTCGAAACCGCGCTGGATGACAGCAGCTTTGCAATGGATTTCCGCCTGACGCACCCGTGGTTCGGTGAAGTGTACCGTTATGCCGGAACATTCCGCACGGAGGCGAGTGCATGACCCACCTGTCCACGCAATACAACCAGCTTTTTAGGGACTCTTGCCGTTGTAAGGCAGGCTGAGGATAGTGATGTTTCACATTTAATCAACAACAGGAAGTGAAATGATGAACAGAACTTTATCCATTAGTCTGGCGATGCTGGCATTGATGACGGCATTGGCTGGCACAACTGCTCGCGCTGACGATACCAGCATTACCATGAATGTGGTGACGGAAAAGGGTGTGGGCGAGGCAATCGGGACAATCGTTGCCAGCGAATCGCCGTATGGCGTAGTGTTTACCCCAACCCTCAAAGGTTTGCCCGCAGGTTTGCACGGCTTCCACATGCATGTGAATCCGAGCTGCGCGGCGGCGGAAAAAGACGGCAAAATGGTGGCGGGTTTGGCGGCGGGTGGGCATTTCGACCCCGCGAAAACCGATAAGCACGGTTTGCCGTGGGGCGATGGGCATTTGGGCGATTTACCACCGTTGTACGTTGACATGGATGGCAATGCAACCCAGCCGGTATTAGCTCCGCGTTTGAAAATGGCGGACATTAAAGGGCATTCGTTCATGATTCATGCGGGTGGTGATAATCACGCTGATCACCCGAATCCTATGGGCGGTGGCGGTGCACGCATGGCGTGTGGCGTAGTGATGCCGTAAGTTTCCCGTTTCATGCGAGCAATTTTGGGTAAGATCAAGGTGCGGTAAGCGCATTTGCCGTACCTTGTCGGTCGTTATTCAATATTTTTGTATTACTTAAGGAACATTGCCATGAGCACAGAAACCATTCGTTGTGTCCCAGTTTGGTCGGGTTGGGTGCGGGCGGCGCATGGTTTAATGGCAGTGGGCGTGCTGTTTCAGTGGTGGAGTGCGCAAGCTTTGGCGTGGGGAGCAATGGATGATGCTTTCTGGCGCGATTGGCATGTTATTGCGGGGGAATTGCTGCTGTTGGTGGTGGTCGGACGGTTGATTTTGCTGTTCATTTTGCCGGGTGCGGCGAGTTGGCAAGCATTCGTGCCGGATCGCGCACAATGGCAGGGGATTAAGCAAATGCTGCGCTTTTACCTGACGTGGGGGCGTGAACCTTTACCGAATTGGTTTGCGCATAATCCATTATGGCGCTTGGTTTACCCCGTGATGTTCGTGTTATTGCTGGGTATGAGCATGACGGGTTTGTTGTACAACACGCCGTACACGGTTGTGGGTTGGTTGATGCATCAATGGCACACGGGTTTGTCGCAAGTCTTGGCGTGGTTGGTGCTTGGGCATGTGTTGGCAGCGATCTTGCATGATGTGAAGGGTAAAGGGGCGGCGATTTCGGGGATGTTGAACGGTTTGCGTTATTTTCATGTAACGAAAACTGAGCCAGTCAAACCCGCTAGTCCGTTCAAGGGAAGTACACCACCTGTGTACATTTCCATCGACACGATTCAACGCCCGCCAAAGCAGGAAAACACTCATGTCCAACAAGCTTTGGAAAAAAGTTTGGGAAAATAATCAGATAGACTTTCACCAGTCACACACCAATAGCTTATTGCAAGATTATTGGTCGGTGTTAGCCTTGCCTTTTGATGCGCATGTGTTCGTGCCATTGTGTGGTAAAAGTCAGGATATGCAATGGCTGTTATCCCAGAATTGTCATGTCATGGGTGTCGAATTAAGTGCGATTGCGGTAGCTGCGTTTTTTGCCGAAAATCAGTTGATTCCGCACAAAACCCGTCACGGTAAGCTGATACGTTGGCAATGCGACAAAATCACCATTTACTGCGGGGATTTTTTCGACCTGAAACAGCAAGATTTGTTGGGTATTGTCGCGGTGTATGATCGTGCGGCATTGTTGGCATTAAGTCCGGCGGTACGTAAGCGTTATGTGCGCCATATGCAGCACATTTTGCCGCAAGCTTGCCCCACGTTGTTATTGACCACCGAATACCCCGACGCACACGCCATCGATACCCATTGGGTGATTGATACCGAAATCACCGCGCTTTACGAAACAGCGTACAGCATTGAGTTAGTGCACGGTGAGCAAGGCTTTGAAACGCACCCCGGTTATGGGCATTCCGTTACCGAGCGCACCGAGGAAAAAGTCTACTTACTGCGAGCGCATTAGCTGCTTACATGCTGCTGGATTTTTCCAGACGTTTGAGACGCGCTTCGAGGCGGTCGGTAGCCATGCGTAGGTTATCGACCTCATCCATGTAGTGGCGTACTTCGGCATCGGCGGGTAATAAGCGGCTTTCTTCCTGCAAATATTCTTTGGTATTCAAACGCATGGCATGGGCGGAATCGTCCAGCCAACCTTTGCCCGTGCGGGCAAGTTGCCCCATTTGGTGTGCTAACACATCGCCCACCGCGCGAGACAGTAATTCTTCCCAATCCACGTCGATTTCACGCAAGATTTGGCTGAAACGATTGCCTAACGCCATGTCACCGTCGATTTGAATACCGTTTTCCAAGGTGGCTTTGCCGCTGTCTTCGGCATTGGCTAGGCGCATGAGTGCGAGGGCAGAACCGTGAATCGTGACATCGGGGGTGGCGGCATAATCGCTACTAACGTGTACCGTGTCAGCGGTTGGCAGGAAATACAGGCACAAATCAGGGTTGCGAATGTGTAAGCAAATCAGTTTGCCTTGCAGAGTTTGTAAGCGTGCTAAAGCATTGCCGTGTGTGTCGGCATCCAGCTTGAGCCATGCATTAAACGCCGTTTCAAGCGCGGCAGTCAGGGCGGAAAACAACATGGGCGGTCTCCTTCAATCCAATGCGGCGATGATACTACAGCGCGGAGTGCGTTTTGTGCGTAATTATTGTCTAATAACTCCCCAATTCACTGAGGAGCAACAAATGGGCATGGCATACACCTTGATTAAGGGATCGTTTCATGTGGTGGGGTTTTCACCAGACGGCGATTCAATGATGTTTAAAGCGGAAAATCCCGCGCATTGGGCGAAAATCGGTGGCGATAGCAAAGATTTGTTTGAGGAAAAACTCACGCAAGGGCAGGGCGCGGTGCAATTACGTTTGCAAGGGATTGATGCCCTCGAAACGCATTATTCGCCTGACAGTTTGAGCACGCCACTCGATGTGAAAGGTAAAGAAAGCAGTTTGCAAACCAAACCAGTGGCGGGTGGTTATCATCAGCCAGCGGCGATTGGGTTAATGGCAACCGAAAAATTCATGCAAATTTTAGGTGTGCAAAAAGCAGAATGGCGTACATGGGGCACGAGTAAATGGATTACGCAAGCGTCGTTTCTGCGTGATGGTAAAGAGGTTGTGATTAAGGATAAGCTGCAAGATCGTATCCCCGGTTACATTGTCACTAGCGAAGTGGAAAAGAATGGTCGTCCGTTAGCGTGGGTGTTCCCCGGTGATTGCGACGATGCGGACGGCACGGATTTGACCAAATCCATGTTGGCAGACCGTTTGAAAAAAAGCGTGAATTATTTATTGCTAAAAGAAGGTTTGGTTTACCCGTATTTCTTCATGACATTGGCAGGCAAATTACGCGATGTATTGAGTTACGGTGTTAAATTGGCACAAGATAGTGCAAAACGTAAAATCGCATCCTTGGAAAAATCACCGCCTAAAACGCCGGAGAAAATCGGCAATTTATGGTTGTATGATAAAACCTTGGATGGCGTGGTGATTAATGATTTAAAACAATTAACGGAAGAAATGGAAGTTTACCCTTACTTATTCCGTAAAACTGTTAAATTGTGGTATCGCCAACAAATGCAACAATATTGGGATGCAATACGTGCAGGAAAAGCCTTTACGTTTGATGCCAATGATAAGCGTGTCACCGTTGATAAATTGCTCGAAGATGGCGACCCGTATGTATTTGTGATGAGTGAACAAGACTTTGTGAAACTGAACGAAGTGTTGGTGTTAAAAGGCAATACCTTGAAATTACGTTATTCACCAGCGGATTTGGTATTTTTGTCTTAAGTTATTTTCCCATGAGGAGAGCTTATCCGGTTCTCCTCCTTATTGAGCGGGAAAACGTTATACTGTGCATCACGCTAATACATTCTTATCAGCAGGTGATGAAATGCCGAAACCCAGTTCGCCAAGTCAGAATTCCAGTAATACCAGTCGTATTTTGGGTAATTCCAGCATTATGCAACAGCTTAACAGTATGATAACCAAGCTTGCGCGTGGTCAGGTTGCTGTGTATGTGCACGGTGAATCGGGCAGTGGTAAAGAGTTAGTTGCACAAGAAATTCATCGACGGAGTTGGCGCAATCAAGGGGCCTTTGTACCCGTAAATTGCGGTGCAATTCCTGAAAACTTAATGGAAAGTGAGTTTTTCGGGCACAAAAAAGGCAGTTTTACCGGTGCAATTGCGGACAAACAAGGTTTGTTTCAAGCAGCGCATCAAGGCACGTTGTTTTTGGATGAAGTGGCAGATTTGCCATTGAATATGCAAGTCAAATTATTACGTGCGATTCAGGAAGGAGCAGTAAAACCCATCGGTGGAGTGGAAGAAATCCCCGTGGATGTGCGGATTATCAGTGCTTCCCACAAAGCTTTAGCCGACGAAGTATTAGCTGGAAGGTTTCGCCAAGATTTGTATTATCGGCTGAATGTGGTGCAAGTGGATGTGCCTGCTTTACGTGATAGACGTGAAGACATTCTTTTATTGGTGGATTTTTTTCTAAACCGGATTGCTGAGCGTTGGCGTACACCATTAGTGACATTAAATAACGCGGCACGCCAAGCCTTATTGCAATACAGTTTTCCCGGTAATGTGCGTGAATTGGAAAATATTTTAGAACGTGCTTGCACTTTATGCGAAGCGCAAGGCATTGAGGTTGAGGATTTGCGCTTGCAACCTTTGCAATTCATACCACCGGAAACAGTGGCTATTGCTGAAGAAACCCCGCTGGAAATCAGTCTGCTGGATAATGCGTGGAATCCCGACAGTACCACCGCCGAACGGGATTTGGTATTACTGGCTTTGCAATACACACGCTGGAATCGTACCCGCGCCGCAGAAATTTTAGGCATGAGCTTTCGCCAACTTTGTTACCGGATTCAAAAATATGCTTTGGATGAGGCTGAATCCAGTTAGTTGGCTACTGTCGATTGTAGATTTTCTACAAAGCTTTGTTGAAGTTCTGCAAGCGCAATTGATTATTTGTTGATCTTCAACACATTTTTCAACTATGGCATTGTATTGTTTTTTTATTATCTAATTGATATTTAATGGTTTTAAGCGTTTTTTCGGAGGTTGGCACGGCTTCTGCAATAGCTAAGACATGTTTATTAGATTAGATTGTAGGATTCGATAATGAAAAAACTTTTGATTGTTGCTGCTTTTTCCGCGTTAGTCATGTCTGTCAATGCAATGGCTGGTACAAACATCAACGGTTTTGCTTACCAATTGCAACAGGCTGGCGATATTACGGTTAATGCTTCTGAAGAAAAAGATAAAGGTGGCAAAGAATCGGTGGTGGGTTCTCAAGTCATTTATTCTGAAACCGCTTTGAACGTTAATGGTCGTGCGCTGCAAGAAATGCACATGGCGACAGCAAAACTCAATGCTGAAAATGTGCGAGATTCGGTGGTTGGCTTACAAGTAGCGAAATCAGATGGCGTGATTAATGCTAATGGTAGTCTGGAACAGTTGATTTTTGCATCGGATGTGAGTGTGAAAGCGACCGATGCAGATCATTCCATCATCGGTGCTCAAGTCATTCATGCTAAAGGTGATCTGAATATTAACGGTTCGGCAAAACAAATGATGTTTGCACAAAACATTGCGGTGACACCAACTGGTTCAGATAAATCTATCGTTGGCGCACAAATCATCGCTGGGCGTTAAGATACAAATATAAGTGATCGAAGTTGTGGTCAGTATGAGGGGTATGGAACAGGTCATGCGCGGTTTCATAAGCGCGTATGGCTTGTTCCGTTTTTATGTCTACAACGCCATTTTCATAACCCGCTTTTAAATAGCCTTGCTCCACCAATAATTGTTGAATGCGTTGGATTTTTTCTTTAGGTTTGAGTTTGCCCCATGTTTCTTGTTGTTGAATCACTTGTGCAGGGTCGCTATCCGAACCTAAACAATGGGTAATCTGCGCCTCATCGGGATAAGCCATACCCAACAGCCATAGCGCGGCAGTTTCTAATAACATCTGTTGAGTGCTTTGCACACCTTCCGCTAAAATAACTTTCTTACTTAAAGCGACATTGGTATCACCCGGTACAATGCTGAATTTGATTTCCCCAGAACTTTTATGCATTCGTGCTTCAATTAAGGTTGAGCCAATTTCAGTATTCGTGCCAATATGTCCTACCGAAGCACTTAAACCAACCACGGATTCTTGTTCCGCATCGCCAAAACTAAATGCTGTACCAATGTCACCATCATTTTTAAGGTGTGTGCCGTAACCGCTGTCTAGTTGTGGCGTTTCATTATCCAGTTTGGTGAATGAGCCAGAGAAATACACCATATTATCCACTGCGTATTGGCGACTTAATGCCACGTAACCATTCGGGTCTAATGTGCCAAACGGTGTAATGGATGAACCTTTAATACCATTGCGGCGTAACAATGGAATTTCGCGCGTGGGTAGAGTAACGATTTGGCTGGGAATCCAACGGTTAATAATGGCTTTCATTTGTGCCTGATTATTGTCGGCTAATGGGCCATCGTTGGATGCTTCTTTACGTACCGTACCATCCGTAAATTGATCTTCATCCACAACCACCAGTATTTTTTTCACACCATTGGGATTGGATTGTGGGTTGTAAGCCCCTTTGCTTTGATAAGCATGGATAATATTATTTGCCGTGCATTGTAGGAGTGGTGTCATATTCGATAAGGAAAGTGTCGGCGTTTCTTCATTCACGGTTTTAGCGTTAAAAATGGTGCTAGTGCACCCAACTAAGACGCATAATGAACTGAAAATAATGATGTGTTTCATGGGAGCAGACCTTATTTTATTATGGATGAGTCTGAATAATCAGTGGCAATTTAAGTTAATGGTATCGGCGGCTAAAGACTGCGAAGAGTTTGTGGCATTATCCGACAATTGCAAAAAGGCAACACAGCTTGGGGAGTCCACATTGTCGACAATGGCTAATTGCCCATTGCTCTGATCTAAAGATATATCGCCGTATTTTCCTGTGGTTTTCGTGCTAAGACTGCGAACTGAGCCTATCATCATGGTGGAAGTGTTTGGATTAAAATCCGGTATTTCCGCAAAATCATCAGCGAGTACGTTTGCGCTAACAGCGAGCGTCATGCAAAAAAGGTATTTCCATGATTGAATCATGTGTGGTTTGTGCTTTGTCATCTCGGAGTGCCTCATGATTGAGCGTAACAGCATAATTGATTACTGTGATTATCTTTTAATTAGTTTTTATTATGATCTTAATCATAAAACTTAGGGTCGTATTCGACAATGGTTATTTGTGTGTAGACTGCTGACATATTGTTCATGATTAGACGAATGAAAATTTCATTCAGCTTTCATTAATTTTTCATTCACTTTTGGTTAAGCTTGTGCCATACTCCTCATCACGAAAACAAACCCAGAGTGACAGGAAGTCACGATACAAACAATAAGGGAGTCACAGGCGGGATGATGCCAGCCCCATCACCCGCAGGATTTTTAGAACAAAGTCATCACTTGTCTCTGGAAAAGCCCGTTGTGCCGGATACCCCTATCCGGCACTGGTTTTTTTACATCCAAATCTACCTCTGCTACGTATTAGCTTTATCAAGAGGTATTTATCATGTTTAAACCATCTCAATTTTTACGCGACAACGATGTCACCGACTTCGCACTTTACCAACGCCGCCGCGAATTTTTGAAAACGTTAATTGGTGTGGGGTTAATGGGTACATCCGTTACGCCTTTGCTCACCTCCGCCGCTGATGTGCCCGCAGACCAGCCCAATAGTTTGGAAGACATCACTTCTTACAATAATTTCTACGAGTTCGGTACGGATAAAGCCGACCCCGCGCGTTATGCCAGCAGCCTCAAAACGTCGTCGTGGTCAGTCACGATTGATGGTGAATGCGAAAAACCGGGGAAGTTGACACTGGAAGACTTGTTGAAGCCGCATTCGACCCAAGAACGCATTTACCGCTTACGGTGTGTGGAAGGGTGGTCGATGGTGATTCCGTGGTTGGGCTTCCCATTGGCGGATTTGCTGAAGCGTTTTCAACCCACTGCCAAAGCCAAATTCGTGCGGTTTGAAACCTTGTTTGACCCCGAACAAATGCCGGGGCAACGTGATAACACCTTGGATTGGCCGTACATTGAAGGTTTACGCATAGACGAAGCCATGCACCCGCTAACCTTCATGGCTACGGGTTTGTACGGCAAAAATCTCCCCAATCAAAATGGTGCGCCATTGCGTTTGGTTGTGCCGTGGAAATACGGTTTCAAAAGCATTAAGTCGATTGTGCGGATTAGCTTTGTCGAAATCCAACCCGCAACCAGTTGGGGACGTTCCGCCCCATCAGAATACGGTTTTTATTCCAATGTGAATCCAGATGTGGATCACCCGCGTTGGAGTCAAAAGCGCGAACGGCGTATTGGCGAATTCCGCAAACGTGAAACTTTACCGTTTAATGGCTATGGTGATCAGGTGGCGAGTTTGTACAGCGGTATGGATTTACGGAAGTTTTTCTAATGCGTATGGCTATTCCAGAACCCGCCTTTACCCGTGTGGTAAAGCCATTACTGTTTGTTGCCTGTTTAATACCGTTGCTGTGGTTAGGTTGGGGCGTGTGGCAGGATACTTTAGGCGCGAATCCGATTGAAAAACTCACGCGCAGTTTGGGCGAATGGGGTTTACGCTTTCTGTTATTAACCTTGTGCGTTTCCACTTTGCGGCGTGCGATGGGTTGGACACAAGTCATGCGTTTGCGGCGCATGTTGGGCTTGTTTGCTTTTTTCTACGCTACGCTGCATTTGTTCAGCTATTTGTGGTTGGATCAATTCTTCGATTGGGCGGAAATCTGGCACGATATTCTCAAACGCCCGTTCATTACCGTGGGAATGTTGGCGTTTTTACTCATGACACCGTTGGCGGCAACCTCATTTAAGGCGGCAATGCGCAAGTTAGGGCGGCAATGGCAGCGTTTACACCAATTGATTTACCCGCTGACGACTTTGGCGGTGTTGCATTTTTGGTGGTTAGCCGACAGCAAGGCTCGTACTGCCATGCCATTGGTTTACAGCATTGTGCTGGGTTTTTTACTGGGCGAAAGGTTATGGTGTTTTATGCGGCGTAAGATAGCGGCTTCTAAATCACGTTTATCTTGCAAGTGAATGTAAGCTCCTAAAAAGGACTCAACACGATGCACTAGTAGTTTGGGGTCTTGTACGGGCGCAAGTACCACGGCGAATAAGTCTTTATTTTTTTCTAAAAAGCGGCAGATCAGCATATTCGCGTTATAAAAGTCATGGTGAACGTCTAACACGTAGCGTTTGTCGTGTTTCGTCACCACAATGTAATTATCTTGTTCAATGATACTGAGCGGTGTTGGCATGATGCTTCCTGCGTAATGATTGGTCTGAACGGCACATGTAGTCAATAATATAAGCCTAATATTGCACTGCACAATAGGCAATGCGAGCGGCGAACGGTACATAACCGCTAAAAAGATACAATGAGGTCGTCGATTTCGTGAACTTCTTTGCGAATTCGGCGCATCACGGGCAATAATTCTTCAAACACGCTGAACAAATAAGGGTCAAGGTGGCTACCCGCCATGCTGCGCATCAGGATTAAGGCATCCTTCTCGCTCATGGCTTTTTTGTAAACTCGTTCATGCACCAGCGCGTCGTAAATGTCGACAATGCTAGTAATGCGTGCCGCCAGCGGAATGTCTTCACCGGCTAATTCACGCGGATACCCCGAACCATCCCATTTTTCGTGGTGGCATAAAGCAATATCTGCCGCCATGTCGAGCGCGGCAATATTGGAATCTTGCAGCATTTTCGCGCCGATTTCGGTGTGACGTTTCATAATCACGAATTCGGCTTCGGTAAGTTTGCCTTTTTTCAGCAAAATGCGGTCGGGAATGCCGATTTTGCCAATGTCGTGCATTGGTGCGGCAATGCGGATGTCGTCGATTTGTTGCGTCGCCCAGTTTAAGGCTTTTGCCATTGCCGCAGCGTATAAACCAATGCGTCGGACATGTGCGCCAGTTTCTTCGTCGCGGTAACTGGTGAGGCTGACCAGTTTAATGGCGATTTCTTCTTCGCGCTGTTTGATTTTCAAAGTGCGCTTTTGGATTTCGTTTTCAAGCTTTTCTTGCGTGAGCAAGCCATTGCGCACTTGTTGTAAGCGACTGACTTCTTGGCGGTATTTTTCGCCCAAGTTTTGCAGCAGTAACACGGGCGTGTCATTCACCCATAAGGCACTGGCTTCGAGCGCGAGTTCTTGCCCTAATTCATCTTCTTCGATCCACGAGCCGGAGGTCAGCGGAAAAGCGTGTTGCGCGTGCCAGTGTTGTTCGGCATCTTCCATGAAGCAAGTGAGGTAGGGGAAGATTTCCGGCAGGGAACAGGTCTGCGGGCTGGAAGATTTGCCCAAGAAAAACACTAGCCAATCCGGTGCGGTAGCGTGCAGGGTGAAGTGTGCTGCATCGTCACGCACAAACACCACAATGTTTAACGAGTGGTAAATCGTTGCTAATAACTTATCCATGATCTTGTCCGTCGGCTGATTCACACGGCGTGAGTAATTGCATTGCCAGTTGTTGGAATAATTCATCCACACCGTTATCCAGTTTGGCACTGGTTTCTAGGACGGGATAACCCAGTTGTTCCAGTTGGCGCAGGTGATGGGGTTCAAGCTGCCATTGATGTTTAAGGTCGCCTTTATTCAAGGCAAAAACCACTGGCAGTTTGCCTAAGGTGTGGTTGACCATGGTATGTACCGACATGGCAACGTTCCATGAATTCAGGCGTGTGCCATCAATCACAATGATGTAACCCGCCATGCCGCGTAAATACGTGGTGCGAATGCTGGAAAAATCATCTTCACCCGCAATGTCCCAAATAATCAGGGATAGCTCTTGTTCCGCAATGCTCAGCAATTTCTTGTCAATTTTTACACCAACTGTGGTGAGGTATTTGTCGCTGAAAATGCTATTGACGTAACGCCGGATCAGGCTGCTTTTGCCAACTGAAAATGCACCCAGTAGGCAGATTTTTTTTTGAATCATGTTAGCTCCATTGGGTTGATTCCTGTGTTTGCGCGTTAATACAAAGCGACTTGATAATGCACGGCACGTTCACGAGGCGGTTTGATAGCGGCTTGCGTTTGTAAAATGAAAGCGGGCACGCCTAATGCAATCAAAGCATCACGCACGGCTTGGGCACGGGCATTAGCCAGCTTGTGGTTGAATTCATTGGTGCCCACTTCATCAGTATTACCCACAATGGTGACTTGCAATAATTTGTTATCGCGTTTGGCGACGCTGATGAATTGCTGCAAGGTTTGGCTAAGCTGTGTGAGAGTGTCATTGGGGGTAACTTGCGCACCGTTGATGGCAAATGCATAGCTGGCGTTGGTCACTTGTTGCGTTAATTCACGGATTTGTTGTTGGGTAATGGCTTGTTGCTGGCGCGTTTGTGTGTCGCTGGCCGTGGCACGCGCTTGCACAAAGGCGGGTTCGAGCGACCAATAAGGTTTGAATTCAAAACTTAAGCCCAATTCACGCTGCAATGTCGCTGGAATAATGTCAGTGGGAGCGCGTGCTAATGGGTCAATCAAGCCTTTGAGGTGATAACCTTGTGCATTCGTTTGGGTTTCAATCAATACCAAGCCCGGTTCAGCTTTGAGGGTTGTTAAAACCTGTTGAAATTGCTGTTGTTGCCCAGTTTGCTGTTGATAGCGTTGATAACTGGTATAACCCACCCCCGCCGTTACAAGACTCAACACGGCGTAAGCTAACCACGGTGAACGCTGGCGTGTGGCTTGTTGTTGCACCAAACAATGGCGCAAGAGCGGTTCGGTGGTGGCAAAGGTATGGGTATCACCTTGATAGTGCTTGAATTGTTGTGCGTATTGGCGATGAATGCTTTCTGATAAGCTTTGTAAGTGAGTACGCAAACTGCTCGGTGGTGTGCCACGTACCACCATTGCCAATACCGCGTGAGGGCCTTGTTCAATCCAGACACTCAGGTCGCCGAGGCTTAAGGTGCGTAAACTGTCTGCATCAGTGACACTAAACGAATCGGCAATAAAGTCCTGAATCGCCGTCAACATTCCCGATACGATTTCGGGGTCTTTGCTTATGGCATTGTTTGCCATGACGTGCTGAAGCAATAATCCATTACTGCGGTGAATCAAAAACACTTGTTCGACTTGGTAAACCAAGGTGTTGAGTAAGGCGACTTGCGCGTAACTTTGTCCGGTACGCCATGCATCCAACCGCCACCGCCAAGAACGCGGCGATACGCTTTGTTCCAACAAGCGGTTGAAGTTTTCCAAGGCTTCATTCAACGCTTGCTGAATGGACTTACGAATCGCAGGTCCCATCACCGGATACAGCACATCGGCAAAGCGTTTGGGATGGGTATTAATGGCTTGGGTTAGGGCTTGTTCCACCCCCGGCGCGAGCAGTTTGGAAAGCGATTGGTCTTTGGCTTCGCGTTGTAGCAAGGCTTCGGTAATGACATCAGCAACCCGCGCAGTGTATTGCTCAGATTGCTCGAATTGCGTTTTGAGTGCCAGCAAATCTTCATAGTCTTTGCCAAACAGCAAATGCCGCAATTGTGCAATGTCAGGTTTGCCTGTCATGTGTTGCTACCGTGATCACACTGCAAAGCCATTGCAATGCAATTACAGCGTTTCTCCGCTCAGTTGTTGGCTAACGTGGTCGAGCAGGTTCGCAATCAATTTACGATCCGCTTTGTCATGACGCAGTTGATCCGCCGCTTGTTTGAGCTGGTTCTGCAATTCTTCGCGTTGTTGGTCAATGCGTTGCGTCAGTTGACTGACTTCATTATCCACGCGCTGTTGCACGAATTCGTGATTGCTCAGCACTTGTTTGTGCAGGGTTTCAATGCCTTTGCTGGCTTGCTCAAAGTGTTTGCGTGAGGACGTGGTATCGCCTAAACGCGCTTTGGTTTCTTCCGCGAGTAAGTCTTGCACCAATTGGATTTCGTGGCTGAGCGTGTCGAAATTTTTACGCATTTCATCGCGCACGGAACTGGTCCAAACTTTGACAAAGCGTTCGAGGGTGGCAAGGCGTTTTTCATTTTCGCGCGTTTGTTCGCCGAAGAGGATATTGCGCACCATGTCGAGATTGCGATCTTGGACAGGGTTAGCGAATTCAGGTTCTAATTCTGCCGTATGCATGAGTGCCCTATTATTTTTGTTATTAGTTTTGGGAGAATGGCAGTTAATCTACCATCCTCCGGTATGGGCTGACCACTTTTCCTGATATATGGATAGGGCGGGTCGTTTAGAGTTTAGACATCCACTGTTCGTGGAATTGTTGCTCCGGTAACTGCCACACTTTGCTGTGCAATTGCGTGAGTAGGTCCGCATCTTCCAAAATTACCAAGCGTTCGCTATTGGAAATCGCTCCAGGGCCATCGGCTAACAAACGTGCTAACCATTCGGTACGTTGCTGACGGCTGGATGCTGGCACGTTAGAACGTTGCGGAATGTAGGTCATGTGTTGGCGGAAGGCTAACGGGTCGACAGCAACACGAATGAACAAATCACGGGTGGAAATGCACGGATGTTGTTGCAGTTCGGTGTAGTTCTGTTCAAAGCGTTCGAGGATGAAATCTGGCGCGACTTCATCCGGTGTTCTAAACAACCAATGACGTTCGCCGATTTGCATACTGGTCAACGTTCCCATTGGTACGGCAAGCAATAAGCCTAATAAAACTGGCGACATCCACAGGAAAGTCATGGGGTTCGCTAACAGTAATACCACGCTCCACACCAAACCAATGGCACTGACCCAGCCGTATTCGCGCAAGGCATCGCCCCATGCTAAACCACCACCTGTGCGTTGCTGTGTGCCCCAACTCGCGCGTTTACCAGACAAAATTTGCCCAATGAACTTGCTGTAGTACAGCATAATCACAGGTGCAGTGAGCATGGATAACAGTGTTTCGCTCATCATGCTAATACTTAAACCGAACATGCCACCGAATGAGCGCGTGGTTTTCTTACGAATGGATTGCGCTAAACCGAACGTCTTGTAGAAAAACAGCAAGATGATGGTCATGACCAATAACGCGGTATTTTCCAGCGTTAAGGGAATCAAGGTAATGTCGGGGTAAATCACCGCAATCGCCGTGAGTACCAATAGCCAACCCAGCCAAATCAAGGAACTGAGGTAAGACATGATCCCGCCGAGCATGAGGAAGCGGTGTAAGTGCGAAATGCCATGTGACCAAATAATTAGCCAGTGTTGCAAGTTACCCTGACACCAGCGACGGTCACGTTTTAGAGCATCCGTCAGCATTGGTGGCGGACGTTCAAAACTGCCTTCTAAATCGTAAGCCAGCCATGTTTCCCAACCAGCGCGATTCAGCAAGGCGGCTTCCACGAAGTCATGACTAAGAATTTCGCCACCTAATTTCCCGCCTTCTTTTAGCTTTGGTAAGTGACAATGCGCCATGAAAGCTTGGGTGCGAATAATAACGTTATGCCCCCAGTATTGGCTTTCGCCCAGCCACCAAAAGTGCAAGCCAGCGAAAAAGATTGGGCCATACAAGCGGTTAACAAACTGTTGTCCACGCGCATAAATGGTATCCAAACCAATGTTATACAGCGGCGTTTGAATCAGGCTGACGCGCGGATTACGGTCCATTGCATCAACCATGCGGACTAAAGCATCACCCGTCATTAAGCTGTCCGCATCCAGTACCACCATGTACGGATGACGACGACCCCAACGACGGCAGAAATCCATCACATTCCCGCTTTTCTTTTTAGTACGGTGTTTACGGCGGCGGTAATGAATGCGATTGGTATTGCCCAAATCCCGACACAGTGTCGACCATGCTGCTTCTTCACGCAGCCAGTTACTCGCATCGTCAGTGTCGGAAAGAATGTAAAACTCGAAGAACGCGAGATTGCCCGTTTTTTCCAGCGACTCGTAAATGCTTTTCAAACCTGCGTAAACGTAAGCAATGTCTTCGTTATAGATCGGTAGCAAAATCGCGGTGGTTTCGGGCGTTTGCAGGGTCGGAAGCGGTGTATCCGGTGCGCTGGTAATGCGGTATTGATCCCCACGCACCAATACCCAAAAGCCTGCTGTAGCTGTAATAAACCCTAATGCTAACCAGAAAAATAAGATGGAAAATGGTAATAACACTAACAATTTCCACACCAACGCTAATGCGACTGGGAGATTATTTCCCAGCCACAAAGTCGCCAGCCCGGTTAGCAGGGCTACACCAGAGAAAAAGACAATGCGCCGTTGTTGCGCGGTAGTACGCCAGTTGGCTGGCTTATGTTGTTCGTTCATTCAGACTCAGTGATGCATATGACGCTGACGAGAGCGCAACAGTCCGAGGTTAATGGCTTGTAATGGTGCAACACGAATACTACTGCGCTCGAAACGCGGGCCGGTTTTGGCACGGGTATCAGATTTCGTGTCTTTCATGTCATCAAATTCAGCCACCTCCTCCTCAATAACCAAATGTTGGGCACTGGCTAATTCGGCGCACACGGTGCTGATAAAGCGTTGAATCAGTTCCTGTTCTGAACAAGGTGGTGTGCGTGTCAATTTACGTGCCACGTTTTCCAGTATGTTTTCGCGTTCTGCGGTCGTTAAACGGTGCAGTTTGAGGTAATCATCCGCACGTTTCTTAGCTAAAGCCCATGAATCCATGCGGAGCGCGGAATCCGACCCTGTTTGACCGGATAAAAAAGTAGTTTCTTGTACCATCGCTTCCTGTTCTATCTGTTCTTGAGTTACAAAATTCAGGCAATTTCTATGCCAGTATTTTTGAATTGTATCAGTTTTCCACTATCTATGGTGCGTTGCACAATGCCTGTGGTATTGGATAAGACCACGTTTCGCTCAAAGGGTTTCCACCGTTTGTCAGTGTTATGTTCAATTTCATGGGTTCGTCACAGTTTTCTGGGAAAGCTTGTGCAATCACGCGCCATCCTTTGACATAAGGATTTTCTTGAACAACCGCTGTTTTGGTTTGTCCTTTTCCATCAAAGACGACTTCGGCGGTGGGTGGTTTTTCGGTTTTCGCTACGCCAGTAAAGTCAACGATGAAACGGATGCGCCCTTTGTGGCCGGGTAAGCCGTCAACTGCACGGTTGGTGGCCCGTGTGGAAACCACTTTGCCTAGGGTGTGGGCTGGTGGGTCGTCCGAACGCCATGATAAACGGTAATGCAAATGCTGTGGCGCGGGAACGGTGTCGCTTTTCCAATAAGCAACAATGTTGTCCATCATATCGGATTCAGTGTGCAAACGTAACAATTGGATGTGACCTTTGCCCCAATCCTCTAAGGGTTCAACCCAAGTGCTAGGACGTTCGTGATACCACGCTTCTAAATCTTGGTAATGGTCGAAATCCCGATCACGCTGCATCAAGCCAAAGCCAGATAATTTTTCCATCGGCAAAGATTGCAGGTTGAAGTACGGCACATCCGCTAATGGTTGCCATGTCCAACGTTGGTCTTGCTGGATTAATAAGCCATCCGAGTCATGCACTTCGGGGCGGTAATCACCGTATTGGTGCAGTGAGTTTTCGCCGTGGAAGAACATGCTGGTCAACGGGGCAATGCCCAGCTCAGTTACAGCTTTACGTGGGTAAAGTTGCGTTTCCAATTCCATGTTCGTGGTTTTATTCGGTGTTAACACAAAGCGTGTCGCACCGCTGAGCGATGGTGTATCTAACAGGCCGCAAAATACAAGTTGAGTGGCATCAGCGGTCGGTTTTTCCAACCAAAAGCTCGTGTAGTCGGGAAATTCCTCCTGACCTTCCAGCGAGGTATTAATGGCTAAACCGCGTGCGGATAAACCGTGACGTTGATCTTGCCCCAATGCACGGAAATAACTCGCGCCTTGGAACACCACGGTTTCGTTGTAAGGGGCATCCGCTCCTGTTCTACCCAACTTGGATAAAATCCGAAAACCGGTAAAGCCCATGCGCGGTTCATCATTTTCCAAGTGCAGGTCTTTGACTTCGGCGTAATCGAAATAATCTTTGGAGAATTTGATTGGCTTTTCAGCACCATCTTCCCACGTAAATAATTGAATGGGAAAGATGAAATGCATCCCCGGATGCATAAATTCTAATTGGAATGGCAGGTTCTCATTACGCCAAAAGGTACGGTTGCCGAGGAACTTGATGTGCTGATAATGGTCATAAGTAATTCTTCCCGTATCCACTTGCATCATTGGCGTTTTGGTATACGGTTGGGCTGCCCGTTGTTCAGCGATTTGTTTGACATGAGCAAAACACCCTGTATCCTCCGCTTGCGCAGGTGAGATCAGGCTGGCAAGCAGCAGTGTAGGTATCAAGATCAGGCGATAAAGGTTTGATTTCATGATGTCGGGAATCCGCAACGGTTGAATACCGGAATAGACCAAAAGTTTGGCGCGAGAAATTGTAGAGTAGAATGGTTAGCGCGTACAGAGTTGGCAATGATTGTTTGCGACTATTTGTCAGTTGGTCGTATAGTCTGTTGTCTATTAATCACCCTAATTAGTAACCGCCGTGCAGGCAAGGAAGTAGCTTTTTCCATGAGCCGTGACCTTTCATTGGACATTTTGAGAGGCATCATGCTGATCATTATGGCAACCGATCATTTTGGCGAACCTGTGTTCCAACACATTTATGAATTTGCAGGTTATGTGAGTGCCGCTGAAGGCTTTGTGTTTTTATCCGGCATGTTAGTCGCTTTGGTCTACGGTCGTTACCATGCAGCAGGTGCTAACGTGATGGAACGGCGCGTATGGAAACGTGCAGGAGTCATTTACCTCTATCATATGGTGGTTTTGATTGCCGTGTTCGTCTTTACAATGGCAACGGTATGGTCGGGTGCGGATTGGCAAAGCTTTGCCACTGAAATGCAAGTTGAACCCGTGCGTGCTTTGATTTCGGGAATGCTATTAAGCTATCAAGCCCCGATGTTGGATATTTTACCGCTCTATGTGATTTTGATGCTGTGTGCACCATTAGCATTGCGTTGGATGGCGCAATACCAAGGCATGGGTATATTCATGGTGATTTTGGGCAGTGTCAGTTTATGGGGGGCAGCACAATACGGTTTAGGCCATCAATTGTTGGGAGTAATACCCGATGCGTTATTGCTTAGAACCGGCGCGTTTGACTTAATGGCATGGCAATTATTGTTTGTATTGGGCATGGTTTTGGGTTTTGCACGCATGGATAGCAAAGCAACTGCGCCGCGTTTAAATGCTTGGTTAATGACTGCTAGCATCGGCATGGTGGTGTATTTGTTCCTGCAACGCCACGGTTACATTGCTCATGATGCGTCAGCGTTGGTGGCTTGGTTACAAGAATTCCGTCACATTGCTCGTGATAACATGGCATGGTTGCGCGTATTGAATTTCCTCGCTTTTGTGTATGTCATTGCGGGTGTGATTGTGCTGCAACACCGTTATGGCGTATTGAATTGGTTGGCTGCACCGGCACGTTGGTTGGCGTTTTTAGGGCAGCATTCCCTGCAAGTATTTGCGTATCACTTAGTGGTTTTGTATTGCTATATTCCATTCCGTTGGGGCGAGTTAGCCTTTAGCGATAATCAGAAATGGGTTGTACTCGTCGTATTTTTGGCAAGTTTAACTTTACCTGCTTGGTGGCACGCGCGTTACTTACAGGCGAGAAAGGCCAACAAAATCCAACCACGTCGTACCGATTTTACACCAGCTTTAGGTGTTAGTGGTTTAGCGGCAGTGTCGGGCTAAGCTCCGAACTGCCTTGCCATCATGGTCATCACCGTTGTCAAGGGTTTTAGGTGTTAGAACTTAAAGCCCTTGTGTAATGCCACAATCCCACCTGTCATATTGGTGTAATTCACCCGTTCAAATCCCGCTGCTTCCATCATGCCTTTTAACGTCGCTTGATCAGGATGCATCCGAATCGATTCCGCTAAATAGCGATAACTTTCCGCGTCATTCGCAATCAGTTTGCCCATTAGTGGCAGCAATTTAAACGAATATTGATCGTAAATCGGGGCTAAACCGGGGGCAACAGGCTTGGAAAATTCCAATATTAATAAACGCCCACCCGGTTTTAATACGCGATACATGGAGCGTAAGGCGGCATCTTTGTCGGTGACATTGCGCAAACCAAATGCAATGGTAATCACGTCAAAATAATTATCAGCGAAGGGTAAGCATTCGGCATTGGCTTGAACGTAGTTCACATTGCCGCCAATGCCCATGTCGGTTAGACGCTCACGCCCATTCATCAACATCGAGGCATTAATGTCGGAAAGTACCACTTCGCCATCTTCGCCCACAATACGTGCAAATTTTGCGGCTAAGTCGCCCGTGCCTCCGGCTAAGTCCAAAATACGGCTACCGCGCTTTGCGCCTGCTTCGTCAATCGTATGGCGTTTCCACAGACGATGAATGCCCAATGACATTACGTCGTTCATAACATCGTACTTATCGGCTACCGCGTGAAACACCCCGGCGACTCGTTTAGCTTTCTCTCCAACGGGTACTTGTTGAAAACCGAAATGGGTGGTTTGTTGCTGTTCTGTCATAAGGCTGTTTCCAGATTGATTCAAGCTAACTGAGGATTGTAACAGCCAAATGAGCATTCTTCATGGAGTTGGGTTATGAAAAAATTGATTGTTGGTCTGGGATTGGTGGCACTTACCATGCCTGCTATGCAAGCGGTAGCTAAAAGTCACGTGAGTACCGATGATTTGCGGACTAAACGGGCAAACTTACAAAAGCCCATTGTGCGTGTGAAACACCAAACTGTAACCGTTGAACCGTGCCAATGCCAAATTCCCACTGGTCGGCAACAACGTCAGCGCGTGAGTGCGCCGCAAGCGACGGGTTGGCAACGTACCGCAAAGGTTGTACCGCACATGCCGCAATCCTCCGCGCGTCAATTTTCACGGGCAATAGTGAAAACTGCTCCTGAAAACCTACAAACCGCCTATACTCATACCATGATACCGCCAGCTTCTGGATTCGATGTTTAAGCGGATGCTTCAGTTGATGCCAGCATACCTTAAACCATAACAGGCTCAGAACCTGTTAAACCGTATCGTGGGACAGACTTAACACAACAGGTGACAGTGTTAAGTGTATCAAGGATCGATTTCTCTCGCGTAATGAGCCAGTTACCCCCGAAAGTGCTGGCTCTTTTTTTGCGTAATAACCGCTGCTGACTAATACGGCAGAAAAACACGCTGCATCATGGCTAAGACTTCATCACGCCACACCACAGCAACGAACCCCGCCATTGCCAGCCACGGACCAAACGGCATGGGTGTGCTTTCACGATTACGCTTAATCAGCATCAGGGTAATGCCGAAGATCGCACCAAACGCCGAAGACGCAAAGATTACAAAGGGGAGAATTTGCCAACCGCCCCACGCGCCGAGTGCCGCCAGCAATTTGAAATCCCCATGCCCCATGCCTTCTTTGCCAGTCAACAAGCGGAATAAGTGAAAGACTGACCATAATGACAAATAACCCAAGGCCGCGCCCAACACTGCATCCCCTAATGGCACAAATAGCGCGGAAATGTTCGCTAATAGCCCTGCCCATAATAGGGGATAGGTAATAATATCGGGCAGCAACATGGTTTTTGCGTCAATCATGAATAGGGTGACTAAGGCCCATGTAAAACCGAGCAGCAACACCAGTTCCATGCCAAAACCTGTGCGCCAAGCCACCAGCATGGCTAAACCAGCGGTGGCCGCTTCCACTAAGGGGTATTGCATGGAAATCGGAGTTTTACAACCGTGACATTTACCCCCTAACACGAGGTAGCTGAGTAATGGAATGTTTTCGAGGGCGGTGATTTGATGCCCGCAAGTGGGGCATTGCGAGCGGGGGACAACTAAGTTAAAAGGTGTACTTAAATCCGCTTCGGCAGAATGTTTATTTAACCACTCATTACAATCCCGTTTCCATTGGCGTTCCAAAATAATGGGTAGGCGATAAATCACGACATTGAGAAAGCTGCCAATTAATAATGACAATAGCCCGCAGCTAACCAACAACCAAGTGGTGCTGGTGCTGAGTAAATAAATTAATTCCATTTTGTTGTTGTTCTCAAACGACTGAACCAAGTTTGAAAATGGGCAAGTACATGGCAATGACCAAGCCGCCGACTAAAACACCCAGTACGGCCATGATTAATGGCTCAATTTGTTTGGATAAGGTGTCGACCAGATTATCCACTTGTTCCTCGTAATAATCAGCTACTTTTCCCAACATTTCTTCCAAACGCCCCGACTCCTCACCGATACGTGTCATTTGCACCACCATGTTGGGAAAGATTTGCGTGGTTTGCATGGCTACATTGAGCTGTACCCCGCGCGAAGTATCTTCTTGCATCCGCATGGTCGCGTCTTCGTAGACAATATTACCGGTTGCCCCTGCGACGGAATCCATTGCTTCGACCAAGGGTACGCCTGCCGCAAACATGGTAGATAATGTGCGGGAAAAACGTGCAATCGCGGATAGGTTAATAATATTGCCGACAATGGGGAATTTCAGCGAAATCTTATCCATAAAACGATCAAATGAACGTGAGGTGCGGCGTGCCGTGGTATAAGCATAACCAATCGCTACAAAGCCAATCACAGGTATCCACCAATTCGCTTGTAGCCAGTCTGACATGGAAATAACGAATAAGGTAAAGGCCGGAAGGTCTGCACCAAAACTGCTAAATACTTCTTTAAATTGTGGAATTACCCAGATTAATAGAATGGCTGAAACCACCACCGCCGCAATAATAACCATGAGCGGATACATAAGGGCTTTTTTGACCTTGGCTTTAAGGGATTCGCTTTTTTCTTTATAAGTCGCGACTTTATCCAGCATGTTTTCCAAAGTACCCGCTTGTTCACCCGCTTGCACAAGGTTTACAAACAGCTTGTCAAAATAGCGTGGATGGCGGGATAGCGCTTGACCTAAACTTGCGCCACTTTCAATATCTGCTTTGAGTTTACGTACTAAATCCCGTAACGAGGCATTTTCGCCGCTGTTCGCAATCATTTCTAACGATTGCACCATTGGTACGCTGGAGCGCATCATGGTGGTTAACTGTCGCGCAAACTGGGCAATATCCCCCGGTTTAATACTTGGTTTAAATAAAGGGGCAGGTTTGCGGTAGATACGTCCGGGGTTGATGCCTTTGCGGCGGAGTTCGGCGCGTAACCAGTTAGGATTGACGGCTTGTGTTTCGCCGCGCATTTTTACGCCATTACGGTTGACGCCTTCCCAGACATACATGGATTGCTGGGCAGCAGGCGTTGCCTGTTTGATGGGCATAGGCTTATTCAGGGTTTTGCTCTGCATGTTGGGGGTTCTGTGTTATTTTTATGAATAGACCCACTTTATCATAAACGGCTGGTTCTCAACGGCTTCCTCTGGATAACTGGTGCGCTCTACCTAATCGCTGGTGACACGCTCTAATTCAGATAATGACGTAATCCCTAGGCGTACTTTGTTCATACCCGACTGGCGTAAATCCAAAATGCCTTCTTTGCGTGATTGCTCCGCCAGTTCCAAGGAATTACAACCGTTCATGACCATGCGCCCCATTTCGGCTGAAATCGGCATGACTTGGTAAAGACCCACCCGCCCTTTGTAACCGCGTGAACATTCAGCGCAGCCGACAGGCTCGTACAAGTTCAAATGCGGTATTTCTTCGGCTTTAAAACCCATGTTTAATAAAACTTCTGGCAGAACGTGCGCGGGACGCTTACATTTTTCGCATAATCGCCGTGCCAAACGTTGCGCAATAATCAGGTGGATGGATGACGCAATATTGAACGGTGGTACACCCATGTTTAATAAACGGGTCAGGGTTTCCGGTGCGCTATTGGTATGCAAAGTGGATAATACCAAGTGCCCCGTTTGTGCGGCTTTGATGGCAATTTCAGCGGTTTCGAGGTCACGAATCTCCCCAACCATGATCACGTCGGGGTCTTGCCGTAAGAATGCACGCAAAGCATCGGCAAAGGTTAAGCCCACTTTGGCGTTCACATTGACCTGATTCACGCCCGGCATGTTGATTTCGGCGGGGTCTTCTGCGGTGGAAATGTTCTTTTCGGGGGTGTTGAGAATGCCCAAACCCGTGTACAGCGTAACGGTTTTACCGCTACCCGTTGGCCCTGTAACCAGAATCATGCCATCCGGCTTGCTCAAGGCTTTAAGGAAATCTTTTTGCTGACGGGTTTCAAAGCCCAGTTTTTCGACACCTAAAGCAGCATTGCTGGAGTCCAGAATCCGCATAACGACTTTTTCGCCATAAATGGTGGGCAGCGTGTTGACACGAAAGTCGATTTTCTTTTGTTCGGGTGTGGTAAAACGAATCCGTCCGTCTTGTGGGACGCGGCGTTCGGAAATGTCCATGCGCGACAATACTTTAATCCGCGAAATCAGTTGTTGCGCGGAATCATTGGGCGGTGTGGCAACCACTTGCAGAATGCCGTCGATGCGGTAACGAATTCGCAGGTTTTTCTCGAAAACTTCGATGTGAATATCTGATGCTTTGGCTTTGATCGCATGACCCAACAGTTTGTCAACGAACTCGACAACGGATGGGTCATCACCTTCGTTTTTGGCTTTGAGTTCGCGTGTATCCAAGGCGATTTCTTTGACTTTCGCCTCAGCCGCCACCGCACTACTGCTGCCAGTATTGTTTGGCGTGGTGCTTTGCCCCGTGAGTGCATTATCCGTTTGCAGAAAAACTTGTAACTTGTCGTACTCGACGAAAACTGGTTCAGGAATCAGACCCGTAGCGAATTTGACATCATCCAAATTCGTGAGATAGGTGGGATCAGCCAGTGCCACCATTAAGGTTTTGCCCCGTTGGTACAACGGTAACAAGTTGAGTTTTTTGACCTGTTCAGGGGTGAGTAAATTGGTGACTTTGGATGGAATATCGACTTGATGTAAGTCGACCATGCTTAAACCATATTCAACACTCGCTGCATAGGCAATGTCTTTGGCAGAGACGAGCCGCGAGTGAATTAACCAAGCAACGAGTGATACCTTTTCAGCCCGTGATTTCTGCACGGCTTGTGTAGCCTGATCTTTATCAATGACTTCCTGAACGACCAGTTGCCGGACAAGGCCGGGCAGAGGTATGGAGGATGTTAGTGGTATCATAGTTCGTGCTTATGTTCGTTGTTATATCAATTAAGCTATCAGATCATAGTGCCGTGAAGGCGGCTGGAAAATGAATCCAACACCTATTTTTTTAGTGTGATACAACTCAAGGGGGTGGTATGCAAGAAATTTATTGAATTGCAGGGTTTTTCAGATAAGTGGAGTGTATGGGGTTTGTACAGATGCTTTGGGGGTGATTCGCATAAAAACCACCCACTTTAGGTTGTAATCATTACCAAGGGCTAATATCTAGGATACCCACAGGTTGCTCAGTCGCTCGACTCCAAACCCATAGCACATCTTTTTCTTTGCCAACTAATGGCAAAAAAGCATAATCATTAGATTTTGCCCCATTTCTTGCCAGAAAATCTTCCAGTATTTTTTTGTATTTAGGGTTTTTCTCAATCAGTTCTGGCTTAATGCCCGATGTAAGTATTTCCTTCTTGAAATGATTAATGGGTTGGTAATATTCAGGGCGAGCATCTAAATCAGGCTTGCCAGACAGTACTTCCATTGTAACTCGTGACATTTCTTTGGGGTCACTTGGTTTTTGTACGTAAACCAGTGTGGGGCCAGCTAGTTTGGATTTTTGTAATTCTGGCAGTTTGGCTTTATCTGGTGAAACTTCATTAGCATTAATCGGTGTGAAGCGGTCAATCGCATAAGCAACATATAATGGATGTGCTGCGTAAATCGTATGGATACCATAACCTAATGCACACAACTGCACTAAGGCAATGACGGATAAATCAAATTTCAAGCTGGGTTTTTGGGGTTTAAATACTACGAATGTTAGTAATGGTCCTAAAATAACGTCAACCGTTACCAGAATAAAAATAATGTGTTGCAAGCCTGATATGTCAAAAAAGGGTGTTGGATACCAAACAGTGAGGGCGAAAACAAGGAAGCATCCAATGATGGATGCACTAATAATGAAGTGAATGAGTGAGGCTTTTAATTTGGTCTTAATCATAATTTATTCTCCATTATTGTTGATTAAGTGATTATTTTTTATTAGCTGTTGCTCCGGCAACTGTGAGGGCGATACATATCCGCTAATGTACCACCTTTGCAATCCATGATAATTTTTGTCGAGTCTGTTTGGAATAGAAATATTATGGTGCTGCCATCAGCAATGCCCATATTTTGGAATGTTACTTCTAAGCTAGCATTGGCAGTATCTATTTTTCTATAAGTAGCATTATTGATTACTTTTGAAGTCATCATCATGGCTTTAATGTTGTTTGCTGCATTGGATGTGGCTGCTGGCATTGTGGCATTAGTGAAATATTCTTCCCATATTTGGGTTTTTGCAGCACCAGAGAAACGTGTTACTTCAATGATTTTTGCTCGAATTGTGTATACCTGATAAGCAGGGAGAGCAATGGCAGCTAAAATACCAATAATCGCCACAACGATCATTAGTTCAATTAAAGTGAAACCGGATTGTTTTTGATTATTAGTTTGCATGTTCCACCCCACGAAGAAAGGGTACCTAGGCACCCTTTCTATCTTACTGCTATTAGCTGCTTAGATTAACAAAAAGCTAATGATTAGCGGCAAGCAGCAGGTACGTATTTAGCTTGAACTGTACCAGCAGTTGCAGCAGCCATACCATTGTCATTTGCAGAAACTTGTGTTGCAGATGCACAGGCCCAATCAATTGAACCAGAAGTACCTGCACCCAGAGCAGCTTTTAATGTAACGGCTGTACTTGCTGTACCTACTACAGCACCCGCAACAGTGCGAACATAAGGCGATAAAGTGATAGTTTTTTCGGAAGCTGCCAGACCTACAGATGTCGCATTATAGGTTATGGTCATAATACCAGTTACGTCATTGACGGTTGAACCTTCCATCTGAATGCGTTCTACATATTTACTGTTTGCGCCAGTGGCACCAGCTTGCGCATTCCATGTATTAGTGACACGCGCTAAATCAGAAAGAGAGTTAGAACCTTCTGTGGCAACAGCCATTTTTGCTGTTTCTGCCAGACCCAAACCTTCCGTAATACGAGTACGAACGGTGTAGTCTTGGTACGCTGGCAGTGCGATTGCAGCCAAGATACCGATAATGGCTACAACGATCATTAATTCGATCAAGGTAAAACCTTGTTGCGCTTTTGCTTTCATGCTCATTTTAAAAACTCCTTGTTATTAGGATTAGTTGGGGTGTCTGTCATTCAATGTCATTAGACACTGGTGCTAATGCAGAAGCCATGCCAAGTGATCAGAGTTATTAAGCGGACTATTTTTGCGCAACACTTCGGACAGTTTACGCAGCGATAGCACCATAATTACAGAGGTCTGCGAAGGCTTGGCTGGATTTTATGGCACTGAAGTCGAGTTTTAAGTGA
>JBDKID010000014.1:0-141675 GCA_039797295.1 Pseudomonadota bacterium | reverse complement strand
CAACGATCCTTGGGGTCGCCAATACCAGTACCTGAATCCGGGCGTGCGGGGCGAAGTGGATATTTTTTCCTTTGGCGCGGATGGACAAGCCGGAGGCGAAGGTAACGATGCCGACATCGGTAGCTGGCAATAAAGTTCATCAACAGGGTTTTACCCTTTTAGAACTGCTGGTGGTGGCGCTACTCCATGAGAAATTGAACCTCTACGCGACGATTTTTAGCATCACTAGGGTCAATCGCAGGCAATGGACGTGAATCGCCATAACCCGCCACCACAATCCGCCGTGCGGTATCTACATCTAAAGTTCCCAAAAGAAATTTGCGGGCTTCGCGAGCACGGGCGGCTGAAAGTGTAAAGTTATCGTCATAAACGGTGCAAAAGCGTTTGTAATCGATCACCGGTGCATTAACAACGGCATTATCTGTATGCCCTTCGACCAATATACTGGTATTTTTGCTATTCAATAAAAATCGTCTTTTGCTTATTTAAACAGCGTGTTTAGGTATTAAGAATACCCAAACCATGTGATTAAAAATACGCTAATATCGACATTTTCATACCATAACATCAACGCGCTGAAGGGTTATCGCTATGGATCGCTTTCCTATCTTCTTGAATTTAAAAGAACGCCATTGCCTCGTCGTTGGTGGCGGCAACGTTGCTGCCCGCAAGGTCAATAAACTATTACAAGCCGGAGCGCAGGTCACAGTCATCGCACCACAACTCGGCACAGAACTGCAATTTGCACTTACCGAAGGCTTGCAGCAACTTGCCTACGCTGCTCGCGCCTTTCAAGACACTGACATTAACGAGTATGACCTGATTATTGCGGCGACCAATGACACGAACGTGAATGCGCACATTGCCACATTGGCACAAGCCCGACATATTCCAGTCAATGTGGTGGATGCCCCACAACTTGGCAGTTTTATTCTGCCCTCCATTGTCGACCGCTCGCCAGTTGTCGTGGCGATTTCTACTGGCGGCGCATCCCCCGTCTTAGCACGCCAATTACGCACGCAATTGGAATGCGTTTTGCCCGCTGGCTGTGGTGAATTAGCAGCCATTACCGAAGCCTACCGCGACACCGTTAAACAACATTTACCCGCAGCACAACGTAAAGCATTCTGGGAACAAGCCCTGAATAGCCCCGTCGTTGATCTCGTTTACGCTGGCCAGTTGGTGGAAGCGCGACAAATGTTGGATCAGTTGCTTGCACAATTCCCCGCGCAGCAAACCGTAGGTGAAGTGTATTTAGTCGGTGCAGGTCCCGGCGACCCCGATTTATTAACATTAAAAGCACTGCGCCTCATGCAACAAGCCGATGTGGTGGTTTATGACCGCTTAGTTTCGCAAGCCATTATGGACATGGTAAACCCCGCCGCTGAGCGTTTGTACGTTGGTAAAGAAAAAGCCAATCATGCCGTTCCACAAGGCAAAATTAACGATTTGCTGGTGGAATTCGCACAACAAGGTAAGCGTGTCTTGCGCCTGAAAGGCGGCGACCCATTTATTTTTGGGCGCGGTGGGGAAGAAATCGAAACACTCGCCGAAAATGGCATTCCATTCCAAGTCGTTCCCGGCATTACAGCGGCGGCAGGGTGTGCAGCTTACGCGGGCATTCCGCTCACCCATCGGGATCATGCGCAATCCTGCACCTTTGCCACCGGGCACTTAAAAGACGGCACGATTGATCTGAACTGGACACAATTAGCGCAACCCAATCAAACCGTGGTGTTTTACATGGGGCTAACCGGAATTGAGATCATCAGCCAACAACTTCAAGCCTACGGACGTTCTGGCGATACCCCTGCTGCCTTAATCGAACAAGGTACAACTCGTCAGCAACGGGTACACATTGGTACACTCGACACTTTGCCACAATTGGTACGCAACAGCGGCGCACGCGCTCCAACCCTAACGATTATTGGGGAAGTCGTCCAATTGCACGAAAAACTACATTGGTATCAAGCACCTGAACAAACTCATTAAGTGGTAATTTATGGTAATACTTTACGGCATTCACAACTGCGACACGGTTAAAAAAGCACGCGCATGGCTGGAAGAACGGGCAATTCCTTACACTTTTCATGACTTCCGCAAAAATGGCTTAAACCCTGTCATGCTCCGCACTTGGGTCGATGAATTTGGCTGGGAAACGCTGATTAATCGCAAAGGCACGACTTGGCGTAAATTACCCGAAGAAACGCGCCAAAACATGGACGAAGCCACCGCATTGGCCGTCATGGAAGATCAACCTTCCATCATTAAACGCCCGTTACTCGACATGGGTTCGCGTCATGTGGTGGGCTTTGCACCCGATACTTACCGCCAACTCTTTCAAAACTAATTCATCACAACTAAGGAATCTGGAATGTCTGCAACTTTGGAACTTGCCAAAGCACTCATCGCCCGTCCCTCTGTCACACCCAACGACGAAGGTTGCCAACAACTATTAGCAGAACGCCTTGCCCCATTGGGTTTCGTTGCCGAACACTTGCGCTTTGAAGACGTGGATAATTTATGGCTGCGGCGTGGCACGACTCAACCCGTCTTTTGCTTTGCAGGTCACACCGATGTTGTCCCTAGCGGACCATTAGCGGCTTGGGATTCACCACCGTTTAGCCCCGACATCCGTGATGGTATGTTATACGGGCGCGGTGCAGCCGATATGAAAGGCAGTATTGCCGCTTTTGTGGTGGCGTGCGAAAACTTCGTGCGTGAGCATCCCGATCATCAAGGTTCGATTGCCTACTTGATTACCAGCGACGAAGAGGGGCCTTCCATTAATGGCACGGTCAAAGTCGTTGAAGTACTCGAACAACGTCAGGAAAAAATTGAATGGTGTTTAGTCGGCGAACCTTCCAGTTCGTGTTGTGTGGGTGACGTAGTAAAAAACGGCAGACGCGGATCACTCAACGGTAAATTGACCGTGCTCGGTCAACAAGGGCATGTCGCTTACCCACAACTAGCCGACAACCCTGTGCATCGGGTCGCGCCAGCCTTGGCAGAACTGGTGAGCATTGAATGGGACAAAGGCAATGAATTTTTCCCACCCACAAGCTTCCAGCTTTCCAATATTAAAGCAGGAACGGGAGCTACCAATGTAATTCCGGGTACAGTTGAAATACTGTTTAACTTTCGCTTTTCCACCGAACAGACAGACACAGGATTGCGCCAGCAAGTCGAAAACTTACTGGACAATCACAACCTGCACTATGAGCTAGAATGGACGCTTTCGGGGCAACCATTCTTGACCGCACGCGGCGATTTAGTCACCGCAGGTGTTACGGCGATTCAAGCGGTAAACGGTATTCATACAGAACTGTCGACTTCTGGCGGCACATCCGACGGGCGTTTCATTGCGCCAACGGGCGCACAAGTCATGGAACTTGGGCCTGTTAATAAAACGATCCACAAAATCAATGAATGTGTCGCTATTGCCGACTTAGATGCTTTAAGTATTATCTACCAGAAAATTTTGGAGCATTTGTTATTACCCCGCCTAGCATGATTACACTCATCAACTAATTCAGTACTAACACTGTACCATCAAAAGCCAAAGCCCGATCGGAGTTTAAGATCGGGCTACACACAAAAATAGCTTAGGCACTTACTTGAATGTTTTACGAGGTCGACCGCGTTTACGACGGGTCACTTGACCTTCTTCAAGCTCTGCATCGGCCCAATCCACCAAACTTTTATGGATATGTTCCGCTACAATGTGCAGACGATCTTCTAGCGCAGCACGGAAGAAAGATTCACGTTGTTCAGTCATACGCAGGGTTTCCTGCATGTCCTGCATGTCTTCCTTATACTTCGCTTCCAAAGCCTCAAGTTGCTCACGTAACTGGTTTATCTTGTTACCTAGCTCCTCGCGTAACTTCCGTTTTTCCTCTGCCGCTTGAGCACGTACATCCGATAATGTGCTAGAAGTAGCACCTTTCGGACGTCCACGCCCGCGTTTAGTACCAAGATTTTCAGTCTGCATGTTTATTGGCCCTGTCTCCTCATCTTCACTTTTATTCCATGAAATTGTCATACCAGGTCCACCGGTCATATAGTCAGTCCTCATTCTTTATCCCTCATCAAGAACGAATACTCAATTGCTTCAACGATAAATTCCATCTGGATATTATCTGAATAAATATTAATCAATGCAAGACATAATTGCAACGTTATCTCGCATAAATAAATTTTTTATTTCAGAAGGGAGTATATTTACTATGAAATCGTTTGCAAACACAAAATTTGGCTATCCTTGCGCTTTTGTTGGTTCACACTGAAAAAATCTCTTATATCCATTGATGCGTAGGTTACACTGCCAGATGTTACCGTTTCAACGAAAAACAGCACCTTTGCAAGATATTTCCGTTGAGTCGCCTGCCAGAGTATGCGAAGGTAGGGCACTTTTTGATGCTTTTACTGTGTGCATGGGAATCCAATTATCACGACATTTTGCCCGTTATACTTTACTAGGACTCAGTATCAGCCCTAGCTTTAGCTATGCTCAAACACAATGGGCAACTTGCCCAATACCGACATTACCGGTTGAACGAGTCCAACGCCCTTCACAATTGCCCACTAATGCAGTGTACATCGAAGCTGACACGGCACTCTTTCGGGAAAAAGGCGTATCCGAAATGGCGGGCGATGTACACCTTTCACAAGGCGATACCAAATTAAGGGCGGATCGTGCCACTTACACGCAACCGCAAGGCATCATCGACAGCAGCGGGAATGTGAGTTTCAGTAGTAAACAATTGAATGTCCACAGTCAGCAATTGCACTACGACCTCCCTAAAGCGCAAGGCGAAATGCAACAAGCGGAGTATCGGCTGAACAATGCGGAAGGACACGGTAAAAGCAAACGTATTGTTCAGGATCAACCCGATGTCACACGTTTAGAAGAATCCAGTTACACGACTTGCCCCTCAGATAGGGCGGATTGGAGTCTGAATGCTAAACATATCCAACTGAATCATGCACAAGAACGCGGCACGGCAAACGATGTTACCCTAAAAATCCGTGAGTTACCGATATTGTACCTGCCTTACTTATCGTTTCCACTCACCGATAAACGTCAATCTGGCTTTTTGTGGCCGACCATTGGTAGCAGTGAAAAGTCTGGTTTGCAATTCGGTGCACCTTATTACTACAACCTTGCACCCAACTATGATCTAACCCTTACACCGACTATTTTAGGACGCCGTGGCATACAATTAGGCAGTGAATTCCGTTACTTAACGGACAAACACAAGGGTTCAGTTAATTACGTTTTACTACCCGATGACGGTGCAAGCGAAAAAAATAATCGTTACTACTTTGACGTTAACCACAATACCCAAGTTGATGACCGCTCGAACCTAACGCTAAAAGCGGAAGGGGTTTCTGATGATCAATATTTCACAGACCTAGGTAATTCACTCGAAGCCACTAGCGTGGTCAACCTCGAACGCCGTTTAGAATATCGGCGCACTGGCGATGACTGGGTATTTTCGGGCTTGCTGCAAAACTATCAGGTTTTAGATGGCGGAACGTCGCCGCATTCGCGCACCCCACAATTATCGTTTAGGTATCATCCGTTGAAAAAAGGCAGCGGTTTAAACCTCGATGTTGAGACGGAATACACGCACTTCTCAGGTAGCAAAACGGAAACCAACGGGGCACGTTTGGACGTAGCCACACGCGCCAGTAAAAAATTCACGTGGCGCAATGAGGCGGTATACACCAAACCATCCATTACACTGCGACACACCGAATACGCACTGGATGACGCAAATAAAACCAAAATTAACCGCTCTGTTCCCACCGCGAGTTTAGACAGTGGCGTCATTTTCGAGCGCAAAATCAAAAAGGGTAAGTACGTGCAAACGCTTGAGCCGCGTTTATTTTATACTTACACCCCGTATCGGGAGCAGGGAAATATCCCAATTTTTGACTCATCGGATCGCAGCCTCAGCTACAGCCAACTGTTCGCGGAAAACCGTTTTAACGGCAAAGACCGCATCGGCGACAATAACCGCCTGACGGCATCGGTCAGTACACGCATTCAATCGCCACAAGATGGGCGTGAACTGTTCCGTGCAAGTGTCGGGCAAATGTATTACTTCAGTGACAACAAAGTCACGCTACCCAATGCAACCGTATCGACAGGCAAACGTTCCGAATTGGTATTAGAAGCGGCGGGCGAACTCAATCCGCGCACCCGTGTTGACAGTACAGCTTATTGGGATAGTGACACTAAATCATTCAATGCGGACGAAATTAATGTACGTTACAAAGACCCGAAAAAACGTGTTCTGAACGTTGGTTATGCCGAACGTAAAAATGATTTCAAATCCGCAAATGCTTCTTTTAGCATCCCCATTAACTCACGCTGGAAAGCAGTCGGGGCGGTGGAACAAGATTTACTGAATCAGCGCAACCTCGAAACCGTAGTCGGTGCAGAATACGAAACCTGCTGCTGGAAAACCCGCATTGCGAGCCGCAACTACCTGCAAACGGACAATAAGACGCGCGACAATGCCGTCCTCATTGAATTGGAACTCAAAGGTTTAGGTAATTTTGGCAGTGGCACACGCTCACTGCTGCAAAATCGTGTAAATGGCTATGAAGAATAACCCCTTAAGATTAGCGGTCACGGCGGGCGAACCCGCTGGTATTGGCCCAGACATTATTTTGACGTTAGCGACACAACAACAATGGCCAGTTGAATTGGTGGTGATTGCTGATCCAGTCGTGTTGCAAGACCGCGCACAGCAGTTGGGCTTAACAGTGCATTTGCGACCTTACAACCCCGATGCCCCACAACAACCTTGTGCGCTGGGCGAACTGTTGGTTTTACCCATTGCTTGTGCTGCCCCTGTTACGGCGGGAGTATTGAATCCAGCAAATGCGGATTATGTGCTGCAAACCTTACACCGCGCGGCGACAGGCTGTTTAAACGGTGAATTTGCGGGCATGATCACCGCCCCCTTGCACAAAGGCATTATCAATGACGCGGGCGTGCCTTTTACGGGCCATACCGAGTTTTTAGCTGAACTGACAAACGCGCCGTTACCCGTGATGATGCTCACGGCGGGTACATTGCGTGTCGCACTCGCCACCACCCACGTTCCCTTAAGCAAGGTTAGTCAACTGATTGATTGGCAATTACTCGAACAAGTACTGACCATTCTCCACCGTGATTTGCAGGAAAAATTCGGCATCCCCAACCCGCGTATTTTGGTCTGTGGCTTAAATCCACACGCTGGCGAAGGCGGGCATTTGGGTACAGAAGAACAAGACGTGATCATTCCCGTGCTGCAACACTTGCAACAACAAGGCATGAATTTGGTAGGTCCATTACCCGCCGACACGCTGTTTACGCCACGCAATCTGGCGGGCGCGGATGCAGTGTTAGCCATGTACCATGATCAAGGCTTACCTGTGTTAAAACATGTGGGTTTTGGCAAAGCGATCAATGTCACGTTAGGCTTGCCGATTGTGCGTACTTCGGTGGACCACGGTACGGCACTGGACTTAGCAGGCACGGGAAAAGCGGATATTGGTAGCTTACGCGAAGCCATTCAATTAGCCGTTGAACTGTGTCAAACACGTCAAATGCTGTAACGACCTCGCCACTCAACGTACAGCCCATGACCAATGCTTTCTGATAATTATCATGGGCAAACCCGTTGCGCTGCGGTATAACGCGCTAACCTTGCCCAACCTATCGTGAAATACTTATGACGGAATATCTACTCATCATCGTTGGAACTGTGTGGGTCAACAACTTCGTGTTGTCTCATTTCCTTGGTTTATGCCCGTTCATGGGGGTTTCGCGTAAACTGGAAACGGCATTAGGCATGGGATTAGCCACAACGTTTGTGTTAACCCTTTCCTCCATTAGCAGTTACCTAGTAGATGCATGGCTATTAAAGCCGTTGGATTTGGCTTATTTGCGCACCATTAGCTTTATTCTGGTGATTGCCGCGATTGTTGGCTTTACCGAAATGGTAATCCGCAAAGTCAGTCCCGTGCTGTACAACGTTTTGGGTATTTACTTACCACTCATTACCACCAACTGCATTGTGCTCGGTGTGGCATTATTGAATGTGCAAGAATCGCACAACTTTATCGAATCCGGCTTGTATGGTTTTGGTGCAGCATTAGGCTTTTCAATGGTCTTGATTTTGTTTGCGGGCATTCGCGAACGCATTAATGTGGGCGACGTTCCCAGTATTTTCCAAGGTAATGCGATTGGCTTGGTAACGGCAGGTTTAATGGCGTTAGCGTTTATGGGCTTTTCTGGTTTGGTGAAAAACTAACATGATCAGTGCAATTCTGGTGATTTGCGGACTCGCTGCCGTCTTTGGGCTATTACTGGGCTACGCTGCTATTCGCTACAAGGTCGAAGGCGACCCAATGGCAGATAAAATCGACCACCTTTTACCGCAAACGCAATGCGGACAATGCGGTTTTGTTGGTTGCCGTCCGTATGCCGAAGCGATTGCCAAAGGCGAAGCGGACATTAATCACTGCCCACCCGGTGGCGAAGCCACCATCAAAGCACTCGCCGAACTGTTGGGTGTCGAAGCCAAACCCCTCAATGCGGAAAATGGTGAAGTTTCCGACGTTCCTTTGGTCGCGGTGATTGACGAAAACACCTGCATTGGCTGCACGCTGTGCATTCAAGCCTGCCCCGTGGATGCCATTGTTGGCGCGGCAAAACAAATGCACACCATCATTGCAAGCGAATGCACGGGCTGCAAATTATGCCTACCGCCTTGCCCTGTGGATTGCATTGCCATGATCCCAATCAAAGTCGAACCATCGAACTGGAAACCGCCGTACCCCGTGTTTACATTGCATCCAATCCCCTCGTCTGCCAATGACGATGCGCCACAACAGCAGGTGAAATCATGATCCAAACATTGCGTAAACTATGGCGCAATCACGGTGGGTTGCACCTCGACGAAAATAAAGACATTTCCACCCAAACACCCAGTCGCATTATGCCATTTGCGGCGGAACTGATGATTCCCTTACTGCAACACGCGGGGGATAAACCTGATGTGGTAGTGAAAGCGGGGGATTATGTCTTCAAAGGTCAAACATTAGCCCTCGCTCGCAGTAATAACAGCGTGCCCGTTCACGCCACCACCTCCGGCACAATCACGGCGGTGGAACTACGCCCTGTGGCGCACCCCTCGCAATTACCTGATTTATGCGTGGTGTTAACGCCTGATGGCAAAGATGATTGGGGTAACATGCGTTTACCTGCTTACCCCAATTATCGCGAGATTGACCCCGAAATCTTGCGCCAGCAAGTGAAAGAGGCGGGCGTGGTTGGCATGGGTGGCGCGGTTTTCCCATCAGCGGTGAAATTGCGCGTGCGCCCCGAAAAACCCATTAAAACCTTGATTGTTAATGGCGCGGAATGTGAGCCGTACATCACTTGCGATGACTTATTAATGCGCGAAAAGGCCGATGAAATCGTCGCTGGCATCCAAGTCATGCAACACATTGTGTGTCCCGCAGAATGCTTAATCGGCATTGAGGACAATAAACCGCAAGCCATTGCTGCCATGCAAGCGGCAGTCGCAGCGGTCAATGATCCGCGCATTCAAGTGGTCGCCGTCCCGACCATTTACCCTAGCGGTGGGGCGAAACAATTGACCTTTATCCTCACGGGTAAAGAAGTTCCTAGTGGCGGACGTTCCTCCGACATTGGCGTATTGTGCAATAACGTGGCGACAGTACGGGCGATTTATCGTGCGGTTGTGCAAGGCAAACCGTCGTTGACTCGTTACGTCACCATCACTGGCAATGGCGTGGCGCAACCTTGTAATCTTGAAATTCCCTTTGGCACACCGATTCAGGATGTGATTGCCTTTGCGGGCGGCACAACGCCTCAAGCCAAACGCTGGCGCATGGGCGGCCCCATGATGGGCATTAATTTGCAAGACGGACACATTCCCGTCGTGAAAGGCATGAACTGTTTGCTGATTAATGACGAAGTGGAGCGCGTCCAGCCGCCAATGCCCTGCATTCGCTGCGGACGTTGTGCGGATGCTTGCCCCACCAGTTTGTTACCGCAGCAACTGTACTGGTTTGCTCGCGCTAAAGAATTCGACAAAGCCCAAGCGCACCATTTGTTTGACTGCATTGAATGTGGTTGTTGCGAATACGTTTGCCCCAGCCACATCCCCTTGGTGAATTATTACCGTTTTGCCAAAGCGGACATTCGCGGTCAGAAAAGTGCGAAGCGTAAATCGGAAACGGCACGGGAACGGCACGAATTCCACCTCGAACGCATTGAACGCGCCAAACGTGAAAAAGCCGAAAAGCTGGCGCAACACAAGGCGCAAGCACAAAGCAGCACGGATGATGGCAAAAAAGCTGCGATTCAAGCCGCGTTAGAACGAGCGCAAGCGAAAAAGTCGCAAGCGGCGACGAACGCCCCCAGCAGCACCTCAACTGAAACCAGCGTCGTTACTGCCGGAGAAACCAAGGAATGATATTCAACAAAACTCGTGCGGCAAATCACTTGCTCAACCGCGACGTTAGCCAAGTCATGCAGGAAGTGCTGTACGCGCTCGTCCCCGGCACATTGGTATTGCTGTGGTATTTCGGTTGGGGCGCATTAAGTAACTGGTTTTTAGCCATTGGTTTCGCGGTGGGGCTGGAAGCGGGAATGCTCAAATTGCGTGAGCGTCCACTCGCGCCATTTTTGAATGATTACAGCGCGGTGGTGACAGGTTGGTTACTCGCGGTTGCCATGCCTGCGTATTCGCCGTGGTGGTTGATTTTAATCGCGTGTATTTTCGCCATTGTGATTGCCAAACAATTGTACGGCGGTTTGGGTTACAACCCGTTTAACCCCGCCATGATTGGTTACGCTGCCATGCTGGTGTCGTACCCTGTACAAATGACGATTTGGCCGCAACCCGTGAGTTTCAGCTTTGCGCACATTCCCTTCGACCAAGCCATGTTGCACGTTTTCGGTGGTAGCACACAAGGCTGGGACGCGCTCACCGCTGCTACGCCATTGGATAGCGTCAAAGTGAATTTAGGCTTACACAAAACGCTAGACGATATTTATACCAATGGGCATTTCGGCATTTTTGCAGGGCAAGCGTGGGAATGGGTTAGCGTGGCGTGGTTGCTCGGTGGTTTGTGGATGTTGTATCGCCGTATCATTACTTGGCACATTCCAGTAGCGTTATTGGGCGGTTTGAGCCTGACCGCAACACTGTTTTGGCTGATGAATGCGCAACATTACGCCTCACCGCTGTTCCATTTGTTCAGCGGCGCGGCAATGTTAGGGGCATTTTTCATTGCAACCGACCCGATTTCGGCGAGTACCACACCGTTAGGAAAATTAATTTATGCTGCGGGAATTGGGGTACTTACCTACATTATCCGCACTTGGGGCGGTTATCCCGATGCGATTGCGTTTTCCGTGATTATTATGAACATGGCTGTACCTGTGATTGATAACTACACTCAACCGCGTGTTTATGGCACAAAACGTGGAGCAATGCGATGAACCGTGAACTCCTGCGAACCATTTCACGCCCCGGTCTGGCCTTAGCTGGCTTTGCGTTACTCGGCACAATGACGCTGGCATTCGTGTACGGCTTAACCAAACCGCTCATGCAAGCCAATGAACGCGAAGCCGAGTTATCACGCATGAGCTTATTGGTGGATAAGCATTTGTATGACAATGACCCGTTGCAAGATCAAGTCACCTTACCAGCGGCGGATTTTCACAGCGCGGATGATGTTGTGGTCTACCGCGCTCGCAACCACAACCAACCCGTTGCTGCATTCTTCAAAGTTACCGCACCGGATGGTTACAGCGGCAAAATTGAGCTGTTAGTGGCGATTCGTGCGGATCAATCCTTGGCGGGTGTGCGCGTACTGAAACACAAGGAAACCCCCGGTTTGGGCGACAAAATCGAAGAAGCCAAACATCCGTGGATACTGAATTTCACCGATAAATCCTTGCAACACCCAACCGTGGATGCTTGGGCAGTCAAGAAAGACGGTGGCGCATTTGACCAATTCACCGGCGCGACCATTACGCCGCGTGCTGTTGTCAAACAAGTGCGTAATACCCTGCAATGGTCAGCACAACAATTCACGTGGTTGTTCACACAACCTGCCATGCCAGCAAAGGAGCAATAACCATGTCATCCCTGCTTGAATCCTTAACAGCCGCGTTAAAAACCCTGTTCTTGTCTTGGCGTTCTGGCGACAAACTAGACCGCACGGCGTTGCGTGACATCACCGTGAACGGCTTATGGAAAAGCAATCCCGGACTGGTGCAATTGCTGGGTTTGTGCCCATTAATGGCGGTCACGACCAATGTAGTGAATGGTTTAGGCTTGGGATTAGCCACTATCGTTGCCTTGGTTGCCTCAAATGTGGCGATTTCTGCGGTACGCGACTACATCCGTGAAGAAATCCGTATTCCGGCATTTGTGATGATCATTGCCGCAAACGTGACGCTCATCGAAATGCTCATGAAGGCGTACTTACACGACCTTTACAATATTCTGGGGATTTTCATTCCGCTGATTGTCACTAACTGCATTGTGATTGGGCGTTCCGAAGCTTATGCCTCCAAACACCCGCCGCTGCACGCAGGTTTGGATAGCTTCATGATGGGCATGGGGTTCACGCTGGTATTAGTTGTGCTGGGTGGCATTCGCGAATTGATTGGCAATGGCACATTGTTTGATCAAGCTCAACTCATGTTTGGCGAAGGTGCACGCAGTTTACGCCTGTCATTAGGTGCGGATTTCAAAGGCATGTTACTCGCAGCCCTGCCCCCCGGTGCATTCATTGGCTTGGGTTGTTTGGTCGCAATGAAAAACTACATCGACAAGCGTTTAGCCGCCAAACAAAGCAGTTTACAAAAAATCCCCGTGGTTGCCGCGCCCATGTCCAGCGCCACTTAATCGCTTTCACTGCCGCGAGGTTACATGACACCCACACAATGCGAGGAAATGTTTCGTCGCTTACAAGCCGCTAACCCTGAACCCCGCACCGAACTGGTGTATCACAGCACGTTTGAACTGTTGATTGCGGTAATGTTATCAGCGCAATCCACCGACAAAGGCGTGAATAAGGCCACGGCTAAATTATTCCCCGTGGCTAACACGCCGGAAGCGATTGCCGCACTCGGCGAAGAAGGCTTAAAGTATTACATCAAAACCATTGGCTTATTTAACAGCAAAGCCAAGAACATCATGGCCACTTGCCGCCTGCTCATTGCGCAACATGACTCGCAAGTACCCAATTACCGTGAAGCTTTGGAAGCACTCCCCGGTGTGGGGCGTAAAACCGCGAATGTCGTGTTAAATACCGCGTTTCATCAGCCCACAATGGCGGTGGATACCCACATTTTCCGCCTTGCCAATCGCACGAGTCTCGCGCCGGGGAAAAATGTCCTCACCGTGGAAAAAGGTTTGCTGAAAAACATTCCGCCTGCGTATTTGCTCGATGCGCACCATTGGCTGATTCTGCACGGACGTTACGTTTGCACCGCCCGCACACCGCACTGCGGACAGTGTATCATTGCCGATTTATGTGAATTCACGGAGAAAACCACCTAATGTTTGGCAATGATCGCGACAGTATGCGCCGCTACTACCTACAATGCTGGCAAAAATTCCAAGAAAAACAGCCACTCAATGCTCTTGAACAACAAATTGCCAATGTAGTGGCAGAACACCCCGAATATCACCGCTTACTGCAACTGCACGAAACCGCGATTCAACGCGACTATTTACCCGACACTGGCGAAACCAACCCGTTTTTGCACATGGGCTTGCATTTAGGAATTCGGGAACAAGTGGCGACTAACCGTCCAGCGGGTATTATCGAACTTTATCAGCAGCTAATGATCAAATATGGCACTCATGAAGCCGAGCATCGAATGATGGACTGTTTAGCGGAAAGCATTTGGCTTGCACAACGCCAGCAAACGCCACCCGATGAGCAGGCTTACTTGGATTGTCTAAAAACGAGAGGATAACGAATGAAATTGGGCTATTACGCGGGTTTACTCATGTTACCAGCGACACTATTAGGCGCGTGTTCCAGCACACCATCCAGCAGCACCTACACCACGACACAAGCTGGTACACTGCAAGAAGTGCAATTCGGCACGGTGGTTAGCGTGCGTGACATTGTGATCCGCGAAGACAATGCCGAAACTGGCAAACTCGCCGGTGGGGTTATTGGTGGCACACTCGGCAGCGATGTTGGCGAAGGCAAAGGTCAAATCGTCGGCGGCGTAGCGGGTGCGGTATTAGGTGGCACAGTCGGCATGGTAGTCGACAGCAGTATCCAAGCCAAACCGGGGATAGAAATCACCGTGCGCTTACAAGACGGTAAAACGGTTGCATTAGCACAAGTAGCAGATGAACGCTTTATGGTCGGCGATGAAGTTAAAGTACTAACCAGCAAAGAAGGCAAGGCACGAGTGACGCATTGAGCGTCACCCACCCCTTATTAATCCATAGCAACCACCACATTACTGCTAGTAGAACCGCCAACATCAAATACGCGGGAACGGTTAACACTATTTAAAGTTGCTTCCGCACGATAACGTCCGGGAGCTAATGCTAAGCTCGCGGAATGCCGCTGAAATGATTCAACTAAAGTAGAACGGTCGTCATTGATTCGATATACTGACCACTTAACGGCCTGCATTGCTGGGCCATTATTTAATGTGGCAACAAAGTGAACATTAGGTTGTTCCTCGGTAACGGTAGCTCCGACTGAAGGTGTAGTGCTTGCAACAGATAACAGCATCAACACGCCTGTCAGAAAATAACGAATATTTTGTGTTTTCATTTTATCTCATCCTTGCCCCCCTGATTGGTGACTAATTCAATAAACACAGCCTTCTTTTTTTATTAAAAATAAACCACGCTAGAAAAAACACAATTCGATTATTTTTCTAGGCAAAATAAAAAATTTGTTGGAACTTTCTATCGAAACTGCAATACCGTGCAGAGAACCTTAGACCTATGCTATCCTTGCGCCCCCGTAGCCTATCCCCCTTTCCTCTATCGGAGTTTTGTTTGTATGCACCCCATGCTAAGAAAAGCCATTGAAGCCTCACGTCTAGCAGGTGAAACCATTCGTCACTACGCTAATCAGGTGCGCAAGCTGGATATAGAAAACAAAGCGCATAATGACTTTGTGACTAAAGTTGACCGTGAAGCTGAAATGCAAGTGATTCGTTTACTGCAACGTGCCTACCCTGATCATGCTTTCTGGGGTGAAGAAAGTGGTCGTGTTGGTGGCGAAAGCGAATACGAATGGATTATTGACCCGTTGGATGGCACAACCAACTTCCTGTACGGCATCCCGCAATGCGCGGTTTCGGTCGCACTGAAACAAAAAGGTCGTTTAATGGTAGGCGTTGTTTATGACCCGCTACGCGACGAAACCTTTGCCGCTGCGCGTGGTGATGGCGCGACCCTCAATGGTCGCCGTATTCGCGTTTCTGAGCGCACTACGCTACAAAATGCCCTACTGGGCACTGGTATCCCGTTCCGTGCGGATCAAAACCTTGAACTCTACCTGCAAAGCTTGAAAGTGCTCGTACCCGACACCGCAGGTGTGCGCCGCATGGGTTCTGCCGCGCTTGACCTAGCTTACGTTGCCAGCGGACGCTTTGACGGCTTCTGGGAACTGGGTTTAAAAGAGTGGGACATGGCAGCCGGTATCCTGCTGATCCAAGAAGCAGGTGGCTTAGTCAGCGACTTCCACGGCAATAATACACACATGCAAAGCGGTAATGTTGTCGCGGGCAACCCCAAAGTTTTTAAAGAAATGATCAAACGCTTATACCCCGTTGTGGGAAATGCTTAACGCAACGACCCCTGACATAAGCTAAACTCAGAGGAATGAAATCCAAATACATTCCTCTGCTTGTCAGCCTCAGCATCGTCCTGACCGCCTGTGAACGGCAGGATCGAACTGCTCAACCCATGCCACCATCACCTGCAAATCCCCCTGTTACCCAAGCCGAACCTGTGGTTATCCCTAGTAACACAACGGCGGATGTCGCGGATCGTCCCGCTATTCAAATCCCCCCAACGGCAGCACCAACCACTCCGCCCACACCCACGCAGGCAAATACCATGCCCGATGCAAGCGACACAAAATCCGACACTCAACCCAAAACACCGTCCCCTAATGCCACGGAGTCGGCGAAAGCACATCCCCTCAAAGTGCCAGCATTCACGCAGCAAGCACTGCCGGAGGATGATTTATACCTACGATTTCTCGCCACGGGTGAAACGTTTTACACCGAAATCAAATTAGAATATGGCATTCTCAGCTATACCTATTTTGAAGACACGGCAAAACGTTGTGCGCAGTGGATTAAAAACACACCGTGTTGGCAAACCGCCGATTTAAAAACCATCAGTGCGGCATTAACCAATGAAGCGTTGGATAATTTATACATGGTGGTAAAAGAAAGTGGGATTTTGAAGGTTAAAGCGGATACCGCAGGCGGAGCAAAAGCGGGGCAACGTTATTATGCCCAACAATTAGAAGTGCGCATTAAAAATAAAACCAAACACCTAACTTATCAAAGCTTTCCCGACGCTGCACCTAAACCAGAAGCCTTTGCACGTTTAGAAACCGCGTTAGTAGCTTATGCGCGGGATTTACCACCGTAATCACCATCCACGTAATACCAACGTCCACCTTCGCGCAGAAAACGACTGGTTTCGTGTAAAACTTCCTCACCCGCTGGCGTTTGGTAACGCGCAATGAATTCGACAATACCTTGCGTATCAGACTCATGCCCCTGTTCGGTACGCACAATTGCCAAACCTAGCCAATCCGTGGGTGGCAATTGCAGCAGACTCTTTTTCGTGGGGCGCGTGCTAGAATGCCAACTGCGATGCAGGTACGAACCATTGCCCAATACATACGCACTGTAACGCGAACGCATCAAAGCTTGTGCAGTCGGTGCGACTTTACCATCGTGGTACACGCGACAACATTGGTTGTAGATCAAACCTGAACCGCAGGGGCAATCCATAGCTAATTCCTTGTAAAAAGGCTGTAACGACTAATACAACAGCGAGAACAACTTATTGCGGTACTTTTTCACCAAGGGATTCGCCGCCCCCAGCAACTCAAAGGTATTAAACAAACCTTTTTTGCCCGCACCGTCTTGGAAGCCACTGTTTTTCTTATGCACTGTGAAATACAACTCCAAGCCACCTTCAATATCATCCATCGCAAGGCGCAATTTTGCCAATTCCAACATGGCTTCTAAATCATCAGGGTTAGCCGCTAAACGCGCTTCTAAGGCACTCGTATCAACGTCCCCAGCTTGCTCTTTCAGCTTTGCCATTTTGGCTTCGGCTAATAACTGGCGCAGTACATTTTCATCAACCCGATCCGCCGGTACGGTTTTCAGCAATTGTTCCGCCTCTTCCGCACGTTGCGATTGAATCCACATGCCAGCCAGTTCAATCGCCGCCTCATAGAAATCTGGATCGTGTTGCACCACTTGTTCCATGAGATTAACCGCACCCGCTAAATCACCACTTTCATACATAGCAAGGGCTTGTTGACGGTAAGGTTCAGTCGGACGTGCACGATGACGATTAATCATGGCACGAATTTCGGATTCAGGTTGCACACCCGTGAACTCATCCACAATGCGCCCTTGCTTAAACACTTTCACCGTTGGCAAATTACGCACACCCAATTGTGCGGCAAGTTGTTGGTGTTGATCGGTATTCACTTTGACGAGAATAAAGCCCCCCTGATACTCATCCACCAATTTGGCTAACATGGGCATGAGCGTTTTACAGGGTTGACACCAATCCGCCCAGAAATCGACGAAAACTGGTACTTGGTAGGAATTTTCTAATACCAGTTGCGCGAATGTCTGTGGATTAGCATCAAAAATATAGGGGGAATCAGCCATTGCCTCACTCCTTGTTGGTAAATACTTATGTGGCAGTCAACAATAAGGCTGTTAAGAAAAAATGCAAGAGGGCAAGATCAAACTTGCCCAACTTATCCGTCAATACGCCTAATGCCAGCAGCTTATTTCTTGCCTGCATCACCAGCCGCAGGCGCGACATCTTCCGGCAACTTACCCGCTTGTACATCGGGTTGCATTTGCTGCAATTCTTTCAGCATTTTCAGCGTTTCCGGCGATACATCATCGCTTTCTTCGAGCATTTGCATGACTTCCGGTGTCATGCCCTCTTTTTGCATTTTTTGCATTAGGTCATCAGGAATCCCCAAGTCACTCCCCGCTTTAGGCGACAGGGTTGCGTTCCCTGCATTGGCTGCTCCCATCCCCGGCAGAAACTGTTGCAGCAAATCGGTGAATGGCATTTGTTTACCATTCAACGTGACCGTTTCACCCGCTAAGTTCAGCTCACCTTTGAACTTATCACCGTCTTGCACCAAGAAACCTTGTTGCACGACTGGTGTAACCATCATTTCTGCACCTTCCGGCAAGATGCCTTTATCAATATCCAGCAATAACTTGCCTTTAACCATTTTTGCCCAGTCATTCGCACCGTAAGTCGCCAATTGCATCATGTCTGGCGTACCTGTCCCCGCATACACCAAATTCACGTCGGCATTGGCTTTGCCTTTGGCACTTTCCGCCGCAAAGTTCAGGTGCATTTGGCTTTTGTCCGTTTTTAGAACCTTGCTAAACACCGTATTGAGCATTTGTTCGCCGGTTTTACTGATTTTATCCATTAACTCCTGCTGTTTTTTCTGACCTTCTAGCGTTTCCATTGCATCCGCATTCCACGTCATTTGGTCAACAGCATTTTGCATATCCGCTTGTAACGTACCGATTTCTTTCAAACCATCGGCGTTCATGCCTTTCACATCAACCGTATACTGAACCTTACTTAACGCATCTTTCACGCCCTTGATGTTATCCATTTGCACAATGACATTGCCTTCCAACTCATTGTTTTTAATGTCGCTGGCGGTTTTAACGTTCAGGTCGAAAATAAATGGCTCAGTCGTACCTTCGGCTAACACGGATACTTGTGGCACTTTCACATCAAATGTGCCTAAAGCTTGCCCTGCAACCAAACCTGTAATATTGCCGTTCATGTCCGCCGATGGCACGGTAAATTGACTATTCGCCTCTTTACCTTCCACTTTACCCATGTGCAACGTGAATTTACCCAGCATTTCAGCCGTCGCATCACCCGTTAACTGCGCACCGTCGAACGTTACGCTTGAACCATCTTGGGCAAATTTCGCCGGATTCACCGTCACGTCGTAGCTTGTACCACCACCGAAACCGATGAGTGTATTGGCTTCAAACGGTGGCTTGCCATCAAAGGCAGTTGTCAATGGTTGACGTTTATCAGCGGATAAGGATTCCATGTCTAGCGTGGTTTTCACGCGCGCCATCCCAACCCCATTCGCGAAAATCGGGCCATTTTTAATGTCGTTAATGAATTGCACTTCGCCAATCATTTCTTTCAGCGGCGGCATTTCAAACGTCAGTTTGGTGATAGCTTTTGCACCGAATGCGGACTTTTCATAGCTCACCAGCTCTTGTTTAACACCTGCCGATGAGCTTTGGTTCTGCTGTTCAATCAACTGCTTAAGCGTTGTCTCAGTTTGTTGTCCAACGTACCAGCTTGTACCACCCCACGCAGCCGCCAATACGACTGGAACCGATAAAAACGTGATCAGTTTCTTCATTGGATTATTCCTAATTTGTTAGTTCTGACACTGTCAAGCAGTGTAGCAGATAAAAATATTTTACCGTCCCAGCATTTGCTTAAACGGCATTCCTAGCAGACGCAAGGTTAGGAAATAACTACTTAAAGCCAACATAATCAGCCCCACCAACGCACCAACGTGCGACCATGTGGCTGCGGTTTGCCACCACAAATCGCTGGGTGACGCAAACCATAACAAACCGACCATCACTAACGATGCGCTGCCGATCTTCACTAAGAACGATACCCAACCCTTTTCAGGGTCAAAAATTTGCTGTTTATGTAAGTTATAGAACAATAAACCTGCATTCACATACCCCGCCAGTGCGGTAGCTAACGCCAAACCAGCGTGCGCCCCCGCTGTGCCTGACAAATACCACGGTAATACGATACAAACATTCAACGCCATATTGGAAACAATGGAAATAACACCGATTTTGACGGGGGTTTTGGTGTCTTGGCGCGAGTAAAAACCGGGGGCTAACACTTTAACCATGATGAAGCCGCTTAAGCCAGACGAGTACGTAATCAAACTCAGCGATGACATTTGTACGTCGTGCCATGTATACGCACCGTGCATCATCACCGTAGCGAGAATCGGTTCAGACAACATCATCAAACCCAAGGTCGCCGGAATGGAAACCAGCAAGCCTAAACGCAATGCCCAATCCATTGTATGGCGAAACTGCGTCGAGTCGGCTTTCGCGTGGTCACTCGACAATTTCGGCAAAATCACCGTACCCAAAGCCACGCCCACAATCGCTAAGGGTAATTCGACAAAGCGGTCGGAATAATACAGCCATGAAATACTGCCAACCGCCAAGAAAGAAGCCAATAACGTATTGATTAACAAGTTCAATTGCGCAATCGAAGAACCAAACAAAGTCGGCAGCATCAGTTTCATAATGCGGCTCACACCTTCGTGCCCACCACGAATCCGAAAACGCGGTAATAAGCCTAAGCGGGTCAAGGTCGGCAACTGGAAGACTAATTGCGCAATCCCCGCAAAAAATACCCCCCATGCAAGGGCTAAAATCGGCTCATCGAAATAGGGCGCACCCCAAATCGCCGCAGCAATCATCACCACATTCAGCAAGGCTGGTGTGAGTGCGGGAATCGCAAACTTATGAAAAGTATTGAGAATTCCGCTAACAAATGCTGTTAGCGAGATGAACAAAATATAGGGAAAAGTAATGCGCAACATGTCGACCGCGAGATCGGGGCGTGCACCCGGTTTATTGCCAAACCCCGGCGCGAAAATCCACATGACAATCGGCGCGGCGACAATCCCGATCACCGTTACCACCAAGAGAATCAAGCCAAGGTAGCCCGCAACGTGATCCAATAAGTCTTTTAAGGTTTCGCGACTTTGCTTTTCCTTGTACTCCGATAATACCGGTACAAATGCTAGGGAAAATGCGCCTTCAGCAAATAATCGGCGTAAAAGGTTAGGAATCCGAAACGCCACATAAAATGCATCCGTCGCGCCACCGGTAGGAAAATAATGCGCCACAATCATGTCACGCAACAAGCCCAATACCCTTGAAATCATAGTCATGGCACTGATAACAGCACCGGAACGCAATAAGCGGCTCATATTTGTTAATCGGCTTCCATGTGTGAAATGTCGCTGATTCTGCATTAATCGTGTGCAAAGGTCATGCAGAGAGCGTGAATTTTTTGACGGACGCGCACGAAGCGGTTATTTTCACGCGCATTGAGAAATGACCAATAATACCTACGACGCATCCTCCATCGAAGTGCTAACCGGCTTAGACCCGGTGCGTAAACGCCCCGGCATGTACACCGACACCACGCGCCCCAATCACCTTGCACAAGAGGTGACTACACATACCACGATAAAAACTGTCGATTTGTTTGCAGGCGCGGGAGGGCTTAGTGAAGGCTTTAAAAAGGCGGGCGGATTTCAATGTTTGTTAGCGGTTGATAGTGATCCGCAAGCGATTGCTACATTCCAGCATAATCACCCAGAAACTACTACGTTATGTTCTGATGTAACAAAATTATCATCAGAACAACTTGTACGCACATTACAAGGGGAAAAAGTGGATGTTGTAGTTGGTGGTCCACCTTGCCAAGGTTTTAGCCTAGCCGGACGTAGACTACCTGACGACCCTAAAAACCAATTATTCAAAGAATATATTCGGATTGTTAGTATATTAAAACCTGAAATTATTGTTTTTGAGAATGTCGTTGGTTTAGTCTCAATGCAAGGAGGGCTTGTATTAGAAGCGATTTGCGAGGAGTTTGCAGCAATTGGTTATCATGTTACTTATGATACACTTAATACAGCTAATTACGGCGTACCACAAGCACGACCACGGTTTATCTTGATTGGGCGGCGTAGCGGCAATACTATCACCATGCCACCTATTACACATACAACACAGACAAAAGAAAAACAAATATTAGATTTATTCCCCACTGCATTATTGCCTCATATTTCTGTGAAAGATGCCTTATCAGACTTACCAACTATTCAACAAGGAGAGGGGTTAGAAGAAATAAATTTTTCGCAAAAACCTTTAAATGCTTATCAGGCATTATTACGAGGAACTCGCGCATTAAATAAACTCTATAATCACCGAGCCACACGCCATAGTGATATTATTGTAGAGCGTTATGCACACATTCCCCAAGGTGGAGATATTCGTTCATTGCCTGAAAAACTACGTACCAAAAAGAATAATGTCTTTCGACTGTATGAGAATACACCTGCAAGAACCATAACTTGTAATTTCCGCACTGATATAATTCACCCGTGGCTACCCAGAGGGCTTACAGTACGAGAAGCAGCACGCTTACAAAGTTTTGATGATGACTATCGATTTTTTGGTAATTTAACCAGAAAAGCTAAATACGTTACACAAGATGATCAGGTCGGCAATGCCGTCCCCCCCTTACTTGCTAAAGCAATAGCCAATCACATTAAGGAATATTTATGAGTGAGAATAATTCACTTATATCAAGTAGCGGACATAAATTAGGTCAAATTGTTGGCGACTGGTTTGAAGAATATGTTGCTTTAAATTTATTGGAACACATTGCAGTAGAGCTTGGATTATACCTCGACCATCGTTTTAGAAAACGCTCATGTCGCAATGATAAAATTCTCTGGCTAGATAGTGAAAACAATGCTGTAGATTACGATTTTGTTTTAGAGCTTTTTGGAACTGATGAAAAACGTGGTATTCCTATTGCATTTTTTGAAACATTTTGGCGTAGAGGGGCTCGCCACTCAAAAGACAAAGCGCGTGATGATTCTGGAAAATTATCGCCTATGCGGTCAACTTACCCGACTGTACGTATTTTGGGAATTTTGTCAGCAGGTGACTTTACAAAACCAGCTCAGGAATTAGTTAAAAGTCGAAATATTGATTTATTTTATATTCCTAAAGAACAAATATGCCAAGCATGGCGTTCTCAAGGAGTAGAAATTGACTATCCAGACAGCACTAGCGAAGCGCAAAAACAACAATTTGTACAACATGCAATAACAACCGTCGCACAAAACCCAATAGTCAAACAAGCCATCACACAACAACTGATCTCGTCAATAGGTGAAGTAATCTTTCAATCTTATGCTCGACGTATTATTGCACATTTATCCTCAATTCCTATCGCATACCGCATAACCAATATTTACCGTGGACAAGCCCTTGAGTTTCACAACTATATAAGTGCTGAGCAGTACATGAGTGAACATTCTATTACAAAAGAACAGATTAGCCAGCTAACACATCAAGTCAGTTATGCGGCAATCTATAACGATGGTGAAATCTTTGAACGCGACAATTTGTTTTTGACAGAAGCACTAGAACTTCATGCAATGGTCGGCAAAGTCTCTGATTACTTTAAACAATATTACTGTAAAATGACCAATAATACCTACGACGCATCCTCCATCGAAGTGCTAACCGGCTTAGACCCGGTGCGTAAACGCCCCGGCATGTACACCGACACCACGCGCCCGAACCACCTTGCACAAGAGGTAATCGACAATAGCGTGGATGAAGCCCTCGCCGGACACGCGGATACCATCGAGGTGATTTTACATGCCGACGGCTCTTTATCCGTGAGTGATAACGGACGCGGAATGCCCGTGGACATTCACCCCGAACAAGGCAAACCGGGGGTGGAAGTGATTTTGTGTACGCTTCATGCGGGTGGGAAGTTTTCCGATCAAAACTACCAATTTTCGGGCGGTTTGCATGGCGTTGGGGTGTCGGTAGTTAATGCACTATCGCGGCGGTTGGATGTCACCATCAAACGTAATGGGCAAATTCACCGCATGTGTTTTGCCGACGGTAACAAAGCCAGCGAACTCGCAATTGTCGGTAAAACCACCAAGCGTGACACGGGTACGACGGTGCATTTTCTGCCTGATGGTAAATACTTCGATACCGTCAAATTTTCGGTGAATCGCCTCAAACACACGCTACGCGCCAAAGCGGTGCTGTGCCCGAAATTACGCATTCGTTTTACTGACGCTTCCAGCAGCACGCCGGAAACCTTCGAGTGGTATTACGAAAATGGCTTGCGTGATTACCTGCGCGATGCGGTGAATGAATACCTGACCCTGCCCGAACTGCCATTTACGGGTTCGCTTGCCGCACCGCGTGAAGCTTTGGATTGGGCATTATTATGGCTGCCAGAAGGTGGCGAAACCGTACAAGAAAGTTACGTTAACCTGATTCCCACGGTGCAAGGCGGTACGCACGTCAACGGTTTGCGCACGGGTGTCACCGATGCCTTGCGCGAATACTGCGAATTCCGCAATTTACTGCCACGCGGTTTGAAACTCGCCCCCGATGACGTGTGGGAAAACATTGCTTTCGTGCTGTCATTCAAAATGCAAGACCCGCAGTTTGCCGGACAAACCAAGGAACGTTTGTCCTCGCGCGAAGCCGCCAGTTTCATTAGCGGCACGATTAAAGATGCGTTTAGCCTGTACTTGAATCAAAACACCGTGATTGGCGACCAATTAGCCCAGTTTGCGATTAATAATGCCAATAAACGCCAAAAAGCCAGCAAAAAAGTGGTGCGTAAGCGCGTGACGGCAGGACCCGCGCTCCCCGGCAAATTGGCGGATTGTTCCTCACAAGACACCAGCCGCACCGAATTGTTTTTGGTGGAAGGCGATTCCGCAGGTGGTTCGGCAAAGCAAGCGCGGGATCGCGAGTTTCAAGCCATCATGCCGTTACGCGGTAAAATATTAAACACTTGGGAAGTGGATTCCGAACAAGTGCTGGCTTCGCAGGAAGTTCATGACATTTCCATTGCCATTGGCGTTGAACCGGGCAATGTCGATTTAAGCCAGTTACGCTATGGCAAAGTGTGTATTTTGGCAGATGCGGATTCAGACGGCGCACACATTGCCACCCTACTCTGCGCCTTATTCGTCAAACATTTCCGCCCCTTAGTCGCTGCGGGTCATGTGTATGTTGCCATGCCACCGCTGTACCGCATCGACATTGCTAAGGAGGTGTATTACGCACTGGATGAGTCGGAAAAACAGGCACGGCTCGACATTATTGCAGCGGAAAAAAAACGCGGTACGATTACCGTGACACGCTTTAAAGGCTTGGGCGAAATGAACCCCTTGCAATTGCGCGAAACCACTATTTCGCCCGATACGCGCCGTTTGGTAAAACTCAGCCTTGACGACACTAACGCAGCCGACCTGATGATGGATATGCTATTAGCCAAAAAACGCGCGGCTGATCGCAAACAATGGTTAGAAACCAAAGGGAATTTAGCTAGCGTGTAATACCTCACGCCTTCAACCAAGGTTACACCACTGACTGTAGAGCAGCGGGGTATAACGCGGGAATATTTCACTACAAACTGTCATGCGACAGGGGTATATTGGTAATTATTAAAACACTGTCTCAGTAAACACTAGATGCAGGCATTTCGCCTTCAAAACAAGGAGTTACAGTATGTCGAATGAAATGGAAAAGCAGATCAATAACGATCTCTTAGCGTTTTCGCAAGACCCGAAAGCCTTTATGAACCGCCAGCCGCCGAAATTGGACGCGGCAGGTAATCCAACTAGCGGTGCGACCGTTTTCCCACAATCTGCCATTACTAACCGTCGCTTTATTGATGCGCATGACCAACGACGCATGGACATTTTGCAACCGGGCGATCAAGAACCCGGTGGAGCAACCACACGCGCCCCAATTGCAGCCAACGACAAACCCGTCAATTTGGTCGATGCATTCAAATACAGCACATTAGAAACCATCGAATCCGCCGGTTTAGTCAAAGCAACCTTGGCAGAATCACCCTGGTCGGACGACTATTGGGCAATTTACAAAGGGATTTTAGGCGCACGTTACGCCGACCCGAATTTCCCCGCATCCAGCAATTGGAAAGCCAATTACGATTACATTCGTGCCAATCCATCTGCTGCGATTTTGGCAAGTGGCGATAGTAAGCGTATTAACAAGCTGTCACCCTCAGAAAAGTATGATGCCTTAGTCGGCGATACCAATGAATCACTCACGCGTGCCATGTGGGCAGAAGGTAAAACCTATTACGATGCCAGTGGTTCAGTCGAAACGTGGATGGGTATTTGCCACGGCTGGGCACCCGGCGCGTACATGCTGGCACGCCCGACGCAAGCCATTACCCTGAAAACGCCGAGTAATATCGCCATTACCTTTTACCCGGCGGATATTAAAGCCCTCGGTTCGTTACTGTGGGCAAATGCAGCGGGTAGCGTGAAATTTATTGGTGGGCGTTGCAGTGATAAAGACCCCGCCGCCGATGCCACAACAGGACGTGTGAAATCCGCCGACTGTTTTGACACCAACCCCGGCGCGTGGCACATGTCGATTGTGAACCAAATCGGCGCGGCGAAACGTAGCATGGTCATGGACGTTACCTACGACTATGAGGTGTGGAATCAACCGGTTTATGCTTACGAATACCGTTATTTCAACCCGCAAACCATGCTGTACGCCAGCAATGTTGCCACCGCGAAAATTGACATGGCGGCGTTTACTAGCGACAAATTCCGCACTTATCGCAGTACACAAGCCAAGTCGATTGTTGGGATTCAAATGACCGTTTCCTACGTAGTGGAAACCAGTCCCAGCCACCGCGAAACTGATAGCCCTAGCAATGATGCGATTCAAAAAGTGGTGTATTACTACGATTTGGAATTGGATGCTGCGGGTACAATCATTGGCGGCGAATGGTACACCAATAAGCACCCTGACTTTTTGTGGACACCAACCAAAGGAGTTCGCGCATTGACCCGCTACGATGCGCAAGCCACGGGTACATGGAATCAAACCGATACCATCCCCACTGCGTGGCGCACTGCGGCAAAATCCGCAGCGAGTACCCAAAGTGCACCGTTAGCCGTGATTGTGGAAAGCATGGTTAAGTTTGCGAACTCCGGTCGCGTTTCGACCCCAACCACACCTACGACTCCGACTACACCAACCACGCCCACGACACCAACAACTCCAACCACGCCCACGACACCAACAACTCCCACCACACCCACTACACCAACCACAACAGGTTCGACATGGTTAAGCCGGATGATGCGCCGTTGGTTTGGCTAGGTATTAGGCACGAATTAGCTCGCTAATTTCGCCGCTTGCCGCCGTGCGCGGAAAAAGGCTCGTAAAGTTTCCGCGCATTCCGCTTCTAAAATGCCCCCAACCACTGCAATGCGGTGGTTGTGGCGTTCGTCCGTTAACAAATTAAATGCACTACCTGCCGCTCCGGTTTTGGGGTCGAATGCACCGAACACCACCCGCTCTACTCGTGCGTGAATCATTGCCCCAACACACATAGGGCACGGTTCGAGCGTTACATACAATGTACTATGCGGAAGACGATAATTACCCACCGTTTGCCCCGCCGCACGTAATGCCAACATTTCGGCATGAGCTGAGGGGTCATGCAAGGTAATCGGCTGATTCCAACCTTCACCAATGATTGCATTATCACGGATCAACACTGCACCAACAGGCACTTCACCTTGCTCGCCCGCTTTAGCTGCCAATGTCAGGGCGTATTGCATCCAATAAGCATCGTGCAATGCGTTAAGGTCAGTGTTAGTTTGTTCAGTCATGGCTCTGTCCAAATCACGTCGGGTATCCCGACCAAACGCGCCCCTACATAAACCAAAGGTAAACGCTCGCGTTCCCACGGCGGAATGCCCAATTCCTGCATCAGGTGCTTCAAACTGTGTTGCCCGCCACGTTTCGGTAGGTATAAACATTCCCCACCTTGACGCAAACGCACCGTTACGGTTTGACCTTGCAAATGCGCTTGCCACGCTTGCAGTAATTCCGGCTGAAGGGCTTGTTGCAACGCTTCGAGGTATAACGGCTGGTGAATATCACGCCACTCCCATGTTTGCTTGGTATCCAAGCGCATTAATGGCGGTAAAGCGTACAAATCATCGCGGTAACGCCGCACTTCGCAACCTTCCCAAGTCACGCAGGGCAAAGCATCGACTTTCGCCAGTAACACGCTGCTGAGCATTTGTTGCAGCTTATTGGTGCTCGGTTTTTGGAAACCGGACGTTGCTAACCATTCACGCATGAGCGCTTTTTGCAAGGCTGTATCCAATGCCAATAAACGCTGTACGGATAATGTACCTGCGCGGCTACCGTGCAATGCGGGTAATTTTTCCCGCACCAAGCTTTCTAATAAAGTACGGCTTTCAGCTTGCCATTGCGCGGCGCGTGCAAGCGTTTTACTGGCAGAAACCCAACGCGCTGTTAATACGGGCATGACTTGCTGACGCAGGAAGTTGCGATCAAAGCGCGAATCCGCATTCGTTGGGTCAGTAATGTAATCCAGCGCGTGTTGTTGGGCATAATGGGTTAATGCTGCCCGCGACACATTTAATAAAGGTCGCCCCAAACTCCCCAGCCCCAACGCCCGTACCGCTGGCATTGCCGCCAAACCATCCACACCACTGCCGCGCAATAAATGCAGCAATAGCGTTTCGGCTTGATCATCTTGATGATGCGCGGTTAATAACATTTCACCCGCTTGTAAATGCTCACGAAATACTGCGTAACGTGCTTCCCGCGCCACGGCTTCTAAACTCGCACCCGCTGGAATGCGTAACTGCAAACTGACACTGCTAAAGGGAATGGCTAAACCTTCGCACACTGCACGGCAATGTTCCGCCCATTGTGTGGAAACCGCTTGTAAACCGTGATCAATGTGAATGGCTCGCCAATTCATCCGCGCGAATGGGGACGGGGCGGCGCGTAATGCTGCACAAGCGTGCAGCAAGGCATGAGAATCCAACCCGCCACTGAAAGCAATGCAATAAGCCGTGGCGGGATGTTGAACGAGGAATTGTGCGAGTTTATTCCTCAAACTGCCCAAAGCTCATGATGCGTTGATAACGCTTATCCACCAGTTTATCCAATGGTAAGGTTTTCAACTCACGCAGATTGCTTTCTAAGGCATCGCCCAAAGTCGCAGCGGCGGCTTCCATGTCGCGGTGCGCACCACCTAATGGTTCAACCACCACTTGATCAATCAAACCCAAAGATTTCAAACGATCAGCAGTAATGCCCATTGCATCAGCGGCATCGGCGGCTTTTTCCGCGCTTTTCCACAAAATGGAAGCGCAACCTTCAGGCGAAATTACCGAGTAAGTGGCGTATTGCAGCATCATAACGCGATCACCCACGCCAATCGCCAGCGCACCGCCCGAACCGCCTTCACCAACAACGGTACAAATAATCGGCGTGCGTAACTTCGCCATTTCGTACAAGTTGCGGGCAATCGCTTCGCTTTGTCCGCGTTCTTCCGCACCGATCCCCGGATACGCCCCCGGTGTGTCGATGAACGTAATAATCGGTAGGTGGAATTTTTCCGCCATGCGCATTAAACGCAAGGCTTTGCGATAACCTTCAGGACGCGGCATCCCGAAATTGCGCTTAATATTTTCTTTGGTATCACGCCCTTTTTGATGCCCAATCACCATCACTGCTTGACCACGAAACCGCGCTAAACCGCCAACAATCGCTTTATCGTCGGCGAAAGCGCGATCACCGTGCAATTCTTGGAAATCGGTGAAAAGGTATTTAATCAAATCCAGCGTGTAAGGACGCTTGGGGTGACGTGCCAGTTGGGAAATCTGACGCGGAGTCAGTTTGGCAAAAATAGAGCGCGTCAGCGAGTTAGCTTTTTCCTCCAACTTACTGATTTCTTCGCTTAAATTAATTTCTGCGTCGCCAACATAACGCAGCTCTTCTATTTTCGCCTGTAATTCGGCGATTGGTTGTTCAAAATCGAGAAAATCCGGGTTCATTGCCTGTCTTTATCCGTAACCCCATCAATCAAGCGAGTGATTTTACATAGCTTGGGTACGGATTACGACCTTAAAAATACTGCTCCGTGGTGATATGCCCCGGTTTATGGCGTAAATGGCGTTGTAAATCACGTTTTTCCAATAAGGCTTTCATGTCCGTGAGCATTTGATGATTGCCACACAACATAACGTGCGAGTCTTGCGGCGTAATGCTTACCCCTGCACACGCTTCCAACGCGCCGGAGGCTAACGCCGTGGTCACACGCCCCACCAAACCGTCGGGATTTGCTTCGCGCGTCACGCACGACACAAACCGCAATTGCGTTGGATGCAAAGCTTGCCATGCACGAATTTCATCCGCATAAGCCAATTCCGCGCATAACGGCACGCCGTGCACCAAAACAATATGCTGAAAGCGTTGCCAAATCGTGGGCGTTTTCAAGATGGAAAGGTAAGGACCAAGCCCTGTTCCGGTGGCAATCATCCACAAATCGCGGGCGGGTGGTACATCATCGAGCGTGAAAAAACCGTTCGCTGGCTGGGAAATATCCACACTATCGCCTATTTGCAACTGTGCCAGCGCGTTGGAAAGCTTACCGTTGGGCACGGTATTGTAGAAAATTTCCACGATAGGTTCGTGCGGCGCATTCACCAAAGAATAGGATTTCGCCACCAGTTGTGACACGCCATCGACCAGCACGGGCAGTTGCAGACGCACAAACTGCCCCGCTTTGAAAGGCATGAGTTCTGCTTGAATCCGTAAAGAGAATAAACGCGGTGTCCACGCGCGATTTTCCAACACCATACCCGTTACCCAACTCGAACGCACCACAGCCGTCATGCCACACCTCCGCTAAAACCTACTATTGCAGTAAACTTTAGCGCGAATCCAGCCGCTTGCCGAAAACCCTTACTCGCCGAACGCTAAAGCGCGTCCATCCACGGTCACAGGAACGCCGAGCATGGTTTGCGCAACGGCTTCGGCAATGCGAATCCCATCCACGCCCGCTGACAAAATCCCGCCCGCATAACCCGCACCTTCACCCGCTGGGAATAAACCTTTCACATTCAGGCTTTGCAAATCTTTGCCACGGGTAATGCGTAACGGCGACGAAGTGCGTGTTTCCACGCCAGTTAATACTGCATCGTATAAGGAAAAACCGCGAATCTGGTTGTCAAACGCGGGTAAAGCTTCGCGCACTGCTTCAATTGCATAACGTGGCAAACTGGTGGCTAAATCAGTCAAGGTCACACCGGGTTGATACGACGGTTCAACCGCGCCCAATTGCGTGGAACGAATGCCTTTAATGAAATCGCCAACCAATTGCGCCGGAGCATTGTAATTACCACCGCCCAATTCAAACGCCCGCGATTCCCACACGCGCTGGAATTCAATCCCCGCTAATGGCGAACCGGGGTAATCCGCTGGCGTTACCCCCACCACAATCCCCGCATTCGCATTGCGTTCGGCGCGGGAATATTGACTCATGCCATTGGTAACAACGCGCCCCACTTCCGAAGTTGCCGCCACCACTTGCCCGCCCGGACACATGCAGAAACTGTAAACCGCCCGTCCATTTTTCGCGTGATGCACAATCTTATAATCCGCCGCGCCCAGCAAACCGTTACCCGCGTATTTACCAAACCGCGCCTGATCAATCAGCGTTTGCGGATGTTCAATGCGAAAACCAATCGAAAATGGCTTTTGCTCCATGAATACGCCGCGTTCGTACAACATGCTGAACGTATCGCGTGCGCTATGCCCCAACGCCAACACGACATGATCAGAGCGCAACTGTTCGCCACTCGCTAACACCACGCCGCGCAACTGCCCCGCTTCAATCAATACATCGGTAACTTGCTGCTGAAAACGAATTTCCCCACCCAATGCCTCGATTTGATGGCGAATGTTTTCCACCATTTTCACCAAACGGAACGTACCAATGTGCGGCTTACTCACGTACAAAATTTCCTCCGGCGCACCCGCCTTCACAAATTCCGCCAACACCTTACGCCCATAATGCTTCGGGTCTTTGATTTGGCTGTACAACTTACCGTCAGAAAACGTCCCCGCGCCACCTTCGCCAAACTGCACGTTGGATTCAGGATTCAATTCATGCTTACGCCACAACCCCCACGTATCCTTGGTGCGTTCACGGACTTTCTTACCGCGCTCCAAAATAATCGGGCGAAAACCCATCTGCGCCAACACCAAACCCGCCATAATCCCGCACGGTCCAAAACCCACCACAATCGGGCGCAATTCAGGGGTTTGCTCCAATTGCGCCACAAACTGGTAACGGGTATCGGGTGCAACGCGCACATGCGGGTCTTTCCCAAACCGCGCCAACACACTGGCTTCATCGCGCAACGTCGCATCAATCGTATACACCAACGTAATCGCAGTTCGCTTCCGCGCATCATAACCGCGTTTAAAAATCGTGAAATTCAACAAATCGGCAGGCGAAATACCCAAACGTGCAACCATCGCGGCGGGCAAATCATCAACAGCGTGTTCCAGCGGCAAGCGCAACTCAGTAATACGAATCATGGGATAGGGCGTACAACAAACAACAAAACGCGGGAGTATACCACCACAACCCGCAGCCGTCAGAGTAAGCAATGCTACGCCTTCCGCAATACTGCATAATCTAATAAACTGGGACATGGACTTAACGAAATGATGGAATACACAAAAATTAACTACATCATTCATTCTAAAAAACCCAAATGATGATTTAACTTTATGCCTATTACGCCTTTTCATTTTGGTGTTGGTGCGGCGGTTCATGCCATCGCACCACGCCGTATTAGTTTCATCGCTTTTTGTGCCGCGAATGTGTTGATTGATATTGAGCCGTTGTATTTTATGTTAACGGATAACCCGCCGTTACATCGTTTTTTTCACACTTACATTGGGGCTTTATTAGTAACATTATTCACGCTAGGTTTGTTCATGGTATTGCGTGGATTTGCACGACGATTTTGGTTGCCGAATCTATTGAATTGGCAGTCGTTACCATTATGGGCAGTGATGAATGGTGCATTACTTGGAACATTAAGCCATATTGTGCTGGATAGTTTTATGCACCGGGATATTCACCCGTTCGCGCCATTTAGTTTGCAAAATTCCTTATGGGGAACAGTCGATTTAGGCAATTTGCATTGGTTTTGCATTATTACAGGCATTATGGGTGCAGGAATCGCGGCATGGCGTGTTGATCAAAGAACACGCGGCTGATGCTGTCTGCGGCGGCAGTCACCAACCGCAGACATGGACGAATTCCCGAACGTTATTTCAGTGTCACGTTACACGGAATGCCATTCAGATTGGCTTGTGTGGGTGCGGCGGGTAAACCACTGCTGACCAAGCCGAAGTCGGGTTCTGCACCGTAAGGCATCCATTGCCACCATGACGGCGGTGTTGCGACAACTTGAGTGCTGGTTTGTTGCAGTTCAGCATTCCACCATGAGGAAGTGGTTTCACCGTTGGCGTAACTCCACGTTAGTTTCCAGTTACGTGGGATGGTGTAATTCGCCGCAACGTGTACACCTGCGACATAACCGCCTGTCCAACGCGAACCGATGGTGTAACTGACCTGACAGGTTTTCGCGACAACAGGTTGCGAACTGCTCAAATTACCTTGGAACTGGCTATCACTTAAAATACGCGGATTGGTTTCATCCGCCGCAATTACCACCGCATCTTGCACCAAACTTTGGTAAGCCGGATACACATTGAAGCCATTGGCTTGGGTCGTGCCGTATTGCCCTGCGAAAATTTGCCAGTTGGTTTCTTTTTCCTCGTTAAACCACGTCACCATGCGGATGTCGTTATCTTTCACGTAGCTGCCGAATTGCGTAATCCAAGCATCTTTAGCAGCCGTATTAACGCCATTGGTGGTCGTCGCGGTGGAAGCCACTTCGGTAATCGCTATCGGTTTCGTTGGTGCAAGTGCGGCAACTCGTTCACGGATATAGCCGAAAACTTGCGTCGGTGTTTGCCAGTTCGACCAACTATAAGTGCTACCCCAGTTATAACCATCCAAACCGACCCAATCCACATACGCATCGCCCGGATAATAAGCTTCTGCTTTGAACGCACCCGCATCGGCATTATTAATCGACCAAATCCATTGCACATGCGCTTTGTCCAAACCTTGTGCGGCAAGGTGTTGGTAAACTCGCTGCCACATTGCGACGTAATCCGCTGGCGTATTCACCCCATCTTGCGCACTCCACGGATACCAGTTGCCATTGGCTTCGTGTGCCAAACGAATGTACACGCGACGATCATCCGCCGTGCCATAAACCCCATCCGTTCCCGCTAAAAATTGCCGCAGCTTGCCGCCCCAACGCTCCACGTAAGTATCGTAATTCCCTTGTGCAATGCGGGTTTCAATGTCATTGGGCGTGGTCGGGGCGAGATAAGGTTCCCACGTAATCATGGGGATATTGCCATGATCCCACACGTAAGGTAATTGATAAGTAAAGAGTAAGGATTCGGAACTCTCCGTCCAGTTGGTGTACAAATTAACAATGGCGTTCTTTTTACCTTGCCAGCTTTCGAGGTTGGTTACGTCATCCATCGCCCAACCTTGATTACCGTAATAAACCCCCAGTAAGGTTTGGGAACTCGCCATTGGTGAGCCTAGCAACACACTCATTGCTAATCCGGCTGTGTAGATTTTTTTCATATTAGCCCTCGCAATTGATTATTTAACAATCAGAGGTCATTATTTCACCAAATTGATTAAAAAGTAACAAGAACAGAGGTTTGTAGTGCAAAAATTTATCATGCGCAACCCTTGCAGACGACTTATCATCCAATGTTGTTAAACCCACCTTGAGCCGTTGAAACCAGCCTATGCACACGCCCCCTAGCAAACACCAACAGATTTACGCCGTGGTACGCCAAATCCCCGAAGGCAAAGTGGCAACTTATGGCGATGTCGCAGCATTGGCGGGATTACCCAACCATGCGCGGCTAGTGGGTTACGCGCTGCACGCTTTACCGCCTTACACCGATGTGCCGTGGCAGCGAGTAATTAATGCGCAAGGTCGGATTAGTTTGGGGCGAGCGGACATCGGCGGTGAATTACAGCAACGGCGTTTATTGGAAAACGAAGGCGTGGTGTTTTTGAATGGGCGTGTGGATTTGACAGTGTATCGTTGGCATTATTAACTAAAAGCGAATAATCCTTTTATTTAAACTGCATTTATAAACCATTGGTTACTAACTAAAATAGCGACATTATTGATTTGGACAAGGAACACACCATGTTAATGCCGACCGTTTTTGTTTCGCATGGCGCACCAGACATTATTCTGCAAAAAGACGCGCCAACCTTGGCGTGCTGGCAACAACTTGGTGCGACACTGCCACGCCCGCAAGCGATTTTGGTGTTATCCGCGCATTGGGGAACGTCGCAACCCGTCTTGAGTACCGTGGCTAAGCCCGACACCATCCACGATTTTGGCGGTTTTCCGGCGAATTTGTACCGTTTGCAATACCCCGCCACTGGCGCACCGCAACTAGCGGAACAAGTGCAAGCGTGTTTGAGTGCAGCGGGAATGCCGCTACGCCTCGATAATCAGCGCGGCTTGGATCACGGCGCGTGGATTCCCTTGTTAGCGATGTACCCTGATGCGGATATTCCGGTGACGCAATTATCCATCCAACCGAATGCGGGCACAGCATGGCACTTGCAATTGGGCAAAGCCTTGCAACCATTGCGCGAACAAGGCGTGTTGATTTTGGCATCCGGCGCGGTAACGCATAATTTCGGTTGGTTATCGAGTAGCAAAAAATCATTACCAGCCGCACAAATCTTTAGCGACTGGTTGGGCGAAAACTTGCAAAAACGCGAAATCGACAAACTGTTACATTACCGCCATAAAGTTGCGCCATTTGGGGCGGATGCGCACCCGACTGAAGAACATTTATTGCCATTATTTGTCACGTTGGGCACAAGCACGGATGCCAATACATTAACCCGTTACACGCCGGAATTCACTTACGCCGCCTTAGCAATGGATGCTTACGTCTGGCAATAGTGCGTAAACACCGTGCTTGGCATAGACTGCTGAGCATAATGGTTAGCATTAAAAGGACAAACACATGGAATACCGTCGTTTAGGACACACTGACATTCAAGTGAGTGTGATCTGCTTGGGCACAATGACCTTTGGCGAACAAAATACCGAAGCTGAAGCACATGCGCAGCTTGATTATGCCGTCGCGCACGGGGTGAATTTCATTGATGCCGCAGAATTGTACCCCGTACCACCACGCGGCGAGACGCAAGGTCGTACCGAGCAATACATTGGTACATGGCTGCAACGCAGTGGCAAACGTGAACAAGTGATTCTCGCCAGCAAAGTCGCAGGACCTGGCCCCAAAGATTGGATTGGGCATGTACGTGGTGGTCCCAAACTCAATGCCCAACACATTCAACAAGCGATTGATGGCAGCTTACAACGCTTGCAAACCGATTACCTCGACTTGTATCAGGTGCATTGGCCAAGCCGTAGTACTAATTATTTCGGCAAACTTGGCTACCAATACGCACGGGATAATCACCACGAAAGCGTGCAAGAAACGCTCACTGCACTCAGCGCATTGGTCAAAGCGGGCAAAGTGCGTTACATCGGCATTTCCAATGAAACGCCGTGGGGCACAATGACCTACCTCAACTTGGCGCAAAGCTTAGGGCTGGAAAAGATAGTTTCAGTACAGAATCCGTATAGCTTATTGAACCGTACCTATGAAATCGGCATGGCAGAAATTGCGCATCGTGAAGGCGTGGGTTTACTGGCGTATTCGCCACTCGGTTTTGGCGCGTTGAGTGGCAAATACCTCGATGGGCAACAACCGGATGGCGCACGTTTAACACGCTGGGGCAACTATTTCACCCGTTACACCAGCCCGAATGCGCAACAAATCACCCGTCAGTACGTCGCATTAGCGCGAGCGCACGGCTTAGATCCCGCGCAAATGGCCTTGGCTTACGTCAATTCACGCCCATTCTTAACCGCGAACATTATTGGCGCGACCACCATGACCCAGTTGCACAGCAATATTGCCAGCATTGATCTCAACTTGAGTGCAGAAGTCTTACAAGGCATTGAAGCGATTCATGCCTTGCATCCGAATCCGTGCCCTTGATGGATGCTGCTAAGCGTTTAAAACATTAGGAAATAGCCAGAAACAATAGAGGGTAATAATTGTTTTATAACAGTTGGCTGGCTTAGTAAGTATTTTAAGGCGTAAAATAACGGGAGTTTACCCCCAAGTAAGCCGCTCTATCGCTCCACCACTACACGGATGTCAGATATGCTGAACATTGAACAGCCATTCACTGGCAAATACGCCCTTGCGCATTTGGGCTTTCGACCTTTTTTCCTTGCCGCTGGCGTATTCGCTATCCTTGGCATGATTGCGTGGATGGGCATTTACAGCTTCGGTTGGAATGCCTTACCTGCTGGTTATCCTGCCATTAGTTGGCACGCGCACGAAATGATCTTCGGTTACAGCCTTGCCGTTATCGCGGGCTTTTTACTCACAGCCATTAAAAACTGGACTAACCAACAAACCCTGCACGAATTGCCTTTACTGGTATTGGTAGGAATGTGGGTAGCCGCACGTATTCTACCCTTTACTGGTGTACCGTTAAGCGTGGTTGCCATTGTCGATATTTTATTCTCGTTATGGCTGGCCATCGTGATTGCTCGTCCCGTATGGCGCGTTAAACAATGGCAACATGCCTCACTGGTTGGCAAAATCGCCTTACTATTTGTAGCCAATGTCGCTTTCTATTGGGGATTACTCAGCCAATCGGCGGTCGTGATGCAAGTCGGTTTGTACAGCGGCTTCTACCTGATTTTGGGCGTGATTTTCACGATGGCGCGGCGCGTGATTCCGTTCTTCATTGAACGCGGTGTGGGTTGCCCGTTTGAAGCGAAAAATGATGTGTGGCTCGACCGTGCCAGCACGGTGTTATTCGTGGTGTTCGCGATTTCCGATGTGGTATTTATTGCGACAGGTAACGAACTCGCCACTTTGCTGACCGCCATGCTTGCCTTGATTCAAGTATTGGTTCACAGCACTCGCCTCGTGGGTTGGTATCACCCGAATCTGTGGGAAAAATCGCTATTATGGGTCCTCTACCTTGGCTATATCTGGTTGATTGGCGGTTTCTTGATGAAATTCCTGACCATTACCTTGAATATTTCGCCGTGGATTGCTGTTCACGCTTTTGCCTACGGTGGCGTGGGCATGATCACGCTCGGCATGATGGCACGGGTAGCCTTGGGTCACACCGGACGCAATGTCTTTGAACCGCCAACCATTTTGATTGTGGTGTTCTTGTCGCTGTTTAGCGGTGCATTTATCCGTGTATTCAACGTGTGGATTGTGCCAGAACTCTACGATATGTGGATTCTGGCTGCACAATTCTTGTGGATGACGGCGTTTGGCTTATTCCTGTGGTATTACGCACCGATGCTGATTAAACCGCGCGTCGATGGACGCTACGGTTAATCGCTTACAATTGATTGCGCAACATTAGCTCAGCCGGATGTGGATTGAGGTAATGTTGCCGCTCAATGTAGGGCTGCGGATGTCGCCGGAAATAATGCTTGAGCAGCGTCAATGGTACGACCAATGGTACATACCCTTCGCGATAATGATGGATAGTGTCGAGTAATTCTTCACGATCCATCCCATCCAAATGCGGCTTCAAATACCCCATCAAATGCATCAGCACATTCGCGTGTCGCCCGCGCGTCACCCGCTTTTCCAACACAGTCATCAACAAACGACTGTACGCATCTGCTAATGGTAACAGGTCTTGAACAACACCCACTTGCGCAATCATTTGCCCTAATTCCCGCGCCATCTCCTGATCGTGAGCCATTAAAATGTACTTGTGATCAGCATGAAATTGCACCAACTCACTGGGCGTGAGTCCTGTTTGTAACAAACGCTGCCAACGGTGGTAAACAAAAACCCGTTCAATGAAGTTCTCCCGCAACACAGGGTCACATAAGCGTCCTTCTTCCTCAATCGGCAATAGCGGAAACTGCTGTTTTAGACTGTGTGCAAACAAGCCCACACCATCCCGCTCAGGGGGCAAATTCGGTTTAGTGAGATGGTAAACCTTCACCCGTTCCATACCGCAACTGGGCGAACTTTTTTTCAAAATGTAACCGCATACCTGTTGCAACTGCGGTATTACACGCTCGATCACAGTGGACAGTGCAGCGGTATGATCCACACTAGCATCTTTCACATTCACCGCTTGAATGGGTGCTGCGGCATCTTGGCGAATCAAACGAATGGTCGGGCGCGGCACCCCCAAGCCAATACTCACTTCTGGGCAAAACGGCACGAACGCAAAGTATTGCCCCAAAGTTTGAGTAATGTAGGCATCACGTTTATGGCTGCCATCGTAACGCACCGTTTGCCCGATCAGGCAACTACTAATACCAATTTTTATGCATTCTGCTTGTGACATCGCCTTCTTCACTCGTTTGCCGTTATACACATAACGTATCATTATTGTACGAGTTTTGGTAAATATTTTAATAAATACTACAACCATTATCGGACAAAATACCATCTGCACCACCCTAACCTTTCAACTGGCTGTCACACGCAGTTGGCACGCTTTATGTACAATGCAGCCGCAGTAATGACAATAAGGAAGGAAAAACGGATGAGTATTCTCGCCAGATGGCAAAAGCTGGCTCTGCCCAACCTCGGATGCGTATTATTACTATTCACGCAGTTAGCTTACGCCGACACATTACCCACCATGCCCAAAATACTACGCGATATTGCGTATGGTAGTGATCCAGCCCAACGTTTTGATGTGTATTTACCGCCAAATCCGCAACATGCACCGATTATTTTCATGGTACATGGGGGAGCATGGAAAGCAGGTGATAAAAATGGTCTCGGCATTGTCAATAATAAAATCGCGCATTGGTTGCCACAGGGTTATATTTTTGTTTCGACGAATTACCGACTCTTCCCAAATGCTCCGCCGCAAGAACAAGTTAAAGACATTGCTAAAGCTCTAGCAACCGCGCAACAGCAGGCAGCAAGTTGGGGCGGTGATCCCGCACAATTCATTCTCATGGGGCATTCAGCGGGCGCACACCTGATTACTTTACTAGCGGTTTCACCCACATTAGCACAACAAAATGGCGTTAAACCTTACCTCGGAACGGTATCGCTCGACAGCGCGGCACTCAATGTGGAACAACTGATGCAAGCGCGACAAGGGCGTTTTTTCGCGGACGTATTCGGCAAAGATGCACAATATTGGCCCAGCGTTTCGCCCTATCATCAACTCAAAACCGCAGGTAAACCGTTGCTCATGGTGTGTTCGATTAAACGCGGCTTTTCTTGCCCACCTGCGAAAAGCTTTGTGGAAAAAGCGCAAGGCTTAGGCAATAACGCGGCTTTAGTCGAGGAAGATTTATCCCACGCAGACATTAACCAACAATTAGGGCTGGATAACCTTTACACCAAACAAGTCGACAGCTTCATGCAGAGCTTACGTTCTAACGCCCGCAAACCCTGAATATCAGTAAAGTAACCAGCGTTACTTCACACCACCCAAAGCGGCTGCAAACAACAATAAAGTGACAATCACCGTCAAGTGCAGCCGTAGTTTGGCGTAATCGCTTTCCAAACCCACACGGCGGAACAATAGCAACACATCTGCCGCGTAAGCCAACACCACCAGAATCGCCATCCCCACCAAAGTGACTTTGATTGGGCAAAGCATTAACAACCACGCCACTATCGCTGGCGAAATACTGTAACCCAACAACAATTGTGTATCGCGCTCGTTAAGCTTTTCTTGCATCGCGAGCACTACGCCCCAATGCACCGCACCTAAAAAACTCACAATAACAGACGCATAAGCCGCCAATAACCAGTCCAAACGAATCCCAGCAACGGGCAACTTAATTAATAATGCGATGGTGAGTAGAAAAACAGGCAAAACACCAACGTAACCTAATATCCATGCTAATTGGGGTAAGGGGCGCATAAATACCTCTATTTGTAACAGTGATCTGAGAATGACGCTCTAAGCCTAGCTGCAAAACCAGCAATTAAATACCGCATGGCCTCACACACCTCATTATTTTAACGCGTGTTGCTTATTCTTGCGCCTGTTTAGTGCGATAAGCTAACCATGCATCACGCTGAAAGGCATAACGGTCAGCATTAGCCGGGGGACTTCCCAGCACTTTACCCGCATCATTATGCGAAGCCATCGCTTTCACCACCGTCACTACCCGCACTTGATCAACATTCAATTCATTTAAGGGATCGAAAACCGCATCCACAGGCTTCGCTGCTAAGTCTAACGCGGTCGTCGAACCCACGAAAGGTAAGACAATATACGTTCCTGATGGCATTCCCCAGACGCGCAATGTTTGTCCAAAATCCTCCGTCACATCGGGAATACCCATTTCAGAAGCAACATCAAACACACCAGCCATCCCGAAAGTGCTATTAAACGTTAAACGCAACGCATCATCCAAACTCGCACGCGGTCGCCCTTGTAACAAATGATTCGCGGCATCGGGAATTTCCCCTACATTTGCCAACACATTAGCGGCTAAGGTTAATGGATGTTGCGCACTACGTTCACGCTTTTTCCCCCACCACGGTAAACGCTCGTTAAAACGCGCAGCGGCACGATTAGAATGCTCTAGAGCCGATGATTCCATCACTTTGATACTGGATGGTGAAACTGTGCACGCCGATAAAACCAAACTGGAAGCAATGCAAGCGTAGACAATTGAAAATCTCACAAAAGCACGCTGAATAGTTACTGTCATTTCTATTTCCCCATGACTACTGACCAATTATCGATTATTGTAACAAACATTGAATGTCATTATGCTAAAATCATTTAATTTAATAAAAAAGAGAAAACCCAATGAACCACAATAAAAAAACCTTTAAAGTGTTTGGCATACAAATCATTTTAGGGCTAACCACTTTAACCCTAGCTACAGCAAGCCATGCACTAACAGCAACGGAAACCTCCCCTCAATTAGTTAGGTTGATTAACAATCCCACTTGGAACTTCTCCATCATTCACAGCATTGCAACCGACAAACTGGGTAATGTTTACGTTAGCGACAATGACAATCACAAAATTTACAAATTCGATTCAAATGGGCATTTTTTATTAAGATGGGGTAGTTTTGGCAAATATGGTAAAGGACATTTCTCAAAACCAGCAGCGATTGCCGTCGATGATGATAATAATGTTTATGTAACCGACTACAGCCATGTTTGTATTCAAAAGTTTGACAGTAATGGTAAGTTTTTAACGCAATGGGGTTCTTGGGGCACACAAGACGGACAATGTGCACAAACCAGCGGTTTAGCGGTTGATCATAATGGGAATGTTTACCTCGCAGATTATTGGCGAGACCCAAACCAAATAGCACCATTTACGCCAACAGTACGCATCCAAAAGTTTGATAAACAAGGCAAGTTTCTGACAAAGTGGGGGAGTTTTGGGAATAACGCTGGGCAATTTGGTTATCAAAGTGCAGAACACTTAGCCATTGATAGCAACAACAATCTTTATGCCATTGACCAATTCTCCAATCACGTCCAAAAGTTCGATAATCAAGGTAAATTGTTAGCAGAATTCACCGGCGGCGATGGCATTACCACACCTAAAATTGAGAAACCAAGCGCATTAGCGATTGATCGCAATAATAATTTCTATATTAGCAGTACCACACAATCTGCCATTCTAAAGTTTTCAGCGGATGGTAGCTACTTGAGCCGTATTGATAATATTAAACAACCTCAAGCATTAGCCATTGGCATACAAAACACCTTATATAGCAACTCACTTTATGAAGGTTTCATCAAACAATATAAAAATACTGGAAAATTCATCAAACAATGGGGGAAACCCATTGGCACCACCAATTTCTTTCAAGGAGCAAAGAATATCGCCCAAGACAGCAATCATAATAATTATATCCTTACTGATGGCAATAAAATCAAGGTTTTCAATAGCGATGGACTGTATCTTAAACAAATTGATCTTAGCCCATATCAAGATCTCAGATCATTTAACAACCTTGTAATAGACCAAAATGGATATTTATACATCAACAAATACCCTGAAAATGAAATCATTAAACTTGACACAAATGGTAAGCTAATCACCAGTTGGACTGTCCCCATCGACAAAATCACAGACCCATTAAACACCATTAAAAAGATCGTATTCCATAATAATCAACTGTACGTATTAGATGCTTATAAACAAGAAATGCGCGTTTACGATACTAACGGGAAGTTTTTATGGAACTGGACTAGCACAGCGATTACAAACAACATTCATTACAACTTTATTCAAGACTTTACGTTTGATCAAAACAACAATGTTTACCTTATAAACAACACAAATGTTTACGTGACAGACCCAACTGGAAAAGTATTAAAAACCTGGGGGAATAATGGCACGGCTAATGGGCAATTATATTCGCCTTATTTCATTGATGTGGATTCACAACACAACGTTTATATTGTGGACTTGGATAACTCACGCATCCAAAAATTTACCGCAGATGGTAAATTCCTCAGTAGTTGGCACAATAGCATTGGTACTATTGCAGACCTACTGATTGATAATAGCGACACTATTTACGCGCTTGACGGTACTAATAAACGCATTGCTGTGTTTAGCTATGCTCCGGCATCATCAAACAAAAGCCAAATGTTTAGTGACGATATAGGTAATGATGTGAATTAACACGCTAAGTATTGCAAGTTTTCTACGGCAAACGTCTGGGATTTAACCCTAGACGTTGCCTTGCGAGAATATCACTACAAACTCACGACTCAAGCAACATGTGCGGTTTCTTCAACCGCTGGGCTGACAATCAAACGTGATAAGAAGGTTGGCATAAACCATTCTCGCACTAAGTCTTCATAAATATTGGCGAGATTATCCAAACGTTGCCAAATCTGTTGGCAAGACTGCAAAAAAAGTACCAAATCACGCGGATCAATACCTTTATCTAACTCAACCAGTAATTCATCTAATTCTTGATGACTCCATGCAACAGGTCGCCAATACTCGTAAAAATGCCAAATGTCTTGTTTCAGTGTCGCCAAAGCAAAAGCTCTAATGGTATCCGTGACTTGTGAACACAAAACTTTCTCATCAAAACAGGTGATTGCTTTGAATATCTTCTTGATTTCTTTACGTTGATAAGAAAATCGAGTGAATGCACCGTACATTTTCGCACGCTTACCATAACCACGCAGTGGCATTAAATGGCTTTCGGTGCACAGAATTTCATTCACCAAAGGGATATGAATAATGCGGCAATCTTTAGTCGCAAAAAAAGGGTCAATGGCTAATAAAACTTTATCAACATAATCATTAAGACAGATAAAAAAAGCACGTTCCATTGTGGTATCCACTAATACCAATAAAACAGGAACAGCGGGCCCCATTGCTTGCACCGCTAATAACTCATCGACTTCTAATTTAATACTCGCCATATCCAGCTCAAAAAATCCGGCGGAATCTGCTTGATTATCCGTAGGATTTGCACTGGGTTTGGGGTAGATTTTTTTCTTGGAATATAAGAAATTAGGGGCTACTTTTAATTTTACATACAACATTTCCCCCAGTGTATCGGTAAACTTTTTATTATTACCAATCTGATCGAAAATCTCTATTAGACAATCCATGCCATAATCTTCCCCGTAATCATGCACTACCCAAGCAGGCGGCAATAAACGCCTTAGTAATTTCAAGGCTACGCTTTTCGCGATAGGATTTAACGGTGTTCTTTTTCGTTTCATTTAGCACCACCACCTGATTGAATAATAGAAGGCTTAACCTTTTATTAATGGATTTTTATTAAACTTATTCCATCTATAACACAAAATCCAATACCCCATCAAGCAGTGTGCTTAGGTTTTAATGCATTATCAGACCACCCGTCGAAATACCCACGGTATTAGGTGGTTTCTAAGGAACGTAAACGTGCTAATGAGCGATGCAAAGCGAAACCGAGGGCATTTTCCCAACGTGAAGCCGTTTCACGTAACTGGCTATTTGTTTGCCAATCTTGCACTTTTCCCGCCAGAATGACCCAATTACGACTCCCTGTCATGACGGTGCGAATGTCGGTAAAATGTTCATACAAAGCAGCACGTAAGAATGGGTCGTACCGATGTTCCTGCCAACAATTCAGCACTAACCAGCCTTCTGCTTTGAGTTGCGCCGCACAACGTGCAATAAAATCCGTTCGCAGTTGCAGCGCATCCAAACCATCCGCGTGATACAAATCCGCGAATACCACATCCAGTTTGCGTTCTGGGGCTTGTAACAAATAATCATCAGCATTCTGGCAAATCACTTGCAAACGTTTGCCGCGTGGTAGGTAGAAATAGCGATACGCCACATCAATCACTGCCTGACGCAATTCGACCGCCGTTACATGAATGCCCGGCACACAGTGATGCAAAGTCGTCATAACACTGCCGCCACCCAATCCCAATAATAAAACACGTTTCGGCTGACAAAAGAGCAAAACCAAAAACATGGATTGCGTGTATTCGTATTGTAAAACATGGGGTTGTGCTTTCAGGCAACGACTTTGTTCATCGTTGGGTGCAAACGCTAATACCCGACAATTACCATCATCGGTGACTATTAAATGCCCGTGTTCGTCTTGCGTGTGATGTAAAGTAAGTATGGTTGACATGCGCCGACTATACGCTACCTACCCACACTTGGCATTACTCAAAATAAAACTTACCAAACAGCTTTTCCAATTCTTCAGGTGTGAACTGTGAGCCTTTAACGGCACGGGTGCGGCTTTTGGGCTGTTCGACATTGCTTAAATCATTCGCAACTTCTAACACGGCAACCGAAACATGCGGCGGTAATTCCAAACCGCTGGCTTGAATACCGAGCACTTCCAAAGCGCGTTCGTGCGCAATACTGGCGACGGTACGAAACGGATACAGCATGTTATTGAGCGAATAACGTCCGGCTTCAATATTGGTAAATGCCAATAATGCCGCTTCGCCGTGCAAACGGCTGTAACTGCAATGCGTCACCCGCCCTGCTTCCAACGCAAAACGACAGGAGGCATTATCGTGGGTTGCGATTAAAAAAGTACCAGACATTTGTTGTTTAATGGACGCGACTAAACCTTCCCATAGCGCAGGGTAAGGCAAATATTCAGTTGTGGTCATGGGATTTTTCTCACTGTTATCAAGACTCTGTTAGACACTCAACAGATAACGCACCAGAATGATGCATCTAAAGCACTCAGGAATTTTACGCATTCGATACAAGGTTTTCTGTGAACAAACGGTTAAGTCGTCGGTAATTTGATTTATAATTCGCGACCATTATTCACCTAGGTTGAAGATACCCCATGTCCCAATACCCTGCCAGTACCCAAAGCCTAATTGACCAAGCCACTGCGATTAGCGGTTATGGTTTTGACATTATTTATGACATGAGCTTGCCAGTCGCTTCGAGCGTAAAAATGGCAGGACGCGAAGGTCGTGAACGTCATGAAATCGTGTTACGACTGCCCAGTGATGAAAATAACTACTTGATTGCATGGCAAGCGGCTTTCATCCTGCATCAATACCAAACGCCGGAAACCGAACGTACTAACTTACAGCCCAATACTGCCTACCTTGCCAACGTAAAAAATGATCTGCTGCAAATGCACCCCGGTATTCCGCTAGCACAACGCGATGCATTCACCGATCACGTTTTAGGCGGTATTTTGACGCAATTACGCTCTACCCCGATTGGTATGTTAGTGGATTTGCATTTACACCGTGAATACCCCGAACTCCATGCCACACAGCGTCAATCACTAATTAATCAGGTGGTTGAACACGTTGCTTGCTTACAATTAACACCCGATATGTTTCCGCGTACTGTGGTGCGTGCCAATCAAGCCATGAATGCCGCACAAGCCTTAATGGTGGCAGAATTGTTTGAGATTCCCGATTTATTTGAGCCATACCGTACCATTGGTTTGGAAGCAGCGGCAGCTATTTTGCTCGAACCGTGCCAACACCAAGTATTCGACGATACCAAAGACCGTGAACTGATCGATATTTGGGGTCGTAATCTCGGCATTGAAAAATGGTATCGTTGGGTTTAATCGGGTTAGTTTTAAATCAGCGTTTTCTAATACGTTATGCCCTGTATTGGATGATTAACAGGGCTAGCGTTATTGGGTTTTTAATACTATTAATGTTTAACATTGCTTTTTGTAAAAGTGAATTCACAGAAAAACATTGTGGCTTATTCAGTATTTTAAAAAGACTTGCTATACTGACATACTCAAAACCGAAAGCATTATCTGATAGATCATTATTATAACACTTATATCAACGATAGCAGGGAGGTTAGTATGCTGACTTTAAAAGATTGGATGGATTTTTATGATCTTTCCGAAAATGAAATCGCCGCCATTGAGCGTTTTGCCCACACGGGCGTTGTGGAAGCATTCGTATTAGGCGAGCAAGCTGATCACGATTCACATGCTTGTCGCAAAATCATTAAATACCTTTGTGAATATTATGATGAAGTCAGTCATCAAGGCGATGAAACTGAGATTCATAACGTAGCGTCATCCATTAAACATTTCACCGATACTCATCAACAATATCTTTATTAAAACACACACCGTTAGGTAAAAATGCTATTCTCGCGCGTTTTTACCCTAACGTTGAAAGATTATGAGTAACTTACCCCCCTGCCCTCAATGCGGTTCAGTATTCACTTACGAAGACGGCGCGATGTACGTCTGCCCAGAATGTGCTCACGAATGGTCACAAACCGCCGCGACCAGTAGCGCGGAAGATGAGCGCGTTATTAAAGATTCCAACGGTAATATCCTGCAAGACGGCGATACCGTTACCGTGATTAAAGACTTGAAAGTAAAAGGTTCTTCGCTTGTCGTCAAAGTTGGTACGAAAGTGAAAAACATTCGTTTAGTCGACGGCGACCACGACATTGATTGCAAAATTGATGGCATTGGCGCAATGAAACTGAAGTCAGAATTTGTTAAAAAGGTCTAAAATTTCACTTAGCCCATTAGCCTCTCGCAATCATAATGATGGGGGAGGCTAACAAATTCGCTTTTACAGGTTAATGCCATGCACATCACACGCCACCTTACCCCTATCCATATTTTTACCTATGGTTCATTGATGTTTGCCCCCGTTTGGCAGCGCGTGGTGAGTGGCACGTATACAAGCAGTACCGCAACCTTACACGATTACCAACGCTTAGCGGTGAAAGGCGAGGAATACCCTGTCGCATTGGCGGCGACGGGTCACAGCATTGATGGGGTGTTGTATTACGCTGTTCACGCACAAGATGTCGCGCATTTGGATGCCTTTGAAGGCGATTATTACGCCCGTATTACGGTGCAAGTAATAACCAACGACGGTGAAGCAATCATTGCCCAAGTCTATGTATTGAAAGCAGAGTTTGGTCACATTGCAGCAGCTCAAGCATGGGATGTAACACAATTTGCGCAAGGTGGCGGCTTAGAAAACTTCATGGCGCGCTATCAAGGTTTTCACTAAAAGTTTGCATCAATAATGAAACCTTCCTATTTACAAGCCTAATTTCTTTTGTTTGTGCTAATCTGTACAGTCCACTTATTACTGTACAAAAGCCTTACAATACTTATGAATGTGTCAACCCCTTCCTGCATTGATGAAACCGCATTATTCCCTATCGGTACAATATCCGAACAAACTGGCGTGAATACCGTCACCTTAAGGGCTTGGGAACGCCGTTATGGCTTATTAAAACCCCATCGCACCCCCAAAGGGCATCGTTTGTACAGCCAACAAGATGTGCAACGTGTCAAACAAGTGTTGGTATTACTTGAACAAGGCATTCCAGTGAGTCGGGTGCGCGAAGTTTTGGACAATAACAAAACGCTCCCCAACTTATTAGTACCAGCGACAACGGTGCAAAATGACGATCCTTGGCTGCATTATCGCCAGCAATTTCAACGCTGGTTACGCAAATTGGATACACGCTCACTAGAGCATACGTTTAACGAAGCCGTTTCCTTGTATTCCCTCGAATTGGTCGCGAAAAAACTCGTACTGCCGTTATATAGGCATCAACAACAACAAAGCCAGTGCCTGCCATCAACGCAGGCAGATTTCGCCTTTTTGCACGAGTTTTTAGCTGCCAAATTAAGTGCGCGTTACTTACAGCACAATGCACGAGCGACGGGTAAACGTGTCTTGCTGTTGAATACCCAAGGCTATACCGCGCAAATCGACACCTTATTATTAGCCAATGTTTTAAGTCAGCACGGTTATGCCATCAGTTTACTAGGCTCGACCGTTACATTAGACCAGCTCACCTTATTAATGGGACGCACGGAACTGGATGGCGTCTTACTCGTGGGTAATAACTACGCTCCTGCCACCTTGCACAGCCTCGTGGTTTTTTGCCAGTTACCTACTTTTATTTACGGCGTTACTGAAACCGATCTCACGCACAACACGGAAACGTTGCCGTTGTACGCACTGCCCACAGAAAGTGGGGATATTCTGACGCTATTAGATGCCACACTCGGCGTAACGGAGGCGTAAACCGTGACGGTACTGGTTTGGTTGCGACAAGATTTACGACTCGCGGACAACCCCGCATTACACCACGCTTGTCGTCTTGGAGCGACAGTGATTCCCGTGTTCATCGACGACGCTACACCCACCAGTACCAGCCAACTCGGTGCAGCCAGCCGCGTCTGGTTGCATCACAGTCTACAGCGTTTAGCTGAATCATTAACCGCTTGCGGTAGCCGTTTAATCATCCGTCAAGGCGATGCTTTAAGCGTGTTACAAACACTGATGCGCGAAACACAAGCCACACATGTGTACTGGAATCGCGTTTACGAACCAGCTTGCCTTGCGCGTGATACGCTGATTAAACAAACGCTGAAAGCTGATTGCGAAGTACGCAGTTTTAATGCCAGTTTGCTGAATGAACCGTGGGATGTACTCAAAGCCGATGGTACGCCGTATAAAGTGTTTACACCGTTTTGGAAAGCCATGCTCAAATACGGTATCCAACACGCGCTATTACCCGCACCAGCCAACCTTCCAGCCCCCAATCAATTCCCGACTAGCGTAACAGTGGAAAACTTAGCACTGTTACCGCGCATTCGTTGGGATGCACCGTTGATGGCACATTGGCAAGTTGGGGAAAGTGCTGCCATGCAGAAACTGCATCAGTTCTTACAGGGTCATGCGGAACAATACAAAACAGCTCGCGATTTCCCTGCTCAACCCGCCACATCCATGCTTTCGCCGCATTTACATTTTGGCGAAATCAGCCCACGCCAAGCGGTTTATCATGCAACACAGTATTTGGCGGCTAATTCACAAGCTGAACAAGGCATTCAACACTTCTTGCAAGAAATCGGCTGGCGTGAATTTGCTTATCACCTGCTGTATCACTACCCACACACCGTTGATCAAGCCTTGGATGCACGCTTTCAGCACTTTCCGTGGGCAGAAAATTACGATGCTTTATTAACCCGCTGGCAACTCGGACAAACCGGCTTGCCGATTATCGATGCAGGAATGCGCGAACTGTGGCACACCGGCTGGATGCACAATCGCGTGCGCATGATTGCCGCCTCATTACTCACTAAAAATCTGCTAATTCCGTGGCAAATCGGCGAACAATGGTTTCGTCATACTTTAGTTGATGCCGACTTAGCCAATAACGTCCTCGGTTGGCAATGGACAGCGGGATGTGGTGCAGATGCAGCCCCCTATTTCCGCATTTTTAATCCCATTCTACAAAGTCAAAAGTTCGATCCCGAAGGCGAGTATATTCGCCGTTGGTTGCCAGAACTGCAATACCGCGATAAACAAAGCATTCATCTACCCCGCGAACTCGGCGATGCTTTAAAAAATTACCCGCTACCAATAGTGGATTTAAAGGCAAGCCGCACAAAAGCATTAGAACAGTTTGATAGAATCAAACACCCCTTTTTGAAATCGAAGACACTTAATAACTGACTATGTGGATTGTATGCGGTTATAAAAACAGCACACGACACATGGTGTTGCTGTAAAAGTTGCTGTAACTGAGGGGAATATTGATTAATACGCAAGGCAAATGCACCCGCTGGATGCATTACCTGATAATGAGTGGCGTAATGAATAATGAGTGGCGTAATGAGCCGCTAATGATTCAGCCGAAAGACTATTTACGTGGTTTGTTGTTTGGCTTTCTTGCTTGCCTTCTTAGCTTTTTTTTCTGCTTTTTTCTCAGCCTTCCGCGCTGCTTTTTTAGCTTCTTTCTCCAGCTTTTTAGCTTTCTTCGCTGCCTTTTTCTCCGCTTTTTTCACCTGTTTTTCAAGCTTCTTCTGTTTTTTTGCCGACTTTTCGGGTAGTTCAACAACCTCGGCAGCGGCTTCCTGCACATCATCTGCTTCTAATAACTCCTCAGCAGAAACGATTTCGGCAGGAATGACCACCTCTATATCCACGACATCGGTCACATCAACCGTGGTGTCGGCTAACATATCTTGTGCACTCGCATGAATCAATGGGGCAGTATGTTCACCAATACCCGGAATCGCGACCAAATCATCCAATGGCATAGCGGCGAGCTGTTCTAAAGTGGTAATACCGTGTTCGGCTAAACGAGCGGCAGTTGCTGTACCAACGTACTTTACAGACGATAAATCTTGTTCCATGCTTTGTGCTCCTTCTGGTTTTTGTTTAGATTAATTTCCATGTAACAAAATCTTAACATTAAACCCGACGCGATATTGTGACAAAAACGCTTAAATTTAAGTCAAAATCTCAGGAGAATTGCATTCATGTCAAAACCCCATCGCAGCTTTGCCATTATTGGTCTGGGCACATTTGGTAGTACGGTTGCTGCTGAATTAGTACGCTTTGGCAACCATGTGTTAGGCATTGATTCGGATGAAAAGCGCGTCAGCCGCTTAGCCGACACCTTATCCGAAGCCATCATTGCCGACGGACGTGATGAACTCGCCTTACGGGAAGCAGGATTGGGACAATACGACGTGGTGTTAATCGCAATGGGTGAAAACCTCGAATCCAGTATTCTTTGCACCATGAATGCCAAAATGTTAGGCGCGAAAACCATCTGGGTAAAAGCCATTAGCCGCACGCACCACCGGATTCTTACCAAAATTGGGGCTGATCGCGTGGTACACCCCGAATCCGAATTTGGTCAGCATATTGCACAAATGTTACACAATCCATTGGTGCGTGATTACGTTAGTTTGGGTAATGGTTATCACGTCGTCAACATGATCATTCCCGAACATTATAATGGCAAAAATATCGCGTCTTTACAGCTAGTCGCTAAATTTGAATTGCGTTGCCTCGGTTTAATGCGTGGTACGCACTTTATTGCTTGCGATAATGGTAATACACTTTTGCAAGCAGATGATAAATTACTGATTTTGGGGAAACGCTCCAGCTTACGCGAATTTAGCGACAGCCTTTAATAACAATTTGATTACAGAACATGAGCGTTAAATGGAGTATTACCGATGTTTATTTGGCTACGCGCCATTGCGTTTAAACGCACCATTTATTTACCACCACCGGCTCTTTTAGCCTTATCGTATGCCATTCTAATTGGGATTGGCGTGCTGTTATTGAAATTACCTGTCGCCACTCACCACGGTATTGCATGGGGTGATGCCTTATTTACAGCAGTTTCTGCGGTGACGGTCACGGGCTTAGGCGTAGTCGATACGGGAAGTTATTTCACCCCGACCGGACAAGCTTTTATCTTATTGCTGATCCAATTAGGTGGCTTGGGTATTATGGTATTCGCCGTTTTGCTCTTGTCATTATTGGGCTTACCGATTGGGATTTCGCACCACGTTTTTCTGCGTGAAGATTTAAATCAAACGTCAATCCCTGAATTATTACGCTTGCTGAAAGTCATTTTGCGCGTGGTATTACTGTGTGAATTAGGCGGTGCAATATTATTAGCGATTGTTACCGTGCCGGAATTCGGTTGGACACGCGGTTTGTGGCAGGCATTATTTCACAGCATTTCCGCCTTTAATAACGCCGGATTCGGTTTATTCCCCGACAGTGCCACACGCTGGGCCAGCAACCCTATTGTGAACTTTACCATTCCGATGTTGGTGATTATTGGCGGCTTAGGCTACAGCGTTATTGCGGATATTTTCCAAGTGCGGCAATGGCAACGGTTTTCACTGCACACCAAACTTATGCTGGTGGGTACGGGCATTTTGTTAGTAGCCTCTACCGCGTTATTTGCAGCGTTGGAATGGGATAACGCCAAAACCTTAGGCTCAATGAGCAGCGCGTTTGATCGCTGGCAAGCCAGTTGGTTTCAAGCGGTGATTGCTCGCACAGCGGGATTTAACAGCATTGATTTGGCAGGAATGCACGACAGCACCGTATTCATGTTCGTGTCACTGATGTTGATTGGTGGCGGCAGCACATCCACCGCTGGCGGTATTAAAGTCACGACGTTCATTGTGTTACTGCTGGCAACTTTAGCTTTTTTCAAACGGCAGCAACGTTTGAACGCTTTTGGGCGTAGCATTGGTTTAGAACAAATCCTCAAAGTCATGGCGATTACCATGCTCACTTTACTCACTTTAATGACAGGGATGTTTTTCCTAACACTGTCGAATGATGGCAAATTCCTCGACCTGTTATTTGAAGCCACCTCCGCCTTGTGTACCGTTGGCGTGACACGCGGCTTAACGGGTAGTTTCGATGAATTAGGGCGCGGCGTACTCATTGCCTTAATGTTTATTGGGCGCGTAGGACCATTGACCTTGGGCTTTTTCCTAGCTCGACAAACCCCACCACGTATTCGTTACCCCGCTGGACAGGTGTATTTAGGCTAAACCCTGTTAGTAACAGCCTACTGATCATTTAGGTAGGCTTTTTCATGCTATTGTTCAGCTAGCCACCCCATATTTCTACATTTTTTTTACACACGCAATGCCAGAATCCGCCGCATCGCACCCACTGATGCCGTAGTGTCCACAGCATGAGAAATCGATTGTCTAGGTTATTCCTACCAAAACCGTTGGCAGCACTCGCGCCGGAGCAACGCTATGGCCTTGCGGGGCTTATTACCGGGCTAACCATTATTGCTGCCTTGTTTTTACACCAGCAAAAAGTGCTCGACTTAACCACCATCGCTATGTTGTTTTTACTGATTGTTGCTTTGACAGCAGCTAAGTTAGGACGTTCCCCTGCCATTTTAACAGCCGTGTGCGGTGTCGCATCCTTTAACTTCTTTTGCGCCACGCCATCGTCGGAATGCACCTTGACGCACACGCACTCTGTCGTGATTTTTATCGTGATGCTGGCAATCACCTTCATCATTACCCACCTCACCAATGGCTTACAGCAACAAGCTGCGAATGCACAGCTCGGTGAACAACAAGCTCGCACGTTATACGATCTGGAAAAGCTCAACCAAGAAACGCAATTACACATTGCTTCTGAACGCTTGCGTAACTCCATGCTTTCGGCGTTATCCCATGATTTACGCACGCCCTTAACCGCGTTGTATGGCATGGCAGAATCGCTACAAAGTACGCATACCGATCTACCACCAGCGGTGCTTGATACCTTACAAGCCATGCGCGACCAGACCCTGCATTTAAACAGCATGGTCAGCAATTTGCTGGAAATGGCACGTTTGCAATCCGGCATTCCGTTACGCAAAGAATGGCAGCCGTTGGAAGAGGTGATTGGTTCGAGCATCAAACTGCTCAAAACTGCTCTAAAATACCACCGTGTTAAAGTCTTTTTGCCACCGAACTTACCGTTATTGGAATTTGATGCTTTGTTAATGGAACGGGTGCTGTGTAATTTGCTGGAAAATGCCATTAAATATTCGCCGCCGCACACCGTGATTCAAATAACTGCCGCGTTAATGCCCAAGCAAGTAGCCATTAATATTTGCAATGCTGGTGAAGGTTTCCCCACTGATAAGCTCAACCAGCTATTCGAGCTATTTGAACGGGGCAATCCCGAATCCACGACTCCGGGCATGGGTTTAGGGTTGAGCATTTGCCGCACCATTGTGGAAGCGCATCACGGTACGATTCACGTCGCTAATCAAATAGATGGCGGTTGCGTATCGTTTTATTTGCCACTGGGTACACCGCCTGCCATTGAAAGCGAGCCATTCGAGCTAAAAGGGGATACTGTATGAATGCACCCAACCATCAGATTTTGGTCGTGGAAGATGATTACTACATCCGCCGCTTAATTCGTACCATCCTTGAAAATGCGGCTTACCACGTTACCGAGGCTGGTACTTACGCCCAAGGGTTGCAACACGCGCACAGCATGAATTGGCAATTGCTGGTGCTGGACTTGGGTTTACCCGATAACGATGGCTTGAAACTGATTCAGCAATTGCGTACATGGTCTAAACTCCCCATTTTAGTGTTATCGGCGCGTGGTACAGAAAATGACAAAATCACCGCACTGGATCAAGGTGCAGATGATTACCTCACCAAACCGTTTTCCACTGGCGAATTAATTGCGCGAGTTCGTGCTTTATTACGCCGCTCACAATTGACCCCCGAACCGGAAAATCGGGTATTTTGCTTTAGCGATGTCGAAGTCGATTTGCCACATCGACAAGTGACCCGCCACGGACAAATCGTGCATTTAACCCCCATTGAATTTCGTTTACTCAGCCAATTGCTGCTGAATGCGGGGCGCGTTATGACCCATCGTCATTTGCTGCGTGAAGTATGGGGCGGCACTTACGTGGAAAGTAACCATTATTTGCGCGTTTATGTCGGGCATTTACGCCAAAAACTCGAAGAAGATCCCAGTCAACCACAGCACTTTCTCACGGAAACCGGTATTGGCTACCGCTTCCAACTGTGAATTTAATCCACAACTGTATAAAGGAAGGAATCTGACCATGACCACCTCCCACGTTCCCAAACAAAAGTTGGGGGCATTAGTGTTGGCTGCCTTAGGCGTTGTCTTCGGTGACATTGGCACAAGCCCTTTGTATGCCTTTAAAGAAGCATTTGCCCACGGGATGCAGCCCAGCCATGCCAATATTTTGGCAACTTTATCTGCCTTGTTTTGGGCAGTCACCTTAATTATTTCCATCAAATACGTGTGGATTGTGCTGCGCTTTGACAATAAAGGCGAAGGCGGTGAATTAGCCTTATTAGCACTGGCACGTCGGCATACACGCCGCACCTTACCCAGGTGGTCGAAAGTCGTGGCTGTACTGGGTGTATTTGCCGCCGCCCTATTTTACGGCGACGCCATTATCACCCCCGCGATTTCGGTGCTCTCGGCAGTCGAAGGGATCAGCGTTGCTACCCCACAGTTTGAGCACTTAATTTTGCCGATTACGCTGGGTATTTTGATTAGTTTGTTCATGATTCAACGCTTTGGTACGGCAAAAGTCGGCACATTATTTGGCCCGATTACCTTGGTGTGGTTTGTCACTTTAGCGGCATTGGGCGTGCGCAGCATTGTGCAAACACCAGAAGTACTGCAAGCACTCAACCCACTGTTAGCGTTGGATTTCACCATCCACCACCCAATTGCGGCTTTCGTGTTGTTATCTGCCGTGTTTCTGGGCTTAACTGGTGGTGAAGCGTTATACACTGACATGGGGCATTTTGGTGCGAAACCGATTCGCTATGCGTGGTATGGCTTGGTATTCCCATCCTTAATGCTGAACTATTTAGGGCAAGGCGCGTTAGTGATGCGTTCCCCCGCTGCTGCCGAAAATCCGTTTTACTTCCTCGCCCCCGACGGTTTACTCATGCCATTGGTAATCTTGGCAACGATGGCAACAGTCATTGCCTCACAATCCACGATTTCGGGCGCGTTTTCGATTACGCAACAAGCGACACGTTTGGGTTATTTACCCCGCATCCGCGTGCAACACACCTCGGATTCTGAACGTGGGCAAGTTTACTTACCCAGCGTTAACTGGTTGATGTTAATCGGTGTATTAATGTTGGTCGTTGGCTTTGGTTCATCCAGCTCTTTGGCGGCGGCTTACGGTATTGCGGTTTCCGGTGCGATGATTATCAACAGCCTAATGGTAATGTTGGTCGCGATTGCTCGCCCCAATCAACGCCTACGCCGCGTGATTATTGGCACAGTCATGGTATGCAGCGTGTTTGAAATCATGTTCTTTGCATCCAACTTGAGCAAAATCGGGCACGGTGGGTGGTTGCCACTGACAATGGGTGCATTGATTTTTACCATGTTGACCACTTGGAAAACTGGCAGCGCGTTAGTGGCAGATCATCGGCGCAAAATTAACATGACCATGCGCAAATTCGTCACTGATCCACACAACGATATTTTGCGTGTTCCCGGTACAGCCATTTATTTGGCATCCAACCCTAATCTTGTGCCCAGCCGTTTGTTCTACAACATCAAACATTACAAAGTGATGCACGAACAAATCATTTTCCTGCACGTTGATAATGAGGAAGTGCCGTACATTACCGACACCGAACGCCTCACCGTGAAAGGCTTAGCACCGGGGATTTACAGCATCTCGGTAAAATTTGGTTTCCGTGAAGAACCAGACTTGGGCAAAGCTTTACAACGCACCGTCGATTACCAGTTTGAAATTCCCCGCGATACCACATTCTTTGTGGCACGCACCGCGATTGTCGATTGCGAAGGGGTATTGCCATACTGGCGTTGCACCTTGTTTAGCTGGATGACACGCCAATCGGAAAGTGCCGCGACTTACTTTAATCTCCCCACCGATCAAGTCGTGGAAATCGGTACGCAAGTAACCCTTTAACAGGACGTAACGACTCCTAAGTCATTACTCCCAAACGCAAAGAGGCTGCCCTTTTGAGACAGCCTCTTAATCAACCCAGATTCGATGCATCCAGCGGCATTAAACGCTGTGCGCACCACCCATTTTGATTTCTTTACCAGCAGCGACATCCACCAAACGTTTGCACACCACCAACAAACCTGTCACCAAGAAACCACCGGGCGGTAATACCATCATCAGCATTCCCATGTTATCAGGCAATACGCGCATTTCGAGGAATTTGAAATGCTCACCCAGTAACAAAGAAGCATCCGCAAACAATGTGCCTGAACCCGTGATTTCACGCACTGCGCCAATCACGGTTAATGCCAAGGTGAAACCTAAACCCATGAAAATACCATCCAATAAGGCTGGAATCGGTTTTTCGCGTGAGGCAAACGCTTCCATACGCGCCAATGGCAAGCAGTTAGAAACAATCAGCGGAATGAACAAACCCAATACCTTGTAGAGTTCGTGCATCCACGCATTCATGGTCAAGTCCACCAACGTTACCATCGCTGCCACAATCAAAATGTACACAGGGATGCGTACTTCCTGCGTAATGTAACCGCGAAAAATAGCGACCAGTAGGTTGGATGCTGCCATTACCACCGCCGTTGCCAAACCCATGCCAAAGCCATTGGTCGCGCTAGTGGTCATCGCCATCGCCGGGCACATCCCCAGCAACATGCTGAGTACACCATTATTTTCCCACAAGCCGTCACGGATAATCGTGCTGTATTGCGTTGTCATTAGTGTGTTTCCTCCATCATTGCCGCTTTGTGGGCAGCAAAAAATTCCAAACCTTTGCGAATCGCTAACACCACACCACGCGGAGTAATGGTCGCACCACTAAACTGGTCGAACTGACCACCGTCTTTTTTCACTTTCCACTTTTCCAGCGGCGGCTCACCAATGGATAAACCCGTGAATTTGGTAATCCAATTGCCTTTCTTGACTTCAATTTTGTCGCCTAACCCCGGCGTTTCTTTGTGCGCTAATACCCGCACGCCCAATACTTTGCCAGTAGCATCGACCCCCAGCATAAGCTTGATTTCGCCCGCATAACCCGTGCCGTAAATTTCGTAAGCCATCCCCGTGATGTCACCTGCTTTACGGGCGCGGTAGATAATCACGTCCTTGCCTTCGTCATTTTTCAAGGTGACAACATCCTTCACCGGATTATTGTCATGAATGTTGTCGGGTAACACTTGGCTTAAGGAAACTTGACGATCTTCCACCGCACGATCAGCAATATCCGCCGCCGTTAAGTTCTTGGTAATGGCGAGCATAATGCCAAAACCCAAACAAAACGCGCCCAAAATCACCCCATGAATCAGCATGTTTGGTTTCATTACTTAATCCCCCTTAGCTCGTTTGCATACCAGAGAAACCCATGAACGCCAGTGCCAATAAACTAGCAACGATAAAACCAATGGGTGGCCCTGCAAACAACCGTGGCACATGCGACAAAGCCAAACGTTCGCGCAATCCGGCAAAAATCGCCATGACTAAGCTATAACCCAGTGATGATGCAAATCCGAACAACGTCGCACCCAGAAAATTCATTTTGCCTTCGACCAGCAATAAGGTTACGCCCAATACCGCACAGTTCGTGGTAATCAACGGCAGGTAAATACCCAACATTTGGAATAAGGACGGCGAAACCTTACGCACTAACATTTCGGTGAATTGCACAGCAGTAGCAATCAACAGAATGAACGCCACAGTACGCAAATAACCCAAACCGAAGGGTTCGAGCAAGAAAGCCTCTACCGCCCAGTTCGCCATTGACGACACGGTAATCACGAAGGTGGTTGCCATCCCCATCCCCAGTGCCGTATCCACGCGCGTGGTGACACCCATGAAGGAGCACAACCCCAGAAAACGTGCCAAAATCACATTGTTAACCAATGCGGCACCAATCATAAGCAGCACATATTCTTTCATTCGCTAGCCTCTTGCTGAGTCAGGATGGTAGGTTTCAAAAGTTTCGTAAGCAGCCGCACGGCGCAAAAACTGTGGGGAAAGATCACCCGTGCGGGACAAGCGTTGCGCTATCTTGCGTGCTGCTACCACCCCAATGGCTAATCCCAGCGTCATTGCCAGCATGGTAATCACATCACTGCCCGCCATACCTTGTGCTACACCACCTGCAACCAACAAGGTCAACAGCGGTAAGGCGTAAGCCAGCAAGGACGCTTTCACCAATGCGTTTTCGCGCACGCCCACAACGACGCGATCACCGACGCGCAGATGCTCATGATTCAATAAGGGGAAACGGCGTTCTTCCAAACGGCTGGCAACCGTGCCAATGCCTTTCACGCCGCAACTCGACGAAGAAGCGCAACTGCCACAACTGGTGGTTTGTTCGGGTTCTAGCCAAGCGATAGTACCCTCCACGGCTACAACGTGGGCAAAGCCTTCTACCAACGCTGGCGTGCTGAAATCCATGAAATGGTCATCGGGTGACGTCATGCCCCGTTCCTCCACAGTAAGTACGTTTACTGTGGCAAAGCAAGAGCAATGCCAATAAGACAAATACCATGCATTACAAAGTGTTACATGGTATTAAGTGCAGAAAGATTGTGTAAGATAACCGACAATTTGTTGCGTTAGGAATGACAAGTGCAAAACATTAATGCGCGATGATTTTGGCTAAAAACGCCTGCGTGCGTTCGTTACGCGGATGATTGAAAAAGTCGTGCGGGTTGTTTTCTTCAATGATTTGCCCTTGATCCATGAAGATCACACGATCCGCCACCGATTTAGCAAACCCCATTTCGTGCGTCACACACAACATGGTAATGCCTTGTTCAGCCAGTTCGGTCATTACATCCAGCACTTCTTTAATCATTTCGGGGTCAAGTGCAGAAGTCGGCTCATCGAAAAGCAAAATTTGTGGCGTTAAACACAATACTCGCGCAATTGCCACGCGCTGTTGTTGCCCACCGGATAATTGCAGCGGGTATTTGTGCGCTTGTTCGGCAATGCGTACCCGTTGCAGTTGCGCCATTGCACGTTCTTCCGCCTCAGCTTTGGGTAATTTATTCACCTGAATTGGCGCAAGCGTAAGGTTTTCCAGCACCGTCAAATGCGGAAACAAATTAAATTGCTGGAACACCATGCCAACTTTGCGGCGAATCGCGTGCAAGGTTTTCACATCATCGCTGAGTTCCAAACCATCCACCATCAACGTGCCTTGCTGATGCGCTTCGAGACGATTAATGCAACGAATCAGCGTGGATTTGCCCGAACCCGAAGGACCACAAATCACAATGCGTTCACCTTTACGCACCTGCAAATCAATATCACGCAAAACGTGAAACTGATTGCCATACCATTTATTAACTTTCGCAAATTCAATCATGTAATCAGACATTAATGCACCTTCCCGCGATTAACCTGCTGCTCAATCCATTGGCTGTAGCGTGACAGGCTGAAACAGAATACGAAATAAATGGCAGCAATAAATAAATAGCCTTCGAGTTTATACGGCATCCACGTCGGGTCACTATTTACCGCAATATCCAATGAACCTGTTAATTCGTACAAACTAACAATGGTTACTAATGACGTGTCTTTAAAAGTGGAAATGAAGTTATTCATAATCCCCGGCACAACCGTGGCTAAGGCTTGCGGCAAAATAATCTTACGTTGTGTTTGCCAGTAACTTAAACCTAATGCCGCTGCCGCTTCGTATTGTCCACGCGGAATGCTTTGCAAACCACCGCGAATCACTTCCGATAAATACGCAGCAGCGAATAATGCCATTGCCACTAATACCCGCACTAACACATCAATCGAAAAACCTTCCGGCATGAATAGCGGGAATAAAAACGATGCCATGAATAACACCGAAACTAACGGCACACCGCGAATCAGTTCCACATAAACAGTGCATAGGCTACGAATGACGGGTAAATCCGAAATGCGCCCTAATGCTAATAAGACAGCTAATGGAAAACACGCGGCTAACGATAATGCCGACAATAATAAAGTAAGTGGTAAACCGCCCCATAATCCGGTTTCAACTTTACTTAAACCGAATATACCGCCGTGCATGATGATCAAAAATACACTTAAACCGATCATCCACGCACCCGCCAACCATACCCGCCAAAACTGGCGCACACAACTAGCGATTAATAAAGCCATTAATAATAAGGTGGCAAGGAATGGTCGCCATTGTTCCTCGAATGGGTAGCGTCCGAAAATAATCGGGCGATACTTTTCTGCAATCACACCCCAACATGCGCCCGTACCGCGTGCGGCATTGCATTGGTCTGCGTCCGCCGTCCACACCGCGTGCGCAATGCCCCACGACAATATTTGTGGCAATACCGCCAACAATACCGCACCGAGTAACAAGGTAATGCCGCTATTGAGCCACGAACTGAATAAATTAGCGCGAATCCATCTAACACTTTCAATATTCTGAACAGTAATGAACCTAAGTGTATAAGTCATTAAAATATCCGTTATTTCCGATAGCCAGCATTCTACCTGAAGATGATGGTTTTGAGCAAAGGCAAATTTACCAATATCCGCTTATCGAAAATGTTTGTTTTATCCTTCAATACTCATTGATAGACTGGCATTTTTATGTAAAATACAACTTATCTATTTTGAATCAGTTTAAATAACACTAAACAGAGTTATTTAACAATGACGAATAAAATAACACAAGAAGAAAGCAGGAACAAACACAATGAAAAATTTAATATTTGGTATGAAGAACAAATAGAACGAGCCAAACGTTCCGAAGAGAGGCAAATCGAGAAATGGAAAAAATTCGACAAGGAATTCCAATCAACCTTAAAATTTACTCGCCCTACCCAACAAAAAAACCTATTTAGCTCTATTGTCATACTCTACCATTTTTTAACAGAGCATTTTACCAAAAAAGAGTCTACTACTGATGAAACAGATAACACACCTCACATAGAAGAATCACAGTATGAGAAAAACAGTGTAAATCTTATTGAACAAATAGTGTATTTCATACTCAGCCTTACATTATTAACAGTCTTCTTTTTAGCATTTTTTTACACCTATGCAAATGACTGTGAACAGTTCTCAACACTTTATATATCTCCCGACTGCCTAATTAAGAAATAATATTTAGCGAGGAGCATGGCTTAAACAAACCCCATAACCATATTATTATTTTAATCATAAAAACAAGGAATATAAAATGTCTATATCATCTATTTTATCACACCCCGATAATACCAGTATCGAACAACTTACATTACAGCGTATAATAGCTGCGTTCAATCGCTTAGGCTTTTCGCTATCAAGATTAGCAGACAAAGAAGAGCCGGAATTTAGTTTTCTTTTAAAAAAAGACAACATTACCTATGTAGTAAAAGTTTCAATCAGAAATAAACCCATCGCAGCCCACACTGTCGCGCGTTTTTTAGAGTTTTGTGAACAAAATGCTTATAATAATGGCATTGTCATTTCACTCAATGGCTTCAGTACTGCTGCAATAACCATTTCAGCCACTCACAATCCCAATACAAAACTTATGTTAGGTCAGTATTATGCAGATGAAAGCAACATATCTTTTGACCAAAATATAGCAAGATCAACATCTGCCAAATACATTTCGGTATTTACCCAAAAAGGCGGTGTGGGGAAAACAACCATAGCAGCCCATTTAGCCGGAGCATTTGCTTTAATGGGTAAAAGTGTGGCTTTAATTGATGCTGACCCAGATCAAAATCTTATTCGTCTTATTACTCCTATTGCCGAAAACTGGTACGTACAAGTACCCAACCCAAAAACTAAAAGAATAGATCATTCGGTCAGAGTGTTTCCGCAAGATCAATGGCAAGTAGCTGTTAATGGGAAATATGATATTGTTATTATTGACTATTCACCAGTTTTTGATAAAAATCCGCTAGAATTAATAAAGAAAACAGATTTTTTCATTACTCCTGTTAGTTTATCACCATTGGAACTAGGTGAAAAAGCAGAAATTTTTCATCGAACGCAGCAACAGATCAGAAATATCAACAAGAATGCACGAGTATTAGCATTAATCAATAATATTCCAAAAGACCTGATCAAAGATCAAAAAAACTTGTTAATGACATTGCAAACCGTAGCAAAGAACATTATCAAAGAACCATTAACCTGCGTCATAGAACCACAGAAATGTGCTATCCGTAATAGTCAACTATTAGCAAATTGGGGTAAAGCGCCTAATCTTGCTTTTATTGATTTTGCCGGAAAATGTTACCCAAGAGAAGACTTTTTAAGACTCGCGGACTTTATTGAAAATAGTGAATTCAACAATTAAAAAACAAGAGGAATGAACTAATGATGAACCTCAATGATCTTGAAACCAATGTGGAAATGAATGCATATCCAATGGAATCTACTATAATTGATACTCCTGATAATCATGACAATGATGAAACCGACCCTAACATTATAGAGGTCGACGTATATATTGCTTACGGCTTATATGAACAAGCCATTAGTGAGCTAATTGTACATACCAAGCAAACCCCTGAGAACATGGAGTATCGTTTCAAACTAATAGAGTGTTACTTTCTACAAAAAGATTACAAAACCTTCAATCAAGAAGTTGAAAAATTTATCAGCATGGATGGTGTGAATAGCAATCCAGATTTTTGGGTAAAAATTGAAAAGTGGATTAAAGAAACTCCACCACCAGTACAAGACACACCCTCCATTGTGACTGCATTACAAGGTTATAAACAATTGCATTCCTCCATTAAGACTAACCAACAGTTTTTAATGGATAATCAACAGCAATTGACTGACGTTCGCCAACAAATTTCAGTATTAACAACACCGCAAAACACCTCAGAAGAACAAGAAAATACTGAAAATCAAGAGTTGGATACCTGCAAAAACCATGCACGAAACAATGACTGTAATAATATTATTCACTATGTCGAACAGATACGGGAATGTATTGTAAGTAATACGACACAAGCTGAAGCATTATTACTGCCTATGAGTCAAAATATGGACTTGCTGAAATTACGCATTCGCCATATTCGACTATTAGAGACCTTGCTTTCTGCTCAAAAAACAGAATTAAAACTAAAAGATCAAAAACAACAAGCCGACATTTGTATCCAACAACTGACCAATATATTAAAAGGAGAATAAAATGGGGACGAGTGCCATAGCTGCTTGTCCTTGTGGATATAGCGAAGAATTTTTTATAGGCTACGGAATGATGAATTGTACAACGGATTTATTTCCAGCCTACTGTTCAGAAGGAGATCATATTATAACTGCAAATTTACATTATACTCCGCTTATTTGCCCCGATGGGCACAAAACTGAACCTGTATCATACGCAAATAATTCACCACTAATGCATCCTGATGACCTTGAACGTCTTAATGCCGCGCCATTAAATCACTCAAATACATCAATAAATACTACTGTTAATAAAAGAAGCATGTATTCACGATTCATAGAATGGCTTGGATTAACAGCAAAGAAAGATAACGACTTCTTAGACGAAGGCTTCTCAGACGAAGACTTGGTAATTCTTTTCAACAAAACTTCATATAAAATATCATTTGGAGCTTTTTACCTAACAACGCTGAACAAGTACTTCTGCCCGTCCTGTCACCAATATTCACTAACATTTAAAGAAGGAGGGATACTGTGGGATTAACAATTAATCTTTGATAACCACAGGGATACACTAATGTGTATTCCCTGACTAGCGTTCTCTAATAACCACTTTGCGATTGTAAATACTCATCAAGAATGAAGTGAGCAAAGAAAGCGTCAAATACACCGCCATGACAACGGCAATGCATTCCACCGCGCGTCCGGTTTGGTTAATGGAAGTATTGGCAATCGAAATTAATTCGGGATAACCCACCGCCACCGCCAACGAAGAGTTTTTAGTGAGATTCAAATATTGATTAGTCAGCGGTGGAATAATCACGCGCAAAGCTTGCGGCAATAAGACCAAACGCATGGTTTGCGCCCGACTTAACCCCAATGACAAAGCGGCTTCGCGTTGCCCACGCGGCACGGATGCAATCCCTAAACGCACAATTTCAGCAATATACGACGCGGTATACAGCGTTAAACCCAGCAATAATGCCAAAAACTCCGGCGAAATGTGCAAACCGCCATTAATACCGAAACCGGATTTTTCCGGTAAATCGCCAAACCACGGAATTGCCAAACCGCCTTTAGTGAGGTACATACCAAAAAAAGGCTCGGCAGTCATGGCATCCGGCAACCATTCGACACACAATAAATACCACAATAATAATTGCAGCAGCAGCGGAATATTACGGATGATTTCCACATAGGTCAGGCAAATCCCGCGAATCAAAGCATTCGCCGAAAATCGCCCTACCCCTAATAATGTACCGAGTAGCGTGGTTAGGAAAATCCCAATCACCGCGACACGCAGCGTATTACCTAATCCAGTTAAAAACGCTTGCCAATACGGCTGCGAGGGTTCGTAACCAAATAAACTTTCACTAATATCAAAACCAGCGGGCTGCGTCAAAAAGCCAAAACCGCTTTGAATACCACGCACCTGCATATTTAATAAAGTATTGTGGGCAAGCATTGCCACTACCACCACAATCAGCAATACAGCGGCAGCTTGATACAGCCACCCACGAAACTTTTGGTTACGCCAGAAACTCATGCAGCTTTTTAGCCTTTAATCTTTAGCGAATCGGTGGTGCGTACAAAATACCGCCTTGATTCCACAGCTTATTCAAGCCGCGATCCAGTTTCAGCGGGGAGTTTTTACCAACATTGCGCTCGAAAATTTCGCCGTAGTTACCCGTGGCTTTCAATGCGCGATATGCCCATTCTTTATCCAAACCCAATAACGCGCCCATGTCTTCGGCTGTGCCGAGAATGCGTTGTACGTTCGGGTCGGTGCTGGCTTTTTTCTCGTCCACATTGGCTTGGGTAATGCCATATTCTTCGCCTTCGATCAGCGCGTTCAATACCCATTTACTGATTGCAAAAAACTCATCATCGCCACGGCGCACCAATGGTCCTAAAGGTTCTTTGGAAATGATTTCCGGCAGAATTACATGGTCATCCGGCGTTTTTGCCATTGTACGTTCGGAAGCTAAACCAGAAGCATCAGTGGTGTACGCTTGGCAACGTCCGCTGTGATACGCTGCGGTTGCCGCTTCGTTCTTTTCAAATACCAAGGGTTTGATTTTTAAGCTATTTGCACGCGCATAATCGGTGAGGTTTTTCTCAGTCGTCGTGCCGGATTGCACACAAACCGTGGCATTGTCCAATTGCTTGGCACTGGTGACTTTCCACTTTTTGTCCACCATGAAACCTTGACCGTCGTAATACATTACGCCGATAAAATTCGCCCCTAATGAAGCATCACGGGTTAATGTCCAAGTGGTATTGCGCGACAAAATATCGACTTCGCCCGATTGCAAAGCGGTGAAACGTTGTTGTGCATTCAACGGCACGAATTTGACTTTACTGGCATCACCCAACACCGACGCGGCTAAGGCTTTGCAGTAATCCACGTCCATACCGCTCCACTTACCGCTGCTATCGGCAGCAGAAAACCCTGCCAAAGCAACGTTCACACCGCACACTAATTGACCGCGTGATTTAATGGTATCCAAGGTTTTACCCGCATAAGCAGGCAAACTTAACAAGGCAGTGGCGCACAAGATAGAACCTGCGACCCAACGCATCTTTGTGATGTTCGGCATGATTACCCCTTAATAATAGGCATTAGATAATCTGGCAGATTTAAACAATAACCTGCCAGCAAGTAAAGTTATCTCATGTTTTACTGGGTCAGTAGAACTTACCGCGCAACAAAAAGGCCGGAATCCCCAATAACAGCAACATGAACGGCACAATAAACCAGTTACCAATGGTCACAAATGGCGTAGCACCACTCATCGGCACAGCAAAGCCAGTCAATACGGTTGGCACGTATTGCGGTACGCCAAACAGCACTTTACCTTTTTCATTAATGATTTCGCTTAAACCATTATTGGTGGCACGCAGTAAGAAACGCCCGGTTTCCAATGCTCGCATCCGTGCAATTTGCGCGTGTTGTGCGGGTTCAATTGATCCGGTAAACCAACCATCGTTACTCACATTCACCAACATGCTGGCTTCGGGTAAACCTTTTGCCATTTCCGTGGCATAAGCATCTTCGTAGCAAATCGACAAGCGCACGAGCTGCCCCGCAACCGTGAGGGTATTCGCACCTTCCCACGGTGTTACATTGTCGTAAGGTAATTTGATAACATTTTCCAGAAAACGCAGGTATTTCAACAACGGAATGTATTCGCTGAACGGCACTAAATGCTGTTTACCGTAAATGTTTTCGCCCGTTGCCAAGGCTTTATCCACATCATGTCCCGCACCAATCGCCATAATTGCGTTGTAGACCGCTTCTTTATCACGGTTGTAATAGAAGCCGCCGACTAATAAATCTGCATTCGCATCCTTTGCCCAACCTTGCAGTGGCAACAGAACATCGTCATGCGATTGATGGAAAAAGTCAGATAATGCCGTTTCAGGCCAAATGACTAACTGGGATTTTTCCACATCGGGGTATTTATCCCCATCCATCAGGTTGAGGTAGGCTTGCACATTCTCATTGCGGAATGCGGGGTCCCACTTGGTGAATTGATCGACATTGCCTTGTAACATGCTGACGTAGATTGGGTCGCCTTTCACTTGCGTCCAGTTCACTTGGCTCAAACCGAAACCCAAGGCAGTCGTCAGTGCTGCCAAACCCACGGCAATCGCGCGTTCTTTCATTGAACCGACAATCAATAACACCAGTGCGCCAGCACCAAAAACGACCATCCAACTGACACCCAACACACCTGTTACTGGTGCGTAATGCGCCAACCACGTATCAATTTGCGTATTGCCCAATTGCAACCACGGAAAACCGGTTAAGAACCAGCCGCGAAACCATTCAGTCAATACCCAAATTGCTGGGTAAGCCACTAATAAACGTACACTCGTTGGGAAATGCGTAACGTAAGCCGCTAACCAGCCAAATACGAGTAAAAACAATGCCATGATGACCACAAAAACCGTCACCATTAACACCGCAACCACCGTATTCGCGCCCCCGAAGAAGTGAATACTGAAATAAATCCAGTGTGCGCCCCCTGCGAATAAACCCACGCCGAATACCCACGCCAAACGTAAACGTTGCGCTAAGGAGATGGATTTCAGGTTTAGCCAAAAGAATACCGCTGGTGCAAGCCATGCAATCGGCAGTAGATAAGTGGGAAACGGTGCAAATGCAAACACCATCGAACCGCCTGCCAGCAATGCCAGCAGGTAGTCCAATTTCGATAAGGAATCACGAAACGATAACATGCTCAAGATAAGTCCAAGCCAAAATTGGCTGGCATTATACCGCAGCAGTTTGTTCTGAAAATGAATTTTCCGTATGCGGTAAAACTTCTAACAGCAGAATGCGGCGCGTATCGCTGCGTAACACGCGGAACAGCCAACCAGCCAGCACCACTTCCTCGCCTTGGCGTGGAATCTTGCCAAGCTCATTAATCACAATGCCCGCAATGGTATCAAATTCATCGGTATCGAAATTCGTACCAACGATGCTGTTAAACTCATCAATAGGTGTGGTGGCTTCGACAACAAAACGCCCATTGCCTTGCGCTACAACATTGCTTGAAACGTCTTCGTCATCGTCGTACTCATCGTCAATATCGCCGACAATTTGTTCTAAGACATCTTCAAAGGTCACAATGCCAGAAATGCCGGAATACTCATCAATCACCACCGCCATGTGGTTACGCGAATTACGGAATTCCGTTAGTAATTTATGCAGGCGTTGGCTTTCGGGAATAATTAACGCAGGGCGAATAGCATCATCAATCTTAAATTCGCTTTCACGCCCAATGTATTTCAGCAAATCTTTTGCCAATAACACGCCGACTAAATCGTCACGGTCATCGTCTACCACTGGGTAACGCGAATGTTCCGTTTCAATAATGCGCTGCAAAATCTGCGTAAAACTGTCAGAGTGGTGAATAAAGTTAATTTGCGAACGTGGAATCATAATGTCGCGCACTTGTAACGCGCCAAATTCCAATACCCCTTGAATCATCCCCACAGTATCGTCGGGAAGCAGATTTTTTTGATTAACTCGTTGTAGGTCTTCCATCAACTCTTCGCGATTTTGCGAAGTGAGATCGAGTTTGCGGATGAGCCATTGTTTCCAACGCGGTCGAGGTCGCGTATCACCTATGTCGCTTTTCATTGTTCCTCTAGCTGTACTTGATAAGGATTGGGAAAACCTAATTCGCCGAGAATTTGCGTTTCCAATGTCTCCATTTCTTCGGCTTCTGCGTCCGTTATATGGTCATAGCCCTGCAAATGCAACAAACCATGCACCAGTAAATGCGCCCAATGTTGCGTGGTGGTTTTACCTTGTTCGGCAGCTTCGCGCTCCATGACGGGTAAACAAACCACCAAATCCCCCAAATAATCAGTTTCGCCTTCCTCTAAGGGAATCAGCGGCGCGTCGTAGGGGAAAGACAACACATTGGTTGGGTAATCTTTACCGCGATAATCACGGTTTAAGGTTTGGCTTTCAGCATCGTTAACAATGCGCAACACCACCCCCGCTTCGCCTTCACCTTGCCATGCTGCTTGTGCCCAGTGTGATAAGTCGCTTTCGGCAGGAATGGTGGTGTAGCTTTCGGGATTTTGAATATCAATCAGCAGCGTCATGTCGATCGTATGCCTCAACAATGCGTTGAACCAGTTTATGCCGCACCACATCGCGCCCGCCAAACCAGTTAAAACTAATGCCTTTTACCCCTTCCAAAATTTCCACTGCTTGCTTTAAGCCGGATTTTTGGTGGCGTGGTAAGTCAATCTGCGTAATGTCGCCCGTAATCACTGCTGATGAACCAAACCCCAAACGAGTGAGGAACATTTTCATCTGTTCAGCGGTGGTATTTTGGGCTTCATCCAACAAAATGAAAGCATCATTCAGGGTACGACCGCGCATGTAAGCCAACGGTGCAACTTCGATGACATTACGCTCAATCAGCTTATTGACCTTTTCAATGCCAATCATTTCGTACAAAGCGTCGTACATAGGACGCAAATACGGGTCGATTTTCTGCGATAAATCACCGGGCAAAAAGCCCAGGCGTTCGCCCGCTTCGACTGCCGGACGTACCAGCACCAAGCGGCGCACTTCATCGCGTTCCAAAGCTTCAACCGCACACGCCACCGCTAACCACGTTTTCCCCGTGCCCGCCGGACCAATGCCAAACGTGACATCGTGGGTACGAATATTTTGGATGTAATGACTTTGCGCTAAACCTTTGGGTTTGATGTAACCGCGTTTGGTGCGAATGCGTACATCATCGCCACTATTGACGGCAACTTTATCGAGGTTGGCTTCTTGTAAGAAGATGTGCAAGCTTTCAGGCGTTAGTACGCTTTCCGCTGTTTCACGGTATAAGTCTTGCAGTAAATTGATGGTTAATTGTACCGCCGTTGGCACGCCCGTGATTTGGAATAAATTCCCACGGTTACTGATTTCAACGCCTAAACGGTTTTCAAGCTGACGAACATGCTGGTCGAATTGACCACACAAATTCATGAGACGCTCGGTATCGGCAGGTTCAAGTTCAAACTGGACGGTGTGCCTGTCACTCTCCGCCACAGCACTTATTATCTTATCCAAGAGATAACGGAGTATTCCGTAAATTGCTAGGGAATCACAGTATAGCAGAGCTAAGTACTTCTTCAACCATCCCGATAAGTGGATAGAGTCCCCTTCACCTAAGCGTGATAATATTTTTCAATCATTATAATGATAAAAACACGTTAAATGACATGAAGGAGGAGAGGAATAATGCGCGTTATAACGACGTTTTACACGCCCACCACTGGTTGGCATACGCCATTGCCCAATGATATGGATTCACTACACACGTTAATCATGATTTTTGGCAATCCAGACATTGAACAATACCAACCTCAACTGCAAGAAATCCGTGAGGTCTTTCCACTTGCCATCATGACTGGCTGCTCTAGCTTTGCCAGCATTGCTCAAGACAAAATTTTTGACGATGGTTTTACCATCAGCATTACCCAATTCGAGCAAACCACCATCAAATTAGCCTTCACAATTTTGCAAGATTCAGCAGATTCGTATGCTGGTGGAAGGCGTATTGGGCAACAACTAGCAGCTCCTGATTTAAGGGGTGTCATTATCTTGGCTGATGGTGTTTATACACGCGGTACAGCACTGATCCACGGTATTACCCATGAACTCGGCACGCAAATTAACATGGTAGGAGGGCTGGCTAGTGATAAAGAAACTTTCAAGAAAAATTGGGTACTGAATGGCAGCAAAAAGATGCCCCGTGCTGTTTGTGGAATCGGTCTATATGGCAAATACCTTGGCATTAGCACACGCGCCAAAGACGGTTGGCATCCGTTTGGTCTGGAACGCACAGTAACACGCTCACAGGGACATACCTTATATGAATTAGACCATTATCCAGCCCTTGCTTTGTATCAGGAATACCTTGGTAAACGTGCTAATGATCTGCCACAAAGCGCATTGCATTTCCCATTAGCTGTTTGGCATAAAGATCGTAAGAATTACATTATTCGTGCTGTATTAGCAGTTGATGAAGCCACTCACAGTCTGCGTTGTGCGGGTGAAATTCCCGAAGGCAGTTGCGCCCAGTTAATGTACGCTTGTTCAGAAAACCTTGTTGAAGGTGCGGAAGAAGCCGCGATTCAAATTCGTAAACAACTGCCAGCCTGTTGTGGCGCATTATGGGCATTAGCCATTAGTTGCTACGGGCGTAAAGTCATCATGCAAGAGGAGAGCGATCAAGAACTCGAAGCGATTCTCGAACAATTACCAGCAGGAACACAGCAAATTGGCTTTTACTCCTATGGCGAACTGGCCCCCAATCAAGACCTTGGCATTTGCAGTTTATACAATGAAACCATGACCCTAACGGTGATTTATGAAGCAGATGATGCCCTGTAAACAGGGTATGATTTGTGATCCCGACAAGTGGTAGAGAAGCAACCTCGCAGTTGTGATAATATTTTTTGATCAAATGCGGATAGAATAATTATAGTGCTAAGCAAGGGGAGAATATCCGTGCGCGTTGTTATCAACTTTTACACACCTCAGACGGGCTGGTACATACCCTTACCTGCATTGGATTCACCACAGACACTGATTCTGGTCTTTGGCGAACCTGATTTTCAGCGTTACCAAACAGCACTCACCGAACTTCAAACACGCTATCATCAAGCCATTATTGCGGGTTGTTCGGCATTATCGGGTATTTTTAATGACCGAGTGGTCGAAAACGTGTTGTTAGTTGGCATTATTCAATTTGAACACACACGCCTCGCCATGACGACGGCTCACTTAAACCATATTGAAGATTCGTGGCGAGCAGGTCGCCACATTGCTACTACGCTACAAACACCTGATCTGAAAGGGTTATTACTCTTCACTGACGGCTTAAACACTCACAGTGCGGAACTTCTTGCGGGAGTTGCTTCCGGCATTGATCAACAGCGTGTCACGGTGGTGGGTGGTTTAGCCAGCGACAAAATGCAATTCAACCTAACGTGGGTTTTATACCAAGGCAATATCCAATCACATTTAGCCTGTGGTATTGGTTTTTATGGTGAACGTATCGTGTTTCGGAACTATGCCAAAGATGGTTTTAAACCGTTTGGACCGGAACGCATGATTACCCGCGCCGACAAACACATTCTATATGAAATTGATCATATTCCTGCTCTCAAGCTGTACAAAGAATATTTAGGGGACAATGCCGATAAACTACCCGGTATAGCTTTAAATTATCCTTTGGCAGTGTGGGAAAAAGACAAACAGCACTATGTGGTACGTGTTCCCATTGATATTGATGAGGAAAACCAAAGTTTAACCTTTATTGCGGACATTCCGTCTGGTTATTGCACGCAACTCATGTATGGCACATTCGATAATCTGATTGAAGGTGCAGAAGAAGCGGCCATGCACTTAACCAAAGATATTCCCATCAATACGCCCGTGTTCGCACTTGCCATTAGTTGTGCAGCACGCAAATTAGTTCTCGCAGAAGATACCGTGCAAGAACTTGAAGCGACCTTACAAAATTTACCAGCGGGTAGCCAACAATTAGGCTTCTACTCGTATGGCGAATTAGCCCGCACTTCACACGATGGTAATTGCAACTTGCACAATGAAACCATGACTTTGACGGTGATTTATGAAGGAAATTAACCCCTTGCATCGTCGCTTGCAAAAACAATTGAAGCGTAATGGGCTATCAGCAACCAGCCTACCTGATGATTTAGGTAAGTGGCAGGAGTTCTTACACCTGATTGATCGCTCGTATGTCGGCAGTAGTGATGCGCAATACTTGCTGGAGCGTTCCTTGGAAGTTTCCTCGCAGGAAATGCGCAAACTGTACGATGAACTCAAAGCCGAAACCGAACAGCGCATTGAAGCCCTGCATAAATCCGAGCAAAAAACCCGTTTCATGGCGAACATGAGCCACGAATTGCGCACCCCGATTCATGGGATTCTCGGCTCACTCGAAATTGTCAAAAATACCAAACTCGAAGAACGCCAGCAGTTATTCGTCGAAACGGCGTATGCGTCCTGCGAAATCATGTTGGATGTGATTAATAACATCCTCGACTTTTCCAAGCTACGTGCCGGTAGCATGGAATTGGACATGATTGAATTTTCGCCGCGTGAATTATTGGAAAGCATTAGCGGCATTCTCGCGACAATGGCGCAAGAAAAGCGACTGGAAGTGCAATGCTTCATCCCGGATGATATTCCGGCGCGAGTGAAAGGCGACCCCGCACGTTTACGCCAAATGTTAATGAACTTGATTGGTAATGCGGTCAAATTCACCGAAAAAGGTGAAATTTATGCCGACGTACAACTGCGCGAACTCAAAGGCGAAACCGCCTTATTGCGTTTTGAAGTGCGTGATACGGGCATTGGCATTCCCCCCGCCATGCACAAAAGCATTTTTGAATCGTTCGTGCAAGTCGATGCCTCAGTTAATCGGCGGTTCGGTGGCACGGGTTTGGGTTTAACCATTGTGCGTGAATTTGCGGAAATGATGGGTGGGCGTGTTGGGTTGGATAGCACCCCCGGTCACGGCAGTACGTTCTGGTTTGAAATTCGCACGCCCATCGTGGAAAACCATCACCATGCGCATGGCACACATCCGCTCGAAGGTTATCGCGCCTTGGTGGTCGACGATAACGAAACCAACCGTCGCATTTTGGAAAGCTATCTACATTCATGGAAAGCGGAAGCCGTCATTGTCAGTAATGGGCACGATGCTTTACTGAAGTTGGAAGAATCCCACGCACAACACCAAGCATTTGATATTTTATTGCTCGATTGGTTCATGCCACAAATGGACGGCATTGCTTTAGCGCGTGCCATTCGCGCGGATACACGCTACGACAAAATCCCGATTGTGATGCTGACTTCTTACGGCTTATCGCAGGAAAAACAGCAAAAAACTGGCATACAAGCAGCAGTCATTAAACCCGTGCGCTCCCTGACTTTGCGTGATGTCATTACTGATACTATCCGCCGCTTTGGTTTACCCTCCGAACAAAAACAAGCAGATACACTCATTGCGGCACACAAACCGCAACACGAACCCGCGATTTTGCTTGCCGAAGATAATCAAATTAACGCGCTGATTGCCGTGACCATGCTCGAAGCTCTCGACATTAAGGTGGATCACGTTACCAATGGCAAATTAGCCCTGAAAGCCATTCGCCACCGTCCATACCAATTAGTGCTGATGGACATTAATATGCCGGAAATGGATGGCTATACCGCCACCCGCTACATTCGCAAATGGGAAAAAGAAGGCATTCTCAAAGAACACACGCCCGTGATTGCCATGACCGCAAATGCGTTAAAAGGCGATAAAGAACGTTGCCTAAACGTCGGAATGGACGATTATTTACCCAAACCCGTTAAACAAGATGAACTGTTGCAAGTGGTGCAACATTGGTTAAAGCTTGGTCAGGATGATGCTTTTACCTATTAAACCCATTATCAAGCAATAATGCGCCTAAACCGGTATGGTGCTTTACCAACACCATACCTGATGCCATCAAAAGAACACATCACGGGTGAAGTTGTTATACCAACTGTAAGCGTATTGCACATCGATTAAATGTTCTTCATCCGACGCAGCCAATGGCGATGTACCACCTGCATTCGGCAATGCTTCGATTTTTGTGCCATCTGCCGATAAGCGATACACACCCACCACGGAAATTGCGTAATCATCCGTAACCAAGCTGTAACAACCATTCGAGAACGATGTTCTGCCCGGTTCGCGCCCATTTAACAAGGCTGCTACCGCTAAGGCACAAGCTTTGGCTTCGGAATTCGCGGCAAAACCGGATTTCGGTAACGGGCTTGCCGTACAGGCATCGCCTAATACGTGGATATTCGACAGAATGCTGGATTCAAAACTGGATAATGCTACCGGACACCAGTTCGTGGCATCGGTTAAGCCCGCACTGAAGGCTAATGCCCCGGCTTTCTGCGGCGGTACAATGTTTAACACAGCGGCAGCAATTCGCGCACCACCATTCACAACGGTTTTGGTACTGGCTTCCACACTGAGCTTGGTTAAATCCACACCCGGAATCCACTCCAACATGGCATTAGCCGTGCCATAACCGTAAAACCGCGCCCATGCCTCTTCAAACAACGGTTGTTTGGTGAAACTGGTTTTCGGGTCAAGGATAATAACTTTGCTATTGGGTTTGGCTTTTTTGAAATAACTGGCGATTTGGCTGGCACGCTCATACGGTGCGGGCGGGCAACGGTACGGATTCGGCGGCGCGACCAATACAAATGTACCGCCATTCGGCATGGCTTCTAATTGCGCTCGTAATAAGGTGGTTTGTGACCCTGCTTTCCACGCATGAGGAATCGTTTCAATCAAACTCGCGCTATAACCGCTAATGCTTTCGTAGAGGAAATCAATCCCCGGCGACACAATACAACGATCATAACCAAAGTCGCCCACCGAGGTTTTCACCACTTTCGTGTCGGGATTAATCGCCGTGACTTCGGCTTGTACCACGTTAATGCCGCGCTGACGTAAACCATCGTAGCCAAAACGCAAGGATTCCAAAGTACGTCCACCACTCAACACCTCATTACTCATGTAGCAGGTGTAATACGCGGCATCGCGTTCAATCAAAGTAACATTGATGCTAGGGTCGGCGAGTTTCAGGTATTTCGCTACCGTCGCGCCTCCCGTGCCACCACCGATGACCACGACATCGGCATTAGCTCCCCAACTACGCGTGGGAATGCCTGATGTCAGTACCAATCCACCAACACTCAAGGCTTGCAGGAATTGTCTGCGATTCATTTTCATCTGAAGACCTCGTTACACCTGAATGCCACTAGCAACAGCGGGATCAAATAAGGCAAAAGATTCGGCTTTTAAGTCATAACGCTTCGCCAAAGCGTGATCACTAATCCCCAAAATCTTACGCAATTCGGTATGAATGTGTTTGGTTTGCAAGTAAATACCGTTAGTAGCATCAGGTTGCAGAGTGCTGGGATTGAGTTTGAGGCGATTGTGTTTCGCATCACTCATGCCGACCATGCGATTCGCCCACGGCGCGTTTTTCATCATGATCATATCACTGCCCAATGACCAATGGTCTTTACCGTTGGTAGCATTATAGCCGGGGGTACGCCCCACATCGGAAGTAACGTGCACCACCAAACGCTCAGCAATCCCCATACTTTCCGCTTTCGTCCACAAATAATCCAGCAAACGTGCCATGTCGGTTAAGGTAGCTGTGTGTGCATTATCGTGATTGCCGTGCGAATCCCAACCACCGGTACTGAAACTACCAGTGGCGGTCAAACCTGCCGCCGCTAATACCAAGAACAAATTCAGTTCACGGATGCCATTGCGCGACACACCCTGCAAATCTTTCGTATCCAATGTTCCCGTTAACACTGAACCAATGGATTTAATGTCCGCACGCCCTACCCGTGCGCGTTCGAGTTCATCCAATTTACGTTGCCAACGCGGTAAATTATCGGTTTGCTGCTGTTGTGTGGCTAAACGTTCCGCTTCATACCGATGCATGACATCCACGTGCGAAGCAGCGTAGTAAGTTTTTGAACCGGAATAAAAATTCGGATCAGCCAAAGTTTTCAGCAAGTTTTCATCCGGCAAATAGGTAAATGGCATAATACCAACCGTACCGTCGAAACCACCTTGACGCACAAATGGCATGGGCAAATTCGCACCAACAACTGCTGCGTACAGTTCATTGGTGGAAGGAGAACCCTCTGCCAAATTGCCGGTATTGCGCGTGCGTGAAGCGGCATCATGCCCGTTGGTTTGCATATCAATGCCATTCAGCACCATCAAGTAGTTGTAATACTTATTGAAGAATGCCGCATTTTCTGCCATTGGCGCGTAACGCAAATTACCCGCCACGCCCGCTTTTTGGGTACTCGCCCAGCGATTTATCAGTGGGTTTTCACGCGGATCACAACAAGAACTGTGATCCCAACCGCCGCCGAGGTGCAAGGTGACGAATACCTTACCTGTGTGCAATGTACCCGCCTGCACCGCACGGTTTAAACCCGTAAAACTACTGGCCAAACCTGTTGCTGTTACCAGTTTGAGAAAGTCGCGTCTGTTCATGTCGTTACCTCCTTTTCGTGCCTATTCATAGAGGAAACGGGCATCGTTCATCAGATACATCATGACCACGCCCCACGCCCGTTTGGTGTAGTTCGGGTCTTCCCAACTGGAATACAAACGGCAAGCCACATCGGTGGTGTCATTGCGATTCGTCCACACTTCGCTAAACAGGTTAAAGCTGCGCGTGATTTCGGGGTCGTCTATTGCCAATTTTTCATTCAAGAATTGGCGATACAAGTATTGCAAGTTAGAACGCACCCGCCGTTCACCGGCTGGCATGTAATTATCACTCGGCGTTACCACCCGCAAGTAAGTGTCATCAATGAAGGAGTCATTATTCGGAATGGTCGAGGTATCAATGCGTTTACCTTGCAGATAGAACCGCACGCTGCGTGTCCCTGCCGGAATCATGGCGTAAGCCATTTCGGTTTTCCAATAGCCTTCTTTACCGGATAACACTGGGCTTTTCGCCAATTCATTGTCGCTGATATCGCGGAAACTTAAGTACACGCTGGCTTCGTCATTACTGGTACTCCAACCGCGCAGAGCCGCACCGAACAAGACTTTGGAAGTACCCGCGTCGATTTCTTGATCCCATGCGGTCAGGTCGACTTTTTGGTACATCAAGCCCAATGGCGTTGGATTCACACAAATACTACCGGGGTTGAAGATCGCTTTCCCGCTTTTAATGGATGGGCCACCATCACAACCCACCGCACCGGCAAGAATCCGCGCCGTACCTTGTTCCATGCTCCAACCTTCCATGCCTGTTTCCGCACCCGGATTCACCAACAAGTTTAAGGCAGTCGTATCAACTTCCTCATACACTGGCGTATCGGTGGCTTCGACAAAGGGGAACAATTTACGGCTGCCCGCTGCTAGACGGAAATCATCCGCCACCGCATTACAGCTCAGTTCAATCGCCATACGCTCTGGAATATTGCTCATGAGGCTGTTCATGTCGGTATTCGGTTTGTTTTGGTAACGACCACCATCAAACCCACCGTAGAACAAGCCCATGCTATACCACCACGCATTGTCTTGGCGGAACGCGCTCCAATCGTAATTGGTCAACGATTTCACTTTAGCATTGAGTTCTTCCGGCGTGAGCAAGCGCGACAAACCGCTATCACTCAAGGTTTGTTCTTGCTCGGTAGACAACTCACCCGCTTTCGCTCGGAATAAAGGGCTGGCAGTCATGTCGATCAGCAAATCTTTCACGTTCCACGCCCCATGACCTTGGTCGTAAGCAAAACGTTTTGCCATTTGCTCCAACAATTCATCTTGCGCGTTGTACGCCGCCATTTGGGTCGCGTAGTTGGCTGCACTGGTATCCACCGGTGATTTCAACGGATCACGTTTAAATAACGGTTTGAACCAGAAATACACGCCACCTTTGGCAAAGCGTGGGTCTTGGATCAACTGTTTACCCAGCCATTGCAGGTTATCTTGCGTCCCTGTAATGGTCAGCATGTTCTTATCCGGCGTGCGCAACACCAAGAACAAGTCATCCACATACGCATCGACAAACTTATCTGCCCATGTTTGGGTCGAACGCAAACCTTGCACCGTGAAGCGCAGTTTGCGGGTATTTTTTGGCACGACTTGGGTCGCGGTTTTATTCACCCACGTCCACGAGGTTTTATCCGTCAGAATGCTGGATTTACCCACACTCACACCGGATTTATCCAAGAATTCCACCCACACTGATGGCGTATCCTGTCCATTCAGCGCGTTGAAGTATGCACCGAAGTCAATTTCCGCTTTGGCCTGATCAATCAGCGTCGCCGAGCTGGTAATGTCAATGTCCTGCCACGCCAAGGTTTCATCCGAGGTTGTGGCGCACGAACCCAGTTGGTAGAGGTAAGTACCAGTACGTGGCGCAAGTGGCACTTTGCTGCAAGTGGTTTTATTGGTGGCTTCGAGCTTACCTTTATTAACCACCCAACCCGTTACACCCGTTTCGGCGGATGGACTAGCCAATAAGTTATCCGTCGTTGTCCACGTTTTACCACCAAAGCTGCTGTAACCACCGGGGGCGGTACGGTTGTTAAAGCCCGTGGGGAACATATCGCGATACCACGTATCACCAGTGTGATACCACGGCTGCCCGTTATTATCGAGCGGATAACTGCCGGATTTATACACACTGGACAACGAGTCTTTTGTGCCCGTCGTACCGTTGTAATTTTGCAGATACCAACTGTTCGCACCCCAATCCCGGAATGCACCCGCCACAGGTTCCATCAGGGTATGGCATACCATGCAGTTAGGATTTTGCATGGTAGGCACGCGGTAATTACCATTTTTACTGTCATCCAAGGGACGCTGTGCCAAGGTTTCAATATCCACACCCAAGAACTGTTTGTAGACTTTTGCCGCGCGATGACGGTTACGGTTGGTATCCGTGGTCGGGAAGCGTGATAACCATGCGTTGGTACTCAACACCCCGGCATGGGCGAACGCTTTGCTCGGATAACGTGCCGAAACGAATGGAATGCGTACCGGACGTAACTCTTTAGCATTAGTAGGATCAGTAAATGCACCGTTGAGTGTGAGCGCGGCGGTAGCCTTGGTCAGTTGCGGGTTCATCACGGTGTAATTCGCCGTTAAAGCATCCGTCCACGGTTTGTCATTACCCACCATGTATTGCAGCAAGTACACCGGTTCTTTGCGTACCGCATCGTTCGCCGCGTTCACCTCGGTTTGCGTCATGTTCAGTAAATTAGGGAAATCGGCACCCACTAAGCCTGTTGAGCTACCAATACCCGCAGCCCCCACACTGAGGAAAGTTTCATGCCCTGCGCGATACACAAACGCATCCATTGCCCCTTTGGTATCCATCATTTGCCGCAAAGTGGTACGGAAACCGTCTTCCGTTTTTGCCGCATCCAATTCTGCCTGCGTTGGCAAACGGTTCAGCAAGACCACGGAAGCTTTACGCAAAGTATCGGGGAAATTCAGCAACTGCACGCCATCAGGTGCGGCTTCGTCGCTGGTAATCACCGACGACACACTGTCACTAACTACCGATTGATTGCCGAAAATATCCACCGCAACCACGGTATAAGTGTAATGACCCGCTTTCAAACCACTATCGGTGTAACTGTTAAAGCGAGTACGCCCAACCCACACACCATCGCGATAGATGTCGTAATACAACACACCCCAATCGTCATTGGAATCCGTCCACGTCAACGTGGTACTGGTTGGCGTATACGATACCGCATCCAAATCACTCGGTTTTTCTGGTGCTTGGGTATCCTGTGAATTACTGGCGTAGAATTCAGCCAGTGCAGCCACACCGTTATCACCTTCAGCGTTATACAATGCACGCACTTGGTCGGACATGCCCGTTGTCGCTTGGCTACGGCCTTTGACGTAATCCTTCAAGGTCGCGTGTAAATACGGTTTCCATTGTCCGGCTAAACGCGCCCCTGTTAAATTGGCATCACGCCCGTTCGCCGTGTGGCAACTGGCACAATACTGTTCATGTAAAACTTGACCGCGCGTAACCAGATTGCTATCCGTGGTTTGCGTGGACGCGACATACGGTTGTTGCGAGAAGTAATCCGCTAACCGACTGAGTTCATCCGCCGAAAAGCCTTTCACCATCCGCGCCATCACCGTAGAAGCACGCGCACCGGTTTGGTAATCCGTCAGCACTTTATTCAAGTACGATTTACTCATTCCGCTAATACCGGGTGTACCGGGCCCTGCACTCGCGCCTTGTGAACCGTGGCAACTGAAGCAGTTCGCTGCCAATGATTCAGTCAGTACCGGCTCATCATTATTCACCACATCGGTACATTGCGCGGTACTCGCTAACTGCGTGAGTAAATTCCCCAGTGCGGCGTATTCGTTGGACTTCGCCGACAATACCGCACCGCCGCCGTGAGCAACTTTGGCACTGACTTTATCCAATACTGTTTGTTTACCAAGGATTTGCGTAATGGTATTGATCGCCCCTAGATTACGGTTAGTGGCATCCGCTGCGGTGGAAAGAATCAAACGTGAGTTGGTTGCCATACCACCTGCAACGTGGCAGGAAGTGCAGTTCGCCATCACGCTTTCAACGTTTTGCTTGTAATACAATTGGGTCGATTCACAAATACCATCCACGCTAATGGTAATGGTATTACTGTCTAACGACGCATTACCCGCCGCATCCAAGGCTTTAACGCTGTAAGTGTAACTTTGACCTTTTTGTACCGTGGCATCGTTATACCCCAGCAAATCGGTCATCCCCAGTACACGACCATCACGTATCACGCGATATTTCACCACGGCTTTGTTATCCGTGGCGGCATTCCATTCCAAATGCACTTGTTGGTCAGCCGTGACCTTTGCGGTCAAATTAGGCGGCGCACTCGGTGCGGTCGCATCACCACTAATGACTTCAACCGCTGCCGAAGGTGTAGACGCATTGCCTACCGCATCCACTGCCACCACTTGATAACGGTAAAGGGTATCTTGCTTGATGGTAGTATCAATAAAGGCAGGTTGAGTACTCGTACCAACTTGCACTCCATCGCGTAAGACACGATAGCCCGTTACCCCAACGTTATCGGTAGCGGGTTGCCATGTCAGGCTGATTTGTGCCGCTGATAACACTTCCGCCGCCAAGCCAGTCGGTACTGTCGGTGCGGAACTGTCTTTGGTGGTAACACTCAGTGTGGTAGATGCTGGTGAAACATTCCCGGAGGTATCCACCGCCATGACTTTGTACGAATACTTGGTGGTATTTTTCAAACCACTGTCTACAAAACCGGCAACACTGGTTTCCGCCACCATCACATTATTGCGCCAGATTTGGTAACTTTTCACCGCAACGTTATCGGTTGCCGCAGTCCAAGCCAGCGTAACGCTGGTGGGTGTTAAAGCTTGTACCGCCAATTTGGTGGGTGCTGTCGGGACTTGCGTATCGGGAATCGTCACGCTTAACACCGCCGGACGCGACTCTTTACCATTAGGCCACAACGCCGTAACCTTGTAGGTGTAGGATGTCACTGCCGTCACTGCCGTATCCGTCGTTGTCGTACCAGCAGTTGTCGTCAGCAAATCAGCATCTTTATAGATTTTGTATTGCGTAACAATGGGTTGGGTATCCCACGCCAATACCACTTTATCTTGTGCTAAGGTCGCGGTACGCAAATTCGCCGGAATTTGCGGTTCATTAAGCTGTTCCGCTTTCCAACTCAATTGTGCCACAGCGGTACTGGTATAATCGTAATACTCCATTTTGATGGTATGCAAACCACCCGTGAGGAACAAACGTTTGGTATACGTGGTCGGGGATTGCGTTTTCCATGCATCAATGGCACTGACACCATCAATCCATAAACGCACGCCATCATCACTACGTGCGGTGAAAGTGTATTCACCCTCAGCAAAATCAAACTTGCCTTGCCAACGTGCCGAGAAGTTATCTGCAAACACATTACTTTGCGGTGCAACCGTACCCCAATCGAAATTAATCGCATCATCGTAACGGTTATCTGCCACATTACCGGTTAAGTCACGAGTATTGAAGAAACTGCCGCAGAATTTGCCTTGCGGAATCTCAGTCGTGCAATCAGGCGTGGCTTCCCACCAAACTTTGGCTTTCGCACTACCACCTGTTTCGCGGTATTCCACTTTGATTTTGTGTAAACCAGCGGTAAGGGTTTTGAGTTTACGCTGCTTGCCATACCAAGGTGCAGGAGCTCTCCAAGCATCAATGAACAATTCACCGTCAATCCAGATTTTTACACCATCATCGACATCGGTTAGGAAGCGGTATTGCCCTTGGTCAAAATGGATATTGCCTGTCCAGCGTACCGAAAAATAATCCTTGCTCACCATTGGATCAGGCGCATTGGCAGCCCAATCAAAGTTAATGCTATCGGTTTTCATGACTTGGCGTGCAAAACCCGTCAAATCCGCGCTGTTATACAATTCCATACAGAACAAATTATCCGGCGTGGTAGCGCAACCCGCGACTTCTTCCCAACCCAATTTAGCTTTGGCTGTACCAGAACCCTCGCGGTATTCCACTTTAACAACGTGCGAACCTGCCGCAACGTAAGGTACGGATTGCACTTTGCCCAGCCAAGTACCGTCCATTGACCAATGATCAATGACTAGGACATCATCAATCCACACCCGCATACCATCATCGGCATCGCCGACAAAGCGGTAGAATCCTGCATTGAAATTGAACTTCCCTTGCCAACGAGCCGAGAAGCTATCTGATTTCACAGCGTGCATGGGGCGATTTGCACCCCAATCAAAGTTGATGGAAGGGGTCAACTGCGAACGAATCACCGAACCCGTTAAAGTCGTACCATCAAAGAATTCACCACAGAATTGATTATCAGGAATACCACTGCATTCATGGCGTTCTTCCCAGAATAATTTTGCCGCTGCTGAACCACCCGCCTCACGCATTTCGACTTTAATGCGATGTTTACCGGCGACCAAGCTCAAGTCTTTAAAATACTCGATGTAAGCACTCGCGGACCACTGGTCAATAATCAGTTGTCCATCCAGCCACACACGAATGCCATCATCGACTTGTGCGACAAAGCGATAATCACCTTCTAACTCAAAATCACCTTGCCAACGCACAGAGAAATTATCTGCCACCATGCCATCCAGCGGTGCTGCTGCTCCCCAATTGAAGTTAACCGCAGCATCATTTTGGATTTTGAAAGGGTCATCCGTGAATGCATTATTGTTGTAATACTCCGCACAGTATGAACCTGTAGGAATGGTACTGGCGGAACACCCAGCATTTTTCGCCCACGTTAATTTCGCGGATGCAGTACTACCATTTTCAAAATACTCCATGCGTACACGATGCTTACCCGCTTTAACTTGCACTGCTTTTTTGTTGGTCGTCACCGCTTGTGTGCGCCAGTTATCAATCAACAGTTCATCATCTAACCACACCCGCACCCCATCATCCGTCATGCTGGTAAAGGTGTATTGCCCATCTTCGGCAAAATCGAAATCACCAACCCAACGAATGGCGAAATTATCCACAAGGTAATTGGTTAATGCGCCAGTCAAAACCCAGTCAAAATTAATCGCATCATCAATGCGCGAGTCGACCGCAGGTTTAGTCAAATCAATGCCATCAAAGAAGGATGCACAGAATTTACCTGTTGGTACATTGCTGCAATCTGGGGCTTTTTCCCAGAACACTTTCGCCGTTGCTGCACTACCGTATTCAAAGTATTCGACTTTGACTTGGTGTAAACCCGCTGTCATGGCTTTGAGTTTGTGGTATTTGCCGTAATAAGGTCCAGCCCATGCCCAACCGTCGATTAATAGTTCACCATCCACCCATACTTTCGCGCCATCGTTCAACTCGCTGATGAAACGATAAGTACCTTCTTCAAACGCAATATTACCAATCCAACGCACCGAGAAATGATCGCCACCAATAAAGTCGGTTGGGGCGGTTGTTCCCCAATCATAATTAATCGTTGGGGCAGTTTTGACGACTTGACGCGCAAAACCATCGAGGGTTTTGTTATCGAAGAACGACATGCAGAAAGCATTATCAGGCGTTACACCACAACCATCGACCAAAGCCCAATTCAGTTTTAATTTTGCTGTACCGTAACTGTCATGGTATTCGACCTTAATAACGTGTTTGCCAGCGGTAATGTAAGGCGTGACTTGGAATTTATACGGCCAACGCCCATCAGATTTCCACTGATTAATCACTAAAATGTCATCAACCCACATCCGCACGCCATCATCCATTTCACCATTGAAGCGGTAGTAACCGGCTTGGTCGAAATCGAAATTGCCAACCCAACGCGCCGAGAACAAATCGTTAGGTACAGAATGCAATGGGCGGTTCGTTGCCCAATCAAAATTCAGGTTGGGGTATTGCTGAGTACGTAAAGCATCACCTTCTAAAGCTTCACCTTTGAAGAAGCTGCCACAGAACACATTGTCGGGGATACCGCTGCAATCACGTTTTTCTTCCCATGACAATTTAGCGCGTGAATTACCGCCAATCTCACGCATTTCCATTTTAATGCGGTGTTTACCAGCGGCTAAACTGACATCGGCATACAACTCGTTGTAGTTATAAGCATTCCACGTATCCAGTAACAGTTTGCCATCCACCCACAAACGCAGACCATCATCAACTTGCGCAAGGAAACGGTAATTACCCACCAATTCAAAATCACCCTGCCAACGTACCGAGAAGTTATCCTTACTCACGGTATCAACTGGTGCGGTATCCAACCATTCATAATTGATAGCTGCTTCATTTTGAATTTTAACCGGATCATCCGTTAAGTTATTGTTATTGTAGTATTCAGCACAATACGAGCCGGTTGGAATCGTGGCACAACCACTGTTCTTCGCCCACGTCAACTTGGCAACAGCGGTATAACTTTTTTCGTAATACTCCATGCGGACACGGTGTTTACCTTCCGCCACCTGTAGCGATTTTTTCAAAGTGGCGGCTTGATTCTTCCACGAATCAATCACTAACTCATTATCCAGCCACACGCGCACGCCATCATCGGTGGTGCTGGTAAAAGTGTATTGCCCAGATTCAAAATTGAAATCGCCAACCCAACTAACCGCGAAGTTATCCACCAAATAATTGGGCAAAGCACTGCCAACGCCCCAATCGAAGTTAATCGCATCATCAAGGCGCGTATCCACAGCGGGCTTGGTTAAGTCATTACCATCATAGAAAGACGCACAGAACTTACCCAATGGCACATTGGCGCAATCGGGGGCTTTTTCCCAGAAAACTTTGGCATTCGCGGTACTGCTGGATTCAAAATACTCCACTTTAATATCATGCAAACCCGCCGTCATGGGCTTGAGTTTGCGGTATTTACCATTGTTAGGACTGGTGCGCGTCCAAGCATCTAAAAATAATTCGCCATCCACCCAAATCCGCACACTGTCATCAACATCGGTAACAAAGCGGTATAAACCTTCATCAAACGCAATTTTGCCTACCCAACGCACCGAGTAATTATCCGCCCCGACAAAGGCATCGGTAGGCGCGGTAGTTCCCCATGCATAATCAATGGTTGGTGCGGTTTGCACGACCTGACGTGGTAAACCATCCAAGATTTTGTTATCGAAATACGCCATGCAGAACGCATTTTCAGGTGTCGTACCACAGCCATCAACCAATGCCCAATTCACTTGAATCGCTGCCGTACCATAGCTTTCGTGGTATTCAACCTTAACCTGATGCTTACCAGCTTTGATATACGGCACGACTTGGAACTTGTAAGGCCAACGTCCATCCGATCTCCATTGATCGACCACTAAAGCGTCATCGACCCACACCCGCACGCCATCATCCATTTTGCCGTTGAAACGGTAATAACCATCTTGTGGGAAATCGAAATTACCCAACCAACGCGCTGAGAACGCATCGGTTTTCACGCCATGCATGGGACGATTCACACCCCAATCGAAATTAATCGCACTCACTGTTTGCGAACGTTTCACATCACCGCTTAAGGTTTCGCCATCAAAAAATGAACCGCAGAATGCATTATCGGGTACGCCAGAACAATCGCTGCGTTGTTCCCAGAACAGTTTCGCCGTGGCATAACCACCGTATTCGCGCATTTCCACACGAATGCGATGCTTACCCGCCGCCAAGGTTTGGTCGCTGAAATATTCGCCGAGATTACTACTCGTCCACGCATCAATGATAATTTTGCCATCGACCCACACACGGATACGGTCATCACCTTGCGCAATGAAACGGTAATCACCTGCCAAATCAAAATCGCCCTGCCAACGCACCGAGAAGTTATCCGCATTCACTTCCGGCGCGGGACTCATGTCTTTCCAAGCGTAATTAATTGCCGCTTCGTTCTGAACTTTAACCGGATCGCCCGCCACATCCACGTTATTGAAATACTCAGCACAATACTGACCTGTTGGAATCACATCGCAAGTGCTGGCATTTTTTGCCCATGATAATTTCGCCACCGCCGTCGACGTGGAGTCGTAGTACTCCATTTTGATGCGATGTTTACCAGCTTTGATAGGCGTACTCTTGCGGTAAGTGGTAGCAGACTGCACTTTCCACATATCAATGACTAATTCATCATCGACCCACAAACGCACGCCGTCGTCCGTCACTGTCGAAAAGGTGTACGCACCCGCTTCAAAATCAAAATCCCCCACCCAACGTACCGAGAAATTATCCGCTGGTACAGTATCTAATGGCTTATTCACACCCCAATTAAAATTAATGGCTGGCGTTGTTGCCACCGCAACTGGGGCATCGCTTAAGGTGGCATTTGCGAAATATTCACCACAGAATTGTCCTGCTGGCACACTGGAACAATCCGTTGCGGCTACAACGTTCGCTTGCGTTTGAGCAACTTGCACACGCAAACTCACCGCTGCCGCTCCGGCTAAATCGGTGTATTCCATGCGTACTTGGTGTTTACCGGACAGGTTTAAGTTACGTTGTAACGTCCGTGCGGGTGTTGGCTCGGTGGTAGCACCATCTAAGACTAACGCGCCATCCACCCATACTTTAACCGCATCATCCGCTGTCACTGCTAATTGTTGCGTACCCGCTGGGAAAGTCAGGTTCGCATTGTATTGCACAGTGAAATGATCCCGCCCTACCCCAGCATCTGCCCCACCGGACTTCCAATCGTGCGCGAACAAAACCGTCGGTTCGGCTTGATAAGTCAGGGTTGGCGCAGCTTTTTCGAGCAAGAGATTCGCTTGTGGTGCTACCTGATCACCTGCGTAATACGCCGTACATTCTTGCCCCACCGCCAGCGTCGTTGCACAACCCGCTGCCGTTGCTTCGCTGGCATCCACTGCCGTCGCCCACACACCTTGTTGGGAAATACTAGCGGTTGCATCCGTAACCACTTTGGTATTCGGCAAAGTAATTTGCGTACCATCCACTTGGAATGTCGCAGGTTGTACTTGGCGAATCGTGCTGGCTAACGTGGTATCAGCATCCAAACGCGGCGTAAAACGCCAAACTTTCCCCTTATCACCGATAGCCGATGACAAGACAAATGGTTGCTGCCAATCGACGAGATTATCAATCTGCGCTGCAAACTTAGCCTTACCAACATAATGATCCAACTCTGCCAACGTATTATCTAATTGGGTTTCTTCAGCAGCGGTGGCGTGTTGGTTTTGGTAAATGAACTGGCGTGCTCCGGCTAATCCCGCGTGCAACACCATTTCTTGGTACAAATCGCTATTGGTAAGCAAAGCTTTGCTATCCGCATCGGCTTCGGCTTGCGATTTCGCAGTTAAGGTCGGGAAAACGGGTGTTAGCGAGGACAATGCCGCGCCGCGTAAACGGTTGGTTTCGTAGCGAAAAGCATTGAATGCATTCGGTGGGTAAGTTTTACCCGCTACCGTCAAACCTGTGGCAGGCAATGTGCCGGACAAACTTTGACCTTGCGCATTACCTGCATTTGCACCCGTGGTATTCGCAAAGTCGCTATTGGGTACTTTGAAATCCGCCGCTTGACGATAATAATCACGTGCCGTTACTTGTGCTTGCGGGAAAATCGCCGCAAGTGGTTGATGGAAGGCTTGCTTTAAATACGCAGCCACAAGCTGTTTCATTAGCGCATTCCAGCGTTGCTGACGCTTGGCCGCTTGCGCATCACCTGCATACAAAGACGCTAAATCTGTAAAACCTAATTGCATTTGAATCTCAGCGAAACGCGGATCAGCTTCAATCGCTGCGAGGTAATCCGCGACTGAACCGCTGGCTTCTGCCGCTTTATGCAATTCATCAGCCGTCAGTGATAAACCGCTGTATTCCAAAGCAACCATGTCCACTTTACCGCCTGCCTGACGGTACAAAGTGAAAAAGGCACGCACACGCTGTTGAACCGCAGCAATGCCTTGGTCTAACCAAATCCCTTGATCCGGCAACAAACTGCCATCAGCCGTCATGATCTGCACAGGTTTGCCATCGGCATCGACAGCAGTAGCCTGTGCTTTAGCAATGGCAAGGAAATCCAGATCAAGATTCAACAGCGCGTGTTGCCCATCTGGCATGAGATTCGTCGCGGTTAATGCGGCTTGCACCGCTTCTTGCACATGCGCAGTCGTATCCATGTCCTGCAAACGCAAAGCATGAAGCGGTGTAATGTGATTCAGATTATCGAAAGGTGTGCGGAAAGCATAGGCATGACTGCCAACCTCCATAGCTGGCTGCGCGTTCGCACTCACAAGGAACAATGAGGTGGAAAACAGTCCATTAAAAATGAAACGTTGCAAAAAGCCAGATGCACGCCCCTCGCGCACACCTTGTTTGTGCTGTGTCATAGTTCCCTCGCGCCAGCTATTAAAATCAAAGCTGTATAAGTTTTATACCATTAGCATTTTATATGCTAACTTAGCGAAGGTCTATGACTTTATCAAGAAAATGATACCATCCGACGATAGGTATGAATCTGTTCAGGAATCACTCAAAGTACGCGCGGCTCTGGTTCGAGTGTAACGCCAAAACGCGCAGTAACCGAATTCATAATCGCTTGCGCAAACTGCCAAACGTCTTGCCCCGTTGCATGGCCATGATTCACCAGCACGAGCGCGTGTTTCTCGAACGTACCCGCATCCCCGTCGCGCTTACCTTTCCAACCACATTGATCAATTAACCAACCAGCGGATAACTTCACGCCATCAGCTTGCTGCCATGCGGGCATGGTTGGATATTGCTCATGCAAGGCTTGCCATTGTGCTTGGGAAATAATCGGGTTTTTGAAGAAACTGCCAGCATTTCCCAATACTGCGGGGTCTGGCAATTTACTTTGGCGCAAAGCAATAACCGCATCGCTAATGAGTTGTGGATTCAGCTCTTTACCCACCAATTGCTCTTTCACACCCGCATAATCAATCTTCCATTGCGGTTGACGTGGCAAACGAAATACCACCGCGACAATTAACCAGCGTTCCGGCTCAACGGATTTAAAATAACTATCCCGATACCCAAACTGGCACTCAGGAGCGGAAAAATCATGCAACACACCAGTGCGCCAATCCAAGGCTTGTACTTCGTAAATGTGATCTTTGACCTCGACCCCATACGCACCAATATTTTGCATCGGTGCTGCACCAACCGTACCGGGAATCAGCGAGAGATTTTCTAACCCAGCAAAGCCTTGCTCAATCGTCCAACGCACAAACTCATGCCAATTTTCACCAGCCGCCGCCCGTACATACACATAATCATTATCCTGCCCAAGAATTTCCCGATCTTGTAAACGTATTTGTACGACCAACCCCGGAAAATCTTGCGTAAACAGCAAATTGCTTCCACCACCCAACAACAATACTGGCAATGTTGGGTGCGCTTGTTGCCATTGAATAACGGTGCGCAACCCGCCCAAGGTATGCAGGGAACAAAAATAACGCGCTTTTACGGCTAAACCAAAGGTGTGCAATGCTTGCAAACTGACATTTTCACGAACTTGCATAATGAATCCGTATCCCTAAAACGAAAAAGGCTGGGATTACTCCCAGCCTCGGCATTGTAGCAAATTTGTTACCAAATCTGATGAATGCAATTACTTCTGCGCACCTGCACCAGCAGACATTTGTTTCAAGTAGGCAACCAATACCTTGATTTCAGTATCAGATAAGTTTTTGCCTTCAGGACCAAATACTGGCATTTGACGTTTCACGCCATTGGCGATGACTTTCTCAACCGCAGCCAATTTGGCTTCTGGTGTTTTTGCCGCCGAAACGTTCGCAATCGTCCAGACTTTATCAGTCAAATTCGCAGAACCTTGCGCGTGCATACCAGTACCGTCTTTAGTGTGGCAGTAGTAGCAACCAGCCGCTTCACCTTGGAACAGTTTTTGACCTTCAGCAGCAGCCGTTGCATCTGCGGTTTCACCAGACAGGCTCAACACATAGTTAGCCACTTGTTTGACTTGCTCTTCGCTCAAGGTTTCTTTGAACGCAGGCATGTAACCTAAGCGACCACCACGAATTGTGGTTTCGATGGTTTTGGTATCACCACCCCACAACCAGTCATCATCAACCAAGTTAGGGTATTGACCAACAACACCTTGTGCACCTGCTTGGTGGCAAGCTGCACATTTATCACCGAACATTCCAATGCCATAAGAACGCACGAACGCAGACATATCAGCATCTTGAGCGATTTGGTCGTAAGAAGCAGCACCAACTTTCTCTAAGTAAGCTTGCTGTTTTTTCGCCTCATCACTGTTTTGCATGTCATGAGCCAACAACGCACGCATGTTCCAGTGGGTAGCCTTCTCTACACCAGCATCTGTTTTGTACGTAATGGAGTTACCAATACCTTTGAGGTAAGTACCACCAATCGGCCAAGACGGATACATCACCCAGTACAATAAAGCGAAAATGATTGTGCCGTAGAATGTCCATACCCACCAACGTGGCAGCGGGTTGTTAAACTCTTGCAGCGTTTCGTCCCAGACGTGACCGGTGGTTTCCGCGCCGGTTAGCGGGTCTTTTACAGGATTAGCCATAACTATTTCTCACCTTTAGCTTGGGAAGCTTCTGCCGCCTTCACTCTTCTGTCTGCCTCATCTTCATCTAAGAATGGCGTGTTGCGATAGGATTCCAATCGCTCACTGCGTCCCCGATTCGCATAGACATAGAACAAAACGCCCATAAAAACAGAGAAAAAGATAAGTAAAGCCACGGTTTGGCTATGACCAATATCCATGATCCATGTTACGAAATCTGTTAGCACTTACTCTCTCCTTCAGGGGCAGAAGCTACCGTCCAGTAGCAAATTAACGGAACTGGATGAAGTGGTCTTCATCGAACTTGCTGAAATCAACCATGGTGCCTAGCACTTGCAGGTAAGCAACCAATGCATCCATTTCAGTTACCTTGTCAGGATTACCGTCATAGTTGCCTTGTTTTGCCTGATCCAACAGGACGTTCTCAGCATTGTTGATGTCCAACTTCTTAGCGGTTTCTTCACCAAACTTTTTAACGTTGGCATCGTACTCAACTTTCGTTTGTGAGTAAGGAACACCAACGCGTTTCAGTGCGATCATACGATCTTGCAGGTCAGAAAGATCCAAATCAGTCTCATTCAACCAAGGATAGTTCGGCATGATGGACTCTGGCACAACAGAACGTGGCGCAATTAAATGCTGCACATGCCAGTCATTGGAGTACTTTTTGCCAACACGCGCCAAGTCAGGACCAGTACGTTTGGAACCCCATTGGAATGGGTGATCGTATTTAGATTCTGCTGCCAGTGAGTAGTGACCATAACGCAGGTCTTCATCGCGGAACGGACGAATCATCTGTGAGTGGCAGGTATAGCAGCCTTCACGAAGGTACATGTCACGACCGCGTTGTTCCAGCGGAGTGTAGGGACGAACCACTTCAACCCCTGTCACAGGGTCTTTCACTTCCTCAACCGTTGACTTGATGTAATGCAATGGAACGATTTCAACCAAACCACCGATACTAATTGCAACTAATGTCAGAACAATCAGTAAGCCAGAGTTGGTTTCGATACTTTCGTGTTTAAACATGGTGTCTCCTCCCTCGCTTATGCTTTAGCAGCGGCAGTAGCAGGAACATGGTCTTCCTGTTTTGCACGCGCAATGGTCATGTAAATGTTGTAAGCCATGAGCAGCATACCGGATAAGAAGAACAGACCACCTACAACACGGGCAGCCAATGGACCGTGCATAAAGGCAACCGTTTCAACGAAGGTGTAAGCCAAGTTGCCGTACTCATCAAATGCACGCAACATCAAACCTTGACCGATACCAGATACCCACATTGCAGTGATGTACAGAATTGTACCGATGGTTGCCAAGAAGAAGTGAGTGTAAACCAGTTTAGAACTGTACAGTGTGGTGTTCCACAGACGTGGAATCATGTGGTACAGCGAACCGATGGAAACCATCGCAACCCAACCCAATGCGCCAGAGTGAACGTGACCAACAGTCCAGTCAGTGTAGTGAGACAGCGCGTTAACGCTTTTCAATGACATCATTGGACCTTCAAAAGTGGACATACCGTAGAAGGACAATGCAGTAATCAAGAACATCATGATTGGGTCAGTACGCAGTTTATCCCACGCGCCAGACAAGGTCATGATACCGTTGATCATACCACCCCAAGATGGCATTAACAGCAGGATAGAGAAAGTCGCCGCCAGTGTGGAAGTCCAGTCAGGAATCGCAGTCCAGTGCAGATGGTGAGTACCTACCCACATGTACATAAAGCTCAACGCCCAGAAGTGGATAATGGACAAACGATAAGAGTAAACCGGACGACCTGCTTGTTTTGGTACGAAGTAGTACATCATGCCCAAGAACGCCGCAGTCAAGAAGAAGCCCACCGCATTATGACCGTACCACCATTGTGTCATCGCATCTTGTGCACCTGAGAACAGGCTGTAAGAAGCTGCTGATGTCAAACTAACAGGAACTGCCAAGTTGTTGAAGATGTGCAGTAAAGCGGTTGCCAAAATGAAGGACATGTAGAACCAGTTCGCAACATAAATGTGCGGTTGGTTACGATTAACCAAAGTCACCGTGTAAATCAGGAAGTAAACAACCCAAACTACAGCGATAGCAATGTCAATGAACCATACTGGCTCAGCGTATTCACGACCTTGCGTATAACCATTCAGGTACAACAAGCCAGCGATTAAAACAGATAAGTTCCAACCCCAGAAGGTAAACTCCGGCCAGAATTTGCCGCCCGCTAAACGCGCTTGGCAAGTGCGCTGCACGATGTAGTAAGAAGTTGCAAACAGTGCATTACCACCGAAACCGAAGATAACACCACTGGTATGTAACGGGCGTAAGCGCCCGAAAGTAATCTGAGCAATATCAAAGTTCATTACCGGCCAAGCCAGTTCTGACGCAATGTATACCCCGGCGGTCATGCCAAGTATTGCCCAGACGATTGCAGCAATCGCGAATTTCTTCACGATTTCATAGTTGTATTGCTCCGAAGAGAGTGCAGCACTATGAGCCATCGTATGCCCTCAAGATAACAAGATTAAAAAATGGAGATAGTTTTATTACCCCGCAAGCATACAGGAAAATACCACTTAAGAAAACGTTAATATTGACGGTGAAACGGCTTCAGAATAAGCTTTTCAGCCTGCAATTGAACCTTCATGACATACGTCAAGAAAGCATGAAAAACCAAATCAATACAGCGTTTAAGAGTGCTACAGATACCGCCGCAGACCCCATGTCTTTTGCTCTGCCAGACAGCTTGTGTGGTTCTAAGCCTGTGCGGTCTACGACGGCTTCAATTGCCGAATTTAACAGCTCAACAATCAGTAATAATAAGACACTGCCAATCATTAAAGCCTTCTCAACACCGTTATCACCTAGCAATAAAGCCAAGGGAATTGCCAGACCCAATAACCACGTTTCTTGGCGAAAAGCCTCTTCGTGTTTGTAAGCAGCGCGAAAACCCTGCCATGAATATTGACCTGCTTTAATAATGCGTTTTAAGCCAGTATTACCACTGTATGCCATAGTGAGTATCCAATTTTATTCAAGACTTATTGCTAGCATTAAGCCACCAAACAACATTTTTTATATTTTTTACCACTACCGCAAGGGCACGGATCATTACGCCCGACTTTCGGTTCGGTACGAATCACTTGTTGCACCACAGGTCGATCATCATCCGCAAAGGCATTATCGTTTTTATCTTTTACGACATCGAATCCATTATAACGCGGACGTGGTGTATCACGTTCAGTACGCAAGCCCAAACCCAACTCAACGTCTTCTAAATCGCCGCAGATACTCCATGAGACACGCTCTTCCGCAAAGGCTTGGCGAATCGTCCCGATAACTTCGACAGCTTTGATTTCCATTAATGCTACAACCACAATACCCGCTAAGGCTTCGTCATCACCCGTAAAGTTTTGCAGGGCAGTTGCAAATTTTTCTACCACTGGCGCACGCAATGCTGACGTTGCTTTCACCACATCGGATAAACAATTTGCACTAAACATGCGTACCAGCTCATCATTTTCTTCGTCCATTAGGCTGGCGAATAACGGCGCAATGGCTTGTGCTTTTGCCGCTGCAATGACTTGTGGTATTTCTTCTAATGCCCACTCATCTTCCACTAAAACGTCGAAAATGCCGATTAATTCGTGTAAACCCACGGGCATTAAGGCTTTCAACGCCCGCCACGCATGTAACGGAATCCAATAATCATTACCCTCATACTCTAGGAAGCTTTCATCAGCAATCAAATCAACCAGCGTCTGCGCATCTGCCACGCTCACACCGTAACGCGAATAATCAACCCACGCTTGGTTATCGACTGGCTCACCCAAAGGGGCAAGGGCTTGAATGATGTGTTGCTTATCCATAGCACGCTCCGTAATAAAAACGCGAGCATAGCAAAAAGTCATGATGAAAGCGCGTCCTTGCACTTCCGCATCATCCAAGCCATTGACTTACCGCCAACCTGATTGGTTTACTTTTTTTCCGCCGACTGTGCCGCATCATCGGTTGTAGTCGCTGTGGCTTTTTGCATCGGCGTGTAACGTGCCGTTTGTGGTGCAGGTGTCACCGACAACACCACTTTCATGTCATCGCTGGTTTTGAAATCTCCCGTGCCCTTCAACACATTGTCACCGGTTGGTTCGAGTTTCACCTCGGTTTTTGCGTCACCGGATAACACCGTGGCGGTGGCTTGCATTCCATCGCTTGGTTGCGCTTCATTACTGTGATTCATCACATACACGGTTAATTCTTTATCCTTCACCACCAATTCCAAATGGAAATTATCGGTCATACGGATTTGCCCACCGTGTGGTGATGCTTGACTATCGAGGTATTCATCACTGTGGGCGAAAGCGTAACCCGCAACCAATAAGGCGGCAGCGAATAGCGTCGTTTTAAGCAGTTTCATGTTGAACTCCTGATTGAATAGTTAATTGATTACTAAGTAAATAGTGTTGTAATGGTTTTGCGCCCCAGCGATAAAACATCACAGGGGTCAATAAGGTATCGAGAAACGTAGAGCTAATTAATCCGCCAAAAATCACTAAGGCAACGGGATGCAAAATTTCCTTCCCCGCCGTATCGCTGGCGATTAATAGCGGTAAAAGTGCGAAGGCAGCGACCAAAGCGGTCATTAACACAGGCGTAAGACGTTCGAGACTACCGCGCACAAGCATGGGAATGCCGAAAGTTTCTCCTTCGTACTGCACCAAATGCAGGTAATGACTGATTTTCAAAATCCCATTGCGCGTACTAATCCCCGCCAAGGTAATGAACCCAACCAAACTCGCCACCGATAAGGTTTGCCCCGCCAACCATAACGCCACCACGCCGCCCACCAATGCCAGCGGAATATTGCCCATGATCATCAGCGCGAACTTGACGGATTGGTAACGGCTATACAGCACAAGGAAAATCAGCGTCAGCGACACTAGCGCGAGAATGCTAATCAACTGACTGGCTTGTTCTTGCGCTTGGAATTGCCCTTCGAGCTTGGTGAAATAGCCTTCGGGTAAGGGAAAAGTAGCGAGTTCGGCACGAATCGCTTCGACAACTACTGCCATGTCTGTCCCACTCGCAACATTCGCGGACAACACCATGCGCCGCCGCCCGTTTTCGCGCACGATTTGATTCGGCCCACTACCGTTTTCAATGCTAGCAACCATGCGTAACGGGATGAATCCGGCGTGAGTTTCCACCAGCAAATTGCGCAAACCTTCCGCGCTACGATCACTGTCTTGCAAACGTATTACCACGTCAGCACGGCGATTGTTATCCAACACTTGCGCGACCGTCGCACCATTCGCCAGCGTTGCTAAGGCTTGGTTAATGCTGGCGGGAGTCGCGCCGTATTGCTGCACTTTGTTGTAATCCACGCGCACTTGCAATTGGGGAATCCGCACTTGCTTTTCGAGCTGCAAATCCACCAAACCGGTAGTTTTGCTCAGGCGTGTTTGTAAATCCGTCGCCAAACTGCGTAAGGTATCGGTGTCATCGCCAAAGATTTTCAAAGCAATCTGCGCCCGCACGCCGGAAAGTAAGTGATCCAGACGGTGTGAAATCGGCTGCCCAATGCTGATCGAAGCGGGAATCACCGCCAAACGCTGGCGAATTTCAGCTAACACAGCGGTTTTCGCCCGTGCTGAAGCGACTAAATCCACGTCGATTTCGCTGGAATGCACACCTTCGGCATGTTCATCCAATTCCGCACGTCCGGTACGCCGCCCAACTTGCTTCACTTCCGGCACTTGCAGCAATAACTGTTCTGCCAGCGTGCCGATACGATCCGACTCGCTTAATGAAGTCCCCGGTTGCAATAGCAAACTAATGGTGAGCGTGCCTTCATTGAAAGCTGGCAAAAACGCACGCGGGAAAAACGGCATACTCGCCGCCGCGCTAACCACCATGAGCAATGCCATACCCAGCAATAACTTGGCGTGACGAAACGACCAATGCAAAACGTGGGTATCAATACGTTTCAACCAACGCATTAACGGCGTGTCGTGATTGACTGCCCCCGCCGTTTTACCCAACAAGTAATAACACAGCACGGGCGTGACGGTAATTGCCACCAGCAAACTCGCCAAAATCGACACAATGTAAGCAATGCCTAACGGTGTGAATAAGCGTCCTTCAATGCCTGCGAGGAAAAACAGCGGCACGAATACCAGCACCACAATCAAGGTGGCGTATACCACACCGGAACGCACTTCGTTGGAAGCCGCCGCAATCACCGTCAATACCGGATGCGGTTGGGGCATCGCAGCATTCTGACGTAAACGCCGCAAGACGTTTTCCACATCCACCACCGCATCGTCGACCAATTCACCCAAGGCAATCGCCAAACCGCCCAAGGTCATGGTATTCACCGACAAACCAAACGCATGAAATACCAAACTCGCCGCCAACAATGACAACGGAATAGCGGTCAATGAAATCAAAGTAGTGCGTACATTCAGCAAGAATAAAAACAGCACAATCACCACCATCATCGCGCCATCACGCAAGGCGGTTTCGACATTGCCAATCGCGGCTTCAATGAAATTCGCTTGTTTGAACAGAATGTTATTGGCTTTCACGCCGCTGGGTAGATTGCGATTGAGTTCGGCTAACGCGGTTTCGACTTCGCGGGTTAATTGCACGGTGTCTTGTCCCGGTTGTTTTTGCACCGACAGAATCACCGCTGGTTTGCCCATGAAACTGGCCGCTCCGCGTTTCACGCCTGCTGCGAAATCCACCGTTGCCACTTGTTGCAACAAAATCGGCACATTATCGCGATGCGCGACCACTAATTGGCGCATGTCTTCCAAACGTGTGGTACGCCCAATATTGCGGATTAAATACTCCTGCGCGTGCGCTTCCAGAAAGCCGCCACTGGTATTGCTGGCAAAACCACTGAGCGCGGTTTGGATTTGTTCCAAACCAATGTTTAAGCGTTCCATGTTCGCCACATCGGGGGTAATGCGGTATTGCTGCACATCACCGCCCATTGGGATGACCTGCGATACACCACTAATGCTCAGCAAACGCGGACGCACCACCCAATCCGCCAAACTACGCATTTGCATGGGCGTGGTATGGGCATCCGCCGTCATTGCCACGAGCAAAATTTCGCCCATAATCGAACTGACGGGTGACAGTTGCGGCACAATACCAGCGGGTAATTGATTACTCACGGCACTTAAACGTTCGGTGACTTGCTGGCGATTGCGGTAAATATCCGTACCCCACGCGAATTCGACGTACACCACCGACAGCCCCACGCCGGAAACCGAACGCACGCGCGTCACACCTTCCAAACCGTTCATGGCAGTTTCCAGCGGAAACGTCACCAACTGTTCGACTTCTTCCGGGGCCATGCCATTGGCTTCGGTCATCAGTGTTACGGTGGGTTTATTCAGATCGGGGAACACATCCACAGGCAACTGGCGCAAGGTGAACAAGCCGTACAACAGCAGCAATAACGCCCCCACCAGCACAAATAATCGCTGGCGTAAGCTGGTTTGAATAATTGCATTAAACATATTGCCCCCTAACGCACTTGCGACAAGAGAGCCGCGCCTTGTGTCACTGCACGTACTGCTCCGGCTGGCAAACCTTCCGTAATCACCACCTTATCCGCATCCACCGCTTGGGCTTTCACCACAAAAGCTTGGAAACGTTCGGCTTTGGTATGCGTCCACACCACCGCTTGCTGTTCGCTGTTATTCACCACACTCGCGGCGGGCAACACCACGCCTTGCGCACTTTGTTTGGTTTGTGCGTGAATCGCTAACGGTTGACCAATCGCCATGACCACATCGGCATTTTTTAGCGCGAAACGTAATGGCAGGGCTTGATTGCGTAATTGCGCACTGCTGCCAACGAATTGCAGTTCCACCACTTTGCCATTCATGAGCATCGTCGCCCCTGTAATTTGCGCGGCTAACGCAGGGTCATAAGCTAACGCCTCAATCTGCAAACGCGCCGGATCAAGGATTTCAAACAACACATCGCCCGCATTGGCTTGCTGCCCCAAAGTTACATTGCTGGAACTGATAATGCCGGAAAGCGGTGCGACCAAAGTTTCCGGTTGTTGTGCGAGGCTATTTTGCAAGGCTTGCAAACGCGCTTTGAGGGTATCGACGGTATTGTGCGCAGCATCGACATCCATTTGCGGCACAACCCCAGCGACTTGATCCATACGGGCGGCATTTTTTTCCGCAAGGGTTAATTGGCTGCGTAATTCGGCGATTTTGTCTTGCTGATCGCCCTTATCCACATTACTGGTCGCGGGTTCGAGCAAGGCTAACACTTGCCCTTTCGTCACACGACTGCCCAATACCGGAAACCCCGCTTTCGGCGCGAATAAGCGTCCGCTTTGCGTGGGTTGAATACGCGCACTGGCATTCGGATCAGTGACAACAATGGCATTGAGTGCCACGTTCTGCGCGACGTTTTGCGTTTTGCCTGCCACAGTGCGAATTCCGAGCAAATGCTGCGCGGCTTTCGGCACGAACACGCTGCCATCACTCAAGCGCGTGGGTTTATCACCTGCGGCAGTGGGAACATTATCGGGAACGGTATCAATTTTCCCCACCAGTAAATCATTCACAACCTTGGCTTGTACGGTTGCCATGAGTTCGTAATGCGCAGGTTTGGCTAACCATCCCGCATCTGCCTGCACCATGCCGTTAGCATCGGTTTGCAGTTTGAGTGTTTGCCCTTTGCTTTCTAATTCAACACTAGCATTCGCAAGCGGTTCATTAGTGGCGAAATGATCGACATACAACGTCAATTTGCCGTCATTGATAATGCCGAGTAATTCCACATCGGGCGATTGCAATTCCCAACGCACACCACCACTGGTCGGCGACAGTAAGGGCGCGGTAGTTTCTTGCGCGTGTGAATGGTCTTCGCCACCGTGGGCAAAGCTTAAAGGTGCTGCCATACCCAGCAACACGCCGCCACACAGTGCGGCAATCCAAACATTTTTCATTGTTTCCACCTAAGACTACGGTTCAGGCCAACGCCCGAACAACATCAAATTCCGTTAAGATTTCTGTAACAGACTTAGGCTATGGGTGGGCGATAAAGCACATCAACACGTTCTGCTAACGGCTGAATGGCAATGGTGGGGGGAATAAAACGACTACTCGGCACAGCAAATGGCATGATTAATACACCTAACACAAACTGCCCGTGCTGGAATTGATCACAGTGGCATTTATCAGCCGCGTGATCTTGCGCAGTCTGTTGCGCTTGCATATGAGGGCAACAATGATGCTCAGCGGCTTGCCTACCCACATCATGTTGCATCACTGCCGCGCCCAACGCGGGCTGCACATGATGACACAGCGTAACCACCGACCAGATCGGTAGTACCATCATCAATAGTATGAGCAGTGTGCTAATGTGTTTGCGCATGAACCTTCAAGTGCATGGTGAGAATCATTCGCACGTTAACAGAAACTATCCACAAATGCTAATAGTGCTAAATGGCAAACACAGTGACTAACGTAAGTCATTAGCATATATCAATGTTACTATATAATAAAATGCTTATACAATTCCCCAAAATCATGTAAATTATTGTCCTGTCTATGTTTTATCGGAGGAGGATAATTCAGCATGTCAAAAATAGTTATCTTAGGCGCGGGTGTTGCAGGTCATACCGCCGCACGTTATCTGGGTAAATGGGTCGGAAAACAGCACGACATCGTGGTGATTTCGCCCAATGCCAAATGGAACTGGATTCCATCCAATATTTGGGTTGGTGTTGGGCAAATGACAGAGGAAGACGTAACCTTTGAACTCGCCCCCGTTTACCAAAAGTTGGGCGCGGATTTCCGCCAAGCCAAAGCCCTCGCTCTTTACCCCGAAGGCAATGGTGACAACCCTAAACCTTACGTCACCATCGAATACACCGACCCAGCCAAAGCGGGTACGCAAGAAAACATCGCTTACGATTACCTAATCAATGCCACGGGTCCTAAACTCAACTTTGGCGCGACACCGGGATTAGGTCCTGATAATGGCTATACGGTATCGGTTTGCACCGCCTCTCATGCCATTGAAGCCAACCACGAATTGCAGCTCAACATTCAAGCCATGCAAGCGGGTCAGGAAAAAACCTTTGTGATTGGTACAGGGCACGGTATGTGTACCTGCCAAGGCGCGGCGTTTGAATACATTTACAACATTGATCACACCTTGCGTGAAGCTGGCGTGCGCGACAAAGCCCGCATTGTCTGGCTGAGTAACGAATACGAACTCGGCGACTTTGGCATGGGTGGCGTACACATTAAACGCGGCGGTTACATTACCAATGGTAAAACTTTCGCCGAATCGTTAATGGTGGAACGCAATCTGGAATGGATTGTGCGTTCGCACGTCACCAAAATCGAACCCAACAAAATCCATTACGAAACCTTGGATGGCACATTCCACGAGTTGGATTTCGACTTTGCCATGCTGATTCCACCGTTTGCAGGCGTGGGCTTAAAAGCCTTTGATCAAGCAGGTGAAGACATTACCGCCAACGTTTTCGCGCCGAATGGTTTTATGCGCGTGGATGCGGATTACACCGCCAAACCTTTTGCCGATTGGAGTGCGAAAGACTGGCCAAAAACCTATCAAACACCTGCTTACCCGAATGTGTTTGCCGTTGGGATTGCCTTCGCGCCCCCACACTTAATCAGTAAGCCGATGCAAAGCGCGAACGGTACGCCGATCAACCCTGCACCACCGCGCACGGGGATGCCTTCCGCAACAATGGCGAAAGTCGTTGCCATGAATATTCGCGATTTGCTCAATGGTGCAGAAAAACCGACCCATACCGCATCAATGGCGGACATGGGCGCGGCGTGTGTGGCTTCCACAGGTTCACACATTTTCAAAGGTACGGCAGCCACCATGACGGTGTATCCGGTTGTGCCGGATTACGAGCGTTACCCCGAATACGGGCGTGACATGAACTTAACGTTCGGTGAAATTGGTTTGGCAGGGCATTGGATGAAATATTTCCTGCATTACATGTTCCTGTACCAAGCCAAGCTCAAACCCGGTTGGGCATTGTTACCCGATTAAAGCCATACGCACACGACCAAAAGAGGAGAACCCACCATGCCTGCTACCAATAAAGAACCGTATCAACAAGCGTATTACCCGCCTACGCCCACCGCGATTACACGCTATATGCGCACATCCATACTGTGGCAACTGTATCGCTTTGTGGTGATTAACCTAAAAATGCTCAAACTCATGACGCGCTCGCATCATTGAGTAGCGCACTCGGCAAGACTCACCTCGTGAAACCATGAGGTGAGTCACGCTGACAATCGTAACGGAGCGCGGTAAACCGTTGCGGATTGCGGGGGCGGTTTTTCACTTAACCAACGCACCAACACCGCTCGCAACTGCGCCATTTCAAACGGTTTAATCAAGCAATCATTCATGCCACACAACAAGCAATAATCACGAATATCGGCAGTTGCATGAGCAGTTAGCGCAATAATCGGCACGCTTTGCCAGCGTGGGTCACACCGCAATTGTTGTGTTAGCTTATCGCCCCGCATCCCCGGCATCTCAATGTCCATGAAAATCGCGTGAAAAGATTCAACTTCCAACGCTGCAATGGCTTGCGGTGCATTTTCCACCCCGATGGGTTCACAGCCTAAGATACTGAGTAACTCCAGACTAATCATACGATTCAGCGGGTCATCATCCACTAACAAGATTTTTGCACCTTCCAAGACAGATGGCGGTATCTCAACCACCGTGACGCCAGCAGCAATCGCGGCGGCGACTTCCACCGTGAAATCCGCACAAAAAGCAAACTCACTGCCTACGCCTTCAATGCTTTCAACTTGAATCATGCCGCCCATTAGCTCCACCAAACGGCGGCTAATCGACAAGCCTAAACCCATGCCTTTCACCATTGCATCGCTACCGGAATCAATGCGCACAAAAGGTTCAAACAAATGATCACGCTGGTCGGCTGGAATCCCCACCCCGGTATCACGCACGCAAAACTGCAACCTAGCGTGACCACTTTTCAAGCTAATCTGATTCACATGCAAAGAAACACTGCCTTGATGGGTAAACTTCACCGCATTAACCAGCAAATTATTCAGCACCTGACTCAAACGTAATGGATCACCAATCAACACTGGTGGAATGTCTTTTTCCACATCAATGTAAAAACGTAAACCTTTCGCTTGTGCCGATTCGCGGATAATGTGTTCGACACTTTGCAAAATGCCCATTAATAAAAATGGCGCAGGGCGTAACACCACTTCCCCCGCCTCAATGCAGGAAAAGTCCATGACATCTTCCACAATGCCCAACAATAACTTGGAAGAACTGTAAAGCTGCTCGACGTATTCACGCTGTTTACCCTGCAAATCAGCTTGCTGGAGTAATTGGGATAACCCTGTCACCGCACTTAACGGGGTACGAATTTCATGGCTAATGTTAGCGAGAAACATGGATTTCGCACGGGTAGCTGCATCGGCTTGCTCTTTCGCTTGTTGCAGCTTGTGTTGCGCATCCATCTGCGACGTAATGTCCGTGATCAAACCTTCCAGTAACAGGGGCATACCCGCTGCATCGTAATGCACACAATGCCCTTGTTCCCACACCCAACGCCAATCCCCCTGCTGATGCCGAATACGGTAACTCAACTGAAAAGGTTGATGCGCCAGCACCGCCTTATTCACCTCGTCCCAGATGCGTTCTTGATCTTCTGGGTGAAGCAGACTGGCAAAACTCAAACCGTGCGAACCAATCAAAACCACGGGTGGATAACCCGTTAACGCTTCACAACCTTCGCTGATAAATTCCATTGTCCATTCATGATCATGACGACAGCGATACGCCATACCCGGTAAATGCCCAATCAAACTTTGTAAAGATCGCTGGCTTTCTTGTAGCAAAAGCTCGGATTCTTGCCTTGCTTGCATGGCTTGTTGCAATAAAGCGTTTTTTTCCTGCAAACGCCCGTTTAACCATGCCACCACACCGCTACCAATAAAGCCCAAGAAAATCAGAATGCCGCTGGTGCTCAATACCCACCAAACCCAAGCGTAATCTGGCTTTTGTTCTGGGTCATACACAAAACCATCCAAACGACTGGTATCGCTGACCATACCCAATTTAACGAAAGTATCCGCCATACGCCGCCAACGTTCTGGATTGGTATGCCCGATTTGCACAATGTCAGGGCGCACTAGGGCATAGATTTGCTCGGCTTCAAACTGCAAAGCATCACGTTGCAAAGACGGGTATTGTTGCAACAACCAGTCGACAATTTCGCCTTGATTATCCAAGGCATACTGCCAACCCCGCACCACCGCACGCCGTAATGCCGCCACTTGCGCAGCGTGTTCTGCGAGTTGCCGTTCGCTAGTGAATAAAGTATCGCCGTAAAAATCCACCCCGTAATTAATCGGCTGAAGGTAATGCATGTCGCGCCCAGTTTTAGCATTACTAAACGGCTCACTCGTCATGTAACCATAATCAGCATCCACCTGACCTGCCAATAAAGCACTCATGCCCAATTGGTTGGGCTTTAAATCCAAGGCATCAAGTTTCACGCCCTCATTCACAAACATCGCAGCCACTTCCACAATCGGCTGCCCACCCATCAACATGCCCACACGCTTATGTGCCAAATCATGCGGCGTGCGAAACTCGGAACTGCCTAATGTCATTAATACCGCTGGCGAATGCTGAAAAATACTCGCCAATGCCACCACCGGCTTACCTTGCAAGCGGTAGTACACCAATTCACCAGCATCAATCGCATACTGCGCCCGCCCATCCAGCACTTCTTGCACAGGCGAAATGTCAGGGCCACCGGGACGTAACGTGACATCCAAGCCTTCTTCGCGAAAAAAACCTTTGATTTGCGCGGCATAATAACCCGCGAACTGAAACTGCGGCTGCCACTTCAATTGCAGTGTCAGCGGCTCTAATGCTGGATTTGCGGCTACACCAACTTTGGACAACAACAAACCAAGCAACAACATCCCTATGCGAAAACAGCGCGTCAACACACCATCAAACTCCGATCAGCCTATCAGCGCGTATACTACACTGAAAACCACCTCAAGCCTCTGATGAGTCATCATCCCAGTCAAAGCGATGCAATAAACGATGCAACATCGGCGTAAAAATCAATGCCGCCACCACAATGAACACCAAACCTGCCACCAAACCAAAATGCCACAACAACCGCCACGCAAACTGCCCATTCGACAACGGTGTCTGCTGCTTAGACTCGTAGAACATCTGTTACCTCTTAATTGCGTTAATCGCATTCAAACGTCAATTCCCCAAAGCATTCGCCGTACTTGGCAGTGGGAAGCTGCAACAAGCCGAAGGCAAAGACGGTTGCAAAGTTTTTGAGCCGTGACTTATTTCCTTACTTTCTGCTAGACTCAAATATCGTAAAAAATGATGAAATAGGTAAGGCTATGCTCGCAACATTGACCAGTAAAGGACAAGTCACCATCCCTAAAACCGCACGGGATGCCCTGCATTTAAACCCCGGTGACCGTATTGAATTTGTGTTTGCCGACAACGGACGATTGTTCCTGTTGCCTGTCACCCGTCCGGTACGCACCTTGAAAGGAATGTTGCCCAAGCCTGCCAAGCCAGTGACATTGGAAGCGATGAATAACGCTATTACGCAAGCTATCACACCATGATTGGGCTAGACACCAACATCTTGGTGCGCTATCTCACACAAGACGACCCCGCACAAGCGGCATTAGCCAGTGATTTCATGGAGCAGCAACTTTCAACCAACAGCCCCGGTATTATCAGCCATGTCGTACTTTGCGAAGTGGGTTGGGTGCTTGCACGCGCTTATCACTATTCGCGTGAACAAGTAGCAGAAACGCTGAACGCGATACTCACCTGCCAAGAGTTTCAGGTGGAATCAGCAGACTTAGCTATTCTGGCATGGCAAGATTATATGCAAGGCAACGCCGACTTTTCTGATTACCTCATCGGACGAACGCATCAACGTCTAGGGGCAAGCCACACCGTCACTTTTGACCGCAAAGCAGGTAGCGCAACCACCTTCAAACTGCTGGGTTAAACTCATCCATCTGGAATTGCTCATCGGTTTGGTAGATCAGCAGGGTATCCCCACCTAAATGGAACTCCCGAAAATCAGCCCATTCGCCTTGAAGTGCATGATCGCGGGATTCTGGCGGAAGGGGCTGATCATCCAGCAGTTTGGCAACATACAGAAATAATTTGGTGGCTTGGGTATCAGTCAGGCGAACGTTACGCATGTCTTTGATGAACGCTTTGTGGCGTATGAGTTGTCTCATGGGTGCTGCAATTCACGTTGCAAATCTGTCAGGGTAACGGCTGTAAGATTTTTACGCGCTCTGACATCGCGCATGGCGGCGATTGTTTCGTCGTTGGGGAGGCAAACATCAAACGGCAAGCCTTTGGTTGCAACAATCATATTGGTGAAAATATTCACAGCTTCGCTGAAGTTTAAGCCGAGACGTTCTAAGATGGCTTTGGCTTCTATCAGTTTATCGGTGTCTAGGCGAAGGCTGGTTTGTGTTTTGCTCGTCATGACCAGCATCCTGTATTTATCTTGGTTTTAGCATACCATTTGGGATGCAAAATGCCAGTAAAACTCTTTTTCATGCGTCACATTGAACAGTTTACACAGACAATCCGCCCAAACAAGGGTTGTAACGGCTGCAAATCACCCGCATACCCCGCGATATTAGCCTCCACCCATTCGTTGCGGGTTGCCTGATAATAACGCTGTTTACGCTCGTCCAGCGATGGTGCGGCAAAGCTGAGGGTGTTTTGTGCCATGCCATCCAATGTTTGCAAGGTGGCGGTCAGTCTGATCTTTTTGTCTATTTCCGCTACGGCTGCGGACGCCATTGCTTTGTCTTTTTGGGTGTAAAAGGCGCGTCCGGTTATAGTGGCATCCACACTGATGTGTTTGACAGGCCAGTTACCCAGATTATTGCGGCAAATGTTTCCGGCACAAAATACCGTGACGTGTGGGTATTGCAAGGTCGACAGGTGTTTTTGCAATGCCTTGTCTGCACCGTTGGCATCGCCCACCACGATGGCAAACTGTTTATCAATGATGTTTTGCAAGCGTGCCAGTATGACGTTGTTCAAACGGGTAATGGTGATTGAGCCTGACAGGAATACCGTGGTCATCGTTTACTCCGGGTTTGTTACCTTTCAGTTCGATGGTCATACAGTATGAAACACCTTGCGTTACAGTGACTTCAAATGCTGGAGTATCTCTGGTGACAAGTACAGACCATGTTGCAACACGAGTTCATCGTAGTAGTCATGTGCTTGCTGGCGGGATAAATGCCCTTTGGCATAAGCCAATTGAACTACGCCCACTGTCCCCATGATTTTCAGACCAAAACGGCGTTTGGCTTTGTTGCGGGCAGCAAGATCATCCAGCAACACAAGATCAGCACGGCTTTCCTGTGCCAACACCATCACTTCCAATTCACCACGATGTAAATTACCGATCATTCCATCCACAAGGCGGCTACCAAAGGGCGAAATACTGACCATATTCACAAAAGCAGGCAACGTGAATTCGCCCAGTTCTTCCTGAACAGCTTGCGGGATACTGATACCATCGAAACACAAGGGGAGCAAATCCAATGCGCCCAGTTTTGACAGAAAGATCAAGGGGCTGGTGTTGCTTACAACCTGCATGGTCAATCCGCTGTCAGATCAGCAACAGTCTGTAAGTCTTCCAGCACGGACTCATCTGCCACTTGGAAGCCCACGCCGAAATGTTCCTTCAAACGGTACAAAAACTCGTTGAAACTCAGGTTGGCAAGTGCTGCGGCTGCGGCAAAACTGACCTTGTGGGCATAGTAAAGGCTGGCAGCGAGGAAAAATGCGGCGGCATTCTCGCCTAACGGTTCGAGTATTTCCTCAAATTCATTATTCAGTTGTAGTTGCATATTTTGTTACACATCCTTTAACTTAAATGTTAAACATTAATGATCCCAAAGCTCAAAAAGAATGAGAGACTGATTATCGCTTAATTGTCTAAAAGTATTTCTCCCAGTCCCTAAACGTTTTACCCCAGACCTTTCCGCCATGTTTTTAAAATTATCCCACGTTACCTTGTAAATATCAGGTCTTATAAAATGATATGACTTCAATTCTCCATCCATCGTGATCTTTTTAATCTTAAGATGCCGATAGACATATTGAGGATTATCGGAGGAATGATCTCTCTCAATAATCACAACTGAATCGCCAATCTTGGCTACATCGAAAAAATTTTTATTATGCGACTTTTTAATATAAAACCAATATCTTTCTGCATTTTCTGGCACGAAAATTGATTTGCTATCATCTTCAACTTTTTTAATTTCGCCCGGATAGCTAGCATTATGCGTGCTAATAATCCATGAACTATGCTTGCCAATATTTATTTTTTCACCCTTAATATTATTCGATGTTTTATCCTTAACTGGAATACTTAAAACCCTCTCAATAAAGCATTCGTCTATCAGAACAGATAAAACCTTTATTTCTTCAATGAACTGAGAAACTCCCGATAAAACCATTGGCTGATCTGTAATAAGACCAAGTTCATTTAATGCTTTTTGAGAGTTTTTCGATATATTTGCTGAACCTATGTAAGCATGATGATCAAATACTATCGCTTTTGCGTGCAGCGAATCACAGGAATACAGCTCAACACCACTTGTATAGGCTTCTTGTAAAATTTTAGCTGATGTTTGTCCTCCTGCAATAGCCGCATCAGAGGCATTGACCACCAGAATATCTCCCTTCCTAAATTTGACAAGAGAGTCATCTGACACATAAGCGACTGCTGCACTTACGCCATGAATATTTTTATCTAAAAGCTCTTTCAACTGACTCCATAATTCGGCACTTTCAACAGTAATCATTGGCTTATCATCTCATCAGATCAACATCAAGCCAAAGGATACAGCACGCTGTACCCTTTAGCCTAGTCACTGTAAATATTAAGTATTACCGATAACTATCCACACTCGGACAAGAACACACCAAATTCCGATCCCCATACACATTATCAATCCGGTTCACGGTAGGCCAATACTTCGCCGTCGGGCTAACACCCTGCGGGAACACCGCCTCGGTCTGGCTGTAAGGGCGTTCCCAAGCATTCACCAAATCATCCAGCGTATGCGGCGCATTCACCAGCGGATTATTGTCCGCAGGCCACACGCCCTCCTGCACCTTACGAATCTCTTCCCGAATCGCGATCATCGCATCGCAAAAACGGTCAAGCTCCTCTTTCGGCTCGGATTCGGTCGGCTCGATCATCAGCGTACCCGCCACCGGAAACGACATGGTAGGCGCGTGGAAACCGTAATCCATCAAGCGTTTAGCAATGTCCGACTCATCAATCCCCGAAGCCGCCTTCAAAGGACGAATGTCGATAATACACTCATGCGCCACCCGCCCATTCGCCCCCCGAAACAGCACCGGATAATGCTCAGCCAAGCGTTGCATGATGTAATTGGCGTTCAAAATCGCCATCTCCGTCGCCCGCTGCAAACCCGCCGCGCCCATGAGTTTGATGTAAGTCCATGAAATCGGCAGAATCGCGCCGCTACCAAACGGTGCTGCGGAAACCGCGCCATTGCCTTCGGGGATACCTGCTGGCGGATTCACCACATGGCTGGACAAGAATGGTGCGAGGTGCGCTTTCACGCCGATAGGACCCATGCCGGGGCCACCGCCACCGTGCGGAATCGCAAAGGTTTTGTGCAAGTTCAAATGCGAAACGTCCGAACCGAATTTGCCCGGTTTGGACAAGCCGACTTGCGCATTCATGTTCGCGCCATCCATGTACACTTGCCCACCGAACTGATGCACGATGTCGCAAATTTCCACAATGTCTTGCTCGAATACGCCGTGCGTGGATGGATAAGTCACCATTAAGCACGATAAGTTGTCAGCGTGCTTTGTGGCTTTGGCGCGTAAATCCGCCAAGTCCACGTTACCATTGGCATCACATTCGACCACCACCACTTTCAGGCTCACCATTGCCGCTGAAGCGGGGTTCGTGCCGTGCGCGGAGCTGGGAATCAAGCACACATCACGATGCGCTTGCCCAATGCTCGCTTGATAACGCCGAATCGCCACCAAACCCGCGTATTCGCCCTGCGCACCAGAATTCGGCTGCATGGAAATCGCGTCGTAACCGGTGATTTCAATCAACCACGCTTCCAATTCCTGAATCATTTGGCGGTAGCCAACGGTTTGCTCGTTGGGCGCGAATGGGTGGATATTGGCAAATTCTGCCCACGTGACGGGCAGCATTTCCGTGGTCGCATTCAGCTTCATGGTGCAAGAACCCAGCGGAATCATGCCGTGCGTCAAGGAAAAGTCTTTGTTTTCCAAACGTTTCAGGTAACGCAGCATTTCCGATTCGGAATGATGCGTATTGAACACCGGATGCGTCAGGAACGCGCTGGTGCGTTGGCAATTTGCAGGAATGCCGCTAAAACCAGAAGCGACGATTTCCGCATCCAAGGCTTCCACGCTCAAACCGTGACCTTCGCCCAACAAAATGTCGAACAGCTCGGCAATGTCCGCGCTGGTTTTCACTTCGTCGATACTAATGCCGATATTGCCATCCACTAACTGGCGGAAATTAATAGTAGGGTGGGAAGAAGCGGGGGCATTGACCACCGTCAGCGTATCAAACCAAGTGTCGTGTAACAGTTTCACGCCTTTGGTTTGCAAGCCTTTCGCTAGAATGCTGGTCAAACGGTGAATGCGTCCGGCGATTTTTTTCAAGCCTTCCGCACCGTGATACACCGCGTAAAATGCTGCCATGTTTGCCAGCAAAGCTTGTGCGGTACAAATGTTGGACGTGGCTTTTTCGCGGCGAATGTGTTGTTCACGGGTTTGCATCGCCATGCGCAGGGCTTGTTTGCCGTGGCTGTCGATGGAAACGCCAATCACGCGCCCCGGCATGGTACGTTTGAACGCATCTTTCGTTGCAAAGAACGCCGCGTGTGGACCACCGAAACCCATTGGTACGCCGAAACGCTGCGAGTTACCGACCACTACATCCGCGCCCAATTCGCCGGGGGATTGCAACATCACCAACGCCATTAAATCGGTCGCCACGCATACCAAGGCTTTTTGTGCGTGCGCTTGTTGAATCAAAGCGGCGATGTCGACGATTTCACCCGTCGCATTCGGGTATTGCAGCATTACGCCGAACACTTCGTGGTTAGGCAGTTCTGCCGCATCCGCCACGATCAATTCAAAGCCGAAAAATTCCGCACGAGTTTTTAATACATCAATGGTTTGCGGGAAAACGTCGCTACTGACGAAAAACTTATTCGATTTCAGCTTATTGGAACGTTTGCACAGCGTCATTGCTTCCGCCGCTGCCGTCGCTTCGTCAAGCAAGGAAGCGTTAGCAATGTCCATGCCCGTTAAATCGGTAATCATTTGCTGATAGTTCAGCAAACCTTCCAAACGCCCTTGGGAAATTTCGGGCTGATACGGCGTGTAAGCGGTGTACCAACCCGGATTTTCCAACACATTGCGCAAAATCACGGGCGGTACGATGGTGTCGTAATAACCCAAACCGATGTACGACTTGGCAACGGTATTTTGCGCCGCCAAGGCTTTTAAATACGCTAAGGTTTCGCTTTCGGTGCGGCTGCTGTCCACAGCTAATGGCGCGTTAGTCAGAATATTGGCAGGAACGGTGCTTTTAATCAGCGCGTCCAGCGATTCTGCACCCACGGTTTGCAGCATCACTTGTGTATCCGCTGCACTAGGGCCAATGTGGCGGGCAATAAAATCGTCGTGTTGTTCCAATTCGTACAAGGTTGTCATCTAAATCATTACCTTATGGGGTTATGTATACCCTGCTTGCTCCCCTCCCCCTTATGGGGGTGGGGATGAGGGAAAGAATTAAGTGCAGAATTACTCGTCTAATTCTGCTGCGTAGCTTTCAGCACTCAGCAGTTCGTCCATTGCATCTTCGTCTTCGACGCGCATTACGAATAACCAACCGTCACCGTAAGGGTCAGAATTGATCAATTCAGGGGAATCTTGTACCGCTTCGTTGATTTCCATGATCACACCCGGAACTGGCGCGTAAATGTCAGAAGCAGCTTTTACCGATTCCGCCACCGCACAACCATCTTCTGCACCGTATTCTGTACCGACCTCTGGCAGTTCAATGTGTACCAGATCGCCTAACGCTTCTTGCGCGTGGTCGGTAATGCCAACCGTGACCGTGCCATCGCCATTGTCACGTACCCATTCGTGGGAAACGGTGTATTTCAGATCAGATGGGATATTGCTCATAATTCATTACTCCAACAATTTTCTTACAAAACAGATTTGCCATTACGCGCGAATACAGGTTTGACCACTTTAGCAGGGTGCAATTTACCGCGAATATCGACTTCACACGTCGCACCACAATCAGCCGGAACACGCGCCAGCGCGATGGCTACGCCGAGTGTAGGCGAAAAAGTACCGCTGGTGGTTTCACCATTACCGGAAGCACACACAACTTGCATGTGGCTGCGTAATACGCCCTTACCTTCTAGCACTAAGCCGACCAATTTTTGTGGTACACCTGCGATTTTTTGCGCTTCTAACGCTTTACGTCCGACAAAGTTACGGGATTCAGGTTGCCAACCGATAGTCCAACCCAAACCGGAAACTAAGGGCGAAGTGGTTTCGTCCATGTCCGTACCATACAGATTCATGCCTGCTTCCAAACGCAAGGTATCACGCGCACCCAAACCAATCGGTTTTACACCAGCGGCTAATAAAGCATCCCACGCTTCGGCGGCTTGCGCTTCGGGTAACATGATTTCAAAACCGTCTTCGCCTGTGTAACCCGTGCGAGCAATGAACCAATCGCCGATTTGTTCGCCATAGAATACGCCCAACTTCTCGGCAGCTTGACGTTGGCTTTCTGGCAGAATGCTCAAAGCACGCTCACGCGCTGTTGCACCTTGCACCGCAATCATGGCGAGGTCAGCACGTTCGGTCAGAATGGCATCGAAATGCACGATTTGGCTTTGCATCCACGCAAGGTCTTTTTCACGGGTCGCCGCATTGACCACAATGCGGTAAGACGTATCAGAAAAATGGTAAACAATCAGGTCGTCGATTACATTGCCTTGCTCGTTTAACATGCAGCTATACAGAGCTTTGCCGTGTTCTTTGAGTTTTTCGACGTTATTGGCGAGCAAATGCAGCAAATAGGTTTTCGCGCTAGGGCCTTCTAAATCCAGCACCGTCATGTGGGACACATCGAACATGCCAGCGTCCTTGCGCACTTGATGGTGTTCTTGCAGTTGTGAACCGTAATGAATCGGCATTTCCCAACCAGCGAAATCGACCATTTTCGCACCCGATTCAAGGTGTTTGGTATAAAGAGCAGTACGTTGCATGAGCATTCCTCCTAGGTTTTAAGCACAAAAAAAGGGCGGCAGGTCGCAATGCACCAAGCATTACCTAACCTGCCGCCCCTCTGTCCTGTTACCTGAGAGATTCCTTATCGGGGGATAAGTTACTACCCTTCGGTGAGTGCCTCCGCGCTGCTCTCCAGAGTCAGACATAGCCCTAACAGTCCTTTTGCCTGAGCGTTTCCGGGCGGAATTGCGCCTTCGGCGTTTGTCATTTTCCATGCTATTCGGCGTGAAAAACACAAAGCTCTTCTGCTAGTTCATTACTGAATGGCAGGATTGTACAGATTGAAACCATTAACGTACAGCCAAAGCCGCTACCACTTGCTCCGCCAAATCCCCCACTAACTGACTTTGTGCCTGCACAATATTTTCTATGGCTTGCCCATTCACCGGACGCTCCAAAGCAATCGGGTAAGTGGCAATCAGCTTACCATCTTTGGCATGTTGCAACTGCCACGTACCGCGTAAAACGGCTTTGCCACGCGGCGTACCGTCGAACTGGTCGATTTTCAACGCGACTTGGTATTGCGGGGTTTGACTGAGTTCCCACGGAATCTGTTGCACGCGAGTTTGTGGCAAGCGCACTTGCAACTGCTGTGTCAGCGCGGTGAGGAATTCATCTTCCAATTGCCCACCCCACAAATGCGTATCCGACACGCTTAAAGCCGTGGCATTTTGACGCAAAATCATGCCTTCACGGTCGAGTAGCGTGGGTAATTTCACATCTCCAACCCCAAGGCTAGCAATGCGCTGCGACACGGCGGTATTTGCTTGCACCGTTGCGCTATTCACCGCCAAAGAATGGTAAGTGGTTGGCGTGCTGGAACAAGCGGTGAGCAATACGGCGCATAAAATTCCGCCTAATTTCCCTGTCATTACTCATCTCCTTTTTTGCCGCGAATCAGCGACGTGGGTTGCCGTTGCAAGGTTTCGGTCAAACTGCGCACCGAACGCGAAGCCGCCGTAACTTCTTCGAGCATTTCTTGCAATTGGTATTGCGTCGGCGAATTTTGCGCGGTTAAACGATCAATTTGCCCCATTGAACCCTGAATTTTTTGCAAAGTCGCGGCTAAATCCACAGTGATTTTATCCAAATCATGTTGCACACCGGGTAGTGTTTTTTTATCCACAGTTTTAATGGCTTCTTTAGCCGCTTTCACTGCCAACTCTGCCTCGGTTAATACCTTATTGAGGTTATCCACGGCTTTATCCAACTTACCGCTATTCACCAACTTTTTAATCCCATCCAAGGTTTCTTGTAGCGAAGTCATCATATGACTTGCCATCCCTGCTAAATCATCCAAATCCCCACTAACGGTTGGGAACTCCGCATAAAACTGCGTTTTCACAATATCAACAGGCTTGGCATCTTTTTCCAAACTGAGCGTAATGATTTTTTGCCCCGTTAAAAAGCTACCTGTTTCTAATTTAGCCCGCAAACCTTTTTTCACTAACTGCCGCATGGCTTCTTCTGCTTCATCCAGTTTCATTGCATCATCGAATTGTTGCGGCTGAATGGAAACCAATACCGGAATACGAATATCCAAGGTCTTTTGATTCATTTTTATATCAATATTTTCAACCTTACCCACCGGAATACCACGAAACTCCACGCTTGAACCTACCGATAAACCACGCACTGAACTTGTAAAATACATCACGTAATACAAACGATCCGTGTATTCTTTTTCTTGTGTATTACCGTAATTATTGTATAACACGAACTCATGACCTTCCGTACTCATCTCACTGTCTTTTAAAGCACGCGGCGTTTCAAATGCAATACCACCAATAAGCAAGGAAATCAGCGACTCCATGTGAAACTCCGCACCAGATGCACCTAATTTAAACTCAGCACCACTGGCATTCCAAAAGCGTGAACTATTACGCACAAACTCAAAATAAGGATCACGCACAAAAACCTCCAAACGCACCATATTCCTGTCAGCTAATAGTTTATAATCAATTACTTCGCCAACTTGTAACTGCTTATAAAAAATCGGCGCACCCACATCAATTGACCCCAAAGAATCTGCCAATAAAAAGAAGCGTCGACCATTTTCAGAAGGTGCAATCACAGGAGGGCGATCCTCACCCTGATAAAAACTTTGATCATCAGCATTTGTGCCGGGATCCATACCAATATAAGCACCGGATACCAACGTAGTTAATCCCGAAACACCCGAACGATTAATGCGTGGACTGACAATCCAAAAACGTGCATCACTGCCCAAATGTCGCCCAATTTCACGACTGAGTTCGATTTCAGCTTCAATACTTTTTAAATCATCGCTTAAACGTAATGCTTTAATTTTACCAACGCTGACTGCTTTGTATTTAACATCCGTTTTACCAACTTCCAAACCTTCCGCACTGGCGAACTGCACCATAATGGTAGGGCCACGTTGATACCAAGTTTGCAAAACCAACCATGCACCAATCAATAATGCCACTAGGGGAATCAACCACACAGGCGAAGGCCAGCGTTCATCCCTAACATCCACCTCCGGTAAATTCAGTGGCAAATTCATTTCACTCATAACTTTGTTCCTTGGGTGAAGCCTGCTCCCAGATTAAATGGGCATCCAATGTGTGTGCCGCGAACATGGTTAAAACCACTACCGCCGCAAACGACAAACTGCCAATATTGGCTTCTATCCGCGCTAAATTGCCAAACTGAACTAGCCCTGTCAGAATGGCTGTCACAAACACATCAACCATTGACCATCGACCAATATTTTCCGTAATACGGTACAACCGTAATCGGTCATAAGGTCGCCAAGTTGACTTAAGTTGAATGGTAATTAATAAAAAACTCAGTGTTAATAACTTCAATAACGGCACAACAATGCTTGCAACAAACACAATTAAGGCTAATGGCCATTGCCCCGACTTAATTAAACTAAAAACCCCACTCAAAATCGTGTCTGGGTGGCCTTTCCCCAGCATGTAAACACTCATGACCGGTATTAAATTCGCTGGCACGTATAAAATCATTGCCGCAATTAATAATGCCCACGTCGTTTCAATACTGTGTCGCCGATCAATATTGTGTAACCGCGCACCACAACGTGAGCAATGCAAAGCCTGATGGTGCTTTACCGAACCACTAAGTTGCGTGGGCAAACGTAATACTAAACCGCACACGCGGCATTGTAATAAACCTGCGGCATAAACCGTTTGCGCTCCCGTTCCAATACTCATGTCACAACACTCTTCATAGTGGCAGCGTTTTGTGACGATGTTGTATTTGATCCAAACGTTGCCACACAGTAAAAGGGTCTAATATGGCGGTAGAAGCTGCCATCACAATAACCAAACCGGAAAATGCCCAAAATGCTGTGCCAACAATCAAAGTTGCCATGCTCCCCAGTTTGACAATGGAAACCAGAATACCGAGCATAAACACCTCCAGCATCCCCCACGGCTTAAACTCACTCATCCAGCGATACAGTAAAATAGCAGCCCGTGGCTTCCATAAGAAACGCAAGGTTAATAACACCACCAGTAATGACAACAGTTCCAGTAAGGGAAAGACAATAATGTTTAACACCACCAAGATTGCAATCAAGTAATAGTGTTGATCCCAGAATGAAATGCTCGCTCCTAGCAAATGGATTTCATACTCAACATTTTGCTCGCGTAAACTGAGCAATGGAAAAATGTTGCTCAAAACAAACAAAAATAAACCCGTAATCGTCAGCGCGAGGGTAATTTCCTCCATGTGCGGACGATGACGATATAAAACCGTACCACATCGTACACAACGTGCTGATTTACCTATTGCAACAGATTGATAGCGATGCAATTGACCGCATTCTAAACACGCAATCTGTTGAAAATCCATGAGCATTTTGACCTAAAAAACCCTGTAAAACATTACTGTACTGTATCGTGGATACCACACACAACAGAAAGAGAAGATATTAAGCTTCTTTACAATAATATTGATGGTATCAATTATTTTTATTTATTTCAACCATGAAAAAATACAATCAATAAACGACACGCTACCCATGAATAACGAAAAATCCTTATTCATGACTAACGTGTATTAGTGTTTTTTTAAAACAATGAGTCAAAAAAAGCCAATATCGATTATTGATTTCTGACTTTCAACTTATTAATAACATTTGCCGTGATTTTTCCAACAGGAGCTTCGTTTAAACCTTCACCCCAATCCACAGTAGGTGCAACAAACACCGTGCCACCCTTGGCAAACGGCTGGAAAACACCAATGGTTGCCCAACCATGCTTTTGATAGTTATTAGGAATCACATCTTCAATACCAGAAGGTGCATTAACAGCGTAGGCAGGTGTAATCGCTGCAATCTTAAAGTTTAAGGGTGTTCCATCAGCACCCGTCACCACAGGCATTCCATTGACCATTTTAAACAATGCACCATCAACTTCATAACCAGCGACGGTGTACTGTCGTCCAAAAACATCACCATTTTTTAAACCTGTACCATTAAAAATCCAATGTGTAGCGTCACTAACGCGGAATCCGCCATTGCTACCATCGTCACCAGCACCATCTTTCACGTAATGTTGCACGCCGTTATCAGTGTAATCATGATAACCACCGTGACGGAAACTCACACCAATCGAAGTATTTTCAGGACGATTAACGGGATATCCATACCAATTACTCGTTACACGACTATTATCAATATTTAATAATGGATCAGCATACGGGTCTTTATAACAAATCATTTGCTTGGTTTGCATATTAAAGCGCACTTGCCACCACATGGTATTACCACCAAAAATAGCGGCATTACCACCGGAAGCAAGGTAACTATCCCATGCATCACGCATCGTTTTCGACCAATACTCATTATGCCCAACGATCATCACAAGGTTATAATTTTTTAATAATGCAGGATTACGTTGCAAATCCATCATGGAAGCCGCTTCATAAGCAATGCCATTTGCATCCAACCAAGCGACAAACTGACGTACCTCATTCCATTGACCACGCCCTGCGGGGCGTTCAAAAGAAACTCTGGTTGCCGCTTGATAATTACTGGAATTAAAGCCATACAATGACTTACCACCAATTGGGGTGTAAGCCATATTGGTCGTTGAATCGTCCAATACCAAAACTTTTGAATAACTACCCGGTTTATTGGATTTAATGGCAACAAATTCCGAATAAACCTCAACACCATTATTCACAATCAACTCATACATGGCACTATGCCACGCATTAGGAATGGTAACAACATGACCACTCCCCCAATTCAAACCCAGATAACTGTTATTCTTCAGTGCATACTTAACGCCATTGTTAAACGTCGTGGTTTTTAGAATGGGTGAATTCTCACCAGCACGCCGCACTGCAACACTGAACGTTGGTTTACTACTCGACACATGCAATTTTAAGCTGCCACCGATAGTGGCGGATTCTGATTCAACATAAGCGCAAACGCTGTTAAATACATCAGAATCTTTGAAATCACACGGAATAGCCATTGCAAATGAAGTGTAGAAAAATCCAGCTAAACCAGTAACTAACAATCCATATTTTTTTAGCTTAATGCTCATAAATCAATCCATCTTTAATATAAACCCATTACTAATGTAGACCATACTTAACGATATTACTTATGATGAAACGCAATAAATTAATTAAAGTTTCAAATAAACTAAATAATTTTTTCTCTATCGAAAAGGAAGCCATTAAGCAACAGCTCCCTTCCCTTAGCATTTAAATGCAAAATAATGAATTATTTCAAACGGTAAGTAACACCCATGTACAATGATTTATCCATGTCATCATTACCGTTATTATCAATATCGTCTTCCACTTTAGAGAATGATGCGACGGTATCAAAAGCTAATTTATTAGTCAGGTAATAACGATAAGTGGAACTGACTGCATTAGTCGTTGCGTCTTTCTTATTCACATCATCATGATCGTAATCCAAGCCCCATGAGTTAATCCAATCAATGCGATCAGAAACTTCGTGGGTCAGGCTCATGTTATTTTTTGCGGTGTAACTGCTATCGCTGTTTTGCAAAATGGTTGATGCAGAAGCGGTATTGGAGAATTGTGTGCGATTACTTAAAGGGCGATGATATTCACCCGCCACGTCTAATGCTGGTTTGGCATCTTGACCATTGTAATCCTTCAGCACTTCGCTAAGACCAGCTTTGCCAATCCAGCCATACTTACGGGTGGAAATACGCTCATTCACCAAGACATCATAAGCTTTCAGAATGCCAGCCGCCCCCAATTCACCAGCGGTTTTGCCAGAAGCTTTTAATGCCGTTTCAATGTCGCCAATCCAATACTGTTGGTAATCGGCAGCACCGTATTTGGTGCGGTATTCAGCTTCTTTGGCAATCACTTGCGCGACTTGATTGTATTCAGCCTTGGTCAAATCCCCCGTTAAACGCTGCTTGTCACGTAAGACTTCGACCAAACGCAAAGCTTGTGCCATTGGCGTAACATTGACAACACGACCGTAACCCAGACCAACACCAGCTTTCACGCGGGGATCACTCGCACCTTTTTTGATACCAATGTCACCCTCACCGTACCAAAAACCGCCACGGCTACCGGGTTGGAAATAGTTATTCACACTGGCAGAAGCTGCACCCAAATAGTTCTCAACGGTTGCATCACCCGCATTGCCGCCGCGTTTGGACGAGCCTTGCAAATCTGCACCCACCGCAATATCGCGATCCGGCGAACTAAAAACGCGGTCATAATTCATGTCCACATTCAAATCATGGCTGGTTTGTGCCTGATTACCACTGTTCATGTTCAAGCGTCCAGACACATAGGCATCTTGATACGCACTGGATGGTTCTTCGTAATCATACAAAGTCACACCATCAGCCATAGCAGCGGTTGAACCCAAAGAAATAATAGCAATGCTCCATGCCAAAGTATTTTTTTTCATATCCAAACTCCAGAATAGTCTCAGTTGTTCAGCAATCGTGAACCACTAAGAGGTTATTAGATTTTTTTGATTAAAATAACCTCACATAGCGACTTTTTATTCATGAATAAAACAAGAGCAAATTCGCTACAGTAAAGCTATGCTGAGTCTAGTAGAAATTTAAAGCTTCGTACCAAGAACGCCACAAATAATGCCATAAAATTTAAAAATACCAAAGAAAATGATTAAAAAATTAACTAGTACAGACAAAAAAAGGGGCAACTAACCACGATAGTCGCCCCAGCAATCCATCTAATCAGAGTATATTATTTACTCGTTTTATCTTTCGTAGACTTAACATCAGCACTGGCTTTGTCAAACGGCTCAGGCTTTGGCGTCGCATTATTGGATGGTGGCAATACAGGTAAAGCAATGTTCGGTTGTTTACCTGTCAAAGTTTTGAGGAATGCCACAATTTTCGCCGCATCATCATCGCTGAATTGCTTGCCTAACTGGATTTTACCCATGGTTTTGACCGCATCTTCCAACGTTTTGGCAGCACCATCGTGGAAGTACGGGTAAGTCAGTTCCACATTGCGCAGGGTTGGCACTTTAAACTTAAAGCGGTCTGCATCTTGTTTGGTCACACCCGCTAAACCTTCTGCTGGATTTTCGGTTTTATACGGTTCGACTACGCCCATTTTTTGGAAGCTTCCGCCACCTACCGCTGCACCGTTATGGCAAGAGGTACAACCACTGTCTTTGAACAATTTATAACCCGCTAATTCGGTTTCGTTCAGGGCTTTGTCATCGCCTTTTAACCATTGGTCGAATTTAGAATCCGGCGTTACTAAAGTTTCTTCAAAAGCAGCAATCGCTTCTTTTACCATTTCAATATCAATGGCATCTTTGCCGAATACCGTTTTGAATTCGTCTTTATACGCAGGAATCGAATCCAACACTTTCACCGCCAACTCATGCGAAGAAGCCATTTCTTTGGGGTTAGCAATCGGGCCGCCTGCTTGTTCTTTTAAGTCTTTCGCCCGACCATCCCAGAATTGCGCAACATTCATGCTGGAATTCAAGACGGTTGGTGAATTAATCGGCCCTTGTTGCCAATGGTCGCCAATGGAACTGGTTAGGTTATCAGACCCACCCATGCTTAAGTTATGGCAAGAATTACAGGAAATTTCACCCGATTTGGATAAACGCGGGTCAAAGAATAATTTTTTACCCAGCTCCACTTTGCCTGCGTCTTTCGCCACTACGGCTTCGATGGGCTTAATCGGTTCATCTTTGACGGCTGTTTCAGCAGCCACCGCAATACCAAAGGCAGCTAACAGCGATACCGCGAGCATTTGCATTTTCATTACGTTCTCCTACATTTTTTGAGATAAATTATCCATTATGTAGAAGAGAGTAGGCGTGATTTCCCCAAAACGGGTTGATACATGTCAAGAAATTAAGCAGTTGCACAATAAGCGCGTGATGAGAAGCCGCATAACGCCTTCCCACCACTGATGCGGCTAGCTAACCAACGCCCAATAACGCCAGTACACCTAAGACCGCAAAAATCACCGCAGCAACACCATGCACAATGTTCAACGGTAATTTATTCGCCATTTTATCGCCAACCAAGACCGCAGGCACATTAGCAATCATCATGCCCAAGGTTGTGCCCGCTACCACCCAGAATAGGGAAGCGTATTGCGCCGCCAAAGCTACCGTAGCAATTTGGGTTTTATCGCCCATTTCTGCTAAGAAAAAAGCAATCACGGTGGTTACGAAAATGCTGTGCTGGGAAGCATCTACTTTAGCATCGTCTTCATCAAGTTTGTCGGGAACCATAATCCACGCTGCCATTGCTAAAAAGCCCAAACCCAACACCCAACGCAGGATATTTTCACCCAACATGGTAGTAATCCACGCACCAATCGTACCAGCACCAGCGTGATTGAGTAAAGTGGCAACTAAAATACCCAAAATAATCGGTATGGGACGGCGGAATTTGGCGGCTAATACGAGGGAAAGTAATTGCGTTTTGTCACCCATTTCTGCGAGGGCGACAATACCGGTTGAAACGAAAAAGGCTTCCATTGATAAACTCCAAAGCCGGACATTATCCCATGACCACAACGCCCTCCCGGCTTTACCGAAGGCACTATGGTCAAAGGTCTTGCCAAACCGGAGTCGTCTGCACCATGACCGAGTGGTCAATTATGTTGATACAGACCCTTTTCCAAGAAAGGAGGCTACTCCCCAATGACGGGGCGATTGTAAGCAAAGGCAGTCATCGCTGTCCAGTGGTGTTGCTGGTGATTCGTGGAATATCTCTGATTGGGTAATGCGCAGATTGACAACTATTGCGTGTGCCTAGGCAGAGATAAAAAGCAAACTTACATTTGTGATTGTAAGTAATTTTGCAAACCGATCAGCTTAATCAGCTTCAATTGCTTTTCTAAGAAATAAGCGTGATCTTCTTCTGTATCGGACAATTGTTTTTCTAACATTTCGCGGGTAACGTAGTCTTGCTCTTCTTCACAGACCTTAATGACCGCTTTTAAAGCCCCGGTAACGTGATATTCCAATGCCAGATCGTTTTGTAACATGCTCACCACATCTGAACCAACGTTTAATGCATCTTGGTTATTCAGATCAGGCTTGCCCTCCAAAAATAAAATGCGTTTAATAATCGCATCAGCATGTTGGGTTTCTTCATCGCGTTCGTGCTCATAATGTTCATAGAGTTTGGTTAAACCCCAATCTTCACACATACGCGAATGAATAAAATACTGATCACGCGCCGCCAACTCACCTGCAAGCAGTTTTTTTAATTCATTAATAACACGATCTTTACCTTTCATATTCGACTCCTTACATCATGGATTGCAGGTAATTTTCAATGCCAGCGTTTTGCATTAACCATTGTTGGGTTTCCAACCAGTCAACTTGCTCTTCCTCTTCCTCCAGAATCTCTTCGAGTAAATCACGCGACACATAATCTTGCTCTTGCTCGCATTGCGCAATCACCGTGCGTAACGCTGCTACCACTTCAGCACCCAAACGCAAATCATTGGCAATTAATTCGGGAACATCTTCACCAATGTATAATTTGCCAAGGTCTTGTAAATTCGGCAAACCTTCCAAGAATAAAATACGCTCAATTAAATCATCAGCTTGTTTCATGGCTTTAATGGAATGTTTGTATTCTTGCTCATTTAATTTGCCCAAACCCCAATTTTTACACATACGCGCGTGTAAAAAATACTGGTTAATCGCTGTCAACTGGCTGCGCAATACCCGATTCAGCGATTGATTGATCGCCGGACTTCCTTTCATGGATGTTTCTCCTGTTGTGGTTAATATTTATAAATTGAGCACATCATATTACTTGTCATAAAAACACAGGTCAAATACATATTTCACTGACATTACAATCATTTATTCGGCGCAAACACTGGTATATCGAAGGTTACGAACGCTTTGATGATTGGATACGAACCCAACCCTGACCAAGCCCCTCGCGCCATCCGGCTGAAAGTGGGCGTCATTAATCCCCTCCTGAAACACACAGGAAAATGTGTTACGCAAGTTTTTTGGTATAATGCCCGCCGAGAATCATTGGGTTCGACATCACTGATAAACATACTATTGAAAAAGGAAGAAATCATGACTGTATTGGTTGGCAAAAAAGCCCCTGACTTCACGGCTGCTGCTGTTTTAGGTTCAGGCGAAATCGTTGGCGATTACAGCTTCTTGGCTGCTACGGAAGGTAAATACCGCGTTATTTTCTTCTACCCACTGGACTTCACTTTCGTTTGCCCTAGCGAACTGATCTCAATGGATCATCGCATCGAAGAGTTCGCCAAACGCAACGTTGAAGTGGTTGGCGTTTCCATCGACTCCCAATTCACTCACAACGCATGGCGCAATACCCCTGTCAATCAAGGTGGCATTGGTCCGGTGAAATACACCTTGGTTGCTGACGTAAAACACAGCATTTGCCAAGCTTACGGCATTGAATTAGAAGGTGCTGGTGTTGCATTACGCGCTACCTTCCTGATCGACAAAGACGGTTTGGTACGCCACCAAGTGGTCAACGACCTGCCACTGGGTCGTAGCCACGACGAATTACTGCGCGTGGTTGATGCGCTGCAATTCCACGAAGAACACGGCGAAGTTTGCCCAGCAGGTTGGCAAAAAGGCGACGCAGGCATGACAGCAACACCAAACGGGGTTGCAGAATACTTAGCGGGCAACGCTGACAAACTGTAAGGCTAACGCTTACCGTAGTCCGTCGCCCTGAAATCACTTCGGGGCGACATCCAAATGCTATGCAATCACGCTGCCATTGGCGCACAGCCGCTGTCTTCACAGGGAATCACTTCCACCGTTACATGACTCAGCTCATGAAAATCCGCGAGTAACTGGCGATAATGTTGCGGCGGACGAGGATCATGCGTCACCAACGACACCACCAAGGCGTAGTCTTGCGCCCCCACCTTCCATGTATGCAAATCAGCCACACGATTGTCGGCATCACTTTCCAATACCTTGCGAATCGCTTGGATTTTTTGCTCACTCAAGGCTTCATCCAGCAGAATGGTGCTCGTTTCATGCACCAAACCGTAAGCCCAACGGGTAATCAACGCAGCACCGACTAAACCCATCATTGGGTCTAACCAATTCCAACCCCAATACTTACCCGCTAACAAAGCAACGATTGCCAATACCGACGTTAAAGCATCCGCCACGACGTGCATGTACGCCGCCCGCAAATTGTGGTCGTGATGTTCACCAGCATGATCGTCGTGGTGATCATGGTGTTCGTGAGTATGGTCATGATCATGGTGTTCGTGAGCATGGTCATGATGACCGTGTGACTGATGGTGTCCGTGATCATGCCCATGATGGCTGTGGTCGTGAACCCCTAACAACCATGCGCTGATTAAATTCACCGCCAAACCAATCGCAGCCACCCAAATCGCGTCATCGAAATGAATTTCACGCGGGTCGACCAATCGTCCAATGGATTCAACCCCCATTAACAGAGCAACGACTGCCAACACAATGGCACTGGTGAAACCGCCTAATACACTCACTTTGCCCGTGCCAAAGCTGAAACGTGCCGAACGTGCATGTTGCCGCGCGTAACGATACGCGAATAACGCAATCGCAAACGCCGCCGCGTGCGTTCCCATGTGCCAACCATCCGCCAGCAATGCCACGGAGTTAAAAATCGTACCAGCAATGATTTCCGCTAGCATCATGACGGCAGTCAGCCAGAACACGATCTGCGTGCGGCTTTCACCTTCATGATGCACACGCAAGTAATCATGCTCATGTTGCCAGTGTTGTAAGGTTTGGGTATGCATATCAACTCCCGTATTTATTTTGCCAAAGATTCATAACGTTTATCAGTTAACGTTTTTAAAAAAGCCACCAATGCATCCACTTCCTTCTCTTTTAACGGTGGCGCTTTAAAATCTTTATCCTTCAATGCCAAAGCATTATCCACTTCTGGCACATCCCACGGCTTTCCTGTTTCGGGATTCGTATCGCGTTTTGGATTATTAAAATGGTCGTAAAATAAAATAACCGTCTTCAAATCGTTAAAAACGCCATTGTGCATATAAGGTGCTGTTATTGCCACATTGCGTAAGGTTGGTGTTTTAAACTTACCACTTTGTTTATTGTCGGTAATCTGTTTATTTTCCAATAAACCCCGATCCACAAAGCTCAGTCCTTTACCATTGGTTTCTCGCACGATTTTATTCACAGGCACGCCAAGATTGTGAAACTCGTAATTAGAAAATGTTTCACCCTCGCTACCTGCAAATGCTTTTACCTGATGACAACGATTACAATTCGTGAATTGTTTGGAAAAGAATAAGGATTCGCCCAACGACTCCTGCTCAGTGAGTTCAACTTCGCCTTTAAGATAACGATCATACTTGGAGTCGAATGGTGCAAATAGTGCGGTTTTTTCAAATTCGCCAATACTTTCAGTCATTGCAGCATAAGCCGTATCAGATTGGTCGAATACTTTGTCCCCAAATAGTTGTTTGAATAATTTGACGTAATCCGCATTTTCTTGCAAACGTGCAACCACTGCCGCTTTATCCGGCATACCCATTTCGATGGGATTTAATGGAGGTCCCCCGGCTTGCCCTGCCAAATCTTTTTCCCGACCGTCATGAAACTGCCCACCCGCATAACGCTGATTGTTCGATTTTTGCTGAAACACGGGGCTAAACTGTGCATAAGCGGCTGTAGGTGCATTACGGTCGCCCAAGGATTTACCATCATCACCCACGGAAACCGCTTTACCCACCTTATCATGGGAACGATCATCAACAAAACCCACTGCCGGATTGTGGCAAGTTGCACAAGATTGCGTGCGATTTTTCGACAAATTCACATCGAAATACAAACGCTCACCCAACTGCGCCCTACCAGTCAACGTTTGCGCACCATCAGCCGCATTATCCAACGTACTCAATATTCCCATCAGGGATAGCACCGCCAGCCATTTCGCCAAGTTGCGTACCATATTTTACTCATTAAATAAACCAATTGAGAATGATACGTTTTTAAATAGTGACTGTGGTGCTATTTGTCAACTTCCCATGCAATGATTACTTCAACACAGCATTCAAACCTGCGCCCAAACCTTTCAACGACACGGGTAAAACCAAAGGTTTTTGCTTCGGTGCTGGCGTAAACATCACCAATGCCTGCTTACCTTTGACCAATTGCCCCATCATCTCTTCATCTAACGCAAAACCCGCAAAACAAGCCTGCTTATCGCATTTTCCATTGAATTTAATGGTAGGATTTTTGTCGACCCGTAATTGCACGCCATCTTTCATTTGCGTGGTTGGCGGCAGATGGAACAATACCGCTGGAAAATTTTTACCCGGCGGATAACCAATTGCTGTCGCCATTAAGGGCTCATCTTTTTGGTTAAGCACTTGCTGCAAAAAACAACCCGTTTTCTCGCATGTTCCACCCCAATCGCCGAAACGCTTGCCATCAATCGATGGCGCGGCGTGCGCCCATTGCAAAGGCAGCAGACCAACTAACAAACCAGCTAACACTATCTTTTTCAAACGTATAGAACCTTGTGCAAAACGCATGGAGCATCCCTATTTAGTTCGTTAAAAACATACAAAAGTCACTATAACACGTTAGCACTAGCAATGATTTAACACCTAAAAACTTATGCCCAACAATGATTTTCATTTAAATAGCAAGCGTATTTTACGACTTCACGAAAACAACTGAGAATCACTTGCATTTGCAAATGAGTATGATTATCATAACCATCACTATCAAGAATGATTATTATTTAGGTGATGCCATGTACGTCTGTGTTTGCCACGCTATTACTGACAAAGCAATCAAAAAAGCGGTGAAACAAGGTCACGACACCTTCGCACTGATTCAGCAAGAATTGAAAGTCGCTACTTGTTGTGGTCGTTGCGAAGACCATGCTTGCGATGTAATTGAGGAAGCTCTCAAACCGGGGCTTTTTGAGTTTGACCTAATCCCACAAGGTGCATTCGTATGATGACTGGAACATTGAGAACGACAGAAACAAAACCACCTAACATTAATTTGGAAGACCTGATGCGCGGCTGTAAAAAAATTATTCTGCATCATGGCAAGCGTCCTTATTGTTTGACGATTACTCGCAAAGGTAATCTAATCCTCACTTCCGCCGAAGAAAACATTAATACTGGTGCGGAAACAACCACTCAACCCGCCAAACAATCTGGTTATTGAGTTCCTTTTCGATTGTGTTCCTTAACGTTCAAGGTCAAGCCAACACGTTTCACAGACGTTTCAGCCAGACTTTTTTTGGAGAAAAATTCACGATGAAACGCATTAGCTACTTAGTATCCACCATCCTATTCAGCAGTGTGCTGTTCATCGCCCCCACATGCATTTATGCCGCCAATACCGTTACGCCCAAAGCGGTCATGGAAAATTACGTTAATCTCGCCTACACAAACTTCACCGATGCGTTAAACACAGCAAAAGTATTGCAAGAAAAGGTAAACGCTTTTATTACCAACCCCAACGCACAAACCCAACAAGCGGCTAAAGATGCGTGGTTAGCAGCCCGCAAACCTTACAACCAAACAGAAGCGTTTCGTTTTGGAAACCCTAATATTGATGAACGGGAAGGTCAGCTTAATGCTTGGCCATTAGACGAGGGTTTAATCGATTACGTTAAAGTAGACGCTTACGAAGGCGAAGAAGGTAATCAATTCGCCACCGCGAATATCATTGCAGGCAAGGAAAAGATCGATACTGCACTGCTCACATCCCTTAATGAAAAAGGTGGTTCGGAAAAAAATGTCGGAACTGGGTATCACGCGATTGAGTTTTTATTGTGGGGACAAGACTTTAATGAAGACCCCAAAACCGCTGGTAAGCGTCCCTACACCGATTTTGCCAAGGGGGATGCGTGTACCAACGGTAACTGTGAGCGTCGCGCTGAGTATTTAAAAGCGGCTACCGATTTGCTCGTTACCGACTTACAAGCCATAGCTGATGATTGGGCGGATGGCAAAGAGAACTACCGCAAAGCCTTTTTGGCGTTAAATGAAACCGAAGCTTTACGCCGCATGTTATTCGGCATGGGCAGTTTGAGCTTGAGCGAATTGGCGGGCGAACGCATGAATGTGGCGTTATTAGCCCACTCGCAAGAGGACGAGCATTCCTGTTTTAGCGATAACACGCACAATGACATTGCCGAAAATGCTCGCAGCATTCAAAACATTTTCAATGGTACTTACACCCGCACCGACGGCACAACCGTCTCAGGGGCGAGTTTGGCGCAATTAGTCGCATTAAAAGACCCTGCTGCCAGCGAAACTTTGGTGAAAAAACTGGCGAAAACCCAGCAAAAAGCACAAGCCATTGTTGATGCTGCCCAAGCAGGCGAACCGTTTGACCAGCAAATTGTTGCCAGCAATAAAGACGGTACAAAACGGGTTAAAGCCACCATTGCGGCATTGCGCAGCCAAACGGCGGATATTGAAGCAGCCGCCAAAATGTTAGGGGTGGCAAACCTGAACTCTGAAAGCAGCGATTCTTTTGGTGGATAATCGGGCATTTCGTTACCGTAGGATTTCCCCATGAAAGCCATACCAGCCATTTTCCTGACGACCTTGTTGTGGTCTGGAATAGCCAACAGCGAAACACTCACGGATCAGCGTTTATCCGGTGGTACAACGACGGTGTTCGATACCAGCACGAACGCTTTCACCCTGCCCGCCGCCAATACCAGTCTCGAACGCCGTGATAATTTTTTCGTGGGAAATGCTTTCTTCCAACAACCGTGGGTGATTGCCCCCGCTTCTACCACGGCACGCGATGGTCTTGGCCCTTTATTCACCTTGAATAGCTGCCAAGGCTGTCACGTCAAAGACGGTAAAGGGCATCCGCCCCTAACGAAAGATGAGCCGTTTTTATCAACACTGGTGCGTTTGAGCATTCCGAGCGATACCAAAACCGCTGTTGATGTGCTGACACAATCAGGTGCTGTACCCGAACCGACTTACGGTTTGCAGTTACAACCGAATGCGATTCCAGCATTACAAGGTGAAGGCAAACCGCAACTGCATTACGAGGAAATCCGAGGACAGTTTAAAGACGGCACACCATACACTTTACAAAAACCCGTGCTGAGCATTCACGATTTGTCGGATGGCGCATTACACCCACAAACGCAGTTTTCGGTGCGCGTCGCCCCCGTGATGATTGGTTTAGGTTTATTGGCAGCGGTGGCGGAAACCACACTGTTAAGCCACGCTGATCCTGATGATCTTAATCAGGATGGCATTTCAGGGCGGGGCAATCAGGTGTGGGATGCAACATTGCAACAAACCGTCATCGGGCGATTTGGTTGGAAGGCGAATCAACCGTCTATCGCGCAACAAGTCGCCGCTGCCTTCAATAATGATATTGGGATTACGTCGGAACGTTTCCCGCAGGCCAATTGCACATCCAAACAAACCGCTTGCCTGCACGCCCCCAACGGTGGTTCGCCGGAAATCCGTAATGCCTTGCTGGAAACGGTGGTGTATTACGCTTCGCTGCTGGCTGTACCTGCACGACGCGACGTAGAAAATGCCGACGTACAACAAGGGCAACGTTTATTCCAACAAGCAGGTTGTGCCGCGTGCCATTTGCCCCAGCTTAAAACGGCGGAAAAGCTCGGATTCCCCGAATTATCACAGCAAACGATTCAGCCTTTTACCGATTTATTACTGCATGACATGGGCGAAGGGTTAGCCGATAACCGCCCCGATTTTTTAGCCAATGGTCGGGAATGGCGTACCGCGCCGTTATGGGGCATTGGTTTGGTGGAAAAAGTGAACGGTCATACCCGTTTTCTGCACGACGGACGCGCCCGCACGATAATGGAGGCAATTTTATGGCACGGCGGCGAGGCCGAAACCGCCCGCCAGCAGGTTTTGCATTTGAACGCTAACGAACGCGCGGCTTTACTGCGCTTCCTCAACAGTTTGTAATGGTATCAATTATGAAATACTCAGCCATCTTCGCTATCTGCTTGTTTAGCTTACACACGACGCTAAGCGTTGCGGATACGACGACAGCCAAGCCAACGGCAACCACAAATCCCGTTGCCACTGCTACCACTGCTAAACCACTAGCCGATGCGGATAAATTACTGGCGCAATTGGTCGATGGCGGGATTCGCCCGCTGTACCGCGAGTTAGATGGCAGCGCGAACACATTAATGCAGCGTAGCCAAACGTTTTGCAGCACGCCCAATGCCGACAATTTCAAAATCCTACGTCAAGGTTGGGGCGAAACCTTGCTCGCATGGCAACGCACCGATGCTTTATTGTTTGGCCCTGCGCTGGAAAACCAAATCGACTTTCAGATTAATTTCAACCCGCCTAGAAAAATCATTATTAACCAACTGTTAAATGCCAAAACACGATTAGATGTCGCAGCGGTGGAAGCAGCAGGCGTTGGCGGACAAGGTTTAGGCACATTGGAATTTCTGCTGTTTGACCGCGACCAAACCGACGCACAACTGTTGGAACAGTTCCAAGGCGATGCGGGTAAACGACGCTGTGCGTATGTGCAAGCTGCTAGTGAATTATTGCGCAAGAACATTCAAATCATTGCGGATCAGTGGTTAAAGGACGACAACAACACCTACGCAACGCAGTTCCGTAACGCTTATAAAGGCAATGCAACGTTCGCCAGTGCACAACAAGCTGTCGACTTATTGGTCGGAAAACTGTATCAGTCCGCTGAAAAAGCTGCCAAAAATCGCATTGGCAACCCGCTAGGCAAAGGCATTGACCTGAATACTGAAGGTAAACAAGAAGTGTTGAACACATCGAACGCTTACCAACTGGAAAACTGGCGTAGCGGTTATGCGATTAAAAGTGTTCGCGCCAATATGGATGGCATGATGCGTATTTTGCGTGATGGCGGTGTATTGGAATGGTTGCGCACCCACAATAACACGCAACTCGAAGCCGTCGTCGCTGATGCCACCGAATCACGCCTGCACAAGTATTTGCTATTACCCGAACCGAGTACCGACCCGTTTGAATTAATCAAGTCTGGAAAAACCAAAGAATTAGATGGCTATTATTACCTTGGCAATGACATTCAAATGGGTATCAAACGCCAACTCGCCAAAGTGTTGGGCACACAATTAGGCTTTAATGACAATGATGGGGACTAAACGTATGAACCGTCGTCAACTCCTGTTGATTACCGCCGCCAGTGCTGTTGCTACGGCGGGGGCAGCATTAGGCGTGAATGCTTTGCTGGAACGCGCTGTGCAAACCACAGGCTCAGTACGCACGACCACGGCGCACACATTGTATTCTGCCGCTGATAATGCTGCGGGTGGGCATTTTTTAACACGCTATGATACGCAAACGCAGCAATACCAATCGGTTGCAGTGAATGTACGTGGTCATGCGATTTTGCCCATGAGCGATAACAAGGTAGTGATGTTCGGTCGTCGCCCCGCGTTTGAATGCGCGGTGGTGAATTTCCAAACGCAAACGACCCAACGCATTGCCGCCACCGAAGGGCGACATTTTGATGGGCACGGCTGTTTGTCAGCAACGGGTGATGTGTTATTCACCACCGAAAATGACTATGACGGCGTGCGTGGGGTGTTGGGGATTCGGGATAGCCAAACTTTCCAGCACCTTGGTGAATACGATACCCACGGTTTAGACCCGCACGATGTGCATTTAATGCCCGATGGCAAAACGCTAGTGGTGGCGAACGGCGGGATTCAAACGCACCCCAATTTTGGGCGGCGCAAACTGAATCTCGACACCATGCAGCCGTCTTTGGTTTATCTGGATGCGGCAACAGGGCAAAAGCTCGATGAGTACCGTTTACCCGATCACTTGCTTAGCATTCGTCATTTAACCGTGACCGCGCAAGGGGATGTCGGCGCGGCGTTGCAATACGAAGGGGATTTGTATCGCCAACAACCCGTGTCGTTAGTGGCTTGGCAATATCATGGCAAGGATTTGCAATTACTTAACATTAATTCAACAGCGATTACGCCTTTAAACGGTTATATGGCTGACCTTGCTTATGATCCGCAACAACAGATTCTAGCGGTGACAGCATCACGCGGCAACTTTGTTACTTTTTGGGATATTGAAAAACAACAGTTTTTATCTGCCAGCAACCTGACTGAACCGAGTGGCATTACCTTTATGCCTAGCACAAAACAGTTTTTGGTCACAGGCGCGACGGGTGAGATGCATACTGTTACGGCAAGTCCGACAGAAATTAGTGCAACTCAGTTGCATTACACGCCCGATGTTTTATGGGACAATCATCTGGTTTTGATTTAACTGAGCTTAATGACATTAACTAACTGGAAGTTTCGCTATGAAAAAAACTTTACTGTCTGCTGCAATCGCTATGACCTTAACCAGCCCTGTCATGGCGGTCGAAGTTAGCGACCAATTGGAAGTTTACGGCAAAATGGAAGTCGAATACGGTGCTGTTCGCGCAGATGACGAGCATCAGTACGGTACTTATTTGGACATTGCCGAGTTCGGCACAACCATTCGCCCCAACGAACATTTCGACATCGTAACGTCATGGCTGTATGAAGAATACATTGACGATGTGGAAACACCGCTGGAAATTGACGAAGCCTATGTCAATTGGCACGCGCTTCCTGATGACAAATTAAACATCATTGCGGGTAAACAGTACCTGCCATTCGGTAATTTTGAAACCGCGATGATCACCGATCCATTAACCCTCGAATTAGGCGAAACGCGCCAAGATAAAGCCTTAGTGGTCAATGGCACGCACAACAACGTAACAGCGGCAGCGTTTGGTTTCAAAGGTGAAGATAAAAATGGCTATGGTGTCGCTGTCAATTACGACACCGAACGCGGCAACGTCGGTATCGACTACCAAACCCATTTACAAGAGAACGAAGCGGCAGCACTGGCTTTACACGGTGCAGCGAAGTTGGGCAAAACCACATTACGCGCTGAACACGTAACCGCATTGGAAGCACTTGAAGATAGCAGTAAACCATCAGCCAGCCGTATCGAGGCAAATTATGATTTAAATAATAACCGCACTATCGCCGCACAGTTTCAAGCTACGCAAGAAGCAGAAGCACTGGAACTCGCCGAAACCGTTTACGGTGTTGCCTATCGCCAACCGCTTTACAAAGATTTGACAGGCGCGTTGGAACTGCAACAAGCCAAAGCTTATGACGGCGAAAAAGCCAAAGTACTGACGGCGCAAATTGCTTACGAATTTTAATATAATCAATTAGGTAACAAGCAAAGGCAGATTGGAAGTGAAACCCTTGCTCTGGCGCACAGTACTCATCAGCATGGCATTGCTAACCGCATTGCCGATTCTGGCGGTGTTTGGCTACGTGTTTGTGCCTGCCCCTGACGTTTGGCAACATTTGGTGGATACGGTTTTGGGTGATTATTTACTCACTACCTTGTGGCTAACCTTGGGCGTAGGCATGGGCGTATTGCTGCTCGGCGTACCTGCCGCATGGCTCAATAGCATGTGCGACTTTCCAGCGCGACGTTTCTTTGAATGGGCATTGTTGCTCCCGTTGGCAATGCCCGCTTACATCATCGCTTACACTTACACGGGGATGCTGGACTTTGCAGGCCCAGTGCAAAGCCTGTTACGCGCGGTAACGGATTGGGGTTATGGCGATTATTGGTTTCCTAATGTGCGTTCGTTAGGTGGGGCAATTGTCATGCTCGCCTTAGTGCTGTTTCCGTATGTGTATCTGCTGGCGCGGGCGGCCTTTCTGGAACAGTCGCTGTGCGTATTGGAAGTCAGCCGTACTTTGGGCGCGAATCGCTGGGAAAGCTTTTTCCGCGTGGCTTTACCGTTGGCGCGTCCGGCGATTATCACGGGGCTGTCATTGGCATTGATGGAAACCTTAGCCGACTTTGGCACGGTGCAATATTTCGGGGTAACAACCTTTACCACGGGGATTTTCCGTACTTGGTTCGGTTTGGGCGACAGTGCCGCCGCCTCGCAATTAGCCGCATTATTAATGAGCTTTGTGTTCGTGCTGATTTTGCTGGAACGCTGGTCACGCCACAAAGCGCGTTATCATCATACTTCCAACAAGTATTCGCGCATTCAAGCTTACCAACTCACGGGGGGTAAAGCCGTAGCAGCGGTGGTGGTTTGCGCCCTGCCCTTGTTGCTGGGGTTTGTGATTCCGGTTGGGCAATTGTTGTATTGGAGTTTGACCACCGCCACCACGGTGTTGGACGCGGAATTTTTCACACTGATCACCCACAGCCTGCTGTTAGCCAGTGCCGCCGCCGTTTTTGCTTTGTTATTAGCCTTGATCTTGGGTTATGGCAAACGCTTAAGCCCTGATCCCTTAGTGGCAATCACCGCACGGATTGCCGCAATGGGTTACGCCGTCCCCGGTACGGTGATTGCGATTGGTGTACTGATGCCGTTTGCATGGCTGGATACACAGTTCAATGTCTTGAGCAAACAATGGCTAGGGCACAACGTGGGGTTATTACTCAGTGGTACATTATTCACCGTGCTGTTTGCGTACAATGTGCGCTTTTTGGCGGTTTCCTTGCAAACCGTGGAAGCCGGATTAGGCAAAATCAAACCCACCATCGACAATGCCGGACGTTCCTTGGGTTTGGGCGCGTGGGGTGTGTTGCATCACCTGCATTTGCCATTAATGAAAGGCACATTACTCACCGCGATTTTATTGGTGTTTGTCGATGTGTTAAAAGAATTACCCGCCACGTTAATTTTACGTCCGTTTAACTTCAATACCTTAGCAGTGAAAGCCTACGAACTGGCATCGGATGAACGTTTAGCCGACGCAGGTTTGCCATCGTTAATGATTGTCGCGGCAGGCATTATCCCCGTCATGATTTTAAGCCGCTCGATTAGCCAAGCCCGCGCAGGTGGACACGCATGAATGAGTTAGTTTTAAAGCAAATCCACCTTCAATACGGCAAACAAGCGGTGGTTCATGCCATTGATTTGCGCGTCGCCGATGGACAAATCGGCTGTTTATTGGGACCAAGCGGTTGCGGTAAAACCACGCTATTACGCGCCATTGCGGGGTTTGAACCCGTTACCCACGGCACGATTACCTTAAACGGGCAAATCATCAGTTCACCACAGCAACACATCGCCCCCGAACAACGCCAAATCGGTATGGTGTTTCAGGATTACGCCCTGTTCCCCCACCTCAATATTGCCAACAACATTGGTTTTGGAATACGCAAAGCCTCGCGCCAAGCCAAAGCCCAACGGGTCGCAGCCTTGCTGGAACTGGTGAATCTTGGCGGTTACGAACGGCGTTACCCACACGAACTATCCGGCGGGCAACAACAGCGCATTGCACTGGCGCGTGCGTTGGCACCACGTCCGCGTTTATTGCTATTGGACGAACCGTTTGGCAGTCAAGACATTGAATTGCGTGAAATGTTAGCGCGTGAAGTGCGCGACATTCTCAAACAAGAAGGCACAACCGCGATTCTGGTCACGCACGACCAGCACGAAGCCTTTGCAATGGCGGATGAAATCGGTGTTATGCAAGCCGGACGCTTACAACAATGGGACAGTGCGCACAACCTTTATCACCACCCCGCCAATGCGTTTGTCGCAGGATTTATCGGACAAGGCGCGTTAATCCACGGGCAAGTACTGAAAACACAGCAAGTACAAACCGCGCTAGGGCTATTACCCTTACCCGCATCCTTATCCTTGGCACACGACACACCCGTACAGGTGCTGATTCGCCCTGAGCAAATCCACAGCATTACGCCGGATCACAGCGCAACAGCCACCGCTTGTATCACTGCTAAAGTGTTTCGCGGGGCGGAAACGCTGTACACCTTACGCCTACCCGACCAACAAATATTACTGGCATTATTGCCCAGCCAACATAACCTCGCCGTTGGTGAAAATGTACGATTTACCGTGGATGATCATGCGCCAATCATCTTCAAAACCGATACCACACTGGACATACCACACACTTAATAGTCTAATTCTGGCATTGCAATAATCGACAAGAAGCAAGGAAGAACATGACCGAAACAGCCAGACCTTTGAACTTCATTGAGCGCATCATTGAAGACGACCTGAAAAACGGCAAAGTTACCACCATCAAAACCCGTTTCCCGCCTGAACCGAATGGCTATTTGCATTTGGGTCACGCGAAATCCATCTGGCTGAACTTTGGTTTGGCGCAGCGTTACGGTGGCACTTGCAACTTACGCATGGACGACACCAACCCCGAAAAAGAAGACGAAGAATACGTCGAATCCATCAAGCAGGATGTGCAATGGTTAGGCTATCAATGGAATGGCGAAGTACGTTATGCCTCTGATTACTTCGACCAACTGTATGCATGGGCGGTGTATTTAATTGAACAAGGCAAAGCCTTTGTCTGCGATTTGAGTGCGGAAGAAATGCGCCAATACCGTGGCACGTTGACCGAAGCGGGAAAAGAAAGCCCGTATCGTAACCGCTCAGTTGCAGAAAACTTAGCACTGTTTGAAAAAATGCGGGCGGGCGAATTTGACGAGGGTGCGTGCTGTTTGCGCATTAAAATCGACATGGCTTCACCGAATATTAATTTGCGTGACCCCGTGATTTACCGCATTAAAAAAGCCTCGCATCACCAAACCGGTGACAAATGGTGTATTTACCCGTCTTACGATTACACCCACGGGCAAAGCGACGCGCTCGAAGGCATTACACATTCCATTTGTACGCTGGAATTTGAAGACCATCGCCCGTTATACGACTGGTGCATTCAAAACTTGCCCGTTCCGGCACAACCGCATCAGTACGAATTCTCGCGCCTGAACGTGAATTACACCGTCACCAGTAAGCGCAAACTCAAGCAGCTAGTGGTCGAAAATCACGTCGACGGCTGGAATGACCCGCGTATGCCAACCATTGCGGGGATGCGTCGCCGTGGCATTCCGCCCAAAGCCTTGCGTGATTTCTGCGAAATGGCAGGCGTAACCAAGGTCGAAGGCGTGGTCGACATTAGCATGTTGGAATACGCGATTCGTGAAGAACTCAATGCCACCAGCCCTCGCGCTATGTGCGTGCTGCACCCGCTGAAAGTGGTATTGACCAATTACCCCGCAGACCAAAACGAAGTGTTTTCCGCCCCCGTGCATCCGCAACAAGAAGGCATGGGCACGCGCGAAATCCCGTTCTGCCGCGAAATCTACATTGACCAAGACGACTTCCGTGAAGCCGCCAATAAGCAATACAAACGCTTAGTGTTGGGTAAACGGGTACGCCTGCGCAATGCGTATGTGATTGAAGCGGATGAAGCGATTAAAGATGCGGATGGCAATATCATTGAAATTCGTGCGCGTTACATCGAAGGTACACACGGCAGCGACCCAGCCGATGGCGTAAAACCGAAAGGCGTGATTCATTGGGTTTCCGCCCGCGATAATGTGGATTGCGAAGTGCGTTTATACGACCGTTTATTCACCGACGTTGCCCCCGATGCAGGCGGCAAAAACTTCCTCGACTGCATTAATCCTGCAAGCTTGGTGATTCTGTCCGGTTGTAAAGGCGAAATCGGCTTGAAAAACGCAACGCTGGAAGATCGTTACCAGTTTGAACGCGAAGGCTATTTTGTTCTGGATAGCAAATACAGTACACAGGAAAACCCCGTGTTCAATCGCATCATTGGTTTGAAAGACACTTGGGGTTTGAAACAGTTACCATAACACCTATGCAAACCTATCCAATATTATTTATTTTGGATAGGTTTTAAAAAGCGTTGCCGTTTGTCAGTCAATAACAGCAGTAAAAACACCGCCGATTAGACAAACATCACGCTGTAGAGCATCCTTTTGACCATGATCATCAGCCACAAAATCCGCCTCAATCCCAGCAACAAACAAGCGACTTACCTTGCGAAAGCCGCTGGTACGGCGCGGTTTGCTTACAACTGGGCATTGGCGGAATGGCAAACCCAATATGCTGCATGGAAGGATGACAACACCCAACCGAAACCTAACCAAATGAGCTTGCGCCGCCAGCTAAACGCCATCAAGCGCGAGCAATTCCCGTGGATGCTGGCAGTCACTAAAAATGCCCCGCAAATGGCGATTATCCAACTGGGGCAAGCCTTTAACAACTTCTTTGCCGGACGTGCGAAGTACCCACAATTCAAAAAGAAAGGTAAAAGCCGCGACAGTTTCACCCTCACCAATGACCAATTTACTATCAACGGTTTCCGCGTTCGCATTCCCAACCTTGGGTTAGTGCGGATGCGGGAAACGTTACGCTTTTCCGGCAAAATCCTTTCTGCCACGATTTCCCGCACCGCTGATCAGTGGTTCGCCAGCATCACCGTGGATACGCAAGACCATAACCACCTCCCGCCTGCCGAAAACCAAGGCACAGTAGGGGTGGATTTGGGCGTGTCTGCACTGGCAACCCTGTCAACGGGGGAAAAA